>CALVBU010000006.1 GCA_944325875.1 Candidatus Gastranaerophilales bacterium
AAAGTAAAACTCTTTATATAAATACAAAAAAGACCGGATTATTATTCCGGTCCTTTTGTATTATAACTTCAAAATTATATCTTATCAAAACCAGTATATTTTCTAAGCACTTCTGGAATAATAATTGTGCCATCAGCCTGTTGATAATTTTCGACAATTGCTGCAAAAGTTCTACCAACAGCCAAACCAGAACCATTGATTGTATGAACAAATTGAACTTTTCCAGTTTCTTTATCTCGATATCTGATATTAGCACGTCTTGCTTGATAATCACCGTAATTTGAACAGCTTGAAATTTCTTTATAAGTTCCATAAGATGGCATCCAAACTTCCAAATCCCAGCACTTATTAGCTGAAAAACCAATATCAGCAGTACAAAGAGCTTCTCTACGATAAGGTAATTCCAATAGTTGAAGCATCTTTTCTGCATCTTCAGTTAATTTTTCATGTTCATCTTTACTTGTTTGAGGAGTACAAAGTTTAACTAATTCAACTTTATTAAATTGGTGAACACGAATCAAGCCTCTTGTATCTTTACCAGCTGAACCAGCCTCACGTCTAAAACAAGGGGTATAAGCTGTCATATACTTAGGCAAATCATCCTCAGACAAGATTTCACCTGCATAAATATTAGTAACAGGAACCTCTGCTGTTGGAATTAAGTATAAATCTTCATCTACGCATTTATACATATCTTCTGCAAATTTAGGCAACTGCCCAGTTCCGGTCATAGTAGCAGCATTTGCCATAAATGGAGGCAAAATTTCTTCATAACCTTGTTCACCACAGTGATAATCTAAGAAAAAGTTAATAATAGCACGTTCTAATTTTGCACCCTTACCGCGGTATAATGTAAAACGGCTTTGTGAAAGTTTTACCCCGCGTTCAAAATCAACAAGACCTTTTTCTTCGCATAAATCCCAATGAGGTTTAAATTCAAAATCAAATTTTCTAGGTTCACCCCATTTATAAACTTCAACATTATCATCTTCAGATGCACCTACAGGTGTAGTTTCATCAGGAATATTAGGAATATGAAGTAAAATATCACGTTGTTTTTCATCTAATGCGGATTGTTTTTCTTCTAAAACTTTAATTTCATCACCGATTTTACGAACTTCTTCTTGAACAGCATCAGTATTTTCACCTTTTTTCTTAAGTTCGCCAATCATTTGAGAATCTTTTTTTCTCTTTGCTCTTAACTCATCAGCAGTAGTCTGAATTTTTCTTCTTTCTTCATCAATCTTAATAACTTCATCAATAGATAAATCCGGATTACGACGTTTTAACAATTCATTAATTTTTTCAGGACATTCCCGAATTAGCTTTATGTCAAGCATTTCAAACCTCTTTCTTATTTCATAATCAGCATTAATATTATAGATTAAATAGAAACATTAATCAAGATTTTAACCCTCCTTGACACTAAATCTATAGATTGATTGCAAAATTGACAAAAAAATAGGATAATGTTAGTGAGGATATGTGTCATGGAACTATTTAAAAAATTATCTGAAAAATTATGTACAAAAAACAAAAAAACATGTAATGGTATGATAAAACCTATAGATGTTAATTTTGACACATCTAAAAATGAATTTTTAGATAATTTATCCAAAAAGGCAATTAAGCTTTATGAGCAACAACATGACATCAAAAAATTCACACAGCTGGTATTATCAGATCCAGAGAACTTAAATCATAATGAAATAGTTAATGATTTATTTAATAAGGGTGATATTATTGACCCACTTGAAGATGAAAAGTTAGAACGATTAGCTGATAATAAGCGATTTTTAAAAGATTTAGGCTTATTAGACTAATTTAATAATTACAAAAAATGCCGCTTATAAAGCGGCACTTTTATATCTTATATTTATCTTTAAGCAACGATATTACTATGAATTCATATTCATAATAATTGCATCTCTAAACTCAGTTGTTTTTAAGTTACCACCGAGATCCTCAGTGAAGTTACCTTCTTCAAGAGTTTTATATAATGCTGCTTGGATCTTATCAGCATATTGATCTTCCCCAATATAATGAAGCATATCAATAGCAGACAACAATAATGCTGTAGGATTTGCTTTATTTTTACCCTTAATATCAGGAGCAGAACCATGAACAGGTTCAAAAACAGCACCATACTTACCAATATTAGCACCTTGTGCAACACCAAGACCACCAATAAAGCCAGCAGTTAAATCTGAAACAATATCTCCGTATAGGTTTGGCATTACTAAAACATCAAATGCTGTAGGATCTTGAACTAATTGCATACACAAATTATCAACAAGCAATTCTCTTTGCTTAATTTTAGGGAATTCCAAACCAACTTGACGGAAGCAATCTAAAAATAAACCGTCAGATAATTTACAAATATTAGCCTTAGTTACACAACATACCTCTTTACGCTTGTGCTCTACTGCATATTCAAATGCATATCTGCAAATACGTTCTGAAGCTTTTCTAGTAATAATTTTAATACTTTCAGCAGTATTATCATCAATACGATGTTCAATACCTGCATACAAGTCTTCAGTATTTTCTCTTATAATAACCAAATCTACATTATCGTATCTTGTTTTAACATTTGGAAGATTTTTACATGGTCTAACGTTTGCATACAAATCTAAAGACTGACGCAATTGAACATTCACAGATCTATAGCCCATACCGATTGGAGTAGTAATAGGTGCTTTCAATGCAACTTGATTTACTTTAATAGACTCCAACACTCTTGCCGGCAAAGGCGTACCCTCTTCTTGAATAACATCTACACCAGCAGATTGAATATCCCAATTAATTTCCAATCCACTAGCCTCAATTATTCTCATAACCGCATCAGAAATCTCTGGTCCAATTCCATCGCCCTTAATTAAAGTTACTGTTCTCATCTTTTTCTTACCTTTCGCATAAACAGATTAATCTATTATACTCTAGAAAATTTTATGCACCAAGCAAACAAAAAACCAAGATGCATTCTAAATAAACAAGGAGACTCCCCTTATAAATTTATGAAATTTTCAGATATATAATAATAGCTTATTATATATAGTATAATTATACACGTATTTTAGATATTTTGCAAACTTTAAATAAATAAAAAAATGATAAAGAGCCATTTGCAGATTATATGAGAGGTAAATGTTAATATTTGTTACATAAAAAATTCATTTAGTAAATTTATAGCTTGAAAAAAACTTTATATAAGTAAGGTAGTTATAAATTTATAGTAGGTAATGGTTATGAATATTAGCGCAATTGGTTCAAAAGCGTATAATTATGCTAAACGTGGACTTGCAATAGCTCCTGATTTTGTATTAGGAACTGGTAATGAAGTCTTCACCAAAGCTCTAACTGACTCTTTCTATGGGAAATTAACAAAAGAAGGGAAAAGAGAAGGCGGACAATACTTTAAAAACTTCTGGACTCAGCTTAAAGACGCAACCTTAAAAACTGAAAAAGAAAATATCAAACAAAGAAAAATTCACAAAGGATTTTTCAAGAACATGCTACATCAAACAAAAACTTTACCAGACAGAATAAAAGCGGGCTGGAAATATGGTGTAGGAAAAGCTACTAAAGCTGGAACAAACAAAGTTTGGGGCGGAATTAAAGGTTCCATCAAGTCGTTAGGGAAAAGACTGCCTCTACTTGCAGGATTATTTGCAATAGCAGTAGAAATACCAAACATCTGGAGTGCAACAAAAGATAAAGGTATTTTAGGCGGAGTTACAGAAACTGCAAAAACTATAACTAGAGTAACTACAGGTATGATAGGAGGTGCAATTGGTGCAGCACTACTAAGTCCTATTCCGGTTGTAGGACCTCTGTTAGGCAGCGTAGTCGGTTATATGGCAGGTGATGCTCTAGCAAGCATCTTCACTGGTAAGAGTCATACCGAAAAGAAAATGGCTGCTGAGGAAGAAGTACAACAATCTAAACAGACCCAGCAAGCTCAAACTCCTCAACAGCACTTTGATACAGGAACAACAAACCCGTTTATGATGCAACCGACTATGACCCCACAAGAACTTGCAATGCTTCAAATGCAACTATATGGCGGAAATAAGTTCGGAAATGACTTTATGGCGAAACAATCTGGTATATATTACTAACAAAATGGGTTAATGGTAGCAGGTAGAAGAAAAAGCCCAATCCGACAACCCAACAAAAAGGCGCTAACGATATAGCGTCTTTTTCGTAATAAAAGTTAACAATAAGTAAATATTTAAACTCAAAAATTTTTTATATAAATAAGGGAAAAATAAGTACGGGGAAATATGACAGTTCAAGGATATACATCAAATGATATTCTTAATTTATCGCGCTATGTTGTCGGTGCAGGAATAAACCACAACGATATTGATTTAGGCACTGGTGTTGCTGGAGCTCTAATATTTGAAGGCGGGATTAAAGGTGGATCTTGGCTTTTAAAAAATAAAAGCAAAATTAAAGAAGATGGATTTTCCAAGACTCTAAAAAATACACTAAAAGCTACAAGTGAACTTGAACAAAGCCTAAAAGGCAAGAACATCTGGGAAACTTCAAAAAATTTCTATAAGTATAATACGTTAAATGAACTTAGTCAAAAATACCAAGCATTCAAAAAATTACCTTTGGCGGAAGAAGCAAAGCTAACAGGTAATGCAAGATTAAAATATTTACAACAGCTTTCAAAATCAAAATATTACGATGAAGTTCGAAAACTCTTGCATGAAGCAAAAAGTCTTACAGGAAATGCTTATAAACTAAAGATGAAAGAAATCTCAAAAGCAATTGCCGAAGCCGAATTAAACGTACATAAAGCAAAAATAGCAGGAGAACTAGCGCCGCTCACAAAAACTGGAAAAGGTCTTCAAACAGTCAAAAAATATACAGGAATTACAAAAGGATCAACGAAACTAAAAGAACTTGCAGCATCATCAAGCAAATTTAGGACTGTAAGCAAAGCCGTTAAAGGGAATGCTATATTCGCAGGAATATCATTACTAGCAGCTGCTCCTGAAATATGTGAAACATACAATAAACTTGGAACAGAAGCAGGCAATAAACAGGTAGGAAGAACAGTTGTCAACATAGCAGCAGAAACTGCAGGTTTTGCTATAGGCATGAAAGCAGGAGCCGCTGCTGGAGCAGCAATAGGCAGCTGCATCCCTATTCCTGGAGTAGGAACCGCAGTTGGAGCAGTAGTTGGTGCAGCTGTAGGATTTATCGGCAGCTGGTTGGCTGGAAAAGCCTCAAGAGCTGTCGTTGGCGAATCTGAATTACAAAACAACAACGAATATAATGCAAAAGTTGTTTCACTAAAAGCAAAATTTGATAAAGATTTTCAAAAAGAATTATTGTTAGCAGCACAAACTAAACTCAAAAATGAAGCAGATTTAAATAGTGAAGATATACAGTCAACAATTAATTCATATAAAAAAGTTGCAGAAGCATACACATAAAAAAAAGGAACTTTTAAAAGTTCCTTTTTTTATTAACGTCTTAATAAATCCTTATCTGTCAATGAAATTGTTTCTAAAACGTTATTGAAGAATTTTTCAAGTGCCATACCCATTTCGGAAATTTCTTCTCGATACTCAGCTGCTACCTCGTCTTTAGCTTCCAAAAACGCAACCTTAAATAAATCCTCGCTCATATATAACTCCCATTTGACTATCACAAATTTAATTACGGAAAAATAATCTAATTCTTTAAAAAATTAACGAATTTGTTACAAAGATTTATAATTATTAGAAAATAATTTTCCTTTAAAGTACAATGTAAAAATAGATTGAGTAGGGGAATTAGAAAAGCTATGACCACAAGTTTTCATTTAACAAGTTATGATTATTATTCAAGCAGAAGCGATATGGAAATAATATCAAATATCGTGGAATCACTTAAAAGAGTACTTGAAGAAGATAAAAAGGAAGCTCAACCGCTATTCTTAAAAACGTCTGACAATTTAATATTAAATATTGCAAGAAAAGTTGTTCAAGAAAAGAAAAAGACATTTTTAATTGGAATTACAGGCGAAAGTGCTTCTGGTAAAACTGTTTTTGTAGACAATACAATTAAAGCTTGTGTCAAAGATAAAAAAGAAGGTATTTATACTGTAGTTCGCTGTGATGACTACTATAAAGATACCTCAAAAGAATTACAAGAAGCTGGAAGCTATGAAGAACTATTCAAAACCGGGTTTAGCTTTGATACTCCTGATGCAATAAACTTAGAGTTAATGAAAGAACATTTAATGGAACTTAAAAAGGGTAAAACAATAACCTCTCCAAACTACGATTTCGTAACTTGTGTTTCAGATCCTAACGGAGATGTTAAAAAGCCTGCAAAAGTTGTTCTTACAGAAGGATTATACGTACTTAACGAGGGCATTAGAGATATAATGGACGTAAAAGTTTACGTCTATACTCCGTTAGAAGTAATCAAAGATCGCTGGTATAAAAGAGCTGCATTAAGAGGTAAAACTGGAGCTGCTGCTGATTTACAATTTAAAGATGTAAACAGAACTGCTCAACAATATATTCGACCAGCTTACCAGATTGCAGACGCAGTAATCAATGGAATGGTATCTCAAGAGTACATTCAATATATTACTGATAGAATTTTTAAAACATTACAGGACATAGAATACTAATGAATTATAAAAGCGCAGTTAAAGCTAAAAATGCTTGTATATCAACACTTCTAATTATTGTGTTTTGGTCTATGGGACATTTAAAAATGTCAAAAGACTCTATCGCAAAAAACCCAGAAACCGTAGGACTAGCTTTTTTAATTGCTTACGGAATCCCAGTGTTAGTATTGTTTATATTATCAATATTCTATTCCATTAAAGCAAAACAAAAAGAATATGATGATTTAGATGATTAGCAAAAAGCCGGAATTTAATAAATTCCGGCTTTTTATTATTAACGATTTTGCATACAGTTACATTGAGGTTCAACTACATAAATTCGTTGAGGCATTTCTATAGGTTCATTACAAGAGGTGCAGTTAGGAAAGGCTTTAACGCATTTCGGACAAATTGGGGCTGCGGCACCAGTCATACATGAATCACACTCTTTAACTTCAACTTTTTTACATGGATTACAGTTTTTAAATCCTTTAAAAGGATTCAAACTAAATGTTGTATAATTTGGTCCTATACCAACATAAGGTAACGGATTCATATCCTGAACTTCCCATGCAAAAGCTGAATTTAAAGGAACCGACACAAAACCTAATACTGCAAAAAACATTAAAAACTTTTTCATACATAATCTCCTTATTGGTTACTTTTATATTTTAAACCGTATACATCTAATTAGTATAACCGACAGGAGAATATCAGTAAGCCGAACTAACTAAGCATAATTAACAAAAAAAGGAGAAATCGAAAACTGATTTCTCCTTTTTGAAATTAGTCAAAAACTATAAAGATTTTTTTACTTTTGATACTTTTGCATCTTTAAGTAAAATAACTTTTATAACTTCGCCTTCTTTAGCGTGATAGTTAAGCCCTTTAGTAACCAAACCTGTAGCTAAACCAACACCAGCACCCACTGGAGCACCAATTGCAATACCAGTACCGATTTTTACAGGATCAGGTATAAACGCAAAACCTACACCAGCAGCAGTACCGACAGCACCACCTGTTACTGTACAAAGAGCAAGCTTACCAGCTGTCATCCAAGGGCCTTCTTTAAGGTCATATTTCTTAGTGAAAGGTTTTGCACTCAAATCAACTTTTTTACCACAAGGCAATTCTGCGCTTGTAATTTCAGCAAATACTCTTGCATTTTTATTGAACCATTTTGGATCTTGAATTTCATTAATTTGAGCATAGAATTTAGTACCTTCAGGGAATATTACAGTACCTTCTTCAGTTGCGATATCTTCCTTAGCAACAAAAGTTAAAGTATCACCTGCAGCACTTTTATCTGATTTAAATTTTTCAGTGAAAGCTACAGGAATAACATTACCTTCTTGTACAAGGTTAGAGTAATCACCAACTTTTACTTCATTATTTGGAGCTTTACGAGCATATCCAAAGTGTTCAATTCCACCTTTGTACTCATTTTTAACAAGCCCTAATTTATCTTTAAGTCTTGCTAAAATAACAGCAGCTTCTGCTCTTGAAAGTACATCATTAGGTCTCAATTCATTTGCATTAGGATAATTTACATAAATTCCATAATTTAAAGTTTTTGCATAAGGTTTTTCTGCCCAAGCAGGAATTTCTTTTGCATCTGCAAATTTATTCAATATTGCAGTATCTGCATCCATATCTTTAGTAATATGGCTAATTACAGATTGAGTCTCAGCACGAGACATAAGTTTTTTAGGTTGGAATGTTTTGTCTGGATATCCATAAACCAAACCTAACTGTTGTGAACGCAATACATCATTATAGAAGTAATCTGATGATTGAACATCTGTAAAGATGTTTGAAATGTTCACATTCAAATTGTCATTAGATAAAACTTTTAATAAAGCTTGAACAAAATCAACTCTTTTCACACTGCCTTCTGGATTAAAATTACCTGAAGTAAGTGTCATGATGTTGCTGTCAACAACTTCATTAATTTCTTTTGAAGCCCAATAATTAGAGCTAACGTCAGCAATATCTGCTGCAAATGAAGGCATAATAGTAGTAGCAAAAAGACCACAAGCTAAAAGCCCAACCAAAAATTTGTTCATTTTCACCTTCCTCACATTATACTAAACACTAGCAAATGAATTTTTTTTATAGTATATATTATAAACGTAGTTTTGTAAAGACTTTTAACTTAATTTTTAAGGAGATGATTAGTAAAATGAATAAATATACAATGACTAAAATAGTCGCAACCCTAGGCCCAGCATGTGCTAACAAAGAAATGATTAAAAAACTTTTTAAAGCTGGAGTTACCATGTTTAGAATCAATTCTTCACATGGTGATGTAAATTTTCACGGCAATAACCTTAAAGCTATAAGAGAAATAGAACAAGAAGAAAAACGATTAATTCCTGTACTTCTTGACTTACAAGGTCCAAAAATCAGATTGGGAAACATTGGAGAACCAATTGAATTAAAAAAAGATGAAATCTTAAAATTCAGACATCAAGATACAATCACAGATGATATTCTTCCTGTTGACTACAAAGGTATGGCAGAAGACGTTAAGATTGGAGAATTAATTTTAATCGATGACGGGAAAATTCAATTAGAAGTTCAAAAAATAGAAAATGGTGTCATTTATGCTAAAGTTCTAACAAATGGTCTTTTGAAACCTAGAAAAGGCATTAATATACCTGGTTCAACAGGCAGCATAGATGTCTTAACAGAACGCGACTTGGAATTTGTTAAATTTGCGGTACAAGAAAACATTGATTATCTTGGACTTTCTTTTGTAAGAGAAGCTGCCGATGTAACAAAACTTCGAGAAATCCTAAAAAGCTATGGAAGAGAAGATATCAAAATAATATCAAAAATAGAAAAACCTCAAGCTGTAGATAATATCGATGAGATAATTGAAGTTTCAGACGGTATCATGGTTGCTAGAGGCGATTTAGGTATTGAAATTTCTACTGAAAAAGTTCCAATTGTTCAAAAAACAATAATAAGAAAAGCAAACTTAAAACGTAAAGTTGTGATTGTTGCAACACAAATGCTTGAAAGCATGATAGAAAACCCAATTCCTACACGTGCAGAAACATCAGACGTAGCTAACGCTATTCTTGATGGCACAGACGCTATTATGCTATCCGGAGAAACTGCAGCAGGAGCATACCCTGTAGAAGCTGTTAAAATGATGAAAAAAATTGCAGATACAGTGGAAGAGTCTCCATTTATGAGAAAAAACAAATTTCCTAGAAGAATGATTGAAGATGAAAAAGATAATCAAGCTATGGCGATAGGTATGTCTATAGCTGATATGTGCAAGAAAATGAATGTAAAAGCTGTAATGGCACTTACAAAAAGCGGATTTACAGCAAAATTCCTTTCAGAAGGCAGATTAAGCGTTCCAATATTTGCCTGCTGCCCAGATAAAGAAATTTGTACATCAATAAAACTATATAGAGGGGTTTTCCCTGTCCCAATGAACTTTGATGGAAAAATTGATAAAAAAACAGTCAAAACAATTGATAAATTCATTAAACGTCACATGGACAATGTTTCAGATGGAGACAATTTGATATTTACAGGCTCAGTTCCTGAACTTTTAATAGGTGGCACAAACTTTATTAAAATCCATAAAGTAGGATCTGTTAAATAAAATTAATAACTAATATAACTAAAAAAAAAGCCCCTTTTTAGGGGCTTTAAATTTGTTTTAGGAAGGTAGGAATAGGAATAAATTTGTCTCTCTCTTGTTTTAAACGGAAATTAAATACTCTCTCTTTTGTGTGTTTATTTAATGCTTTATCTCTCTGTATATATATAAAGTATATACTCAAAACCGAATTTCAGAGGTCATATATTTTGTTACAAAAATTAATATTCTAACTAATACTATTTAACTATTGCAAAAAAGCTAAAAGTGTTATATTCTAAAAGAGTGGTAAACATGTTTTGAGGTTAGTAAATGTTAGTATCGTCGATTGCACGTTTTAATGCTATTAACAATATGAATAATGCAGCAATGAATATGATGAATACCATGAATTCATTCACAAATGTGAGTGCATTTGGGGGAGAGCATGATTTAGCAATGTTACATGAAAAAGACAAAAAATTAAGTCTCGACTTGGCATCCAACAGTCTACTTTATAAGATATCTTACTTGCAGGAGAAAGCTGAACAAAAGCGTCAACAGCAAGAAGTAAAAAGAAATTTAGATGTTATGGCATAAAAAAAGCTCCTAAAAATAGGAGCTTTTTTTATTATCAATTTTACTATATAGTTATTTTTTTATTACCAAATTTACCCATTAAACCTGATATAAAGTTATCCTTAGCATCAATTGCTTTCTTTTCTTCTGCCTCTTTTGCAGCTTTTTCCACATCATTAGCTTCTAGCATTTTTGTTAATTCAATATAATGATCTTCATCAGAAACAAAGGTTTTATACTTATTATAAGCAGTTACAGCAGCATCATTATTCTTGAAAACAAACGTTAATGGATACCTTTGCCCTTTAGGCCCAATCTCACCATCATAAACAGCATATATATTAATGTCATTAAAAGATTTATATTGGTTAGGGTCACGGTCTCTATCAAGAGAAGGTGATTTATAAGCATTTGCATATCGTTTTGACTTAATTCTATAACCATTTTCACCAACTTCTAAATCCCAAAATTTAAAATCTTTCATTTCTTCACCAGCTTTAGCTAATTTTTCTAAAGCTTCCATCGATCTGTCTTTCAAGAATTTTTCAGCACCCTCATTCACTTTAAGAGCCATTCCAAATTGAGGGGCTGAAAAACGATTCATGTTGTTGTTAATTTGCATAATTTTTTAAATCCTTTCATTTTGTAAACTTGACTTTAAAAGTTAAAAAAGTCTAAAAAAATTTTTTGCTAAAAATAACTAAATAATAACAAAATATTAAGAATAATTATTCGGCAAGTTTAAATAATTTATTAAGAACAAAATAAGATAAGACAGCAGGGATAAGAGTAATAACAATTAGAACTGGAATTATACCCTTTGCCTGTGCAATAAATCCTATAACTGAAAGCGCAATAGCTACAACCCCCCAAGAGAAGCCATTAATAAATCCACCGATAATGCTTTTATACTGAGGGAGTGTACTTTGAGCCATAACCATGGTTACAGGCATTGCCATACCGGTACAAAATCCCATTAAGACAAAAACAACAAATGTAACTTGAGGAAACATTTTATACATCAACGCAAATAAAATCATTAATGGAAAAGTTGAAATCATAGAAAAAGCCAAAACAAACTTAGCACCTAACTTATTTTCGACATTTTTACTTATAAATGAACCAATTCCAGCAGCAAAGCTAAACGCAAACAGAGCTACACCAATTTTAAAAGGTTTATATCCCATATTACGCCACAAAAACGGCAAAAGAATAGAACTGGAAGTCGTTACTAATGTTTTTAATATTGCAATAATATTAAGAATATTTAGTCTTCTATTAGAAAAAATCTCTTTAAATGCATTTATAAAATCACTGTGTTTTTTTACATTTTCTCCAGATGATATTTTCGGAACAAAGTAGAACATAAGACCCGCAACAACAATCCCTGGAATAGCTAAAAATGGCATAGAATGCAACCCAACGAACTGAGCCACAGCAGCTGAGACAATAGGGCCGAAAGAATATCCGAGAGTTCCAAGTCCTATAAAAATTCCCATATTTTTAACCATATCCCCGGTAGAAAATCTAACGGCAAGCCCTAATGCCTGCGGATGGAAAAAGCTTGAACCAAGACTACCAAAAATGATAAAAATCAAAAGAGTAAAAACATGATTTGCACTTGGAGCCAAAGATATAAAAAGTGAAGTAGCAATAAGCCCCCAAAAAATAAAAGCTCGTCTTGTTATATTATCAGCAAAAAAGCCAAAAATAGGCTGTAATAATGATGCAAAAATATGAGATAAACTCACAATAATAGTAGCAATAGCCATAGAAATACCTAATTTCAAGGCAATAAACGGCATAATAGGATTCAACATGCCAGTATAGACATCATTAATAAAATGAGCTGAAGAAAGCCAAATCAGGGGTTTATTTGTACACTTTTTATCCATATAAAGTATTAATAAAACAAAATCTATTAAAAATCAATTAAATCACTTACTTTAATTTCTAATTTATCAGCAACTTCAATAAGCAGTCCAAGGCTTATACAGCGTTTAGCAGTTTCAATTTTAGCAAGATGTTCACGTGAAATATCAAGCATTTCCGCAAGCTGATTTTGAGAAAGTCCTTTTTCTTTACGAACTTTAAAGATTTTACGTCCTAATTGTAAAATTTTTGTAGTCTTATTGTCCATATTTTAATATTTTCGTATATAATATGAATAAGCATGTAGTCTTATTGAGAACAAAAAGGGGGAGGAGTATGATAAAATATAATAAAGCATTTACATTAGCAGAAGTATTGATTACGCTGGGAATAATAGGTATTGTCGCCTCAATGACAATGCCAACACTCATAGGGAAATACCGAAATCAAGAGAGATCCGCAAGAATAAAAAAATTCTACTCAAACCTTCAACAAGCAATCCTGTTATCCGAAAATGACAACGGACCTATTGAGTATTGGACAAAGGGTGAAAAAGACCTAGTAAATGATGATGGAGATAGAGATTTAGAAGGAAACACCAAAACTGCGGAAGCATTTTTTAATAAATATTTAAAAAATTACCTAAAACATCTTAAAAGTGGCAAACCTGATTTCGATTACGAAGGTTCTGTTGACTATAAGATATGGTTTACAGATGGAAGCACTGGACTATTACACAACGGATCATGTATAGATATTGTACTTGATGTAAATGGAAATAAATTACCAAACAAAAGAGCTTATGATCAATTTCCATTTTTAATCTGCGCAGGAAATGATAATGCAGATCAAGCAGCAAACAGAATGTGTGGTAACAAAAGAATATGTGCATATAATGCAGACATAAACACATATAACACAAGAGAAAAAGTTCTTAATCTGTGCAAACAAGATTCAAAAAGATCAAACTGTACATACTTATTGCAGCTTGACAATTGGGAATTTAAGAATGATTATCCTTACAAGTATTAACCTTTTTTGATAAATAAATCAATGCACAAATTGAAAAAATTAAAATAAGTAAAGAAATTATCTGAGCAATTGGCACACAATAAAAATCAAGTGCACTATCGATTCTAAAATGCTCTACAAAAATTCTTACCACAGAATAAAGTGCCAAATATACAAATAAAGTAACTCCAGGTTTTAAATTTGCATATTTTTTCATTACAAAACAAAGTACAGCAAATATACATAAATCTAAAAGACTTTCATACAAGAAAGTCGGATGATAATACTTAAAATTAATAAACTCAGGATATCTGTGCGAAGCAGGAATAAAAAGTTTCCAAGGCAAATCTGTCGGATAGCCATAGGCTTCAGAGTTAAAGAAATTACCCCAGCGACCGATGGCTTGCCCCAAAGCAGTACCACAAGCAAAAGAATCAAGGACACCAAATATTGGCAAACCTTTCTTTTTAGAAAGCAAAATTAGAGTCAATATACCTGCAATTAAACCACCATGAATAGATAACCCACCTTGTCTGAAATTTAAAATTTCAAGCGGATTCGCAGAATAATATACAGGATTTAAGAGACAATAATATAGCCTTGCACCAACAATTCCTGCGATTATAAGATATGCTGAAATATCCCAAAGTTCCGAATAATTTTTATCAGAATAATACTTTTTAAAAAACAAATATGCAACTGAGACCCCAATTATACAAGCAAAAGCCATTGTTAACCCATAATTATAAATTGGAAACCCATGTATAGAAAATAATATATCACCTGGAGATTGAAACATTACTTACTCCTGAGCAATAGCAGCAGGTTGAGAAGATGAATTCAAACGGAGTTTTAAATCTTTAACATGGCTTTGAACATCATCAGCATCATCAGCCGCTGGATTTTTTGACAAATACAACTCATAGTTTTTAATAGCAGCATCAGTTAAGGATGCTATATATTGCTTAGACTTTTCTGATACAACGAACGGTTTTTCATCATCAACATCAGCATTATCTTTTTGCTGAACTTTTTCGATATTACCGTTTTCGCCAACTTCAAGTACACCTGTATTTAAATCAGCAATTAAATCTTCCTGAACAACAGCGACACCATAATAGGCATCTGCAAAATCAGGTTTTAACTCGATTGTTTTTTCATAAGCACTAATCGCATTAGGATAATCCTCAGCCTTAGTATAAGCAATTGCTAAATTATAGTGTGATTCATATAAAGAAGAATCTAAGTCAATACTAGATTTTAATCTTTCAATAGCTTCATTATAGTTACCTTGCTCCATAAATGCAGCGGCTTTATTATTCAATTCTTGAACAGCTAAATTATTAATACATGCTGTTGTTACGACTGAAATAAAAAGAATACTGACTAATAAAAGTGCTTTTTTCATCTTAAATCATCCCTCTTCTTTTAGCTAACACAACCCGCCACACGGGGCTTAAGATATTTTGTATATAAAGTTATTATAAATTAACCAAAAACATTTGGCAAATTTATAGATTTAAGTTACAATAAACGTATGAGATTTTCTATAGTGTATGAGGTCTAATAAAGGAGAATAAACATGTCTGATGAGAAAGTTGTTAAGTTAGGGGCTAAACGTGGCGGACACCACAAAGAGGAGTCTCATTCCGATAATAATTCAGAACAAGAAGTTGTATATTGCAGCTTTTGTAAAAGACCAAATACACAAGTATTAAAAATGGTTCAAGGTCCTGGAGTTAATATTTGCTCAGAATGCGCAATGATAGCTGTACAGTATTTAATATTAAACGACAGAATGCCATCTGCAGAAGCACAACAAATTCTTGACGCATTTTGGGGGAAAGCCAGAAAATAATGGTTAAAGAGCTTAATCCTTTTGAAATAAAAGCTGAGATAAACAGAATCGTAACGAAATATTCCAAATATTCCGGCGACATTCGTTATGCAGATTTTGAAGATTTAGATAACTGTAATAAAAACATACTTACCAAAATTTTATTTAAAGAATTAATTAATACCAAAGCTGGGAATGAAAAAATAATAAAAGCTCTGCTTGAAAGATATGTAGAAAAAGACGAATTAATAGACCAACTATGGGGAATCCTAAAAAACAATCTTGCATCGGTTGAAACAAAAATAATTGCCCTAAATTTCCTAAGAGATTTAGAAACAGACTGGAAATACGAGGATTATGAAGGGTATCTTGATAATGCAGAAGATATTATAGATGAAGATACAAAACAGCTTCTTGATAAAGCTATAGTAAACCCTGAAGTTCAAATTGATTTTCTAGATTTTTTAAGCGCAGTTCAAGAAAAAGATAAGATAATGCTGATAAAATCATTGGCAGAAGACTATGATATGGATGCTCTTGCAAATATTCTTATTCCGGTATTTTTATCACAACCGGACTCTGAACTAGGACGAGAAGCACTATACATACTTGGTAATACTAAGTCTCAACTTGCTTATCATGCGCTCAATACCGCTTATGAATTTGTAAGTGATAAAATGAAACCGTTAATAAAGAAAAGTCTATCAACCCTTAAACTAAGCGGAGTTAGAGAAGACAATTCAAAAGAATTCTACAAAAAGTTGCTATCAAGTTCTAAGCCATATCGTTGCTGTATAACTTATCCTGACGGGCATGGAAATCAGGCACTGATTTTTTCAAGAACTAATGATGAAAAACGAGTTCAATTTGTAGCAGTGGTAATCAATGATTATAACGGAATTAGAGACTGCTTCGGATTTTATGATATTTCTCAATTTGAATGTGACAAAATTATTGAAAGGTTTTATAAAAACGAAGAAATTCTTAATATTGATGCAAAAGCTCTTAAAACAATACTTGTACACGCTGAAAAATTATCGAAACAAAAAACTTCAAATTGGCTTTTACCATATGAATATGTATGCTGGAAGAATCTTCTTGCAGACATCGACAATGATAACGATGATTTTGAGACCATTTTAACATCCAAGTATCCACCACAAAAAGCTATAATAGACAATTTTGATGTTATGGAACATTGGTTTCTTGATGCACACTACAGCAGTGAATTTGAATCATTTTTAGAGAATTTAAATCAAAAAATAAAATCAGATTTAAATAAAATTGACTTTGAAAAAGAAGTTGCAGAAACCCTTTACAATATATTTTATCCAGAAGAAAAAGAAATCTGGCATAAAAGGTTATTAACTTGTGCTTATCTAAAAATGCTTGAAGGTAAAGATATACAAGCATCAAACATTTTAGCAATCTATAATGATAATGAAGCTTTTGAGGAAATTTTAAAAACAATTCTTCGTAAAAGCATCTATGAATATTACTTCACTTTGAAATATAATACAGAAGAAAATAATAACAAGTTTACATTAAAAGAACTTGATGAAATTATTGAAAAAATAGAAAGCAAGTGGGTGCAAAATGTATAAAGTAATGGCACTTGACATCGGGACAAAAAGAATAGGAATAGCACTAAGCGATTACTTACTTATGCTTGCAAACGGACACTCATTCATAATGAGGGAACCTGAAGACAATGCCATTAGAGAAATCGAAAAAATTGCAAAAGAAAATAACGTACAAAAAATTGTAGTAGGAGTTCCTCTGAATATGGATGGTTCAAGAGGATTTCAAGCTGAAAATTGTATTGAATTTTCAAAAAAAATAAATGGTTATGAAATCATTTACGAAGATGAAAGATTAACCTCGGACGCAGCAGAAGAAAACTTAAGAAATAAAAAAATTGATTTCAGAAAAAATAAAGGACTTGTTGATATTGAAAGTGCTTGTATTATACTGGAACAATACCTATCGAGAAATAATTAAAGAAAGAGGATAAAAATGGCAAAAGAAAACGATCAATTAATTGAAACAGTCGATGAGAACGGAAACGTTATTACATTCGAGCTTTTTGACATTGTAGAAGTTGATGAACAAGAATACGCCTTACTTCTTCCACAGGATTCAGAAGCAGGAGAAGATGATGAGATTGTTCTTATGAGATTAACAAAAGATGGTGAAGAATACATATTTGAGACAATCGATGATGATGCTGAATTTGAAAAAGTTGCATCATATGTAGAAAGTCTTGAAGATGAAATAGATGACGAGGAATAAGTTTTGTTTGAGAAATTTACTGAAAAAGCAATAAATGTAGTAGCAGAGGCACAAAAAATTGCTGAAGAAATGCAGTCTGAATATATTTTATCGGAACATCTTCTTCTTGCACTTGCACACGAAGCTAAAGGTGTCTCTTTAAAGATTTTTAAAATGTATAACATCACATACGAAAATCTTTATGATGAAATTTGCAAAAATATCGAAATAACTGAAAAAATACATACCAACGCAAAGGCAAATTTCAGTCACCACGTCAAAAACATATTAAAAAAGACACTGGATTTAGCCAATAAATCAGGCAATCCATCAATTTTGTATGAACATTTATTTCTTGCAGTAATTCTCGACAAGCACTCAAACAATGTTAAAACCCTTGAAAAAATGGGGTTTGACGTATACACAGCAAGAACACTACTAGAAAAACTAGTACAAAAGAAAGTAAAAAAACTTTATCATCCGGAAATTGATGAACCTAAAGAAGTCAATAAGAACTCAAGTGACGCTGCTGACGCTCTTTTTGACAGTGCAGAATCAACTGCCGTATTTGAAAGAGCTGTTGCGAAATTATCAGCATCTAACTATGAAATTCTTGGTACAGAACAAATTATTTCATCTATTTTGGAAGATAAAGATTCAGATCTTGCTCAAATTCTTGCAAAAAGCGGAGTAACCGCAGAGAACTTTGAAGAAAAGCTAGAAAAAATCCAATCAAGACAAGCCGAATATGAAGGCAGACAAATAATATTTACACCAAATGCTTTCACAACAATGAATATGGCTCTACAAACTGCAAAAGAATTAGGTTCATCAGTTGTCTTACCTGAGCATATTGTGCTTGGTGTTTTAAAAACTAAAAAAGGCTTGGCTTACGAAATATTTAAGGAATTAAAGATCTCAGATGATGATCTTGCTCATAGTATTATCAAACCGATAGAAAAACAAATGCCTGAAACCCTAACAATATTAAGGCTTGCCAAAGAAGAAGCCCGCAGACTGGGACGAAATGTTGTCGGAACAGAGATGTTTTTACTTGGTATTCTTGGTGAAGCAACCGGTATCGGAGCACAAGTTCTTACAGAACTTGAAATCAATATAAGAGATGCAAGAAAAGTTGTAGAAAGCCTTATCGGGTTTGGTAATGAATACTACGATAGAGAAATTGTGTTTACGCAAAGAGCAAAACGTGTTTTGGAAGCAGCATGGGAACTTGCCAAAAATGAGCACAAATCAAGGATTGAATCCTCTCATATGCTATTAGCACTCACAACAGAACCTACAAGTCTTGCTATGAAAGCTTTAGAACAGCTCGGTGTTGATGCTGTTGAAATAAAAGAAGGCGTTAAAAAGTTTAGACAATGAATATTGCAGAAACCGTAAAAAGTTTTTTAAAAAAGTATTCTCTTGAAAATCAAACATTAATTGTTGGCTTTTCAGGCGGATACGACTCTTTATGCCTGCTTGATATTATAAAGAATATTGGAAATCCTGTTATAGCAGTTCACCTGAACCATAATTGGCGTGGAGAGGAAAGCTTAAGGGATGAAGACTTTTGTAGAGATTTTTGTGAAAAACGTGGAATAACATTTTACACAGAAACTTTATCCTCTGATATTCCTCACACTGAAACAGCTGCTAGAGAAGCTCGTTATAAATTCTTCCTAAAATGTGCTGAAAAATATAATGCACATGCTGTTCTTACAGCACATAACCTCGATGATCTAACAGAAACTCTACTTTACAGAATTATAAAAGGTACAGGAGTAAATGGCCTGAACGGAATTTCAGAACATAGAGATATCTATTATAGGCCCCTACTTTCAGTTAGCAGAGAACAAATTGAGCTATATTGCAAAAAAAATGATTTAAACGCAATCTCAGATAGCTCAAATCTGGATACAAAATATAAAAGAAACTTCATAAGACACAAAATTCTGCCATTAATTAAGGAAATAAACGGAAATTATGCATCAGCACTAAAAAATCTTGCAACATCTGCAGAAGAAACTAATGAATTACTTGATGAATATATGTCAGATAAAATTTCTAAACTAGAAAATTCTACAAAAAAATTCCTAGAACTGAGTACTCCTGCCCAAAATTACTTAATTCATAAAATGTTCACTGAAAATAATCTTGATTATGACAGAAAAAAAATTGAAGCAGTAGTTGAATTTATTAAAGAAAATGCGAATTCAAAATCAGGTAAAAAGCTTTCAATCACAACAAATTTATGGATTTATACAAATTCTAAGAAATTTGAATTCATAAAATCCGAACAACACTCAAACAAAGAGATTCATATAGACAAAGAAGGGAAATACCGATTTGAAGATTATATTTTTGAGATAAAAAAATTTAGCGGTAACACATTTGATTTTCCAAAAGATAATGAATTAAAAGCCTTAGTTTCCTTAAATGAAATCAATTTAACACTAAGACACAGAAAAGATGGAGATACAATTTCGCCACTTGGAATAAATGGGACTCAAAAACTCAAAAAATATCTAAACGAAAAAAAGATACCTCAACACGAAAAAGATTCCTTAATTCTACTTTGCCAAAACAGTGAAGTCTTATGGATCGGAGGTATCGGACTTAGCAATAAAATAAAAGTTATAAATGAACCTACACATATAATTAGATTAACAAAAAAGGATGGTTATTATGAAAACTGAAGATTTAAAGGTATTATTCAGCGAAGAACAATTACAAAAAAGAATAAAAGAATTAGCAGATGAAATGAACAGCTTCTATAATGGCGAAGAAGTTATTGCAATATGCGTTTTAAAAGGTGCTGTAATGTTTGCGACAGATCTTGTTAAACATTTGAATATGCCTTTAAAAATGGAATTTATAAGACTATCAAGCTACGGAACCGGCTTTAATACTTCAGGAAAAGTTAATGCTGTTGATATATCATTACCTGATTTGAACGGTAAAAACGTTTTAATAATAGAAGACATCGTTGATACTGGACTTACTGCAAAATTTTTAATAGACTTCATGCATACTAATTTTCATACTAAATCTACAAAATTCTGTTCGCTTCTCGATAAGAAAATTTCAAGAAGAACTGAAATCGAACCTGACTATTACGGCTTTGAGATTGATGATAAATTTGTAGTCGGATACGGACTTGACTATGAAGGATATATGAGAAATTTAAGATTTATTGGATATAAGGAATAAAATTGAGCAATTATTATCAAAATGCAATAGAAAAACTTAAAAAATTTTATACAAATAAACTCACCCAAACAAATGCATATGAAGAAATTTTTAAAATTCTTTCAGAGATTATCCCATTAGATAACGGAGAAATTTGCTTTCTAAATGGTGAGGAAGCTATCCCTATCTATGTATACAATAAAAGTAATATCTCAGCATTTAAAATTAAAGAGCCTCTATCTGCAAATTCCGTTAACTTTGGAATTATACAAATCAGCCGAATTAACACATTTAATGAAGATGAAATTATAGTATTCAGAACTTGCGCATCAATAATTGCAAATCTAATAAAAGAAATGGAAATGGACTCCATTCTAAAAACACAGTTAAAAATGCTTGAACAAGGTATTAAAAACAAAAATGATCAATATTTAAAAATAGAAAAAGCAGAAAAAGCAAAAAATCAATTTATTTCAAATGTATCGCACGAATTACGTTCCCCGCTAAATTCAATAATAGGATTTACAGACCTGCTTCATAGCCAATTCGTAGGTAAGCTTAATTCAAAACAACTTGAATATGTTGATGATATCAGAATTGCCAGTTTACATTTACTAAATATGGTAAATGAAATCCTCGACATGTCAAAAATTGAATCAGGAACCATAAAATTAAATATTTCAAAGTTCAATTTATTTTCAAATATTAAGGAAGTTCTCAACATTTTAGAACCTCTTTATTCTAAAAAAAATATAGATATTATTATAGAAATAAATCAGGAAAACGAAATAACTGCCGATTATCAAAAAATTCAGCAAATACTGATAAATCTGTTAAGCAACGCTATTAAATTTACTCCTGAGAACGGAAAAATAAAAATAAGAGCTCAGAAGACCGCAAAATATTCTATTATTAGCATAATAGATAATGGAATTGGGATAGATAAAAAATACCAAAATAAAATATTCAACAAATTTACACAAATTGCAGAAAGCTCTAATTCTACAGGACTCGGACTTACGATTGTAAAGGAACTGGTTGAAATGCACAACGGAAAAATTTCCGTAAAAAGCGAACTGAAGAAAGGTTCTGAATTTATTGTAAAACTCCCCAATATTTAAAATATTGTATTTTTCTAAAAATAATGTTAAAATAGATATATCATATTATTCGAGGAGGATTAGACATTGGCATCGCTAAAAGAAGCATACGATAGTACTATTGGAGAAAGTTTTACTGGCCTAAAGCTATTGATTTGGGCTATACCTTTATATTTTTGCAGAGAATTATATCTTGAGAATAATTTTGTATTCTTAACATTTTTCGGTGGTATATTCGGACTTTTATTAATAGGTTTCCTAACAGAATCAGCTTTTAACACTGTTGATAAAAAGCCGGAACTAATCCCTGGCCTAAATTTACTTTCAATGGCTTGGACAGGCTTCAAAACGATTTTAGCAATGGGCATTTCAGTTACGATTGCATACTTTTTAGGTCAATATCTTGTAGGACTTATAAAAATCTCGGATCCTACTTTGAAAATGACTGCCGATATATTTGTATGGCTATTGATATCTGCATTACCTGTATCAACATATATCGTATTCATAAGAAGACTAAATGTCTTTGAAGCTTTTAACCTTAAGAAAATCTTTATTGCTTATGGTGATGCATTTATGACATTTTCATATCTCATCGTTAAGTTATACATCTTTGCCTTTCTAATAATTGGCTTTATTACTTATATGTTTTGGCTTTTTGTTGGATTAGATAATGCTTTAATCAACTTTATATGGTGTATTGCTGTAATGTATAACCTGACAATTGCAGCAAATTATCTTGCACAATTAAGCGAAGAAGTATTTGCATTCAGAGAAAACGAACAAGGAAAGAAAAGTACTCACTAATATTAAATAAAAGCTATTTTGTATTAACCATCTCCCTAAGCTTTTTCAACTTATCGCGAATTTCTGCTGCACGTTCAAAGTCAAGGATTTTAGCAGCTTTATGCATATCTTTTTCCAACTTATCAATAAGTTTAGGTAAATCTTTTTGTTCAATACCTAAATCAACCATTTCTTCTGCAACAATATCTTCAAGATCACGATAACTTGCGACAAGGGAAAGAAGATTATTTTCAATAGGCTTCTTAATTGTCTGCGGAACGATACCATGCTTTTTATTATAAGCGATCTGAATTTCTCGACGTCTATTAGTTTCATCAAGAGCAGCCTGCATTGAATCAGTAATTTTATCAGCATACATAATAACTTCACCGCAAGCATTACGAGCCGCACGACCTATAGTTTGAATTAAACTTGTCTCAGATCTCAAAAACCCTTCTTTATCTGCATCCATGATTGCTACAAGAGAAACCTCAGGGATATCAAGGCCTTCTCTTAATAAGTTAACACCTATCAATACATCAAATTCTCCCAAACGTAAATCTCGCAATATTTCAACACGTTCAAGGGATTGAATTTCACTGTGCAAATAACGAACTCTAATACCTTCTTGGATAAAGAAGTCCGTTAAATCTTCAGCCATTCTTTTGGTTAAAGTTGTAATAAGTACACGTTCATTTTTATCTGTACGTTTTTGAATTTCAATTTTAAGATCATTAATTTGAGTATCTATTGGGCGTACATGAATTTTAGGATCAACAAGACCTGTCGGACGAATAATTTGTTCAACAAGTTGAGTAGAGGTTTTTCTTTCAAATTCCGCTGGCGTTGCGGATATATAAATTTTCTGCCCAACTCTTTCAAAAAATTCCTCACTTGTAAGAGGTCTATTATCTTTTGCGCAAGGCAATCTAAAACCATACTTTATTAATGTATCTTTTCTTGCAGCATCACCATGACTCATACCCTTAAGTTGCGGTAAAGTAACATGAGATTCATCAACAACTGTCAAAAAGTCACCTTGAAAATAATCTAACAATGTAGCAGGAGGAGAGCCTGGAGGTCTTCGTTCAATAATCCTTGAATAGTTTTCAATACCGGAACAATACCCCATTTCTTTTATCATTTCCATATCATATTTTACTCTTTGCTCTAGGCGTTGAGCCTCGATTAACTTATTTTCATTATTTAGTTCAACGAGTCTATGCTGAAGTTCTTCTCTGATAAGCTTAAGGGTCTCATCTACATTATCATCATCAGAAAGATAATGAACTGCAGGATATATAACTACTTTATCTGGAACTTCTAAAATTTCACCTGAAACATTATCAATTCTTACAATTTTTTCAATTTCGTCACCAAAGAAATAAATTCTTGTCACAATTTTCTCATAAGCCGGCATAATTTCAACGATATCGCCTCTTACTCTGAATGTAGATCTTTCTAAAACTAAATCATTGCGATTATATTGGATTTTAACAAGATGTTTTAAAAGTGCATCTCTATCAATTACATCACCTACATTCAATTCAACAGAGCCTTTAAAATAATTTTCAGGAAGTCCTAAACCATAAATACAACTAACAGAAGCAATAATTATAACATCATTACGTTCATAAAGACTTCTTGTTGAATTATGTCTTAATCTATCGATTTCTTCATTTATAGATGCAGATTTTTCAATATATGTATCAGTTCTAGGAATATAAGCTTCAGGCTGATAATAATCGTAATAGCTTATAAAATATTCAACAGCATTTTCTGGAAAAAGTTCTTTAAATTCATTATATAACTGTGCCGCAAGAGTTTTGTTATGAGCAATAATTAATGTTGGCTTTTGAACCTTTTCAATAACATTAGCTATTGTAAAAGTCTTACCGGAACCAGTAATTCCAAGCAGAGTTTGAGCATCATCCCCTCTTAAAATACCATCAGTAAGCTCTTTTATCGCCTTTGGCTGATCTCCTGCAGGTGAATATTTTGAATGAATTTTAAATTTCCGTTCCATATAATTGAATTCTATACCAAACTAACAGAATAGCAAATTTTTTGATTTACGGATATTATTATAAAAGAATAGGAAGTACAAAATTGCTCTATCCGATAAATTTCACATCACAAGCGCCTACTTCAAAACAAGAGAATAAATCTGATAAGCAGGCTCAAAAAAAATATAATGACCCTCTAAATAAGAATTGGATGGTAGCTTTATCGTTTTCAAATGAACTGGGAGCTGCGGTATATGAAATTGCACCTAAAATAAGCCAAATACTTTGGATACCGCCTTTAATGTATCTTGGCGCAGATATTTATGATAAATACAAAAACGACAAAAATAACCACTATAAACCGAGTGGCACAAGAGCATTTGAACAAGCTATTTATCAAGGGTTAAGCGGTTTCGTACTCCCTACGTTTTCTATTCTCGCCGGCCAACAAATAACCTCTCCCGTCGCAAAATTACTGAATAAAGGGCTTAGTGTAAACGCAAAGAAATCGACATTGTTACATATGAATAATGCAATTGAGCAATGTGTTGGTGATATATTTACAGACAAAGAAAAATTCAGAAGATTCTTCTTAGACTCACTTGAAAACAAAATAAGAGCTTGCAAAAACGAAAAAAAATCTGATTCTGCATTAAAAAGATTTATTAAAAATTGCAGCGGACATTATGCTTTAGCTAATTGTAAAAAAGCAAAAATAATGGAATATGCAAAAAGCAATGTCGAACAACTTATAAAAATAAAAGAATCATTGCAAGCAAATAAAAAACCACCTGAAATCTCAAATGCAAATTTCCAAAAATATATAAGAGAATATCCGATCTTAAAAGAAACTTATGGGGAAGTCTTTGCAAATAACGCATTAAGATATTCTCTCAAAACTTACGAAAACCAATTACTGTTTGGAAATAAACTCTTAAAAACCATAGGTGGTATTGTAGCCTTGATTATAACAATAAAACCGATTGACACATTTGTAAAAAAAGTACTTATGCAAAAATACATTGATCCAAGCATAGACCGCTTTAGCAGAGCACTTGTAGAATCCAGCAACCTGAAAAAACACATAAAAAATAAAGCATAAATTAATTATGAAATCTGGATTTAAAAGACCCATCTAACTCAACAGTAGGAAGATTTTCATCTGGTAATTCTGTTGAAGCATCTTTATTTTGAATATCTAGATCTGAGAAATCATAAGAATAACGCCCATCCTCGTATGTTAAAATTTCTTTGAGAACAAGCGATCCAGCCTTATTCAAAGAGAATTCAGAAACAGAACGAATAACTAAATCCTGATCCAATTGTACGATATAGTCAAAAGATTTTGCAACATAAGCTTTTGCCTGCTTTTCTGTAATTTTACGATGACACATCTCATCAGCAGAAATCTTTGTAACTGCATCAAAAACAGATTCAGCCCTAATTGTTGAGACACTTCCGCCATCAAAATTCTCAAATGCATATCCTTTATTCAAATCAAACAGAATGTAATCAGGCTTTGAAAAACTTACAGCATTTATCAAATTTTCAAATTCAGGCTCAGAAAGCGTTTCACAAATATATGATGGCACATCTAGAACTTTTGCATTTTGAAATAATACTGCATTACTAACAAACTCCAGAATTGAATTAATATAAGACGTTTTTCCCGAATCGAAAGCACCAGAAAGTAATATATTTTTTTTAGCATTTAATAAATATTCAAAAAATGCGTAAATATTCTCATCGATTTTGTTATTTTCTAGCAAATAAGCAAAATCAGTCTTTTCTCTGGATTTTTTCTTAATAAGAAGATAATACTGCCCGACTGGAGGTCTTACCATTGTTATTAATAAATTTCTATAAGAGAACTTTAACACCGGACGATCCGAAGCCACACCTGCGGCTATAAGAAGTCGGGAACATAGCTTTTCTATATCAACGAATAATGGTTTTGTTTTTAATAAATTTTCAGTATCATCAAGATAATATATCTCTTCACCTTTTATATAAAGATAACGAACCTCATCATTTGAAAGTAGTGAGTCAATTGCCCCCAAGCCATACAACTTTGCTAAAAGCATCTTTGAACAATTTTCTTTTTCTTCAAAAGAAAGACTTATCTTATTATCAGAAGCATAAGCATCAATAAACGAACCTATAATCGCTAATTTTTCATCATCAGTGTATTCAAACCAGACCGGCACAGAAAATATCTTATCTGACAATTTTAAAAACAAATCATTCTCCATGCCAGTATCATTATTCTCATGACTGATAACACTTTCCGGCACATCTTCTTTTATAACTATGGGTTCTGGGATATCTCTAAATCTGGCTTTAAAACTCATCTTAACCCCTCAATATATTATTAATATTATCAAAAGAAGACGATGAATACTTCTTGATAAGTTCTTGCCTGTGAATACTATCAGATACGTGTATCGCTAATTCTTTATAACTTTTAGCAACATTTGAAGCAGGGTTAATTTCTGATACCGGAACCCCTTTGTTTATTGCAGCCATAATTGCAAAATAATTATTAGGAATTTTCCAATAAATAGATTTATTTAGAACTTTTTCAGCATCTTCTATAGTAATTTCGTCATTTTCCATATAACGATTTACAAGAACTTGCACTTTATCAGAACTATATCCTAATTTTTCAAACAAGTCCAAGCATCGCTGACAATTTCTAAGAGCAGGTAAATTAATACAAGTTACTAAAAACAATAGGTCAGAATTATCAAGGGATGTAATAGTTTTTCCGTCAAAACTTGCATCAGAATCAACTACTATATATGAAAAACTATCCTTTAATATTTCAAACAATTTTGCAATCTGTTTTGGTGAAATATCATCAGCCTGCTTAAAATAGGGAGGATCAGCTAACACATACAAACTTGTATTTTTATATTTCTCAAGAGTATTTAATAAGAAATCTTTATTGATTTTATCCAAGTTTTTTAACATATAAGAAATATTAAAAGACGGCTTTAAATCAAGAAAAGTAGTAATATCCCCAAGTTGAAAATTCAAATCAACAAGTGCAACATTTTCTTTTGTAGTTTTCGCAAGTTCTAGAGCCAAATTTGAAGCAATAGAAGTTTTCCCAATTCCGCCTTTATTTGAAAAAACGGTTATCATTCGACACTTATTAAGTTTTTGATACTCTGAATCAAGCTGTTCTTCAACACGTTTTAATACATCAAAGAATTCACTTTTAATAACGGGAGAAGAAATAACTTCTTTAGCGCCCATTCTCATAACTTTTACAATAAAATCAACAGATGGGTTTTCTGTAATTGCAAGAATTTTACAATTAGGACAATCCGATGAAATTTTAGACACTAAGTCTAAATCAACTTTATTTTCATCCTGCATATCAATAATTAAAAAGGATTTTGGTAAAGAAGAAAGCGTATTATAAAGATCAGAAGAATTTTCAAAATCTTCTACAACTTCAAACCCACCAAATTCTTGCATATATAAATCCAAGACCTTTTTTAAACGATTTTGCGACGATAAAATAACAGTTGAAATACTTTCCCTAGACATAAAAACCCTTTCTAAAAGGATTTTAACACATTTCACTTAAATGGGCAAGGCATAAAAAAGCCCTGTGCTGATGTGATTTTGTTACCTGCTAGGCTCGCAGGTGGGTGAGCGCCTCGATAAATCCGTTTCCCGCTGGCGAAATAAATTTCGGCGGGTATACTTCAATACCTGTCAGAGTCAACTCTCCCTTTTAATAAAAATGTAGGAACAAAATTGAACACCCTCACAGAGCAATTACATTATAACAATGATTTATCTAAAATACAACTGCCTAAGTGAATATTTAATATTTTATTATAATCTCATAGAAAGAGTTTCAGCAACTTTTTTCTCCATAGCATCAGCTTTTTGAAGAGCTGCTTGTGCAGGAGTTAAATCTACTCCTTGATTTGGAACTATAACACTTTCAGGAGATGGGATATATGTATAAGTTGGTTGTTGAGGTTTATCTTCTTGATGAGGAATTACATTTTTATATGGGTTCCCATTTTTAGTCATTGTAAGAAGATTTGTCGGACTATTATTACTTACAAGAGGTTCAGCTTTCTTAGCTTCAGCTGCAGCTTTTTGCTGAGCCATAGCTTGTTGTTGCTTTTGGTATTCTTCTACCATTTTTTGCATTTGAGCTTGCTGATCAGGGGTTAATTGATTTTTAGCTTCTTCATTATCTTCATCAAGAACTGATTTGGTTGGTTTTCCGAACAAGAAGTGTGAAATCTTTGTTGCATTCTTAGCTACAAATGGAACGATAATTGCCATTGGAATAGCTATTCTCATTGGAACACCAATTAAGTTTCTAAAGAAATTACCAGATCTTCTGAATAAATTCAAATTATATTTTGCAGCAGACCTGCGAGCTAAGATACTTTCATTACCGATATTTATGAAACTACCTAATTTTTTCAATAAACGAGTTACAGGATTTTTAACATTAGCCTTTAACATATTTTTCAAATCAGCACGTCTTTGTTTATATAATGTTTTATCAGCGAGTTTTCCTGCACGAACATCTGCATTAAAGGCTTCACGAGCTTTCTTATAAGCTTCTACACCTTTTTTATCTAAACCAGCATATTTAAGACCACCAACCTTATGCATTGCAACAATACCTAAAGGCATTGCCATAAAGTAAGTAAAGTCGTTTATGAATCTTTCTGCAAAAGTCTTTCCTTTTTCACCTTTTGGAGCTTTGAAAGTATTAATAAGCATATCAGCAAAGATTCCGGCCTGCATTGCAACAGCTAATTTACCACCTGCAAATCTGTTAGTTGTACCTTCTAGCAACCAGCTAAATGCTTTTGGTAAAAATCTTCCGAGTGCAGTTTTGTTACCCTTGCCAAGAGTTGCAATGTATTTGTTGTGATATTCACTTAATGATACTTGTCTGCCAAATAAATGAGATTTTATTTTACCCCAAGTACCATGTTTACGCCATATAGAAACTTTCAAATTTGGATCAGCTTTTGACAAAGCTTGCATTACTTCTTTTGGATGATCAATTAATTTGTTTCCTAAAGCTTTATAAGCAGATACAGAGTCAAAACCAAGCTTTCTAACTTTTAGATTATAAGCAAGTTTTTGCAAACCTTTTAACCCGTTTTTATCAGCTAAATTTTTAATTACATCATCACTTACACCTAAAAGCTTTAGCTCTTCCTTCTGCAATGCAATAGCTTTTTCTTCAAAAGGAAGACCCTTCAAGCTCTTAACAAAATCATCTATATATTTTTGATCAACACCATATTGTTCTAATTTTTGATAAGAATTATAACGTTTTATAGGAAGTTCAAAGAATAATAAATTTACACTTTGTTTATTATCAGATATAGGTTTTAAAAATTCTTCAAATACCTGAGCAGTATCAGAAGCTAAAAAGCCCTGCAAACCTTTTCCAGGAGTTTTAGCAAAATCCCATTCAGGAGAGGTTGAATGATTTCTTAAAGCATAGACAACATCGCTTTTTTTAGATAGTTTCCACCATCCAATATTTAATTTTCTCAAAAATGTATCGACTTTTTTACCAACACCATCTTTTGTTGCACTTGTAGCGACTTTATCGCCCCAAGCTCCCATTTTACCTAAAATAGTCTCTTCATATTTACCTTCCATTTTAGGATTTAACTTATCCATACCTTGAGCAATACCGTACCAAACTGCAGTACCTACCCCAAGAGTAGCCAAAGGATTAGCTTCTTCACCAGATGAAGCCTTAACACGATTAGCTAAATATGAATTATCAACAGATTGCTTTAACTTTTCACCATCAACACCCTGCATAGTCGGAAGAGGTTGTGGAATACCTGCCTGCATTGGAATATTGTTCTTTAAATTTATATTATTACTAACCATAGTCCTACCTTAACCCTTTTACTATTATTATAAAAACATCAAATCCGTAAAAATTGACTTAATACCAAGATTTTTTAGTTATTTGTAACGAAATGTAACAAGTTTAAGCAAAACTGAAATTCACAAATTTGTATATACTTTATATATACATAAGAGAGAGATAAATAAGAGAGGCGATAAAAATGGCAGTAGCTGATTTAAAAAAGATTGATAACAAATTAAAAGATATGTACAAAGATCAAGTTACAACAAATGTTTCAAATAACGAAGCTTTCAAAGACAGATCTGAAGTATTATTTGCTCAAATGAATTTTATTGCTATGGCTAACAGACAAGCATTACATCTTATTTAAAAACAAGTTTTTTCATTAATATAACTCCAATTAATTTTTCCCCTACAAATTTTGCACCTGATTTTTCCCCAAAAATCAGGTTTTTTTTATCTTAAGACTAAACTATTTAAACAATAAAAAAGTCGCTTTTATAAAAAAACGACTTAGTTTTATACTCTCACCATTAATATCCTGCATTATTACGAAAATGCTTTAAAAGTTCTTTCGACATTCTTTTCTATTGTACCTTTAACAGAATCGAATTGAGTTTGTAGGGCATTGTGTTCAGTATCAAGAAGTTTCATTTGATTATCATACTCTTTATCTTTAGCCTCAATTTCTCTCATGCGTTGTTCATATATAATTTCAGCTTTCGTAGCTGCAGTTTCATCTTTTTGTTCAACAATATCTGTAACTGAAGAATATATTGTAGAAACCCATTGAACATCGGTTAAGCCATCCCCCTCTACACTTGGAGCAGAAAACTCAACTTTTTCAAGAGTAATAACTCCATGTTCAAGAGCGAATTGAAGCCATTCAGGACTATTCATAAGCCCATCTTCTAAGATAGTATAGTTTTCATTCACTTTAGAATCTGAAATCCAACCATCAAAATTTTCATCATATTTATCAAGCTTCATATATCCAGATTTATAGTCACTTTCACCATTCATTCTATGCCATAAGTTAACATACCATTGGCCTTTATCCTCATCAGTTAACTGTCTAACTTTTTTAGAAAGATAAGGCTCAACTTCAGGTTGTTGAGGTTTTGTTGCTTCCCAAGCTGCAACATCAGCATCATATTCATCTTGTTTAAAGACTTTGACCGGAACTTCTTCTGCCAAAGCATATTTTAAATCATAGAATACTAAGTGCTTAGCACGATCTAAAATCGCATCATATTCCGGATCTCCAGGAGCTAAGTCACCCTTAGAGTTATAAAGTTCTTGAGAATCCCATAAAAGATCAACAACTTTTTGAGTAATAGTTTCTGTACCATCGCAGTTTTGATGGTACTCATCCTCTTGTTTGCCGCAGCAATTCATACCGTCAAGTTTTTCACGAATTTCTGCCATTGTTTGAGCGTTACCATTAACGCCTCCGCTACCACCTGTAGTCCACCAATGATAGAAAGGATTAGCATTATTTAAGTCTTCTTTTATTTCAAATGAGTTCTTACCGTCAGATGTAGTATAGGAACCAACATCCAAGAGGTGACTTAAAACATCTCCTAAATGATACAAAGCCTTAGAATCATTCATTACTGAAGACCAGCAACCAGAATCCGTTCCACTTACAAACTTGTCATATAATTCAGAGTTTTGAGTAATCTGAGTTTCAATATCCCAATATTTTTCATCTTCTTTATTAGGTTCTTGAGCCTTCCATTCCTGATACTTTTTATTATATTCATCCCAAGCAACATCGTAAGCTGGGTTTTTAACTTGAACAACTTTACCTTGATCTAAAGAACCCAAAAGTCCATACTTATCTAAAAACTCTTCTAAATTATCACTTTCTTCAAAGTTTTTACCATCTAATTCACTTACCATAATTTGACCAGCAGCATTAACAAGTCCATATTGATTTTTTAATGGACCATAATATGTAAGAGATGTTCCGGTTAATCTTTCATAAGACTGATTACCATTCGCATCATATGTCGAATACATAAGTTGAGATTCATTTAATGCATTTATATAATCTTCTCCTACCTTTTCAGTCTGGTCTGCTAAGCGAATTTTTGCATTAGAAAGCTGCATGGTTCTCAATTCATTGTGATTAAGCCTTGCTGTTATTGTTAATAATCTAGCTTGTCCGGCTGCCATTCCCATAATTTTTAGCTTCCTATATTAATAAGTTCAATTATTTATACGGAATTTTTTGGATAAAACTTAAAAGTAGGCTTAAAATTGTTACAATATTTTACAGATTTTAATAAATTATGTTAAGATTTGTATATGAAATTATGTTTATACCAAGGAACTTTTAATCCAATACATAATGCGCATATTCATGTTGCAGAATATGCGATTAAGAATTTAGATATTGATAAAGTCTTATTTATCCCTGCAGCACTTCCACCACACAAAAGTTGTGATAACAGCATCAGTATTGATAGACTTAATATGGTTAAACTCGCTGTCGAAGGACATAAGGGCTTTGAAGTTTCAGATATCGAATACAGGTTAGAAGGAAAATCTTATACATATAGAACAATTTGTGAATTATACAAGACTTACACAAACATCAACGGTAAAATTAAATTTTTAATAGGCACAGATGCTTTTGAAAAAATTGAAAGTTGGTATGAAACAGATAAATTAAAAGAACTTGTTGATTTCGTAGTATTTATAAGAGAAAATGATTTTGATGAAAAAAGATTTAATTATCTAAAAGCTAAAGGTTATCATTTTACATTTATGCCATTAGAATATCTTGATATTTCTTCAACAGAAATTCGAGACAAAATACTAAAAGAAGAAGATATTACACATCTTGTACCGAAAAAAGTAAAGGAATATATTTATAAAAATGAATTATACAAAAATTAGCGAAAACGAAATAAAGGATTGGTTAAAAGAAAATTTAAATGAAGAAAGATACATCCACTCATTAGGCACAGCTCAATGTGCAAAAGAATTGGCCGAACAATATTCAATGGACACGGAAAAAGCCTATACAGCTGGACTTTTACATGATTGCGCAAAATGTTTTTCTAATGAAAAACTACTTGAAATAATAAAAAACAATCTGAATGTTGAAGAAGCTGAGATGCTTAACTACAAAACACTTCATGCACCAGTCAGTGCTCATTACGCCAAAGAACAATTTGGAGTAGAAGATAGCGAAATTTTATCAGCAATAAGATGGCATACTCTCGGCAGACTTGAAATGACAGACTTTGAAAAGATCATATTTCTTGCAGATAAAATTGAACCTAACACAAGAGATAAAGAATACTCTGAAAAAATAAAGAATTATCTAAAAGAAGAGAATGGTTTAAATAAAGCATTACTAAAATGTTACAAAGAAACTATTAAAAGCCTTGTAAAAAGAGATTTAAAAATTTGTCTTCTAACGATTGAAATTTATAATAAACTTGAAGATTTAGTAAATGTTTAGTCATAATTTGACATGTTTCAGGCATGTTCATGGTACAATCAGGTTATTGGATGAGGAATTGTAGATGAAAGTTCTGGAAATAAAGAATAACCTAGTTAAAATATCATATAATAGAGAAGATAATCTTTTACTATCAGGGTTTGTAATTATAGAAGACTCACAAACACCATATGTAGCACAAGTTCTAAGCTTAAAAGCTGACAATGGTGTCAATTACGCAATAGTAAAACTACTATTTACCTTTGATACTGAAGGTATAGTAAAGAACTATGACGGCACAGTTCCTGCACTTGATGCTGATGTAACAAAACTTTCAGCTGACGAGCTTTTAGATATTATGCCGATTAATAATCCTATAGAAATCGGACCTTTAGCAAACCAAGATATAGATCTAAAAGCTGATAGAACATTACTTGAACAAAGTTTATTGATTTGCTCAGAAAACAAAGAAAATACGAATACATTAATTGAAAACTTTGTTTTCCAATTGAGCACAGATAACAGAAAATCTGTGATATTTGACACAGATGGGCAATTTCCAGGACAAAAACTTACATTCGGAACAGATTTTAAGTTGCCGCTAAATTACAACACAATTAACTTCATTTATGAACATGACTTAAATAATGTAGAACCAACAAGCAAAGCGCTAATTCAGGACATATTCTTAGAAGTCCAAGAATATTCCAAGACAGTATTGGATAAATTCATTCCATTTGATACATTTATAAGTGTTGTAGATCAGCAATACAAAGCTACAGGCTTAACTGAGCTTGTACTATTAAAAAATAAATTGCTAAAATACAAAGAAGAAAATGTATTTGCTCAAAATGCAAAAGAAATACATGCTCTTCGCAGTGCAATTCGAGCAAATTTAACAAATATTATAGACATATCATCTGCTAATGATATATTACAAAACGAAATCATTAAATATGTATATGATTCTATAGATGAAATGGACTTATTCGTATATTCATTTGTATCATTAAACAATGATAATGCTGACAAAAAACTTATTAGACATTTTCTAACTAAAAATAAAATATATACGACAATAAATTGTAGTCACAACTTTAAATATCTATATGAACTAAAAGAACGTGCAAACAACCTTATCTTATTTGCACCTCAAACATTGCAACATGATTTCGCCACATATAACACATTTTTAAATAAGTTAAATAGCGATGAATTTATAATATATGGAAAATCAACACAGCACGTTCCGTTTATTATTGAGCTAACATCTATACTTGAAAGTGAAGAGGAACCTGAAGTTTCACAAAATGAAGAAAAACAGGAAGATAATCAAGTAAACGAAGAAGAAGAAAATAAAAATGATACAACTGAACAAGAACAAGATGATTTTTCAGATGAATCAAACTCTTATTCATATGAAACATTAAATTCAGATGATGCACCAGCTCAAGATCAGGAAGATACACCTGAAGAAAATAATGAAGAAATACCAATGCAAGAAGAACCTGCGCCTCAAGCAGAAATCATTGAAGAAGAACCAATAAAACCTGAAGAAATCAGTAACATAATTGACAATGATATCGCACTAGAAGAAGCTCCTCAGACATATTCTGAAGATTTAGAAGAAGCTCCAGAAAGAGAAGAAGAACTTCCTGATGTATTTAAAAATCCACCTCAAGAAGGACTTTTAAAAGAGGCTCCATTTATAATAGAAAAAGAAATGCACCCTATAAAGTCCAACAGCTTTATAGAAGGGAATATTATCGAAGAAACAGAAGAACAGCCTGAACCAAATATTGAATATAATGAAGACAGCTTGGAAATGATTTCAGATGACGAAATTCAAAAAAGGATTGAAGACGAAAGAAAAACTCCGCCAATAGTTGATAATGCGGCTGAAGTCGTTGATGAAATCATGTTTTCAGAACCTGCAAAACAAATACCATCAATAGAAGAAGAACTTGGCGAAGATACCTTAACTGAAGATGACTTAAATTTCATTGAAGATGTTAACATTGGAGCTACAGAGCTTGCAGAAACTCCTGATTTACCGATTTATCCGGCAGAAGCTCCTTCTAGTTCGGAAACACCAGCATATGAACAAGGGGACAAAGTCTCACACCCTAAATATGGAGAAGGTGTAGTTGAAAAAATGATAAAATATGGAAATAAAACTCTTTGTTCCATAAACTTTGTAAACATTGGAAGAAGATTGCTAGACCCTGCAATTTCTGAATTACAAAAATTATAAAAAATTATTTACGTAAACTAGCTGCACCTTTCAAGTAAACAAACTTAGGTTTAAACTTTTCATCACAGTTAGTCACCAAAAGCACGCGTAGACATTTTACTAATGAATTAGGAACATCTAGTTCATGAAAACACATCATTGCAATTTCAGAAAAGCCCATATCAGTACGTGCAAATTTAGCTGGGAATGCTGCATTTAGATCATTAGTCAGAGTGAAAATAATATGAGAAATATCTTCTACTTTTAGATTATTTTCATTCATAATAGCATATAAAAGTTCAAGAGTTGCTGATTTTATCGCTTCTACACTATTTTCATCAACTGTTATTGCTCCACGGATACCTTTAGTAATCATATTTAAAACCTTATTTTTTTAAACCGTTATACCAATCCCTTGCTGACATTTCACCTTTACCTTCTGGTTTAATTTTCATAACCAACAAGCAATCTTTACCGCAAGCAACCTTTATGCCATTTTTTGAAATCTCAACAAACTCTCCAGGAAGTCCTTTACCGGAAACTACCTTTGATTGCATTACCTTAATCAACTTATCATTATAAACAAAATGAGCAGAAGGGAATTTATAGATACCTCTAACAAGATTATGAATTTCTACTGCAGGCTTAGCCCAATCAATTTGAGTTTCTTCTTTAGACAGCTTATTGGCCATACAAACGCCATCTTCACATTGAGGAACAGGTTTTACCGATCCATCCACCAACCCAATTAGAGTTTTTTCCAAAAGCTGAGGGGACAACTCACTTATTGTATTGAACAGATCTTCACAATTCATATCATCGTCAATTGGAATAACTTCTTTAAGACAAATATCACCGCAATCGAGGCCTAATTCAGTAATCATTGTACAAATTCCGGTTTCTTTATCCCCATTGATAATTGCTCGTTGTATCGGATTTGCTCCACGATATTTAGGCAAAAGCGAAGCATGAAGATTTATTGTTTCATATTTAGGAATATCTAAAACTTCCTGAGACAAAATTTGACCAAATGCAAATGTTACAAAGAAATCTGGTTTTAAAGCCTTCAAGGCTTCTATAACATCAGGTTCTTTCCTTATAGATTTGGGCTGAAAAACAGGTAAATCATGCTCTAAAGCAAATTTTTTAACAACAGACATTGTAATCTTGTGTCCACGTCCTGCTGGTTTGTCAGGTTGTGTAACAACACCAATAATATCAATATTTGATGAATTATAAAGATATTCCAAAGATTTTAATGAAATCGCAGGAGTTCCGAAAAATACTACTCTAATCATTTTCTAATTCAGCCTCTAATTCTGGTTCTGACAACAATTTATCTTCTTCAACAGGAGGTAAATTATGTTTCTTAAGAATTTCATCTGCCTCAAAGCGATTTACACAGTGATCTATAAATAAAATACCCTCTAAATGATCAAATTCATGTTGAATAGCTCTAGCCAAAAGGCAACCATCTTTAGCTTCAAGTATAAATGTTCTACCATTAATATCCTGAGCTTTAACCGTAACATTTTTATATCTTCTAACAGGTGTATATGCTTCAGGAAAACTTAAACAACCTTCATCTTCTATAATCGCACCTGATTTTTTGATAATTTTTGGATTTATAAATACCATAGGCTTCATAGGATTATCTTTTGTTGAAGCATCAATAACATATACTCGTAAATTTACGCCAATTTGTGGAGCAGCAAGCCCAACTCCATTGTAAGTATACATTGTATCAAACAAATCCTGCACTAAATCTGCAACTTTTTTTGAAACTTTATGAACTTCTTTTGATTTTTCTCTTAATGACGGTTCGCCATATTTTAAAATTTTCTTTACTGCCATTCTTACCTCACTACAATCATTATAATACAAATCAGAATAAGTGTAAAATTAAGTAAAAAAAAAGCAATTTTGATAATAAAAAAAACTTTATATAAATAAGGATATTTTATGACTTTAGACATTAAGAAGATAAGCTTTAATTATACCCCAAATAACACATCTATTACAGCTCCCAAAAGCGACAATAGAGAGGTTATTTCTATTTTTAATCTACAAAATACGCAAAATGTAGAAAAAACACAAAATACAAATAAAGCAAAAAACGTAAACGAAGCCGACAAATATAAAAAAGCAGAAGAAACACTAGATCAAATACTATCAAAACTAGGAAACAACAAATCTCTCACTAACACAAAAAATATAGTAGACCAACTACTCAACACAAACGAACATAGCGGGATTACCTTAATAGCAAATAATCTTAATGATAAAATAGAAATATTGGGCGAACAAAAAATTAAAATAATAGGTACAGCCTTGGAAGCAATATCAAAAGGCGGGAGTCCTGAAGAAATAGAAGCTACCCTTAATGATTTAAAAGCACAAGCTGAGAATCTTGTTGAACAAATGAAAAATTTAGAAAACAAGGCTAAACAAACTCAACAGCTTAATCAGTCAGTATTTCAATTTAAAGCTAAAGGCGGCAATCCTGAAAGCATTAACTGGCAACAAATTGCACAAGACATGACACAAGGTATCGGAAACACAGATACAAAAGTGAACCAAGATAATAATGCAAACTCCGATAGTATTAATAAATCACAACAAGACTTTGATAAAAAATTTGAAGAACTGCTCAAAACCTTAAACGGTGGACAAGCACAAAAATCTCAAACAAATGAATACATAACACAAGAGATGTCAAATCAGACTAATACAAATCCATTTACAACCCAAAACCCAGAAGACCAAGAACAAAAGAAACGTAAATTTGGCTTTCTTGGGTTAAATAACGTCTAAAAATTTATGCACCTGAGGGATTAAACGAACCTTTTTGTATAAGTTACAGAAATCTTCAAAAACCTTTAATCGACATTCCGAAGAAACAGCGAACTTATTACCTTTCATTTCAGGCTGCAGAATTATTTCACAATCAGCAGCTTTAGCAATTTCTATTGAGGTTTTAATTTCTTCCTCGTTGATATTTTCATTAAAAACTACTTTTGCAAAAATCTCTTTTGACGCACCAATTTCAAAAAATCTTTTATAATCAGCTACATTAATTTTTATTCCAGTTGCACTCTCAAGCTTTATATCCGCGGAAATAATATCAATATAATTAATTACTTTTGCTAAATTATCTGGAAGAGTGCCATTTGTTTCAAGATAAACCTTGTGACCTGAAGCTTTTAAAAGTGGTAAAAACTTTTCAAGAAAATCAACTGATACAAGAGGTTCTCCGCCAGTAAGAGAGACTGTAAAAACTTCATTATAGCTATTGATTTTCGCTAATAATTCTTCCGGAGAATATTCTTTTGATTTTGAAATCTCAAAATCGGTATCACAATAATTACAATGCAAATTACAACCGCAAAATCTTATAAACAATTGCTTTGATCCAACATAAGGACCTTCACCTTGAATAGATACAAAAATTTCTCTTACTTTAGCCATGATATAAATTTTCTCTGATATTACCTTGTGATAACTTTTTCAATTTTTCATAAAGTCTTATCTCATCATCTGATAAGTCTTTAGAAATTTGAATCTCTACGGTAATTATCATATCACCAAATTTCCCATTTGTCTTTATACCTTCTCCTGCAAGTCTAAATTTTTGACCGGACAAGGTATTTTTAGGAAGCGTGAGAATAACTCTACCATTAAACGCAGGAATAGGGATTTTTCCACCCAAAACGGCTTCAAATGGGGTTATGGGAAGTCTATATAGAATATCCTCACCATCAATTCTTATATATGGATTCTGCTCAACTTTTACAGTTAAGTATAAGTTTCCGCTAACACCACCATAAAAACCCGGATTACCTTCACCTTGAATACGTAATTTTGCACCGTTTTTGATATTTGCAGGAATTTTTACATTTATTTTTTTATGCTGAATAAATTCACCTGTACCATTGCATACCGAACACTTGGAGCCGTTGATAAATCTCCTGCCTTCACAATTTGGGCACAATTCTTTATGTAAGACATTCACAACCCTTGATGTTCCACGAACAGAATCCTCAAGGGTTATAGATACTTCTGCAAAAATATCTTCACCATTTTTAGGCTTTCTTTTATTTTTCTTTTCCTTTGCTATACCATCAAGAATATCGTTTATCGCGCTTTTAAAATCATTTTTTTGAAAAGCTTCTTTGCTATCTTCAAATGTTGGCCTTGTAGCATTATCATTTGTTTTTTCTTTTTTCGGCTGCTCATAAGTTTTTTGCTCAGAAGTCTTTTTATACTCAGATCTTGCTCCTTCCGATTTTACTTTTTGTTTAGGAGACTTATAAAAACCATTCAGCATATCATACTGCTTACGTTTTTTCTCATCAGAAAGTACCTCATAAGCTTCCAAAACATCCTTAAACTTTTTTTCACTATCAGGAGTTTTGTTAACATCAGGGTGATATTTTCGAGCTAACTTTCTATATGCAGACTTAACATCCTGAGAATCACTATCAGGCGTCAAACCTAAAATCTCATAATAATTTTTTCGAACTCCAATGACCATACTTTTTTATTAATGATATTAATAAAAAAATCAACAGGAAAAAGAATTAATTACAAATATCAGTACGGTACTTTATATTTTTAAAACTTACTCCAGCAACATTTTCATAAAGCTGTCTTTTTGCACCAGAAAGCGTCGCCGCACACTGAGTAAGAACTAAAGTTCTACCCTTATTTGTCTCAAACTCTAAATACTGATTTTTTCTTGTTGAAAAATGGGTTATAAAAGTATTATCATCAAGAGAATCCAAACCTTCAATAGTTAAACCATCCTGCCTAGAAGTTAGCACAATAGAAACCGACGACAAATCAGAAGCTCTTAAAGCTATATAATCATCAGCAAATGAACCCACAGCACAAGCTTCAAAAAGATCTAATAAATTTTCATCAAGACCACTTAACACAGCAAAAGCATCATGATCCTTTAAAAATGACGCAAATCCAGTAGTTATATAACTATCTTCGGACGTAAGGACACATTCCACTCCAATAACACCGAGATAAGGAGTTTCTCTCTTTTCCAACGCTTGCAAAATATTATACACAACATCATTCATGATTGAGGCAATAATACTTTCTGACACTTTATAATCAGGAACAAAAGCCCCTACACCTTCAGTAAACAAACCGCCATCACCATTTTCTAAAAATTTATAATCTGCACAAACACCAAAAGGTAAAGCCTGATATCCATCGGTAATTACGTATAATGTAAAAGAATGTCCATTAACAAATTCTTCTAATACAGCCTTCTTTTCATCTGATAAAAATAAATCGTCCAAACAAGACTTCGCCATGGTAACATTTGAACAAACAGCTTGAACAGAATTATCAGAGAATTCGTCAGAACCAATTAAAAGTGGATAAGATGCATTTTTTAAATAATCCGCAGCTAATTGATATTTTTCAAAAATAGCAAATCGTGGAGTTGGAATTCGTAACTTATACATTAGCTTTTTAGCAATCGAACGACTAACAGCAAAAGCAGAAGCTGTGGCAGTAGGTGCAAATATTAATTGAGAATTTGCTTGGAACAAATCAGCAATATCTGCTTTTATAGCTAATTTAGAAGCAGCAATCGTCAAATCAATAGCATTTTCTAAAGCAAACTCCAACAACTTTGAAATATCATCTTCTCTTATATCAACACACTCACAAAACTCAGCCATTGCAGAATTTCCTGGAGCCACATAAATTTTTTCAACATTATCATATTTACTAAGCTTTAGAGCGATAGCATGCTCTTTAGCTGAATGTCCAACAATTAAAATCTTCTTACCCATAAGAAAATAATAGCATAAAAAAGCTTTAGAAACTCTGGAAAATGTTTTACTAAACTAAATTAAAAAGAGGATGTTTGTAAAGATAAATTAAGCTTTAATAGAATTGTATAATGACAAATTAAAAAGTATCATTAATAAAATAAATGTAGTAAGTGAGGTTTTGTAATGGCAGATTTAGTAAGTATATTGCAAAAGGTATTTGTTCCAACACCTATGCAAACAACAGTACCGGTAAGAGGAACTTCTACAAATCCGTTTGGCAACAACCCTTTTGTAAACTATAACGGCAACAACTATAACAGTGCCACATATGCAAAAAACAACCCAGTTCGCGGTGGATACTTTGCTGGCTATTACAACGGAAAACAAAACATTGTAGGTAGAAGACTGTTTATTGAGGTATAAAATTTTCATGATAAAATTGGACTTATGAATAAGTTTGATTTAATCATTTTTTGTAAAACTTTTAAAAAAGATATTGATTGCTTTCTTATACAGGCACTTTCTATAAAAAAGCATAATATTGAAAATATACCATATTATATTTCTGTTCCAACAGAAGATATCAATGTTTTTAAAGAATTAAAAGAAAAATATAAACTTACATATACAATATTAGCTGATGAAGAAATTTCACAACTAATCAAAGAAAGTGAATATAATAACAAAGCTTTTAACGTAGACTACATAAATCAGCAGCTAATTAAATTTGAGTTTAGTAAAACTAACATTGCTAAACATTATATTGTTATAGATGGAGATTGCTATTTTATAAAAGATTTCATAGTATCAGATTTTCTTCTTGATTCTGATACCCCATATATGCCCTTGACGGAAGGGTGCAAAGGTGACAGACTATTATTTCAGCTTTACAATAATAATGACTATTGCAGCGCTAATCACAACATTAAAAATAAAGAATGTCCCCCCGAAACATCCCAAGAATTCATTGGACGAGAGGGAAAATATTACACAATAGAGATGCCATATATAATAACTTCATCTTATATTATAGATTTTGAAAATAATTTTTTAAAAAATAAAAAACATATGACACTTAAAGAAACTTTAATAAAATACCCTTGTGAAATGCAATTATATGTGGATTATGTATTATATAAAAAATTTAAATATCAAGCTTGCAATGCGTTTTTTTTACCAAACCATCACGAAACAATGTATCAAATATCTAGATGGTTAGGTTATGATGAAGATATTATTGCAAACAATTATCTAGGAATATTAATGAATAAAGGCTACGTAAAATCATTAAAATACAAACCTAATTTTGTTGGAAAATATCTCATTAGAAATATAATAAAATTTCATAACAAAATTTCAAAACAAAGAGTACCTATAGTAATAAAATTATTATTAGGAATAACCCCAAATAAAAATTTACGAATTAAAATTAGAGAAATATATAGATAATTTTAATTAACTTTAACTTTTATAGATAAAAACACAATATTTATAATACAATATAAGTATAGATACAATTTAACGGAGAGTAAATAAATGAAGAAAGCTTTAATCACAGGGATTACAGGTCAAGATGGCTCGTATTTAGCAGAATTATTACTTGAAAAGGGTTATGAAGTACATGGGATGAAAAGACGTGCTTCTTCATTTAATTCTTCACGAATAGATCATTTATACCAAGATGTACATAACAAAAACTCAAGATTTAAACTCCACTATGGAGATTTAACAGATAGTTCTAATATAATAAGACTTATACAAGAGATTCAACCTGATGAAATCTATAACCTTGCAGCACAATCTCATGTAAAAGTTTCTTTTGATTGTCCTGAATACACTGCAAATTCAGATGCACTTGGAACGTTAAGAATTCTTGAAGCAATAAGAATATTAGGATTAGAAAAGAAAACTAAGTTCTATCAGGCTTCAACATCAGAATTATATGGACTTGTTCAAGAAACTCCACAAAAAGAAACAACTCCATTCTATCCACGCTCACCTTATGCTTGTGCAAAATTATACGCATACTGGATTACAGTAAACTACAGAGAAGGATACGGGATTTATGCATCTAACGGTATTTTATTTAATCACGAATCACCAAGAAGAGGTGAAACTTTCGTTACTAGAAAAATTACAAGAGCAGCTGTACGCATAAAACTTGGACTTGAAGATAAACTATACCTTGGAAATCTATCCTCAAAACGTGACTGGGGACATGCAAAAGATTACGTAGAAGGTATGTGGAGAATTCTTCAACAAGAGGAACCAAAAGATTATGTTCTTGCAACCGGTGTAACTACAACAATCAGAGATTTTTGTAAAATGGCTTTTGCAGAATTAGGCATAGAAATAGAATTTAAAGGTGAAGGTGTTAACGAAGTCGGCATAGACAAAACCACAGGCAAAGTGCGTATTGAAGTCGATCCTAGATATTTTAGACCTACAGAAGTTGATTTACTTCTTGGAGATTCTTCAAAAGCTAGAAAAGAATTAGGATGGCTACCTAAATATGATTTACCTGCACTGGTAAAAGAAATGATTACTGAAGACTTAGCTGAAGCTGAAAAAGAAAAATTCTTAAAAAAAGAAGGTTATGATATCTTAATTCCACAGGAAGTCTAATGAAGTCAATTCTGTTTATAGGTCATGAATTTCACCAAAAAACTAAATCTTCTAATTTTATATTAGATTTATTGTCTACTAAATATTCTGTAGATAAATTCTTTATTGACCCTGACAATGATAATTCTTTTGAAGAGCTATCTGGAAAAGCATATGATATCCTAATATTATGGCAAGTAATGCCACCTATTTCCAAATTAAAAAATATAATCAAATTCAATCATTGTGCATTTTTTCCGATGTATGACAACACAAAAACTCTAAACAGCCAACTCTGGAGTGAATACACAGATTGTAATATCATAAATTTTTCAAAAGCATTTCATAACACATGTAAAAATGCAGGATTATCTTCTTATTACATACAATACTTTCCGAAACCCATAGAAGTTTTTGATATGGGCGATGAAAACTCTATTTTTTTCTGGCAACGCAGTGAAAAAATTACAACAAAAACTTTAGAAAAACTAATTTCTACAAAAAATATTAATAAATTATACTTACACAAAAGTCCTGACCCAAAAAATAAATTCATTAAACCTTCAAAACAATGGAAAGATAAAGTTATATATTCATCATGGTTCAATACAAAACAAGAAATGCAAGAATACATTCAAAAGTCAGCACTATACATTACACCTAGAAAATATGAAGGTATTGGAATGAGCTTTTTAGAGGCCATGGCCGCTGGAAGATGCGTAATAGCTCCAAATTATCCAACAATGAATGAATACATTGTAAATGGCGAAACCGGATATTTATACAACCTGAAAAAGCCTAAAGCCATTAATTTAAATAATATAAGAAAAATACAAAAAAACACTCTCGAATACATCAAACGAGGCTACAATAACTGGGAACAAGATAAATATAAAATTTTAGAATACATAGAAACAAAACCCAATATTGATATTAATAAAATAAACGAATATATTTATCTCAAAAATATCAAAACAAAAATTTTAGGATTTATTCCAACAAAAATAAAACAAACCCAAAATTATACAAAATATGAAATATTAAACTTTATTCCTTTGAGGTTTAATAATCCAAAACCCAAAGATTCTTAACATTCCAGATTTTTTAGACAATCTAAATTGAAAAAGATGTTTTCGAATATTATTAATCCAAAAATTTAACTTATCTATTCCATGCAAATATTTAGACAATTTAATTGCAAGATTAAAAGGTAATGTATGAAAGCGATAAATATCCATAGCTTCATCAAAAGATAAGTCACAAAACTCTTTATACAAATCACAATATATCTGAGCATCTTCGTTAATCATAAGATCACGCGAACTGGAATATCCACCATATCTAAAAGTAGCAATATTTTCTTTTAGATGAACAAACTTATACCCATTTAGCACAAGTTTTATCATCATTTCATAATCTGATGCAATTTTATAATTTTCATTAAAATAACCAATTTCTTTTAAAACATCAGTTTTCGTAAACATCGTCTGATGACAAAATGGTGGAGCTGAAAAAACGATACTCAAATCACCAGCCCAAAGTTTAGCATTATTTTTGCTATAAGAATAAGATACATCAGCAAATGAAATATCAGAATTAGTTGACTCTAGGAGTTCAACAGATTTTTTAATTGCATCAACAGAAGAAAAATAGTCATCAGAATTTAGAAAAACAACATATTTTCCATTTGCTTTATCAATACCTCTATTCATTGCCTGATATATACCTGAATCAGGCTCAGAATATATCTTTAACCAACCTTTATCTTCATACTCTTTTAATATATCAAGCGTTCCATCGCTAGATGCACCATCAATAATTATATGTTCAAAATTTGCATAAGACTGAGAGTGCACAGACTCAATACATTCTTTAATAAACTCAATTCTCTCACTCTTTATCAAATTATATGTAGTAGTAATTACTGTTACTAAGGGCATAATCATCTCAAAACTATAATACTACAAAAATCATTTGTTACAATCGTTTAATTTTTATTTAAAATAAAGTCTGTTTTAGATAAAATGACAAAGAATACAGGGGATAAAAAATGCAAAAAAACTCAAAAATTTTTGTAGCAGGACACAGAGGATTAGTCGGAAGCGCGATCAAAAAAAAACTTGAAGATAAAGGTTATTCAAACCTTATTTTACGTACCCACAATGAGCTAGATTTAACAAATAGTAATGCTGTTAAATTATTTTTTGAAGAAGAAAAACCTGAATACGTTATTCTATCTGCAGCTAAAGTCGGGGGGATAAACGGTAATAATAGATTTCCTGTTGAATTTTTTACTGAGAATATGAAAATTCAACTTAATGTAATAGAAAATGCATATAGAAATAATGTAAAAAAACTACTATTTTTAGGCTCAAGCTGTATTTATCCTAAAAATGCACCACAACCAATGAAAGAAGAATACCTATTATCTTCTGAGCTTGAAAAAACTAATGAAATGTACGCTTTAGCCAAAATTTCAGGCTTAAAACTTTGCAACGCATATAACAGAGAATATGGCACTAATTATATTTCAGTTATGCCATGCAATCTTTATGGACTAAATGATAATTATGACAAAGAAAATGCCCACGTTTTACCTATGCTTATAAGAAGATTTCATGAAGCCAAAGAAGCGGGTTTAAAAGAAGTTACAGTCTGGGGAACCGGAAAACCTTTAAGAGAATTCATGTACGCCGGGGATTTAGCAGACGCTGTAGTTTATCTTATGGAAAACAAATCTGCAGAAGACATTGGAGAATTTATTAATATTGGTACAGGGAAAGAAGTTACTATTCTTGAACTTGCAAATATGATAAAAGAAATTGTAGGCTTTGAAGGTAAATTGGTTTTTGACAACACAAAACCAGATGGCACAATGCGTAAACTTATGGATGTATCAAGAATTAATGCTCTCGGTTGGCAAGCAAAAACATCTTTAAAAGAAGGCATAAAAACTGTATATCAAGATTTTCTTGAAAACAAACTCATAAGGCTTTAGCAAAAATAAAGCATAAATAAGAAAGATAATCACACAATGAAAAAACTAAATATACTATTTGATGCTTATGTGTTAGCAGAATGCGACCACCAAGGATCTAGTCGTAGCGGCATATTTTTTACAGCATTAAATATACTCAAAGAATTCTCAAAAAATGATTATGTAGAAATTAGTGTATATTGTTCAAATAAAAAGTTTTCCTACAAATTAACAAGAACATTAGACAAATATTTTCCTAATAATAAATTTAAGAATATTTATCTTGAAACATTAACGTCTATCGAACTAATACACTCAAAATTAACCTGTGCTTACAAAGAGAAAAAGAGTTTAATTACTAAACTGAAACTTTTAGTCATATCAGGTATAAAAAAGCATATGCCGGCTAAAAAAATAGATTATAACAAAGCGACTAAGAATATTGATGTATATTTTTCCCCTGTGTATAAAATTCCTAAAGAGATAAAAGAAATAGAGCATATAAAAAAATTCACATTACTTCATGATATTATTCCTATTTTATATCCGCAATATTTTCCAGAAGACAAAGATAAATACTGGTTTTATAATTTCATAAAAGAAATTAATAATAATGATTACTACTTTACAAATTCAATCAACACAATGAAAGATTTTATTAAATATTGTCCATTGATAGATACAAAAAAAATCTTTCCAGTACCTTTGGCTTGTTCTGAGCAATTTACGCCTCAAAAAGAAAATATCAAATCAGTACTAAAAAAATATAGCTTACCTTTAGATAAAAAGTATGTATTTAGCTTATGCACACTTGAACCACGCAAAAATTTAATACGCGCTGTCAAATGCTTTATTGAATTTATAAACAAAAATGACATTAATGATATGGTATTTATTTTAGGTGGAGGGCATTGGAGTGGCTTCTTGGAAAAAATGGAACAGGAAATTCCTAATTTTGATAAATATAAAAACAAAATACTAAAAGCTGGCTATATTGCAGATGAAGACTTAGCCCCACTATATTCTGGAGCTGAGTGGTTTGTATATACTTCTGAATATGAAGGCTTTGGGCTTCCACCTTTAGAGGCAATGAGTTGTGGTTGCCCTGTTATAACATCAAATAACTCATCCTTACCTGAAGTCGTTGGAGATGCTGGAATTATGATCGATTTTGATAGTGAAAAACAGCATATACAAGCTTATGAACAATACTACTTCAATAAAACAATAAGAGATAATTGCGCTCAAAAAGGTCTACAACGATCAAAACAATTTTCATGGAAAAAATGTTCTGACCAAATTATAAAAATAATGCAAAGTGTTTTATAAACTTCTATCTTGGTAAAATAAGTATTGGAAGATATTTAAACAAATAATATAATTTAAATCTTTCATAATATTTTACTTTCAAAATAGTAGAATGGCCTAATTTAAATTTTTTCTCACGAGTTACAACTGGAATCGTTATAAATAGAGATGTTTTATTATTTTTATGCTGTATATATTTTTTCCTAATCCGAGCAGCCAAATCAGCATCTATATTAGCTATTATTTTAACTAATAAATCCTTTTCAATAAGCTGATCAAAAAATATTTTTTCAGCCTGTTTGTGATCAACCCCATAGATTGAATAGTTTTCAACAAGAGAATTAATGCATTCTTCATCACCTAATTTACAACCTTCATTACCATATGTATCAGATTTTCCACTAGAAGCTCCAATCCAACGAAAAGATGTAAAATCTAAATCTACAGGGACACCTTTTGCTCCAGATAAAATAAGTCTCAACACAAAATCATAATCAGCTGAAAGCTTATAATTATCTTTAAATTTTACCAATTCAGTCTTAGTAAACATTGATTGATGGGAAAATGGCATTCTTAAAAAGAACGATTCTATATTAGGGAAAAGATATCCAAGAAATTTTCCACTTTCATCAATATATCTTGCAGAAGAATAAGAAAAATCTGCATTATTTTTTTCTAAAGCTTTAACACTTTCTTCAATAGCTTTATCGCTATGCCAAAAATCGTCAGAATTTAAAAATACTATATATTTACCACTTGCATGAGAAACGCCCTTATTCATCGCATCATATATCCCCTTGTCAGGTTCTGAAAAAACCTTTAACCACGGATAATCCTTAAAAATATCCAAAGTTCCATCCGTAGAGGCACCATCAATAATTATATGTTCAACAAAAGGATAAGTCTGATTTTTAACACATTCTATGCATTGACGAACAAACTTTTCACGGTTTGCTTTAACCAAATTATATGTAATTGTTACAACTGATACTAATACATTATTTTTCATATTCGATTACACCTATTTAGAAATATACTCTATAAAGTTTTTAGATTTAGTTTTGAAATCAAATTCATTTAAATAACATCTGTAAGCATTATCACTATATTCTTCATAATTAGTTTTTATCTTCTCAATTGCGGAAGTCCATTCACTACAATTATTGATATCATTTATTACAACACCACAATTATACTCTTCAATTAAATCACTATATCCATCAAGCTTATTTACAATTACAGGCTTGCGATATTTTAAATAAAAAGATAATTTACCTGAAGCTCGGCCAATCAATCCAAAATTATTATCAACAAACCTATATAAAGCTATTCCGATATCAATAGGTTCATAAGCCAGATGTAATTCATTAAAATCGTAAGTCAAAGAAGACAAATAAAGATTTTTGGAATTAGCATCAAGTAGTTTTTTTATGTATGGCTCATTCTTATCAATAATATGCCTATCATGATAAATTAATATAGCATCATCTAACTTATTAAAAACATTTGCTAATTCATAAGAATAAACATAATCATGTATCATTCCAATTTGAGAACAAATAATTTTATCCGACTTATTAATTCCAAACTGCTCTATTAAATTTGGTTTACGCGAGGTCAAACATGGAGATACAATCGAACTATTTGGAATAAAAAAAGTCTTAGCTTTAAATTTATCAAATAAAAATTTTATTGTATAACATTTCAACAAGGCTTCTAACCTGGTATTATCCTGAATTAAAATCGAAGACAGAAACAAAAAGAATATCTTATTAAAAAAATTAACAGATCTTACTGGAATTTCCAACGATAAATATACTAATTGAAGCTTGAATAAAAGTGAAAATAACGAAACCCCTAAAAAAGATGTGTCATCCACATTTATTACTAAATCATCTTTTTTAGGAAATCCTATATCTTTAAAAATTCTAAAAACTGAACGGAAATAATTTTTAATTTTATTGAGATTTTTCTTGGCACTATTGTAATCATCACAATAGATTAATGATATTTTCTTATTTTCAAATACATACCTACCATACCCGGTATCCTTTGCAAAAATATATACTTTATCAAATTTTTCCGATAAAACTTCCGCCAAACTAATAATAGTTGGAGCTACAGAAACATAGCCATCAAAGAAAAATAAATATGCGCATCTATTATTTTTTAGTTTCATAAATATACACTAACGGGAAATCCAACTTAAACTAATTTTAACACAAAATAATAATTTATTTACTTAAATATTCACACAGGTTTCTTATTAAAAGAGTATGATCAAAATCTTTCAAAAATAAAGAATAAGCATTTTTAGAATAAGTTTCATAATCATTTTTAATTTGCAAAACAGCCTGACCTAAATCTTCGATTTTTTTTATTTCAATACCAGCTCTATATTTTTCTAACATTTCACCAACATTATTTTCACCAAAGGATATAACAGGCTTTCCACAACGTAAAAATTCCAATAATTGGCCAGACGCACCATACAAAAGTTGACAATTCTCTTCTTTCAACTTAAGCCCTAAAAATCCTATATCAGAATTTTCAATAATCTCATAAAGCTTATTAGGCAATACACACTCACTCGATATACTCGGGAGTTTTTCCACTCCCTCAGTGATTTTTTTAAGACTCTGTGTATTTATACCATGCAAAGACAAAGCATAATTGGAATCTTTTTGATATTGTAAAACTAACTCTTCAGTATATCTTTGGCCATCAAAACCTGTACATTGCAAAAGTTTTGGAAGCTCACTCGACATAGTAAAATTAGGAGCATGATTTAACTTACCTATAAAAACTGGTAAAAAACAGACATCATCCTTTTTTAACTTTATTTTTAAAGTTCGCTCTAACAATCTTAAACGCTCAGGAGTCTGAATAATAAGTTTAGGATTAGCACTTAAAAATTTAGAATTTAAATACAGGATAAAACGAATAAACTTATACTTGTAGTAAGAAGAATCATCTCCAATTATATCAAAAGACCAAAAAATCAACTTATCTTTAGGCAAAATAAAATTTGCACAAACATATGTAAAATGATCAACAATTAATATTTTATCAAATTTATGCTTTAAACAAAGTAACTTTAATTGTAATAAATTCTTTATAACTCTTTTCCATAAACTGTATGCATTAGTAAAACTTAAATTCTTAGCAAAAGAATAGCCTCTTTCAAAAAAATGAAAATATTGCACATCTCCATAAACAGCTTTTAAATTTTCCAAAACAAACCTCAAATGAGGATACATTGTTTCATCATCTTTCCAAGCTGAAACTACAAGAAGGTTCATTATAAAGCCTCACAAATATAACATACCCCCCAAGTATTTTCACTTGGGACATCCCCTGTAAGCCATGCTTCTGACCTTATAATCCTGAAGTTATTTGTGGTTGCAAATTTTTCTATATCATTATAAGAAAAATATCGCATTGGATGAACTTCCTTTATTATTTCAGATTTATCAGATAATTTATCGAAAACTTCAATAGTATAATTCACTTCTACAACATCTTTTTCAATATGATGAACAGGAACACAATGTCTAATCACCTTTACTTCATCATTTTCTAAGACTTTTACTCTTTTTTCAGGTTTTTGAGCAAGCACAGAATCCTTATGCCATACATCAAAAATAAACTTACCGCCTTTATTCAAATGCAATCGAGCCGTCTCAAAATATGAATTTATATCACTGTCAGTAGTTTGATAACTTGCAACATGGAATAATGATACAACAGCATCAAACATCCTATTAGCTCGGAATGTACGAACATCACCCAAGGAACAATCTATACCTAATAGCTTAGCTTGATCGAGCATTGTTTCACTCAAGTCAATTCCATACATTTGATAACCTTTTTGAGTTAAAAGCTTTGCATGTTTACCCGTACCACACCCCATCTCAAAAACAGTTTTTACATCACCCAAAAGTTTTGAAATATAATCAGCTTCCGCATTATAATCTTTGTCCCTGTATAATAAATCATAATATTTTGAATAAGAATCAAATACTTCAGCCATTAAAACAAGCTCCTTACTGCTTCTGCTACTCTATACATTTCATTTTCTTTCAAGCCTAAACCTGAAGGTATATAAAATCCTTTTTTATACAAATTCCTTGAAATCGGTCGTTCTATATTGTCTGAAATTCCTAACTTCTGAAATACAGGTTGCTCATTAAGCGGATAGAAAAATGGTCTGCATCCTATACCTTTATCAGCAAGCTTTTGCATAACTTCTTTTGCATCAAATTTAACATCAGGATTTAGAACTAACCCAAACACCCAATAATTATTCTGAGCATAATCAGTTTTATGCACTGGCAACTGAGCTGGAATATCTTTCAACAACTCTTGGTATAATTCTCCCATTTTAATCTTTTGTTGAATAGATTTTTCGAGTTTTTCAAACTGAGCATAAGCAACCGCTGCCTGAAGATTTGACATTCTGAAATTCCAACCTAAATCATTATGAACAAAACGATCTTTTGAAAAACACAAATTTTTAAAATAATTAACTTTTTCAATCAGCTTATCAGAAGAAGTAATTACTATACCACCTTCACCGCAGGCAATATGTTTGTTTGCATAGAAAGAAAAGGTTGAAATATCACTCATTCCACCGCATTTTTTATTGTAATAAGACTGGCCATGAGCCTGAGCAGCATCCTCAATTATTTTTAAATCATATTTTTTAGCTAACTCAAAAATTTTGTTCATATCAGTAGGCAATCCATAAATATGAACAACCATAATTGCACGAGTTCTTGGAGAAATCATCGCTTCAATTTTGGAGGTGTCAATATTCCAAGTATAAGGCTCAGCATCGACAAAAACCGGTTTTAAATTATTATAAACAACACTTTGAGCGGTAGAAATAATAGTAAAATTAGGAACGATAATTTCATCATTATCTTGCCATTTATAAACTTCTTTCATCGCCCTGATTGCCACATCAATAGCGACAGAACCGTTAGCGACACAACTTCCATACTTTTGACCTATATATGATGAAAATTCGGCCTCTAAATTTTTAACAAATGGACCCTCTGATGAAATCCAACCGGTATCAATACATTCATTAAGATATTTTTTTTCATTACCATCTAAAAGTGGAGTATTTACAGGAATAAAATCAGACATCTAAACTACCCTTCTAAATTTGATCTAATAATATTATCAACAATATGATTAAATAATATGAAATTAAAAATTAGGCCTTTGAATTCATTTCATCTCTATATTTATCATACTTTGAATCAGAATTATTCACAATATAAGTATCAACATATTTTCTATCTTCAACAGAATCTGCAAAATACTTATTAAACTCTTTAGTTGCATACATCCTAATTTTATTATTAATATAATTAGAAAGACACTTAAATACAAATAAAGAAGTGAACTTCATACCGACTTTTGAAACTATTGCTAAACGTCGGAACTTTTTAACATTACTTTTATTAATTAATCTATTTTTTGCAAAAGCCCCATAATGTATAAAACATTTTTGGTTTATTGGATCAACAACTTCCATATCAAACCCGAAATCTTCACGCAAGTGGCGCTGAAAATAGCCTGATGAATCATAAAAACACATATTACCTTTATCATCGTATTCGGCAAAATTAAAATGGGAAACCTTACAAACTTGAGCTTTTTTCTTATAAATACAAAACCAAGTATGAAAACGTCTATATAAAAGTTTTTCACCATAAACATCAACAAAATCCGCAGTATCCGAATAATCAGAGGACATTGCAACTAAATTTTCATTTTTGTCTAACTTATCTATCATTCTTATTATAAACTTTGGATTTAAAATTTCAAAATCAGCATCAACAGTAGCCCAATAAGGAGTTTCAAAATTTGCGAATGCCTCAGTCCATATTGCATCAGGAAGCTCAAACTTACCTTGCACAAACCTTTTGTAACCTTCAGGAGAAATAATATAGCCACCAATATCAGTTAACTTATCTTTTTTTTCTATATTATCGTACAATTCAACAAAAGGGAGTTTTTTCCATTTTGCGAAATATATATCTTTTAAATCCTGCGTAAAAGTATTAGCATAAATATACAAAGTAAAAGGCAATTGTTTATAATATTTTTTATATAATTTCATATAACTTTTTATCGAATAGTCAGCTATAATGGCATCTCTAGGAGTTACAATCATGAAAAATATAATTTTTTTTTGCATGCCCCCATCCTTTCTTAAAATCTCACTTTATCAGCATCACCTAAATAAGGTCCTTGTTTTACCTCAATCATCTCGACATCTTCAAGACACTTAAACCCATGTCCGCCAAATGCCAACAATATAACATCACCAGAATTTAAAGTACGACTTTCAATATAAACCCTGTTATCATCATAAAAATCAACTTGTAAAGATCCTTTTCTTATAACTAAAACTTCTTTAGTATAATGGACTTCACGAGTCACAACATTATGTAAATGAGGTTGAATTAGTTTTCCCTTAGGATGTTTCATAAAAGCAAGCTGTTGAGAAAAATCATTTGGAGTAAAAAATTCAACTCCATCTTTTGAATAATTACTACGAATTATAATTGCATATATTTGATTATTATGAACTATTTTTTCCAACCAATCCATTTATTTTTCTTAAAACCTTTCTTTTAAGACTAAACTTTTTTAATGAAAATGGCATCATATTCACATATGCTAAAGCATAATCATACAAATGCCAATTCATGCATTTTGAATATTGAACATAAAGATGGTTAAACCAAACTTTTTTTCCACATGTCGCCATTATATCTTTATTGAATTTATTTATTATAAAATCATATCCAATAATATCTCTCTTATAATCTTTAGAAATTGTGTCACCTTCATGATAATAATATTTAAAGGTCGGATTTTCAAGTTGAAAAAAAGAGCAAATCTTTGATAGTCTTATAGCAGTATCCCATTCCTGATAAGAAGGGACTTCTTCATCTAAATAACCAATAGACTCTAATGCAAGCTTCGAAACAAGCATGGCTTGAAACATCGGTGCGGGACGAGTAAGCATAAGCTTATACACATCAGAACCATTTGTATATGCAATATTAAACAAACGAGTTTCATCATTCAACTTATCAACTAAGATTGCATCCGAATGTATCACTAAATAAGGATCATAATTATGCTTAGCTAATACATCAATTTGCTTTTCTAATTTATCTGGCAACCATTCATCATCACTGTCTAAAAATGCTATCCAACTTCCTAAGGAATTTTTTATTCCAACATTACGACAATGTTGAGCCCCAGAATTTTGATTCAACTTAAATAATTTAATTCTATTATCATTATATGAATTAACTATATCTACAGTTCCATCGACAGAGCAGTCATCAACAACAATTACTTCAAAATTTTTATAAGATTGGGCCAATACCGAATCTATACAATATTTAATAGTTTTTTCACGATTATAAGCTGGTATAACAACAGAAATTAAAAGATCACTCATAAATTATATCATCCTTATTGTAAATATCATACAATTACCTAAAACTATCACTATACAGAATAATTGAAAGATTACGTCAGAAAATTACAATAATAGATAGAACAAAATATGCCGCGTCTCGGAATCGAACCAAGGACACAGGGATTTTCAGTCCCTTGCTCTACCAACTGAGCTAACGCGGCATATATTCTCTCCTTTTAGATTTTCAATGTGACCCAAACGCCACTTCTTTATTATATTTGCTGATTTCTGGAAGTCAAGTGTTTACTACATTGTAATTTAAAATAAAAAAAGTAGTCTTATAACAGACTACTTTTAAGCTTAAAATCTACTGAGGACCAAGGTATAAAGTAACGTTACGCCCTTCTAACATAGGTTTTTTCTCTATATTAATAGGGTCAGACTTTAAATCCTCAATAAACCTATTTGCTAAGTCAAAAGCTAAATTAGAATGCTGCATTTCTCTACCACGCATCATAATTACAACTTTAACTTTATTTCCTTGAGCTATAAATTTTTGTATATTTTTAATTCTTACAAGATAATCATGAGTATCAATCTTATATCTGATTTTTACTTCTTTAATATCAACTGTGTGCTGTTTTTTCTTAGCTTCTTTAGCTTTTTTCTCGAGCTCATACTTATATTTTCCATAATTAAGTATTTTGGCAACAGGCGGCTCTTGGTTCGGACTAATAACAACCAAATCCAAATCAGCATCATAAGCCATCTTTAAAGCTTTATTTGTTTCTACAATTCCGCGATTTTCACCATTTTCATCAATCAATCGCACTTCTTTTGAACGAATACGTTCGTTCATTATCACTTTGTCTTTGTCCTTTTGTCTAGTATCGTTAGCTATTTTTGTATCTCCTTTTCTTTAATAACAGGTATATGTTAGCACAACCAAGCAAAATTAACCACTTCAAGATATATATTTTTTTGTAACAAAATATTAAATTCTTAAATTATAACCTCAAACACTTATAAACAAAGAGTTTTAAGGTAATCCAAGCAAAAATTCAATTAAAGTTTTAGGATATCTTTCCGATATATATCTTGTAAGACGGAAAAACTAAATAGGAGTATGATTTATGATTACAAAAGCCCCAGAATGCGAAGTTGAGAGTAAAATGAGCATGCAAGAAGTATCTGCAGTTTCTATGGAAATTCCTATTCAAAAAATGTTTGATGAATTTATGGTCTTTATATCCCAATCAGATTTTGAATAGCTAATATCAGTCTTTAATTATTAGAAAATGAGCTACAACTTGTAGCTCAATTTTTTATATTATTAAAACTATTATTTTATAAACTGTAAAAAGTTTTACTTAAACTTTTACTTTTATTTAAATAAACTTACTAGCTAATCCGATACATATTGGTATTTTTCATAAAGTTTTAACATTTGATCTCGATCTACATTAGGCTTGATTTTAAATAAAACCAATGTATCAACAACTTCAACTATATCTAAAAACTGCTCAATTACATGATAATATTCTCTATCAGTATAATCGTGCATTAAAATTTTCGTATTTATAGAAGAATTTAATACAGCCTGAATTGCACAAGCAACTCTAAATCTACCATCAATAAAAATTAAATCATTATCCTTAAATTTTTCAAAAACATTTCTTGAATAATCAGGAAAAAGATTTGCCTTGTCAGTTTCTATTGGAACGCCCCAATCACCGACTTTACCAATATTAACAGGAAAAAACTTCAACCTAGTTTTTTCAGCTTTTCTGATAATACGCCACTTTCTCATATAATCAATCCAACTAGGATCCGATTCAACTGAAACGATAAGAGTTGCGGTCGAATTCATTAAACATATAAAAGTTGAGCCACCAGCCCCAAATTCTAAATATGTATTAATATTTAGAAAATTCTTTTTTAAAAATATCTGCTCATCTTCCGATAATACCAAAGGATAACGATACGGAACAGAACGAAGCCTATCTCTAAACAATTTAAATTTAGCATTTAAATTACTTAATCTAGACATATACTTATACCCCTCCTTAAAAATTTATATTAACATAATAATTTCTATAAGCTATAATAACATAAAAATAAGATCTTGAAATTTAAATTTTTCAGTTTATAATTAGAATACAAACACATACAAGACTAGGAAAGGTGGTGAAATATAAATGGCAGAAGTTAAAGTTGGCGAAAACGAATCTATTGAAAGCGCTTTAAGACGTTTCAAAAAGAAAATTCAAAAAGCTGGTATCCTTTCCGAAGTTAAAAAACGCGAAAGATACGAAAAACCAAGCGTAAAAAGAAAACGTAAATCTGAAGCAGCTCGTAAAAGAAAAGTATAAGATTTCAAATATTAACAAAAAGACCGGATATTTTATCCGGTCTTTTTGTATAGTTTATAAAAAGCTTTAATCATAAAATACTGTTAGACTACTTAGTTTCAATAAAGTTGGTATTTGGAATATATTCACTATTTCCTTCAATATCAATCTTGTTAATAATAGTAGCACGTTTTTTACGGAATAGCATATCAACAAAAGCCTCAAGTCTTGTAATAAAACCAGCTTCTCCAGTCTGTTCATCAATTGTTAAATGCAACACAGGTTTTGAGAATTGTTTAGCTCTGCGAGAAATTCTTTCTACCATAAGAGAATCAGGTCCACAACCAAAGGCATTTAATGCGATTATACCGTCAATTTTATTATCTTTTAAATAATGTCCGGCAGTACCAGTCATTTCAAATTCATTTGCCCAGTACAACTTTTCACCAAGAGCATTAATACCCTCAATCATTTGCTCTGTTGATAACTGAAGCGATGTATGAACTTTAACATCCATACTTTCAAGCTTATCAATAATTTTCATTGAAGCTCTATCATCATAAATATTATAACCATGAGCAACCAGTGCAATTGAGATAGGATATTCTTTAGTATTATTTTCAATAAATACCTTACCTTGAAGAGCATAATTCATAGCTTTTTTGTAGCTCATGCCAGATTTAGACATAATATGGAAATTATTATAAGTTCTCCATCCAGCTTTAGAAGCTTCTTTGATAAGTTTTTCATCAGTAATTCCAAAAGGAGCAACTGCTTCTTTTAAAAACTCATACAAACCTTGATTTTTTTCAGATTTATCAAGAGTAGCTTCAATAAGCGTAAAATCTCTTTTAACAACATTTCTAATTAAATCAGGCAAACCTCTTATTTTAGAACAATTATAAATTTTATAATCTACAGACTGAATAGACGGAACAAATATTTTATCAATACCTTTGTCCAAAAGGTTAAGTACATGCCCGACATAAATTTTAATAGGTAAACAAGTTTCAGTAACAACAAGTGCTGAACCGTTAGATAATGTCTGTTTTGTTGTTACATCAGACAAAACAATTTTAATACCGAGTGCGGTAAAAAAGCCGTAATAAAACGGATAATTATGATAAAAAGACATTGCTCTCGGAATACCTATTACTTTGTCATTTGATTGTGTCATTTTAGAGAATCTCCCCAATTTATCTTTACTACTATTATAATACTTCAAAGGATTTTTTTTTGAAAGCAAAAGAAATAAAACTTAATAAAAATAACCTAATTTGCAAACACCGTGCCAAATGGTATAATAGATACATTATTAATACGAAAGGAGTAAAACGATGAAAACACTTGGTATGACTAAATCTTACACTAGGGGGGGGGGGCAACTCAAAATATAAAAAGCCACTAGAGAGCATTTTCACGAATAAATGCATTTTATTTAAAAAACTAATTAAATCTTTCTTTATTAATACACATACCTGCATCTTAAAATCATCAAACGCATTTACACTTGCAGAAGTACTTATTACACTAGGGATAATAGGTGTTGTTGCGGCCATGACGCTTCCTGCATTAGTTCAAAATTATCAAAAAATGGTATTAAAAAACCAGTTCAAAAAAGCATATGCTACATTCTATAATGGAATCAGAGCTGCGCAAAACAATCTTGGGTACCCGGTAGGATGCTTTTATTGGGCCGGAGGGCAAATTTGTAAAGAAGTCTGTACACAAAGAGATCCAAATTATAATACCTGTACAGCTTGGGAATGTGAAGATGGTTCTCCACTTCCAGCCAATCAAAATGGTTTAAGAGAAGATTGTGGAGCTTTTGAAGAAGAATTGTTTACAAATGCATTAAAAGTAGTTAAATTCTGTAAAAATAATGCCCTAAGAAACGGCTGTATAACAGAACAATACAAAGGGACTGATAAAATACAAGAACAACAGAATCCTGATGCAGAATATCCTCCTAATCCCGCAAACAACTTTAGTGATACTAACATTAAAAACAAGCAATCCAGTTGGGTATTAGCTGACGGTACAGTATTAATAAAATATGGGACATATCAATCAAAAAATTTTCCTATATTTGCAATAGATATTAACGGACATAAAGGACCTAACAAATGGGGTCATGATCTTTTTGGATTTCAAATTATGGGTGACAGTATAAACGGAGTCACCAAAATAGGTGGATATAATACTGTTGTAGAAACTGGAGGAATATCTTCTTCTAAAATGATTCAAGAAATGTTCAAATAGAATTTTTATGATATTTTAAAAATATGGTATCAAATAAGAAAAAAGCAATAGTAGCAATGAGCGGAGGAGTAGACAGCTCAGTCACCGCTCTTTTGCTTCTGCAACAAGGATATGAAGTTGAAGGTATTACTGGAAGAATGGTAAATTCATCTTCTGCTGATATAGTATGCGAGAATGCTAAAAAAGTTGCAGACAAACTTGGAATTAAACTTCATATTTTAGATTTAAGTTCAAGATTTAAAAAACTCGTTATTGAGTATTTTGAAGACTCATATGCAAATGGTGAAACCCCAAATCCGTGCATTGTATGTAATGAATATTTCAAATGGGGTGAAATTTTTAATTATGCAATCAACAATTGCAATGCCAACATATTTGCAACAGGGCACTATGCAAACATTAAACATATCAATGGAATCTACAAGCTTTATCCGGCGAAAGATGAACATAAAGATCAATTATACTTTCTATATAGATTAGGACAAAATGAGCTTTCAAAAACTATTTTTCCTTTGCACGAATACAGCAAAGAACAAGTAAGACAAATGGCTTACGAATACGACCTTCCTCCAAAATCATCAAAAGAAAGTCAGGATATTTGCTTTATTAATAAACCTGCCACAACCAAGAAATATTTGATTAATAAATTTGGCCAGAGAAAAGGTGACTTTGTAGACATTCAAACCGGTAAAAAATTAGGAGAACATGCCGGAAGCTATCTTTATACAATCGGACAAAGAAAAGGAATAGGGATTGCGGCCCCTTATCCTTTATATGTAATTAAAATTGATGCTAAAAACAATATTGTATACCTTGGCAAATCAGAAGATAACTTCAATGATTCACTAATGGTCAAAGACATCAAATTATCTTATCCACTAACAGAAAAAGAATTTGATGCTAACGTAAAAATCAGATATAATATGCAAGCTCAAAAAGCACATGTCAAAATACTTGAAAACACGGCTCAAATTAAATTTTATACCCCTGTAAGTTCTATAACAGCAGGTCAAGCCGGAGTATTCTATGATATTAATGATGGGCACCTAATTGGCGGTGGAAAAGTTATATAGCAAAAAATTTTATTTAGGCATTTTAAATAAGTGAAATGAAAATTACTCCGTTTTACCCAATAAGAGCCAATACCCAAAACTATAAAAACTTACCCTATACCGGTAAGAGCTATTACTCTACGCCAAATCAACTTGACATAGTCAGTTTTCAAAGCAATAATCAAAACTCACTTACAAAAACTGATAGCTATTGTGCGGAATATTTTTCAGCCCCTATAAAAAAGCTAGAAGATAAAAGAGCTTTTGACCAATGGGCAAGAGAAAAATTCTATGAAATTTCAGATTTAAATCTATATTATTCTAATTTTGCCCCAGATAATATTGATAGAATTTGCCGACTTGATGACTGGAAAGAACACCTAAAAAAGAGGCTCTTACAAAAGAATCCATCCCTGTCACTAATAATATTAGATAGTATTACCTCTCCATTAAAACCAAATAATCACGAACAACCACCAATTTTAAACACCATTATTTTTAACAATGTTGTAAAACATCTTGAGGATAATGAAAACTTATCTTCTGCAAATAATGTACAAAAAACATTCAAAAAACTATATGAAGCAACTCTTAGACATTACATAATTACCAATGATACTACAGTTGGCAAAAAGGATACCTGCTGGATTACAATACCTTCAAAACGAACTAACCCGCAAGAATTTAAAGATAACCTTACTAAATTAAAAATTCTCTCTAATCATGGCTGGTGCACAAAATCTACACATACAGAAACCTATCTTAAGGATTACGACTGCAGTATATATTTAAAAAATGGGATACCAAAACTTATTATACTTTCCCAAGATAACAACATAAAGAAAATACAATGCGGAATTGATAACAACATTATTTCCTATAAATACGCAGAAACGATAGACGAATTTATAAAAAATAATAAGTTAAACCTAGGCAGAAGCGATGAAAAGCTATTAACAGAAGCTATTAACAGAAAAAAAGATTTCTTAGAGCTAAAGGAAATCTTAAAAGATGACATAACAAATAACAATCAAATAAATATTTTTAATAAAGTTGGGATTTCTGCAAATAAAAACCAAAATGGAGAGATTATTATATCTCATTACTCACAACCGAATACAGGCTTTACATTTAAGGATCTTGGAATAGATGAAAACAAATTACTAAAAAATGTTGTTGAAATTAAGGGAAATGGAGACTTTATACATTCAAATCTAACTATTGCAAATGAATTACGAAAAATAGGAAAAGACGCAAACTTCATGTATTCCAAAATAAGATCTTTAAATAACCTTGAATACATAGGAGGTCTAGCTAATTTTTTACAAGCAAATAATCTAAAAATATTACCAAAATTATCAAATGTCGGAGAAAAACTAGCCATTAGCTCAAATATTGAATTACCCCTTTTTAAAAATCTAAATAAACTTTACTTTTAATTTTCATTGACTTAACATTATGAAAAGAGGGAGTGTAATATATGTATAATCCAAAATCCAAAAAGGCTGAAGAATTTATTTCTCACGAAGAAATACTAGACACATTAAAATATGCAGAAGAAAACAAGAATAATTCTGAACTAATAGACAAGATTATAGAAAAAGCAAAAACTCATAAAGGGCTTTCACATAGAGAAGCTTCAGTTCTTTTGGCTTGCGCAATCCCTGAAAAAAATGAAGAAATTTTTAAACTTGCAAATGAAATTAAACAAGATTATTACGGCAATAGAATAGTTCTTTTTGCACCATTATATCTTTCAAACTACTGTGTAAACGGATGTGTATATTGTCCTTATCATAAACAAAATACGACTATTCCAAGAAGAAAACTTACGCAGGAAGAAATAAAAAATGAAGTAATTGCACTCCAAGATATGGGGCACAAAAGACTGGCAATTGAAGCAGGGGAAGATCCTGTGAATAATCCTATTGAATACATCTTGGAATCAATAAAAACAATCTACAGCGTAAAACATAAAAACGGTTCTATCCGAAGAGTAAATGTAAACATTGCAGCAACAAGTGTGGAAAATTACAGAAAACTGCATGAAGCCGGTATTGGAACTTATGTATTATTCCAAGAAACATATAACAAAGAATCTTATGAAAAATTACACCCAACCGGACCTAAGCATAATTACGCATACCACACTGAAGCAATGGATAGAGCTATGCAAGGCGGCATTGACGATGTAAGCTTGGGCGTACTTTTTGGTTTGGAATCATACAAATATGAATTTGCAGCATTACTAATGCACGCTGAACACTTAGAAGCCACTTATGGAGTAGGTCCTCACGCTATAAGTGTGCCACGAATTAAAAAAGCTGATGACATTGATCCATCGGCTTTTGACAATGGAATTGATGATGATACTTTTGCAAAAATTGTAGCCTGCATCCGTATTGCAACACCATATACTGGCATGATTATTTCAACAAGAGAATCTGAAGAATGTAGAGAAAGACTTCTACATCTTGGTATATCACAAATGAGTGGCGGATCAAAAACAAGTGTAGGCGGATACTTCAATCCAATGCCTGAGGATGAAAATTCTGCGCAATTTGATATTTCGGACAGAAGACCTCTGGATGAAGTCATTAAATGGCTCATGAATTTAGGCTATCTACCAAGTTTTTGTACTGCATGCTACAGAAAAGGCAGAACTGGTGATAGATTTATGGAGATTTGTAAACAACAACAGATTAAAAATTTCTGCCATCCAAACGCAATAATGACGCTAAAAGAGTATCTTCAAGACTATGCATCTGAAGAAACAAAACAAATCGGCAATAAATTGATTGCAAAAGAAGTCAAAATGTTGGATAATGAGAATATAAAACAGACGGTTATGGAAGATTTGGAAAAGATAGAACATGGCGAAAGAGACTTCAGATTCTAGCAAAAAAGGTTTCTCACTGGCAGAAGTACTTATCACCATAGGCATCATCGGTATGATTGCCACAATGGTATATCAAGTGCTATCGGGCAACATAAAAGATAAAGTTACCACAGCAAGACTAAAAAAAACATATTCAACACTACAGCAAGCATTACTAAAAGCAGTTGCCGAAAACGGTCCGGTTGATAGCTGGGGAATTTCTATGGAACCTGGACTTGGTGGTGAAAAAATATTATTAAGGAATATTGGAAAGCATTTAAGTACAATAAAAGTTTGTGAAAACGGAGTTGGCTGCTATCCTAACAGGACTTACAAAAACATAGATGGATCCAATTATGTCAATTGGAATATTTTAAGTGACAGATCTGCAGCAATCCTTGCAGACGGAACTATGGTTATGTTTAACACTTCATCTGCAAGCGGCTATAGTGATTTTGGGCAAGTATATGTTGATATAAACGGAGCCAAACCGCCGAATCAGGTAGGTGTTGATTTCTTTTATTTTTATATTTTCCAAAATACACTTATTCCAGCAGGAGCACCAGCCAGATTTGGTACACAGTTTTTCATTGAACACTGCCTAAAAGATTCAGGTTTTGCCTGTGCAGCCTGGGTTGTATATAACGGGAATCTAGATTACCTGTATTGCACAGATTTAACTTGGGAAAATAAACATCATTGTGACTATAGTGAGAAACTTGTTAAATATTTATTCGGTCTATAACAAATTGAGTCAACAATGGAAATTTATAAAGTCTTAAATCACCAAATTTTATAGCTTTGCCATCTATAGTCGAAATAGTAAGAGATTTTTTATCTTTATCAAGGATTTTACCAACTACATCTGCCCTTTGTTCAACAATTTCAACTGAATAAGGATTAACTATAAAAAAGACATCATTGTACTGAATATATACTGGCAGCCACGGATGGAAAGCTCTTATATGTCTTAAAATTTCAACAGAAGTCTCTTTTTGAAAATTCAATGTCATATCCTCAGGGATAACATTAGGATAATAAGAGGTATTATTCTCATCCTGCGGAACCGGTATAACAAAACCATCTTTAAGTTTTTCAATTAATTCTGCACACATTAGTCTTGCTTGAAAAACAGTTTTATCCCTAAGTTCTTTCCCCGTATCACCATCAATGATTTCAACCTCAGATTGAGCGAGAATAGGTCCCTCATCAAAATTTTCAGTCATAAGATGAAAAGTAACACCGGATTTAGATTCTCCATGCCAGATTGTTTGCAAATAAGGATTTGGACCTCTATATTTTGGCAAAAGTGAAGGGTGAACGTTCACAGAACCAATTACAGGAACATCTAAAATATCTTTTCTTATTTTTTCACACCACGTTCCAACTATAAGTAAATCAATATTTTCTTTAATTAAAAACTTCTTAAATTCCTCCGAATTCGCAGATTTGAAAGTTAAATCTCTAAATCCATATTTTTTTATTAGCGTAAGCTCTGGAGAACTTTTAAAAAAATCATAAAAAAGCATCTCAAATGGAGATTTTTTAAGTCTTTCATACCTAAAAACTCCAGCAACCTCAATTCCTGATAAAATAACACCTCGCAAAAGATTTGCAAGCATTGCACCTTTACCGAGAACAACTACTCTCATTTATTATTATCCCTTTTGTTATTAAGGAAAAACTTTCTCATATCTTCAGACAAAGAAACATTTTGTAAAGCCATATGGTACTTTCGCAAAAGAGCAATATTTTCTTGTTCATCGAGAAGATCCCTTTTTGGGGCTTTAACATTATTTTTTACCTTTTCAAATTCACTTGGCTCATTCCTATGCATAACTCTATAAATAATTTCATCAATATCCGAACCGCCCATTGAATATTGAGAAGCTATTTCCGCAACAGTTGCACCTTGAGGCAATCTATAAAGCCAATTAACAGTAAGGACATCGCCCTCAGAAACTCTATGAATTCCTTTCTGGTGAGGAGTATACATAATATCAGTTTTGTAAGGACTGTGTCCTAAACCGATAGCATGACCAATTTCATGCAAAATAGTGTGATAAACCTCATTTTCATCACCATAATCTCCATGTATATACCCATCAGTCAACCCAATTGCTACCTCAGCTCCATAAAGCCTGTTAGCCCCGTCAAATGAAAAATAACAATGTCCAAGCGCTTTTCGCTCAACCCTTTTCCAATCGACATTAACATTGGATTCAAGAAGAGTTTTTACAAAAGTAAAAGAGACCCTTCCTTTTGTTGCGGTCTGCCATTCTTCACAAGCTCTACGAACCATTTGACGATATTTATAATCTTCTCCCTGCTTTGAATAAAACTTCATAGGCGCAATATATACCTTGAGCGGCATATAAGTCCATCTCATTAGCTTCCCATTTTTTAAAGATTGTGAAACATAAGTTTTACTCTGCATATTTTTATTGTATTATAAAAAAAGGGATGCTGCAAAAGCTTAACATGCTGCATTATTACAGACTAAGGAGAATAAAATATGAACATTATGCAAATCATGAAACAGGCACAATCTATCCAAGCAAAGTTAAAATCTTCACAAGAAGAACTTGCTAAGATGGAGCTTACAGGGGAATCTGCAGGTGGTGCAGTAAAAGTTGTATGTGATGGTCAAGGGAAATTTAAATCAATCAAATTAAATGCATCTGAACTTTCTCTAGACAACGACACAGCAGAAGAATTAGAAGATTTAATTACTGTTGCTATTAACCAAGCAAGCGAAAAAGCTTCAAAAGAAATGGAAGCTAAAATGAAAGCTGCAACAGGCGGTATGAACATTCCTGGATTGGGCTTCTAATGATATACCCAAAGTCAATAGCGACATTAATAGAGCACTTTCAGAAATTTCCGTCCGTAGGACCGAAATCAGCTCAAAGAATGGCATTTTACTTACTAAGAATGCCAATGTCTGAGGTGCAAAAATTTGCACAGAGCATTGTTGAAGCAAAGGAAAACACACACACTTGTGAGATATGTTTTAACCTTTCTTCAACAAGTCCGTGCGAAATTTGTCAATCTGCAACAAGAGATAGATCAACAATTTGTGTTGTAGCTGAAACTAAAGATTTAATCGCTATTGAAAAAACAAATGAATACAAAGGTCTCTATCATGTATTACAAGGTCTAATATCACCTATGGATGGTATTGGAGCTGACGATATCAGAATTAAAGAACTTCTTAATCGTTTAACTGATGAAGCAGTAAAAGAGGTTATTATAGCGTTAAGCCCTTCAGTCGAAGGAGAAGCTACAAGTTTATATTTAAGCAAACTAATAAAACCTTTTGGAATAAAGATTTCAAGAATAGCTTTTGGATTACCTGTTGGTGCTGATCTTGAATATGCCGATGAAATTACTATTGCCCGAGCAATAGAAGGCAGAAGAGAAATTTAGATTACTTAAACATTTCATCATAAGTCAGCCTACCTTCAAGATATGGTAAGCAACCATTGATAGAGGGAGCATTTATTATATAACTATTTTTATGAGTTTTCATAATACTAAAATTAAACAGATCATACCCTGGTTTATTAGGGCCTTTTTTACCATTTATATCTACAGCTGCAGCAGCAAGAGTTTGATTAGCATAAGGCATCAAAAGTGTTCCATCTGCTAAAACATAAACAGTATTTGTGACATTAAAAGCTTGCTCACTATACCCAGAGCATCCACTTTCGCTCCTATATTCTGAGTACACTGGCAAACATCCATCAACAAGAGCATTCCCTTCACACTTTTTAATAACCTTGAGATTTTTGGCAAAATGTTCATAAAAAGTTTTACAACCAGAGTAGTCTATTCCAGTAGTACTAGAAATTTGGCCATTTTCGTCTTGACCATAATAACAATTCATACTACCACCTAAATCATAAGTCGTTTTTAGAATATTTTGACTATAAACAGATAAAACCTTTTTAAATTGTTGTTTTAAAATATTTCTTTCAACTTTATTAATAACCGTTGGCAAAGTCATTGCAGCTACAACTCCAATAACTCCAAGAGTTATCAAAACCTCACTCAACGTAAATGCTTTGTTTTTCATAATCCCCCTATGCATATTGGCTCATGGCCAATGTTATTAAAATCATAATATCATAAGATGAAAAAATGACAAGAACTTTTTACGAAAAACTAGGAAAAAAAATTTATAACCTAAGACGAGAAAAAAAGTTATCACGCGAAAAATTTGCAGAACTTGCAGGAATGAATGATTATTATCTAGGGGAAATAGAACGCGGAGAGAAAAAAGCGTCATTGGATACTTTATTTAAAATTGCAAATATACTTGAACTAAAAATTCACAACTTACTTAATATTGAATAGCCGTTTTATATAATTGATTTTAACAAGGAAATAATATACACTCATTTTATGAGTGAAAATCTTATTGAAATAAAAGACTTATATGTAGAATACAAGTCAAATAAGGGTATTGTCGGCGGAACAGAAATTATTCATGCCGTGAATGGAGTTAACCTTGAAATAAAACAGGGGGAAATTCTTGCATTAGCAGGCGAATCCGGTTGCGGGAAATCAACCCTTGCAAAAGCTATTATTAAGCTTGAAAATTCAAAATCAGGCGAGATTAATTTTAAAAACAAAAACATCCTAAAAATGGGGAAAAACGAACTAAAAACTTTTAGAAAAAGTGCACAAATTGTCTTTCAGAACCCATATTCAAGCCTTGATCCCAAAATGAAAATCTTAAATACATTAAAAGAACCGTTACAGATCAACACCGAATATTCAGAAAAAGAAATTCTTGAAATTATAAGAGAAAAGATAAAAAAAGTAGGCTTAAGCGAAGACTGCCTATGTTTATATCCGCATGAATTTTCAGGAGGCCAGCGCCAAAGAATAGCTATCGCAAGAGCTCTTGTACTAAATCCTGAATTTATTCTAGCAGATGAGCCCGTAAGTGCTCTGGATGTTAGCATTCAAGCTCAGATAATAAACCTATTAAAAGAACTAAAAGAAGACTATAATTTAACATTTTTACTAATCACACACGATATGAGTGTAATTAAGTACTTAGCAGACAGAATTGCAATTATGTATCTTGGAGAAATTGTAGAAATCGGAACAACAGAAGAAATTTTCACCTCTCCCAAACATCCATATACGCAAGCGCTATTAAGTGCCGTACCGCAAATTAGCGGAGAAAAATCTGATAGAATAATCTTAAGCGGCGATTTACCATCTCCGGCAAATCTTCCTAAGGGTTGCAAATTCCATACAAGATGCTCAAAATGTTTTGAAAAATGTCCAAAACTAAATCCTCCTACAATAAACATATCTGATACACATAAAGTAAAATGTCATTTATACGAATAATAGCAATTTTTGCCATTCACTTGTTTTAAGAAAGTATGTTCAAAGTTCTTAAGACAGCAAAATTTCCAGTAAACCAATTTAAAGGACAAGGTTCTCCTGATGGCAGATATCAGTATGCACAAAAATTAACTGCTGACTTTTATAATTCAGTAAAAGACGAATTTGGGACTTATGATGTAAAACTTTCAAAAATAAAAAAACTATACCTAAAACTCCTGCCACCTCAAAAAAGAATTGAAGTAAGCGGACTGGGAAATAATATAAACGCAACAGGCAGAGTAATGATAGGTTCAAACAAAAAAGGAAACGTTGAAGGATATTTTGTACAAATAAAACCTAACGCTATAACAAAAGCTCTTAGTCTGCAGGAATTTGGAACACTAATGCATGAAACCGACCATCTTTTCAGTTATTTTACAAACCCTAAATATACGCAAAGAGTAATTGAGATGACAATTAAGGGCTATAGGAATAAAAAATACCATCAATTCTTTGATAAAGAACTACAATCTGCAAAAAAACAGAATCGCAAAGACCTAATACCGGTTCTTACAAAAAAGCTTGAGAAATATTTCAAAAATAAAACTAATGATGAAAAAATTAATACCCTACAAGACTTCAGATATCGATTAATTAATGAACGAAACGCTTATAATACAGGGAATTTTTATCAAAACGCTATAGAAGAATACCATCCGAACGTCCTGAGTCAAAAAACAGAACCGATTAATACAAAAAAGTTCTATTTTGATGAAAAAATAGAATTAATATCAAAAATGCTTAAAAACACAATTCAAGAAGAAAGAGCAAAACTGTCAAAAAGATAAATTTATGTGTTATAATCAGCATATGGAACGAAAAATAATTACAACAAACAGAAAAGCATTTCATGACTTCACTATCTTTGACAAATATGAAGCAGGGATTGTCTTGACTGGAACCGAAATCAAATCCATACGCAAAAATGCAATCAACCTAAAAGATAGCTTTTGCAAAATAGAAGATAATGAAGTTTTTCTATATAACTGCCATATATCACCTTATGAGCAGGGAAATCGCTTTAACCATGAGGCAGAAAGAACACGAAAGCTTTTACTTACTAAAAAAGAAATTTTAAAAATGCATTCTAAAGTAAAAAAAGACGGCTATACAATAGTTCCGCTTGAAGTATATATCCAAAAAGGATTTGCAAAAGTTCAAATAGGTTTAGGCAAAGGTAAAAAACTCCACGATAAGCGTGATGATATTGCTAAAAAAGACCAAAAAAGAGAAATGGATAGAGCATCTAAAATTCGCTATTAACTTAATAAATTTGCAATACCTTTTTGTTTGATGTAAAATAAACAGAGTAAATATAAATTTTTAGTTAGGGATTATAAATATGACAATTCAAGATTGGTTTGAAAAAAGAAAAGAAGCTCAAATAAAAAGACGTGAGCTGGAAGCTCGTGCTGAAGTTGAGCAAAATCCTGATTTATGGGTAAAATGCGTACATTGTGACGCTCAACTTTTAAAAGAAGATTTAGCTAATAATGATATGGTATGTCCTGTGTGCGACTACCACTTCAGAATAAATGCAAGAAAAAGAATTAAACAACTTTTTGATGAAAACTCATTTCAAGAATTATTCTCTGAAATCAGCCCAACTGACCCATTAGAATTTGTAGATACAGAATCTTATAAAGACAGAATTGAAAAAGCACAAAAGAAAACTAACCTTAAAGATGCTGTAATTGCAGGCATTGGTAAAATCGAAGGTCACAAAGTAGCTGCTGCAATAATGGATTTTGACTTTATGGGTGGTTCAATGGGTAGTGTTGTTGGAGAAAAAGTTACAAGAATTATGGAAAAAGCTATTGAAGAAAGACTTCCAGTTCTTGCAATCACATCTTCAGGCGGGGCTAGAATGCAGGAAAGCGCATTGAGCTTAATGCAAATGGCAAAAACTTCTTGTGCTTGCTCAAGACTTGATGATGAAGGTTTATTATACGTAAACTTAATCACAGAACCAACATTTGGCGGTGTAACAGCAAGTTTCGGTATGTTGGGCGATATTATCGTTGCCGAACAAGGTGCCAGAGTTGGCTTTGCCGGCAGACGTGTTATCGAACAAACTATCAGACAAAAATTACCGTCTGACTTCCAAACTGCAGAATACCTATTAAAATATGGACAGGTTGATGTGGTATCTAGACGTAAAGACTTAAGAAAAACTCTTGCTAATATTTTCTCAATGCATGGAGTTTAAATTAGACTAATATATTAAAAAGGGATACAATATGAGTACAATATTGGATTTTGAAAAACCGATTATGGAAATACAAGAAAAGATTGAAGAATTAAAGAAAATAAGCGCGGAGTCCGGAATGGATTTAAATAAAGAAATTGAAACTTTTGAGCAGCAAGCTGATGATTATAAAAAAGAATTGTATTCAAACTTAAAACCTGCACAAAAGTTACAAATAGCAAGACATCCAGAAAGACCAAACTTTTTGGATTATGTAGAACATATTTGTACAGATTTCATCGAATTGCACGGTGATAGAACAGGCATGGACGACAGAGCTATTATTGGCGGATTAGCAAAGATTGATGGTAAACCTGTTATGATTATCGGTACAATGAAAGGGAAATCTACCAAAGAAAACCTTGAATATAACTTCGGTATGCCTCAACCGCAAGGTTATAGAAAAGCCTTGAGATTATTTAAACATGCCAGCAAGTTCAATATTCCAATCGTAACATTAATTGATACTCCAGGGGCATATCCTGGAATCAGCGCAGAAGAAACAGGCCAAGGTGGAGCTATCGCTGTAAACTTAAGAGATATGGCAAAATTAAATGTACCGGTAATTGCAATTATTACAGGTGAAGGCTGCTCCGGAGGGGCTTTAGGTCTTGCAGTTGCGGATAAAGTATTCTTGCTTGAACACGCTTATTACACAGTTATTTCTCCGGAAGGTTGTGCTTCTATCCTATGGAGAGATGCTTCTAGAGCAAGTGATGCTGCAGATGCTTTAAAAATTACAGCTCCAGACTTGATGAAATTTGGAATTATCGACGGTGCAATAAAAGAACCTGTTGGCGGAGCACATAAAGATTATGACTTTGTTTGCAGCGAAATGAAGAAAACTATTCTTGAAAGTATTGAAGAACTTTCTAAGCTTTCAGTAGAAGAATTAAAAAACAATCGCTACAATAAGTTCCGCAAAATGGGAGCATTCTTGGAGTAGAAAATGAATTCTTATTATGAGCTTCAAATAAAAATAAATCCTGATATGGAAGATATCATATCAGCGATTTGTTTTGAAAATTTGCCTTGCGAAGGCGTAGTTCTTGCAGAAGAAACGTATAAAGATTTAGAGATGATTTCTACAACTGAAGGTACTTTAAGAGTATTTTTGACAGAAAAAGCTGACGTAGAAACAATTCTAACTGAACAAAGAGCAATCCTAAAATCCAGAGGCTTTTCAGACGAAGAACTTGGCAGTTGGGAATTTTCTTATGTTGAAAAAGAAAATGAAGACTGGTCTAAGAAATGGAAAGAAAAATGGGACGTAACTCATGTTACTGACAAAATAACGGTTGTCCCTGATTGGATCGATTATACTCCAAAATTTGATAATGAAGTTATCATAAAACTTGAACCCGGATGCGCTTTTGGAACCGGAACACATTCTACAACACAGCTTTGCATGATGGCTATTGAAAAGTATATGCCTCAAAACGCAGAAGTTGCTGATATTGGAATGGGTTCAGGAATTTTAGCAATTTGTGCTAAAAAATTCGGAGCAAAATCGGCTTATGGATGCGATAACGACGAAACTGTAATTGATGTTGCAATAGAAAATGCACAAAAAAATAATGTTGAATGCGAGTTTGAACTAAACACAGCTGATAAATTATCAAAACAATTTGATTTTGTATTGGCAAATATTTTGCACAATGTACTTGCTGAAATTATGGGAGACTTGAAAGCTATAATGAAAGATGGAGCTTATATGGTACTATCTGGAATATTAGACGAAAAGAAAGCTGTTGTACTTGAAGCTATCAAGAAACATCATTTGGACTTGATTGAAGAAATGCACCAAAATCAATGGGTTGCACTTGTGGTAAAGAAATAATCTGTAGTTTTGATGATATAAAAAGAAAGGTATGTAATGACAAAGAAAACGGCAATAATTATACCGGCTAGATACGGTTCATCAAGATTAGAAGGCAAACCGCTAATAGAAGTTAACGGCAAACCTATAATTCAATGGGTATATGAAAAAGCACAACAAGCAAAACTTGCAGATATTATAATAGTAGCAACAGATGACGAGAGAATTTTTAATGCTGTAAAAGCCTTTGGTGGAAACGTTGAAATGACCTCTGTAAATCATAAATGCGGCAGTGATAGAATCCGTGAAGTTGCAGAACGTCATCCTGAAATATCTTATATTGTAAATCTTCAAGGAGATGAACCACTTATCAAACCAGAAAGCATTGATGCGGTAGCTAGAAATGTTCAAGAAGATGATAATGCTGATATTTCTACTCTAATAAGAGTTTTAAAAGATGAAGAAGAAATTAATAATCCAAACTTGGTCAAATGTGTAATCGACAATAACGGCTACGCACTTTATTTTTCACGCTCAAAAATTCCTTATGAAAGGAATACCGGAATTGCGACATTCTATGGACACTTAGGAATATACGGGTATAAAAGAGAAGCATTGATAAAAATGACTTCACTACCTCAAACACCTTTAGAAAAAACAGAAAGCTTAGAACAATTAAGAGCTTTAGAAAATGGAATGAAAATTAAAACATCTATTGTAGATTTTGTACCTGTAGGCATTGACACAAAAGAAGATTTAGAAAAATTTAAACAAATAATTGCAAATAAGCTCTAATCCTCTTCAAAGAAATATTTTGGACTAACCTTAAAGATTTCAGAAAGTTTAAGAATCATCTTTAAACTGACTTTTTCTTTAAGGTTTTCTACTCTGCTAATAAATTCTCGGGAGCAGTTAATTTTTTCTGCAAATTCTTCCTGTGAAAGCTTCGATGATTTTCGAAGTTTCTTGATATTAGCAGAAATTATCATGTGATACATTACTTCATATTTTTGCATATTTATATTTTCTTTTGTTATGATTGATTTACTATGAAGTAATACATCACATCGAGGAGAAAATATATGACTAACAGAGCATTCACACTTGCAGAAACTTTAATCACAATAGGAATAATTGGAATAGTCGCATCTATGACACTGCCAACTATCATTAACAATATAAATATGCGACATTACATTACAATATTAAAAGAAGATTACTCAATTTTATCTCAAGCTCATAACGCTATTACCGCTGAAAATGGAAGTTTTCAATCAGGACTCCAAACTTGTGAAAACAAAACAAGCAAAGATAAAAATAAATGCCTTATGGAAATCTTTGGAGAACATTTAAAACAAATAAGGACTTGTGAAACTCCATATAATATGGATGATGAGAAAAATAGTTGCTTTACCGAATTCAGCAAAATAAAACATTTGAACGGAACCGCAGCAACAACAAATTACTTGAATAGGGATGCTGCAACAATAATTTTAGCAAACGGTAGTGCAATATTATTTTTTCTTGATAATGCTAATTGTGATTTTACTTATGATGGATATTATAGCTATAAGCGATGCGGCTGGATAACAATTGATGTAAATGGATTACAAAAACCAAACACTTTTGGAAAAGACCTCTATGTCCTATACATAATGGATAAAGCGATACGACCTCTTTTATATGAATACTTATATGAAGATTTAAAAAATGGAGATTGCACACCTACAAGTAATGGTTTTAGCTGCTCGAGTCATTATTTACTAAAATAAACTCAAAAAATTTGAAAAACTTATAAAAAGTGCTTGCAATTTTTGTAAAATTAGGTTAATATAACGTTATAAATATTAACAGAAATCAATATTTTTTAATATTTAAAATATTGGCAAAAGGTGTACGATTATTATTTAAGTAAGGAAAAGACTATGACAGAAAACGTTGAAATGCCTAATGATTCTGAAGATCGTCAAAGAATATTATTAGCTGATGATGAAGCTAGTATTAGACGAATATTAGAAACTCGCTTAAAAATGGCAGGTTATGATGTTGTAACAGCAGCAGACGGTGAAGAAGCAGTCAATGCTTTTAATAAATATAATCCTGATTTGGTTGTGTTAGATGTAATGATGCCAAAATTGGATGGTTATGGCGTAACAAGAGAAATCAGAAGAACTGCAGACGTTCCTATCATTATCTTAACAGCTCTTGGAGATGTTTCAGAAAGAATTACAGGATTGGAACTAGGTGCAGATGACTATGTAATAAAACCATTTTCACCAAAAGAACTTGAAGCTCGTGTAAAAGCAGTTTTAAGAAGAACCAACAACAGAGAAACAGTTACCCCAACAGGTAAAGTAACTAAAAATGTAATAACAACAGGTAATATTAAAATTGATACAGCACGCCGTCAAGTATTCAGAAAGAACGAAAGAATACGTTTGACAGGTATGGAATTCAGTTTACTTGAACTGCTTGTTAACAATTCAGGTCAAGCTTTTTCAAGAAACGAAATCCTACAACATGTTTGGGCATATCCACCAGATCATCGTATTGATACAAGAGTTGTTGACGTACACATTTCAAGATTACGTTCTAAATTGGAATCAGACCCAGCTAATCCTGAATTAATCTTGACAGCTCGTGGTATTGGCTATATGTTCCAAAGAATTAGCTAAGATTGAAAAGAAACAAGCAAAAAAGTCCACTAAATATAGTGGACTTTTTTATTATAAATACTTGATTTCAATAATGTTTATGATAATATAAAAAAGTAGCTTGTGGCGGATATCGTCAAGTGGTTAAGACCTCGGATTGTGGTTCCGATATACGTGGGTTCGAATCCCACTATCCGCCCCATTTATTGAAATTGACCCTTCGGGGTCTTTTTTATTAGGTAAACTTAAGACTTAATAATAATAAATTACAACAATTTAAAATCTTAATAAATATTAACACATTCTGCATATTCTTAAATTTTTTTTTAATTGATCCGATATAAATAATTAGGTTAATTGTGACAAAAGTTAGGAAAAATGTCAGAATATAGTGTACAACAGCAAAACATAATAAGCAATTACAGGCAGTCAAAGAATCTTGGTTTTGTAATATCCGATGACGAAGTCGTATCTATAATGCAAAAAGAGATGCAAAAGACAGGCAAAGTTTACCCTGGCTTTGAACATCTTGCTGTATCTAAAAAAAACAATAACGAGCAAAAGCAAGCAAGTACACCAACCTCAATAACTCCTAACAACAATTTGTTTGGAACAGGAGGAACTAAAGACTTATCAGTAGGTGTAACACTAGAACGATCAAATTATAATTATGCAACTCTTACTCCTACTCAAACACAATCAGATTCAATTAAATTTTTAAAAGATATAACAACAGAAGCAGACACTCTTGTAAAAAACCAAGATAAAGAGGCTGGAGCTCTTTCTTCAGTTGTAAATACGTGGCAAGAAGTATTTAATAAGGAATACGCAAAATCAACAGTAAAAAAAGAAATATCTAAAACAAAACAAGACCTGATACAACTGGAAAAAGCAGCAAAAGGTGAGCCAATCGCATACGATTTTCTAGGCGAACCAATAATCCAAACTTTTGAAGAAACTTTTAAAAATACAAGAGGAGTAGAGTTTAACGAAAAGAACATTGAAGACTGTCAAAAAAAAGCACAAGACTATGCTCAAGTAAAAACAGCCGTAGAAATGATTAATAAGACAAAAGAAAGCCTTTCCTTTTCAACAAAAGGAGATGTTACAAGCCAAATGAATCCGGAAAATGCATCAAGAGCAATAATAGATGCTTTTAAACTAGCAGGCATTAATTCAAAAGAAGAAATAAACAAAACACTAAAAGACATAAATGAGAAATACAAAGATCACCCGGACGTAAAAAAATACGGCGGGGAATTCAGATTAAGTAAAAATAAACAAGGAAAATATGTAATCTATCGAACAGCTAAAAACGGACTGCCTGCAGAAGCAACAAATGAAGAATTAAAACTAATCGCAAAAGAAATGAGTACTCGATTAGATAAATCTCTAGCGACAGCACTAGGCGTAGAGTATAAAGAAAATGCAACCGCAGAAGAATTATCCACCCTAACACAAAATACTTTAGAAAAATATCAAAAAGAATATGAAGCAAGCTTTAAAAAAGCATATGGCAAAAAAGATTTAAAAATATTGTCAGAGCAGTATGTACAAAAACAACAACAGGGCGTTGCTAACATAGAAATAGGATTAAATATAGCCTCAATGGCATTGATGGTGGTTCCTGGCGGAGCTGTTGCAACAAGCGGATGGGCACTAAAAGGTGCTGTAGCTTTAAAAGGAACAACTACAGGAGCAAACGTTGTAAAGGGATTAAATCTAGTCGATAAAGCAAAAAAAGGAGTAAAAATAGCACAAACTTTACAAAAAGCACAACAAGTAGCATCACCTGTAATTATGGCAAATATGACCTTAAAACCGACAGAATTGCTAGAACAACTCACATCGGAAAACGGTATGAGCGCAGAAGAATGGCAAGCCTGGGGAGAAGGGGTATTACAAAATTCAGTTTATATGGCAACAGGTATGGGAGCCAGTAAAATTGCAGAACAAGGAGCTGCCCTATACAAGACGAAATCATTAGTAAATACACTAAAACAAACAGGTAAAAGTGCTGATGAAATAGCAGCGATGGTAAAAACAAATCCACTGAAATTTCCGAATGATATAGTAAAAAGTTTCAAAAAAATAGATACCCTAGCAAAGACATTACAAATATCAAGTGAAGTAGCATTGGATATTTCAAGTACATACTTGGTAAATAAAGTAATGGGAAATGGGGATGTTACAAAACAAGATTGGATAAATTCAGTAGCCTTTGCTATATCAGGCGGAGTATTACAAAAGCAGTTTGCGCATTTGAATACAGATTCAAAGGTAAAATACATCCATGATGCGTTTAAAGAATATGGAGTAACAAAAGAGGATGCACAAAATATTCTAAAGACAATGGATGATATTTCTGAAGGTAAAATAAGAGTTAAAAACACTGAAAACAAAAAAACAGAAACAAGTGTTCCACAAGGAATAAGCTCAGAAGAAGAAATATTAATTAACAATGCTAGAAGTGAAGATCCTGCAGAAATTGTTGCCGATAAAGTTAAAGAGCAATGGCAGCAAACAGATATTAATACAAGTGCAGAAAATAAACCTGTTGATTTATTTAATCTTGATAATGAAGCTGATTTAAGAGCGACTGCTCCTGATGTTAATGGCAATGTAACATCATTAATTTTATCAGGGAAATTTGAAGAAAAACTCACTCAACACTATGAAGATTTAGGAAATATTTTTAAAGATATTGCAAAAAATCGTAGTAATGACATTAAGCAACTTGCGAAAGACTGTGGTTCTGATAAACAAAAATTTGTAGATGGGGTTACCCAAATATTATCAGAAGAAATTGGTATGAAAGGATATGAACCTAAAATAGAATTTGCAGAAATTCAAGGTGCTGATGGCTTGGCAAATTGGCCTAATGGAACAATTCAAGTTAACAAGAATACAAATAATGCTAAAAAGCTAGTAGAAATAATTTCTCATGAATTTACTCATATGCTGCAATACCGTGATATTATTGCTCAATATGGAGAACAAGGACTTCGAGATGTTGTGATGAATGATAAATCTATTCCTGCACAACATAAAGAGACTAAAATTAAAGAAGTTATCGAAAGTCCATTTACTGCAAGATTATTAGAAAATTATAATAATTTGAAGAATTCTGAAGATGGGTCATTAAATGAATATTTAACAAGAATTTATAAAGAAGAGTTTGCTAATCCGATTAACCCTAACTCAGATATGCAAGGTTATGTAAACCAAGCAACCGAACGTGAAGCTTATAAATTAGGCTCACAAGAATTAGGAAATAATGTAGATAATCTTGAAAATACTTATGTTGGAGATGGCAATTGGCAGGTTGAAAAAGGGGACATTCAAGAAATAAACGGTAAAAAATTTAGAATAAATTCTGATGGAACAATTACAAGATTAAACCCAGAATCGCTTCCTGCAGGTATAACTGAAGGCGGAATGTCTGATACAGAATTTCAGATAAAAGGTAATGAATTGTGCCAAAGAAAAGATGGCAGTATGAGCCCAGCAGCTAAGGCTTTATTTGAATCAGTAATAAATAGTGATTTAGCAAAAAAAAGCTATGATATAAATAAATTTAAACTTGAAAATTTTCAATACATGTCAAGAGATTATAAAAACAATTTGTTTAGCGAAGAAATGCTGGGCTATGCAAAAGAATTTGTAGATTGTATTCCAAAAGATAAAGATCCAGACATGCTAATAAGTACAGATAGTGTAATAAGAAATATAATCATGTTTGAGTTAGAATATGCAAAGCCAGAAGAAAAAACTAAAATTATTGATGCTACAAAACTATTACTATCAAATCCAAATGTAAGAAATGGAATTGTTAATGATATTATAGAAGCTTGTACTGAGGGAAATCCAAAATATGGTTATACCTTTAATGAAAAAGCTTTTAATCAAATTAATAAATTATTTGAACAAAAAATTGAAAACAGAAAAGATAATCAAAATTATACATATTCTCTAATGATTTCAGAAATAGCTAAAAACGCTATTCACTATGAAAAAGATGCAAATGGAAATCAAATTAAACATTTTGACGACATTGGATTTAAAATAGGGATGATGCTTCCAGAATCAGATCCAAACAACAATTATGTACACTACAATTTGCAAAAAAATTATGATACAGGTGAAATAGATTTATCTACGATTGATAGAATTACTCAAGATTATATTATTCAAAAAGTTACAAAAGAATTTTTCCAAAGTGAAAAAGAAGTAACAGAATATAATTTAAGGACCTATCAAAACGAAACTCACATTTATCATGATGAATATGCAGAACCGTTAAGAAACTTATGTACGGTTGATGGGAAACTAAATGTCCAAAATTGTTTTGCCGTAGATTATATGATAAACAATTTAGAAATTGGAAAATCCGAAGTTGTTAAAATTCTTAAAAATTATAGAAATCAAGACGGAATTCTTGATATGACTATGTTGCGTTTAATTAAAAATAAGAGAAATGATTATTCAGGAATAGACATACTTAAAACATTAGAGAAATTAGCAATAGAGCCTAAAATTTTGTATGGCAAAGATGGCACAGTCGATAAAGAGATTTTATCTACTTTGCAAAATGCAACTTTTGCAAGATCAATGACTCGTATAGAAAAAGATTATTATAGTCGCTATGCTCCACCTTGTTCTTATGACATATCTAAGCATTATATGACAGATGGCAAAATTGATTTTGATAAACTAAATATTGTAGAGTCTGAACTTAAAGATATAATTAAAGAACTGGATATCAAAGTTGATAATGCTATACAACGGTGTGCTGTAAGCAATTTGTATAATACAATTAAGGAAAATCCGGAGATGTCAGAACAAATCTTAGAAGCTGCAAAAAAAGGTGGAATGTTTGCTTTAAGAAACACTTCTGATATAAACGGTAAAGGCATCAATTTAGAAGATTTGCATTACTATGCATCTTTACCTGATGATTTATATAAACTTATCCAAAATAAATCTTGGTTAATTCCTTTTGTCAAAGGAGATACAGTTAAAAACGAGGTGAAATGGTATATTGAGCACGATTTAAAACCTGAAGATAAATTAATTTTAGATAAACATGGAATAAATATTGACTACGTTATTAGTTCTAAAAAGAATGAATTCAATAGAAAATCACCAGTTTCGCAACAAGCCCAAAATCAATTTGAAAAAACAATTGAATCATTAGATGCTACTTTGGCTAAAGCAGATGTCAGCAGAGGAATAGAACTAGAATACTCTAGGGATCAATTTGAAAACGATATTGTTGATGCAGTAAAAGATTTGCCACAACCTAGAGCAAATGATATTTTAAATTCTTTTGGGTTGAGGTTAAATAATGGAAAAATTGAAGGTATAATCACAAAGCCTAAAATGGACGCTCCTCAAAGTTTGGCTAATGTCGAACAAAAAATAAAACAGTGCATCGAAAAATTTCAAAATAATAGAATATTGAATCCAGATCCGTCATTGAATAATATATATACATCTTTAACAAAAGAGTTTCCTGAATTTGCAATGCTTGTTGGAAAAATTGGCTCAGATGGCCAAAAAGTGGATGTTAGCGTATTAAGACAAATGCAATCATTAATAAATAATTCGCAATATAAAGAATTTTCACCTCAAGAACAAAAAATGGCAAAATTGACATTAATGTTGAGAGCATTTGATGAAATAGATTCAACACCAAATATTATTGAAAAATCTTTTACCATCGACAATGACGGAACATCTGTCAATGTAACACATAAACGTTATAAAAAAAGTGATTTTGCCTGGGAAATTTTAGAACGCTTCAATTTAACAGATGCTGAAAAATATGCAATTACAGATTTAGTCGCACACTCTGGTTGGAGTAAAGAATTTAATAGTGGCGTCGTTGATATTGGTATCGCAAGAAACCATAATACTGAATGGATTGAACGTAATGGGGCAAAACCTTACCCAGATATAAATCCTGAAAATAATGCAAATAAAGTGGCCGTTAATACAAGGTTTGGAACCTTAAAATTATCTAAACTTATAGAAGATATAATTAATCCAAACAACAATATTGATATTAAGCAAATAGAAACGGCGCAAAAAAGAATTTATCAAAATATGCAGATTGTAAATTCTGTAACTGCAAAAGATCTTGAACCTTATTGGGAAACTCAAATTATTGATGGTGTCGAATGCCAGGTTATTGATCTTCGAAAAACAAAATTACCTGATGATTTATATTTGATGGGTCATTTTACAGAACACGGGGTAGATAATTTATATAATTTGCTAAGTAATAAAAATGATAAAGTATTTTTCTCAAATTCTTTGTTAAAACCTAATGCTGCAAAAACTTTTTCAGGTCGTACACAAGGAATTATTTCCGAATTCGATAATAGAAATATTGCCGAAACAGACCGTTATAATATAGATTCAGGTTTTGGGAAATCATATAATGATTTTGTAGAAACTATGTCTGATACCAGAGGTAAACGTTTTGTCGCGAGTTCTGTTATGAAAACGTTAGGCCTAACAAACGAAGAATACGGATTATTAATGGAACAAATTGTTGATAAAAGGTTAAATGAAATAGATGATTATTGCAATATCAATGGCAGATATTTATCAAAACAAGAAATAATTGATGCGCATAATGCAGCTTATGAAAATATGCTAAAAGCACAAGGAGAACAGAATGAAATAACTATATTAAATCAGACTCCAATTGCGTTTGTATATTCTGCGTCAAAAACTTATCAGGGGAATTGTCCATTCTCAATGAAAAATAGTCCATTGAAACGCGTAATAATATTTCCATAGAAAAGTTATTAAAAGTCATAAATAAGCATATTAGTTTATGAATTTTATTGATTCTTCATCAAATAAAGGAGCCTCTTGTCCAATTTCAACAAAAATAGCTTTACTTGGAAAATTTTTAAACACAATAAAATATCTTGTACCACTATTACCAACACCAAAACCTCCACAAGTATATGGTATAGGCTCTTTTGGGCTTAATTTATTCATTTCAACTTCTGCATTACCTTTTGGCTTTAAAATGTACTTTTCAGCATCATTATCTTGTTTAAATTTGAAAAATTCACAATTTTCAAGAGCATACCAACTACTGTCTATATTTAAATAATTTGTTGCTGACAAACTTGATAAAAGGCTATCAATGCTATTATTTTTTAATGTATACACTTTTATTACTGGGGATAATATTTCCTTGTTATTTGCATCATATCTTTGAATAAAAATCGTATTTGAATTTGATACAAATTTAATATTAGAATTTTCCTGTACTCGCAGCGTTAAACCTGCACCTGAAAAATCTTTCCAAACGAAACCGGGATAAGGTTCTCGCAAAGTCTTTTTCGGTATATTTGAACAGCCATAAGAAAATAGAGTTATACTAATAGCTATACAACTTAATAAAAATATATTAATACACTTTCTCATAATACAATCCTCACTTAATGATTGCGACAAATAAGGCAAATCCAAATACCTAATATTTTAATGGATTATTTAAATTTTCATAAACTTTATAAGTCTTACGCTTTATTGACCCATCTTGTTCAACTCCAACTCTATAAGTCGTTTTATTAATCAAATTTAAATTATAATAATCAACAAAACTTTTATCAAACTTACATTTAGAAGTATCAATATTATACTTTTCCTTTTCCAAGTTTCTTATAATATTTCCATCAAACCCTAAGTAAGAACAAGAAATTCCATTTTTATTAATATAACCATATTCATCAAGAATTTTGCCATCTAAAAATAAAGTAGTACTCAATTGTGAATCATCTCTTATAATTATAATATTATAGTCATTAAGATTAATTTTCTCTATCTCTGAGGCAAGCGCAATATCTATTTTATAACCTTCAAACATTAGTCTTTTAATCGGCATCAATGAATCATCTGAATTTGCAAAATACAAAATTTTATTTTCTGGACTGAACTTTTTAATCTTATTACTTACCATACAAGAAACATCTTTAACATTGTACTTATTTATATCTTCCAACTCAGTCAAAAAAGAACACTCAGTTATAGTATGCAACTGTTTCAATGTTGCACCTTGGCTAAACGCTTTAAAAATATTATTATATGGATATATCGTAATCTCCACTGGCAATGTAAACATATAAACAAGCCCAATTAAAGTAATTAGGAGTTTATAAAAAGTATATTTTTTTGAATATGCATAACTCAATATAGGCACAGTTAACATAGCAAAAGTAACTAAAAACCTTATGTTAAAGCTCATAAAAGCTAATTTGTATGCCATAACAAATACAGTTACTAAAAATAAATAAAAGAATGAAACAAGGAAAAAAGATTTATAATTTTTATTGCATTTACTTCTGTAAACAGCAACAATATACAATGGAATAAAAAATAATGGGCCAAATAAACCAAATCCTGCACTAGCTGAAGATACAGAGCGCGCAATAAAAGGATATACAACATTGGTATGTCCTAGTCCATTATTAGCATTTATTGCATTTAATAAGCCTTCACGCAATTTTAAAATAGAAGAAGATAAATCTGCTGACCAAAAATACTCAGGGAAAGAAAAGAAATCAAAAATATATCTATATAAATTAGAAAAAGTAGACATAAATCCATCTGTATTTGAATGCCCTAATGCAATATTCAAAGATGAAATAAAATGTCCATAATTTATAAAATTTAAAATATAATTATATGAGGCAAACAAAATAAAATTTATCAAGAATAATAAAGAAAAAGTAATTATAGGCTTATAAAAAGCTTTCTTCAATCGCAAGACACTATACCAAATACACCACAATACCAAAGCCGGAAGCATTAACAATACAGTGGTCTTTGTACCTACACCCAAAGCCAAAGCTAAAGAAGCCCAATAACAAAAAGAAATTTTATTATTATTCAGATATTGAATATAAAAATAAATAACACACAAAACTAACGCTGCAATAATCACGCCTGTTTCTAAACCAGTATATCTAAGCAGCACAAATGGTATTGAAGCTACAATTAAACAAGTCCACAATTTCCTTCTTAATGAAAATTTTAACTCAGATAACAGACCATAAATAACTGTCAGAAAGAGTCCAACCCCGCAAAAGTTAAACACAAATAACCACAAATCACTATTAATAAATAAAATAAACCAAGAATATAAAATTTCTGAATTAATTGGAAACATCAACATCCTTGGATCTGCAGCATAAATATGATTTAGGTTCCCATTTTCGACCCAAAAAAGAGCTCTTACTACTCTATAAGTGGAAGAATCTACATCGATACCTTGCATTATTAAAATTAAAAATAATGAGGTTATGCATACAAACAAAAAACCTATAGATAGCAAAGCAATTGTCTTATCTAATTTTATAGCCACAATATAATCTTTAGCAATAGCTTTAAAATCAGGTCTCAATATTGGATACTTTTTTAACCTCCACAAAATAGCAGTTAACAAAGCAAAAACAATATTTACAATTATAACATTAACCTTTGAAATTCCAGAAAAGAGTGATAGAAACTCAAATGTTATAACAACATTTGCAAATGCTGAAAGTATAAAACAAATTATATTATTAACAATATTTTTAGAATCAAAAATATTTGCAATAAAAAAAGAACTTGTTAGTACAAGACACACAGACAAAAATAATAAAAGCATAACATCTCCTTATTGCAAGATTTTAGCAAATACAGATTTAAAATGCAAGAAAACTATAATAAAAAAACAACCTCACTTTAATTTAGTGAGGTTGTTTAAATTAATTACCAACGAATAATTAATGCGCCGCTCTTACCATCATGAGGCTCAATTCGCTCATAATTATTTCTACAAGCTGTAGGAGGTAACGGATAACTATGTTCTAGTTCAGCGCCATCTAACCATTTACGGTATTCACCGAACCAGCAGTTATGTCTTGAACCGCCACCTTTACCGCCATAACCAATACGATAGGTTTCCATGATATTGGCGATTACGGTACTATCCTGTGGAGCAAGGAAATTCATGATATTAGCAGACAAGTTATCAGGTTTTGGTTTTTCTGGCTCAACGCCACCTTCTTCTCTTACCATACGTTTTCCTTGAACAAATCCAGCATTTGCAGCACCAGCAGGCCAATTTTGTGCACCTGTTCTGAAGCCTTCAAGAACTTCGGCTGGAGTCGATTTACCGCCTTCACCGCCAACTCCACCAAGTGCAGTAATTACATTACCAAAGATAGTAGGATTACCAGTTCCACCTTGACCGCCATTAGTACCTTTTGTACCACCACGACCAATAGTTATAGTAATATCTTTATCTTTGAATGATCTGATTACCATTGTTCTGTACTGACCTTGCAAGCCAGGAAGACCATACTGCATATAGTTTTTACTATATGTGAATTTATGTTCATAAGTTGTATTTGCTTCCCAAGTAGATTTGTTCCATCTTCTTAGGCAATATCCATAACGACCAGGAGAACAACCTTCGGAAACTTTATATGGACTACAAGAAGTTCCTGCAATACCTGCAACACCGTTACCTGAACATGTTGCGCCAGTACCACCTTTAGGTGAATTTTCTGCTGTTACAGTATCAATACCTTGAGAAGAACTTCCAAATTTTATTATGCTATTTGGATGAGGAGCTGTAAAACCGTTTTCTGGTCGACCAGCACATGATGTACATGTAGTTGGAGGATAATGAGGTGAATCATATTCAGGAGAGAGATTATATCCTGGATAACAATCATTTCCATCTCTTCCACTAGGATCAACAGTTACAACATCATGAGTTATGCCAACTCCACCATCTTTGTAACCACTACGGCAAATAGCACCTGGAGCACCAGCTCCACCAGAGAATATTGCTGTACCATACGAATAATAATTTCTATGTTCATCACAAACTGTTTTATGTGAAACTCTTGTCGTAGAATAAGTAGAATAAGAGTAACCTGTACATTTTTGATAAGTATATGCCAATAGGTCATTACTTATTTTTGAGAATAAAAATGCATATTTTGGATGAAGCATAGCAAAACTATCGTTCGGATCATAGAATCTGAACTTAGGTAAATCTAGTTTTAGCTTTTTATCTTTTATATTATAAGTTTCATCTGCATGGTTATTGCTAGGCGGAACCCAAACTTGAGGACCACCATTAAGCAAGGACTCAGAAGGATTTTTAGGTGAATCTGAGACATCAGTTACTTGCCCATCAGGATGAGCAGTACCATATCCACCTTTATTAGAGTTCATATGATGGTCATTATTATCTGGTGGAGATGGGTTATCAGGAGTCGGTCCTTTATCATGAGAGGATGAAGAACTATCTGAAGAACTATCTGAATCACTGCCCCAATGAGATTCACCACCACTTGAATCATCGGAAGTATCAGTATCTACAGTAACAGTTTCCCAACCAGTACATGAAGAAACTCTATATGTTGTTGTATAAGTGTATGTTTCATTATGTGACATTGTACAAGGATAGGAATCGTTGCGGTTAACATACTGTTGATCGCCACCTGCACCTGAAGATGCACCTACAACAAAGCCATATAATTTACCACCATAATTTTGGAAATCTTTAGCTGTAATATCACGGTGATTTTCATCAACCATTTCAGATGTAATATCAATAGGACTCAACTGTTCAATATATGGTCCCATAGTTGTATACATACCACCTGAGTAGCCAGAGTCACCACCTCCTCCACCACCACCAATAGCTGATACATGGAAATAAGAAACTTTTTCAGGAGGTTCAAACTTACATTGGCTAACATTTCTATCAAATACAACCGTTGTCAATGCTTTTCCTGAATATCTAACTTCATGAAGCTGTCCTCCACCTGCGTCATAGCACAAATAAGCACCATGACTGGCTGGTTTTGGAATTTTAAAGTGTTTTTTAGTGACGACAGGCATTAATGCAGCAGTTATTAATGAAACAAATAATAACAGCAACATCAATTCTACCATTGAAAATGCACTTTTCTGTTGTTTTGTCAATTTCATCCTCCTCGTTTATAAAATATATGAATTACCACGTTATAAATACAGCCCCATCAGAGCCTGCACCTCCTGGAGCACCACCTTGACCAGGATTAACTTCAGCTATACCAGTTGATATACCCATACCATCAAGATAATTAACCAATAAAGAAGGCGTAACCGTATTACTACGATGTAAATCAAAGGTTAATACCATAGTAAATAGTATAGGATAGTTAGTCCTAAATGATTCCATTACTGCATTATAATATGCCGAATCCTTATAAACTTCTTTATACACTATTAAATCAACATTATATTCATCCAATAGACCTTGATCATAATATGTTATAGTAGCATTACCCTCATTCAACACTGGAGGATTTAACCAAGCTGCAGAAGGTCTATCGATAATATCAGCCTGCACATCTAAATATTTTGACTTATATGTTGAAGCTGAAAAACAATAGTTAACTTTTATCTTATCATCCCAGACTTCGCATAAAGGAATAGAACCACAAGCAATATTATTAGTAGACGAAGATGTACCTTCAGTAATAGCACATTGCTTAACATCTTTTGCAGTAACGTCTCTTAATTCTCGATTTGACAAACCGCCCTCTGCTGATACAATCGGATCACCGCCACGGTCATCTTCATAATATACGCTGGTTGCAGTTCCATTTTGTCCAGCTCTTCCACCCTTACCGGGTTTCATAACAAATGCAGAACGCGCTGAGGTATGGAACGAACTATAGAATTTACCAGGTTCGCCACCATTACCGCCAGATCCACCAGCTCCTCCACCAACAACATTTACAACTATGTACTTAGCATATATAGGCGGATTAAATCGACATTCACTAACAGCCTGAAGACCGCTTGAACTTGTACCTTGAAATAATGTTTGATATAATTGTCCACCTTTATAATAACATTCAAAACGACCGTGTCCATCAGCTTCAGCTTTTGGTTTATTACGTCGTGGAATTACTGTCGCACTAACTGCCATAAATATGGATACAACAAGCATAACAACACAGGCTTCAAACAATGAAAACCCTGCTTTTTTTTCTCGATTTAATGTTAATTTTATTACCATAAGATTACCACCGCTCCAGATCCGCCATTCTGAGGCTTACAAAGGATACCAGACTTTTCTTGATTATCTACGCAGTCGTAAGTTCCGCTACGCTTATTGCAAACATGAGAATTTCCACTTTTGCGACAATCTGTATTAGCTGTAGGATTTTTAGTTAGGTATGTATCAAAAGAAAGCATATTTGAAACATACACATTTTGGATATTATATGTCAACGTAGAAGCTGTATTATTGATATAAGAATAAGCTCCTGCTCCACCATCCCCGGGCTGTAAGCCTGAATCTGCAATATAAGATTTTAAAGTATCATCAACTTTACCTTCAATATTTTCAACAAAATTTACATTTTGACGTTTGCGAGCAGAAATACTAGCTAAACCATAATCACTAGGAGCTCCACCATACAACCAAGTCTTTGCAGCCCCAGCAATAGTTCCACCCTTACCTCCTTTAGCTTTTATTAATGGTATAGTAGTCGTTGTAATAGTACCATTTGCTTCATTTTTTTCTTCTTCAATTATATTTACTATAGTCTCTGTACCATCTGTACCTTTAAAGTTAGAGGTTGTAGTACCCGCAGAACCTGCAGCACCAGGAATCATCTCAAAAGTTTGGGAAGGATTTAATTTTGAGAAAAACATAGAAACTCTTTCTCCTTGCAACCCACCATATCCAAACTGCATTTCTGCAACCTTTACAGTTACAACAGCAAGGTTTGCCATATTACCCGGAACATTATTCGGGAACTGATATCCACGTTTTTCACGTAATTCTTTTACCCATGCTGGAAAGAGTTGAGGCGCGGAATTACCATAATATTCTTGAGCGGTATAATTAGTAGATGAATCAGTCGGATTTTTTTTGACATAAGCGCCCCCACCGCCTCCGCCAACAGCGTGAACTAAAACATAAATACTGGAAGTTGGGACTTTAAATGTACATTTATTAACAACTTGAGGTGCATTAGTGATACCACCTTCAAAAGATGAAGCTTGCACGATTTGATTTGCAGCATTTCTATAACATTCAAAACGACCATGAGAGGCTCTAGTAGTCTGCTCTTTATATATCTTTTTTGTCACAGGAGGCAATGCAAGAATCATCAAAGACACGATAAACATTACAATCAGCATTTCTGCTAATGTATAACCAGCTATATTTTTTTTTGCCCAAATCAACCCTTGATTATTATCTATGATATTAAGCATTCCAAATCCATTCTTTCTTCAAAAGCCTAAATATATCATTGCGCAGCGAAACCATACCAGCATAACCAGCCATTACAGAAACAAATATTAAGCCATTATGATCATCGTGCTATTCCTAATTATAACATATGGTCCAGATTTTTGCAACATGTGACAATTATTAGAAGTAAATTTTATAAACAGTAAAATATCTTTTAATATAAACTACTTCACATCTTCTGGATACATAAGCCATAAAGTCATTCCTCGTTTATTTGCAACTTTACGAACTCTTTCTACATACCGCATATCTTTAGTAGCATCCTCAACTATTAAAACAACACCTGGTGTTTTATCTAAAACTGCACCATAATATTGTGCCTGTCCTATTGATTCAGCCCATTTTTTTGCAAAATCAAACTCTATTGCATGAGTATTAGTAACACAATCCACTCTTGCTCTATCTGGTAAAATAACTTCAGTTGATCCATTATGAGCTTCGCACCAAGATTTTTGATAATCTTTTTCATAATATATGTGATGCTTTGGAGATTGGGCAAAACTCGCAAGCCCTGTCATAACAAACAAAAAAAATATACTAAAAAACTTATTTCGCATTACAATACCTGACTATTAATCTATACAAGAACAAACCTCTTTTTTAATATTTTTATATACATTATAAGTAATTTCACAATCAACAAGAGCTCTATGGTGTCCATCTAATGAAATATTATAATGCTTAGCAATAGATTTTAAATTATGTTTCTTCAAATCACAATGCTTCCTTGACAAACGCATCGTATCAATAAAATCATTAGAAAACTCTTTTTTACAAAACTTCTTCAAGTTATCATAAATAAAATTAATATCAAAATTGACATTATGCCCTAAAACACAATCATCACCAACAAAATTAACAAAATGCGGTAATACTTCTTTGATTTTTGGAGCAGAAGCAACCATTTCATTGGTAATACCAGTCAAATTCATAATAAAGGAATCAATTTTTTTTGAAGGCTTTACTAACATAGAAAAAGTATCTACAATTTCATCATTTTTAACTTTAATAGCAGAAATTTCAATAATTTCACACTTTTCAGGAGAAAGCCCTGTCGTTTCGATATCAACGACAGTATAATCAGAAGGGAATCCTTCTACTAAACTACCTTTATTTCTTTGAATTAAAGCCATGACTCTAATTATACGCTAATCTTTACTAAGTTTCAAATAAATGAAGACAATTTAAAAAAAATTTGCTATAATCAAGTAAAAAATGGAGGGCTTTAAATGAATAACTTTGAATATTGTTGTCCAACTCATGTTGTATTTGGAAAAGGCACTATAGCAAGACTTTCTGAACTAATTGATAGAAATAAGAAAATTATGATGATTTATGGCGGCGGTTCTATTATGAAAAACGGAGTCTATAATCAAGTAAAACAAGCACTTGAAGGCTTTAATGTTATAGAATTTGGCGGAATTGAACCAAACCCTAAATATGAAACTTGTATGAAAGCTGTTGAAATAATAAAAAGAGAAGGTGTGGAATTTCTTCTTTCTGTCGGCGGCGGATCTACACTTGATGCAACAAAATTCATCTCTATAGCATCAAAATACAATGGCGAAGATGCTTATGATGCAATTATGATAAGAGAAGAACCAATTAAAGAATCAATACCTCTCGGAGATGTAATTACTTTGCCAGCAACAGGTTCAGAAATGAACAATGGTGGAGTCATTTCAAGACTTGCTACAGACGAAAAACTTCCGTTCCATAACGATTTAGTATATCCTAAATTTTCTATTATAGATCCTGAAGTAACATTCAGCTTACCTACAAAACAAACAATTAATGGGATAGTTGATACATTTGTACACGTTATGGAACAATATTGCACCTATGATGTAAATACACCATTACAGGACGGATGGGCTTTAACCATTTTCAAAACTCTTATTGAAGAAGCCCCTAAAGTTCTATCAAATCCAACAGACTATGATGCAAGAGCAAATATTTTCTGGTGCGCAACTTGCGGACTTAATTACTGGATAAGTTTAGGAGCAGTTCAAGACTGGGCGACCCACATGATTGGCCACGAACTAACTGCCTTCTATGGCATTGACCACGGACAAAGTCTTGCGATCGTGCTTCCTAGACTATTAAAAAATCAAAAAGTTTCAAAATCAAAAAAACTCGCAAAACTTGCAAGAGAAGTATTTGGAGCAACTGAACCGGTAGATTTAAAAGCCGCAGATATTGCAATTGAAAATATCGAAAAATTCTTCAATTCAATCGGAATGAAAACCAAATTATCCGACTATGAAATTGAAGCTCAAGATGCAGCAGAAAAAGTACGCGCAAGATTTGCGAAACGTAATACTGCACTTGGAGAGAAGCTTGCAATCACAGCTGATACAGCATACGATATCCTTATCGAATGCTAACTTAAACAGAAGCAGTCTGATAATCCAAAATCTTTGAAAAGTCGGAAAAATCCGTAATTATTTCAGATACAGCAGGAATAGATTTATATAAATCAACCGGCTCCATTGAAGCAATTGCAACGATTTTTCCGATTTTTGCATTCTTTGCAGCCTCAATACCTGAAAGTGCGTCTTCTATTACAATACATTCACTAGGGTCAAGTCCTAAATTTTCCGCCGCTATCAAATATATATCTGGCGCAGGCTTTCCTTTTATTTTACCGTTGTCATAAACAATTTTATCAATATCAAACCATTTTTCTAAATTAAATTCTTTAATATAAAAATCAACATTATCTTTATTAGACATAGTTGCAATCGTTCTTGGAATATTATTTTCTTTCAAATAATCTAAAAATTCGATAGCATAAGGAGCCAACTTGGTATTTTCAGAATCCTCATGACACATTTGTCGATAAACAGCTTCTTTTTCTTTACCAAGTTTTTCGACTAATTCAGGTTCTGGACGACGACCAAGTAAATAAGCTAAAATATCATCGTTTGTACGTCCAAACATATACTTACGCATCTCTTCATCAGTAAAAGGATATTCACGAACTCTCTTTGAAAATTCTCTCCAAGCCTCCAAATGTTTTTCAGAATCCCAAAACAAAGTGCCGTTAAAATCAAATATTATACCTTTATACTGCATGATGTCCTCTAATAATTACCATTTTCAATAATCTTATTATAATAATCCAAATAAAGCTGAGCATCTTTCGGTTTATTTAGTTTTTTATAAGTATAAGCTAAATTATAGTGAAAATCAGCTACTGTAGGATTATAATCAATTGCGTATAAGAAATTTCTGCGTGCATCTTTTAGTTTGCCTAATTTTAAATACGCACACCCCATATTATAATATGCGTAAGCAAACTCAGGTTTTATCTTTAGAACTTTTTTATACTGTTCTATTGCCATATTAGGCTTATCTTGTTCCAAATAAAGGTTTCCTAAATTATACATAGCTTTGTAAAACTTAGGATCATTAACTGCCGCTTGAGAAAACATAAAATCTGCATCCTCATCTCTACCTTTATCTTGAAGAATATTACCCAATAGTAGCCAATTCATAGAAGTTCTAGCCTCAGACGGAATCGTCAACAACAAATTAAAAGCTTCCTCTATACGATTTTCTGCATATAAAAGGTTAGCCTGATCATTTATCAATGACTCCTCTGCATTAGCAACACTACCAGCTAAAAGCACTAATACTAATAAATACACAAATCTCTTCATAAAAGCATTCTACACTAAAAAGAAAAATTTTTCAAAAGGAACAAAAATTATTTGACTTCTAAAAAAAATACACCATAATGTTGGTGATGTCTCTTTTACTGGTTAGTACCTGCTTCTACTCCTTGGAGCAGGTATTCTTTTTCAAAAGAAAAGAGGCTGAAAATTTTCAACCTCCTACACACTAATTACACACTATTTAAGAAATTTATTTTATGAGTTTGTTTCAGTTCCAACTGCTGGAGTTTTACCAAAAGCACTCATTGCTAAGCCAGAAAGTGCACCAACAACTGCACCTACAGCACCAAGGAATCCAGGTTTTGTCTTCAAGACTTTTGCTATTGCAGGAATTGATGCGATACCGAATAATGAAGCTGAACCTATAATAGCACCACCAACTGTATTACCTGTAACTTTTTTAGCAGATTCCCATCTGCTTACCGGCTGACCATTTATCTTTGAGATATTTTCTTCTGCTGTCACCCTATCTGCAAAGCCAAATGATAATGTTTGATATAAACCTTGCAAGAATGAGCTGTTACCATATTTTCTAATATCTTCTGTTAATGAAGTATTATAAATTTGTTTATAGAAAGTATCAGCTCTTGCAATAAGCTGTTCTGTTGTAACATTAACATCATTAGCAGATGCAGCCTTTACGCTTGCCAAAAATTTATTCAATGCAGGTATAATCTGCTGCTGTTCATTTTGCATAATCTTTTCATGTAAGATTTCCGCATTACGTTGAATACCTTCCATTGGAGAATTAGACAAGAAGTCTACTTGACGAGCTTTCTGGTTACGTCTAAGCTGACTGTCATACATAAAATTCTGACACTGTTCCATATTCTTGTAGTACTGCTCATAATTCATTCCACCCCAATAAGGCATATATGAACCTGTATAATTTCCAGGGAACAGACTTCCATCCATAGAGAACATTCCAGGGAATGAGGTACCTGAATAACCTATCAAAGAATCTAATGTCGCTGCATTGGCATAATTATTATAAAACGGCATCATTCCGAAATTATACGGTGTCATTCCGCTGACGTATTCGCCTGCCATAATCTAACCTCCAAATTGAGTTTAACCTACCTTACTTATATAAAAACATTTGCTCTTTTCAAATTGCGTAGTTTATGCAATAATTGTTACAGATTTGTTACAATTAATATTTTTAAACAAATTTGCCTGATACAAATAATAATTATAGAATGTAAGCGTGGAGAGTATTTGTGCTTAAAATCAGATTAAGAAAATTCATATCATTTATAATGGTTGTTGCATTTATTGCTTCAATATTTATATATCCTCAATGGTACAAAAAACAAATAAACAAAGTTCGAGGAATGTATTATGTATCAAAAGGTGACAAAGCTCTACGTAAAGTAAAATTTCAAAAAGCAATTGATAATTATTTATACGGTCTAAAATTATATCCGGAGCACTATGGCGCTTGGTTAAACCTTGGAAACATATATGTTGCATTTGAAGACTATTATTCAGCCGTAGATGCTTACCAAAATGCCATTAAATACAATCCTCATTACGTTATGGCTAGAATGAATTATGGTATCATTTCAGCTGAAAAACTTGGAGATTTCGATGGTGCAATCCAACAGTACAAAGAAATTCTCAATATCAGAAGAAAACTTGTATATATACCTTTTGTATTTAGCAATCTACGCAGTTATAAAACCAACATGGGACTTGCTTACTACAATATGGGAGTAGCATATAGACAAAAATCTATTTATTCAGAAAACGACTATAATTTCCAACAATATTATCTTCGAGAAGCAATTAAAGCGTATGAAGAAGCTGTAAAAATACTAAAAAAAGATTACGATGCAAGATATAACTTAGCACTTGCATACCAACTTAACAATGATTATAACCGAGCTGGTCTTACTTACTGTGAAGCCATTGAACTCGCTCCAATGAATTATGAAGCACACTATAATCTCGCAATTCTGCTAAGACATTTAAAAAAATATAAAGAAGCTTACAATGAAATGGAAAAAGCAAATACTCTAATAGCTTCAAAAGATGGAACATCAAATCGCCAAAGATACATATTTGATGTTATGAATGACGTAACAAAACTTGTATTAATGGAAGATGATGGATCCCAATGGCTTATGGAAAAATTTAATGCCGAAATGGATGCAAGAAATGAAGGTATGACCTACGTAAACGGAAAACTTGTTGCTTCTGAAGATCTTGATAAAGCTATGCTTAAAAACTTCCAAACCTGCACGGCAAAAGCTGTATTTTTAGATGATGAAGATGATGAAGAATAAGGTTTTTAGCCCTTAACTGCTCCCTCATTTTCACCAGAAATAAAATATCTTTGCATAGCAAGAAAGAATATTAGAATAGGAATTGTTGAAAGTATAGAACCTGCAGCAATAAACCTCCAGTTTGAACTAAACATTCCCTGCAAATTATTTACCCCAACAGGCAAAGTGTACATCGCTTCCTTTGTCAAAACAATACTTGGCCACAAAAATTCACCCCAAGATCCGATAAAAGTGAATATGGCAAGTACTGCCAAAGACGGTTTTACCATTGGAATAAGGACTTTTGTAAATAACTGCCATACAGAACAACCATCAATAACAGCAGCTTCCTCCATCTCTTTTGGGATACCAAGAAAAGCCTGACGCATAAGAAAGATTCCAAAAGCACTGACGGCAAATGGCATAATTAATCCGATATATCCAGCCAAATTATTCACACTATCAACAAGATGTAATTTTAAAGTAATCAAATATACCGGAAGCATAATCGCTTGAAAGGGAATCATAATGGTTGCAAGAATAGAAAAGAAAGCTATCTTTTTTCCCTTAAATTCCATTCTAGCTAAAGGATATCCAGCCATTGCAGAAAGTATAAGATTTAAAAATACAGTCCCTCCTGCAACAATCATACTGTTTATAAAATATCCTATAAAATCAACTTTATCCCATACCCCAGAATAGTTTGCCCAAGTGAAATCTGACGGAATAATCGTTGGAGGATACGCAAAAATATTTTCATCTGGACCTTTTAAAGAAGTTGAAATGAGCCATATAAAAGGAAATATTGACAACAAAGATACTGCAATCAATATAAAATGTATAGAAAATTTCTCAAAAAACTTCTTCATAACTGATACTTATTCCTTTCAAAACAGAAAATATTAATAAAAGAAAAAGCCATAACAATAATCAAAAGTACAACCGCCATAGCTGAAGCATATCCTAAATCTAGATTTTCAAAAGCTCTTTCATAAATATAATAAACAATTGTTTTACTTGAGTTCAAAGGCCCGCCCTTTGTCATTACATAAATTTCTGCAAAAACTTTCATAGCAGAAATCGCACTAATTGTTGTAACTAAGGCAATTGTCGGCATAATATGCGGAATTGTAACGGTCAAATGTTTCCTAAAAAAGCTTGCTCCATCAATATCACAAGCTTCATAAAGCTCTTTTGGCACACTCATCAATGCTGCAAGGTAGATTATCATATAATACCCAATACCTTTCCAAATAGTGACCCAAATAACAGAATACAATGCCCATTTAGGGGCAGTAAGCCAACCAATCGGCTCTAATCCCAATGATGTTACTATATAATTTAAAATACCCTGATCTGCATACAACCACTTAAAAGCAATCGCCGCAACAACGATTGATACAATAACAGGCAGATAAATCAAGATTTTATAAAGCGTGACCCCTCGAATTTTTTGATTTATAAGAATAGCAATAAATAAAGGGAAAATTGCAAGGATAGGTACAGCGACAAAAAGATAAATAAAAGTATTCCATAAAACCTTATAAAAAATAGGATTATGAAATAACTCTACATAATTTTTTAAACCAATCCACGCCGGATGATAAATATCGTAGGAATAATCCTGAAAACTCAATACAAAAGTCTGAAAAAACGGGATAAAAAAGAATATTAATAACACAATTCCCGCAGGCAACAAAAATAAATAAGGTGCATATTTCCCATAATATTTAAACATAGATTAATTATATAAAAATCTATAATATTTTTCAATATTGTAAAGAACTAAGAATCCATAAGCGTAAAATCTTTTGGTAATTTATCTTCAATACGCTTCATCAATTCAGATGGCTTAATTCCTAAAGCCTCACAAACTGTCCAAATTGATATTAACTTTGGCTCATTTACTCCATTTTCTAACCGACTTAAAAGAGACATTTGAAAATCAAATTCATAAGCTAGCAAACGAATAGACTTATTTTGACTCTCTCGTTCTTTTTTTAATTCTTCTGCCAACAACTTAAAAATAATTGCGGATTTTTTAGTGTTTGAGTGTTGCATATATAGAATTCTAATGTTATAATATAAAAAGGTATTTCTATATATAGAACATGGAGGCAATATGGTCAGATTAAAAGCTTTTACCCTAGCAGAGGTATTAATAACTTTAGGAATAATTGGAATAGTAGCAGCAATGACATTGCCAGCGCTAATAAATAAGATAAAATATAGAGAATTTGAAACCGCATTAAGAAAAAATTATACAGTTTTACAACAAGCACTACAACTTGCACAACTCGATACAGGAGAAGCCGTCACACCAAATAATTACCAGAGCGGTTACGGTAGAAGAGCTCCAATAAAAGAGCTCCTATTAAAATATATAAAAAAAGCGAAAGATTGCGGAACCGGAACTGAAAAAGGGGCTTGTCTTGAGAATGAAGCCATAAGCGGAAATGAAAATATTAATAATACATACAAAACTTTTAATAACAAAAATGTCGTAGACAAATATATGATGGATGATGGACAGTTTATTACCACAGATGGGACATTGTTTCTAATAGAAAACAGTATGTCATCAGAAGCAAATGCTACATTTCCCATTTATATAACCGTAGATATAAACGGACTAAAGAAAAAGCCAAACCGATGGGGATACGATTTGTTTACATTTCAACTGATGAATGACGGGAAACTTTTGCCTGTGGGAGCGGAAGGAACACAATACACTCCTGAACAAGGTTGTTCTAAAACAAGTACTGGAGGCAGAAATGGTATATCCTGTGCTTATAGAGCATTAACAGACAAAAATTACTGGAACGAATTATAAAGTACTATTTTACGATAAAAACATCTGCACTGGTAATTTCAAGTACTCTTTTGCTTACTGAACTTCTTATTTTTGACTTTTTACGAGTTCCCATAACGACCAAATCAATTTGTTCTTCTCTTGCAAAATCAATGATTTTTTCGGCTGGAATCCCCATCATAATTGCATCTTTTTGTACCGGTAAACTATATTCCTCAAGCTTACTTTTAACATCTTTTATTATTCTATCAGCATTTTTTAACTGCTGACCTTCAATTTCCAATAACCAGTGAGAATCCAGACTCCCTTCCAAAAACAATAGACTTGGATTTTCATTTACAACACATATATAAATTTCTTTCTCGTTTAAATTCAAATACTTAATAGCATTTGTTACAGCGAAATTTGAATTATCAGTTCCATCTGTTGCAAAAAGAATTTTCTTAGCCTTGTTATCATACTTTGAAATATAAGCAGAAGTATCAATATTATTCACAATATCCCTTGATACAGAACCAAGCCAACGTTGAATCCCTTTCTTACCGTGAGAACCCATTAGGATAACATCATATTTCTCTTTTTCAATCTGCTCTAATATACTATCAACAGACTCACCACAACGTTTTATCCCCTGACCATAAATAAGATTTGTTTTAGAAATTTCTTTTTCTGCAAACTCGAGAATTGTATCTGCAACATTTGCACAAGTAGAAGCAAATCCATCATTATTAACAGAAACTTCATCCGGCAAGAATGACCAATCAATTACACAAATAACATCAACAATAGCACCCTTAGTCCACTTAGCAAAATTGTGTAAAGCATTAAAACTTATCTTAGATCCGTCTGTACAAAATAAAACGTGCATAAAAGTTACCTCTCGACTAAAACATACATTAATAAGATAACTTATGTTAAGAGAATGTAAATTGTCTGGTATTCTATATTTTTTTCTGCTAATATACTATTGTGGATAAACGCTATTAATAGGATTGAATGTTATAGTCATGCCGGCAGATGAAAAAGTTAACCTAAGGGATTATAAAAATTTAGTTGAAACTATAGCAAAAGTAGAGTATCAGAAGTTTTCTGTATCGCACTTGGTTGAGTTGCCTGAACTTATTAATATCGGTAACCACACTTTATACATTTTATTTAAAAGCAATTCACCTGAGCATTATAATAGTACATACTTATCCACAGCAATAAAATGGGCGATTAGAAATGAAGTTCGTCGCAGATATAAATGGTATTCTTTAAAAAATAGAAAAACTATAGAAGCTTCAGATAACGATGAACAAGAAGTTCGTTGTGAAGTTTACAAAACAATTCTTTCTATAGATGAAATGCAAGATGCAGAAGTTCCGACCCAAATAAAAGCTGATGAAAGAACTCCTGAAGAAGCAATTGAATTTATAGAACTAAAAGCTCAGATTATTGAATCAATGAAAAAACTTCCAAAACGTGAGCGCGAATTGATTGAATATAAATTCTTTAAGGAGAAAAAACTAAGAGAAATTGCAGAAGAATTTGATATTTCACAATCACGAATTTCGAGAATAATTCAGTCAGGACTTGATAAAATAAAAAAAGATTTAAAGAGACAGGGGATAATTTAGGGAATGAAAACAATTTTTGAAAAAAGTAACAACTCGGGTATATGCTTAACAGATGAAAAAGAAGACTTGAGTTTTTTGAACTCTGCATTTTTAAGACAAGAAGCCTGTGGCTTACCTCAAGTCGGAGAACTTGAAGTATTAAGACACTATAAAGAACTTTCAGATAGAAATTTCTGTATTGAAAAGGGTTTCTATCCTCTTGGTTCTTGTACTATGAAGTACAACCCTAAAGTTAACGAACTTTTAGCTTCATTAGAAGGACACACCAATCTACACCCGTTAATGAGTGATGAAGATTCTCAAGGCGCATTACAATTAATGTATAACCTTCAAGAAGCTTTGAAAGAAATTACTGGAATGGATGCTATAACCCTTCAACCTGCAGCAGGTGCACATGGTGAACTCACAGGAATGATGGTTATAAAAAAATATTTTGAAGTAAAAGGGGAGAACCGAAAAAAAGTTATTATTCCTGACTCTGCTCACGGCACTAACCCTGCAAGTGCTCATATGTGCGGATTTGAAATTGTATCTGTAAAATCTAATGAAAAAGGACAAGTCGATATTGATGCATTAAAAGAAGTTCTTGATAAAGATGTTGCAGCTATTATGATGACTAATCCGAATACATTAGGAATATTTGAAGAAAATGTTCTTGAAATTTCAAAATTAATGCACGATAACGGATCTTTATTATATTATGACGGAGCAAATTACAATGCTATTATGGGTTATACTAACCCAAAACTTATGGGATTCGACGTTGTACATTTAAACCTGCATAAAACATTTGCAACCCCTCATGGCGGTGGCGGTCCTGGTGCTGGTCCTGTTGGTGTAGTTGAAGAATTAAAAGAATATTTGCCTACACCTGTAATAGCTTTTGATGGAGAAAAATATTATAGAAACTATAACCTTAAACATTCAATAGGTTCTGTAAAATCTTTTTACGGCAACTTCGGAGTATTGGTAAAAGCTTATGCTTACATCTTAATGATGGGGCCAAACTTGAAAAATGCTTCTGAAGATGCAGTATTAAATGCTAACTACTTAAAAGAAAAACTAAAATCATATTATGATTTGCCTTATGATGAACCTTGTATGCATGAGTTTGTCCTTTCTGGGGAAAGACAAAAACATGAATACGGAGTATCAACTCTTAATATTGCAAAAAGACTCATGGATGAAAACACTCATCCACCGACAGTTTACTTCCCATTAATTGTTCATGAAGCATTAATGATTGAGCCTACAGAGTCTGAGACTAAGGCAAAACTTGATGAGTTTGTAGATGTAATGATTAAAATTGCAAAAGAAGCTCAGCAAGAGCCGGAAAAAGTGCTTTCAGCACCTCATGCAACCCCAGTAAAACGCGTTGACGAGACTCTTGCAGCCAGACACCCTGACTTAAAATATACGGAACAATAACGATGACAAAAGAAAACAAAAAAATTAAAGTAGCATTCCCTCATATGGGAACAATATACATAGCTTGGGCAGCAGCACTAAGAAAGGTTGGAGTCGAACCTTTTATACCGCCTTATACAAGCAAAAAAACGTTATCTCTTGGAACAAAAAATGCTCCAGAAGCAATATGTCTTCCTTATAAACTTATCTTAGGTAATTTTATTGAAGCAATTGAAGGCGGAACAGATTACGTTGCAATGATTTCATCTCCTGGTATATGCAGACTGGGAGAATACGGATCTTGTATAAAAAATGCGCTCTCTGATATGGGTTATAAAGCTAACTACATTGAATTGCAATTATATGACGGAATTGACGGGATGTATAGATTTTTAAAAGAAATATCCGGCAAAAACAATCCTGTGCTATTTATTAGAGCTATTATTCTTGCAATGAGAAAAGTATTTTTGCTAGATGACTTAGAGACAAAACTTTCTTACTATCGAGCAAGAGAAATTAATTATGGTGAAGCTGAAAAACATTTTATAAAAGCTTTAAAAATTGTTGATGAAGCAATGAATACAAAGCAAATGAACAGAGCGAAAAAACTTGCATTTGCAGAAATGGATAAAACTCAAATTGACCCTAAACGAGAAGTTTTGCATGTTGATATTACAGGCGAAATTTATCTTGTATGTGACAAGTTCTCAAATCAAGATATTGTAAAAGAACTTGGAAAAATGGGGGTTCAAACAAGAAAAAGTCTTACTGTAAGCAGCTTCTTGAAAGATGCAATCATTCCGAAAATGTTTAGAAAAGGTGAGACTCACTTGCAAAGAGCAAATAGACTTGCAAAACCTTATCTTATGAGAGATATTGGTGGGGATGCTCTTGAATGCGTATCAGATGTAAAATATGCAGATGAAAGAGGTATCGACGGAATTATCCATATAAGTCCGTTCACCTGTATGCCTGAAATTATGTCACAGAATATTTTCCCAAAAATGAGAGAAGACTGTGATGTTCCTATTTTGCCACTAATTATGGATGAGCAGACAGGTAAGGCAGGATATATAACAAGGTTGGAAGCTTTCGTTGACTTAATGCGCAGAAGAAAAAGAAAGCTTGAATTGGAAGCAAAAAAACAAGCTGAATTAACTAAATAATTCGCAGAATAAAATTTTTCATATAAGAGGTATAATAAATTATGCTCAAATTATTTAAAAATGCTTTTAGATTAACAAATGAAGGAATAATATTAGCTACACCTTTAATATTATTTGTATGGTTAATTACAATATATTTAACATTTGCAAAAAGTGTTGTAGATACATTGCCGGAAGCTATTTCTGCAATAGTTACATTGCTATGTATGATAGGAGCTTTCTGTGCGGGCTGGTTCTATATGGTAAAAGAATCATTAGAACTCTCGAAAAAAGAATTCATTCTTGATGAAGACAGAGCAAAAGAAATTATAAACCTTTTAAAGAAAATTCCTGCAGGAATTGGAAAATATTTCTTGTCATTTATAGGAATGTCATTGATAACACTTTTATTATTTGCAATATTTGCAATTTGCACTTATAAAATTGGAATGCACTTTATTGGCGGTATAGATTTTACGGCAGAGCAAATTAAAAATGCTATGACATCCCCTCAGGATATGAAAGCATTTTTGGATTCTTTGACATTAGAGCAATTATATAAACTCGGGAATTGGAACTTGTTATTTATGGGTGCAAGCGCGTTAATGTCTTATCTATTAATGCTTTGGATGCCTGAAATAATATATCAGACACATAATCCATTGATTGCACTTTTCAAATCAATAAAAAAACTATTTATAAAATTTTGGCAATCTATTGCACTATTTTTATATTTAACAGTATTAAATTTCATAATATCATTTGCAAATACATTTGCGCTATTACATCCAATAATTTATATGTTAATGATGATTGCATATTTTTATTTCCTTGTATACGTAATTGTGTTAATATTCTCATACTATGACAACGAATTCAATAAAGCAGAAGAAGAAAAAGAAAGTAATAGCGATAGTCGGAGCGACAGCTAGCGGAAAAACAGCTTATTCAATAGAACTAGCAAAAGAACTTGGTGGAGAGATAATATCTGCCGATTCAAGACTTGTATACAAAGGCTTTGATATAGCTTGCGCCAAACCAACTATAGCTGAAAGAGAAGGGATTCCGCATCATATGATGGATATTGTGGAACCTGAATTTGACTATTCAGCTGGGCTTTATGAAAAAGATGCAAAAAAATGTATTGAGGACATCTTATCAAGAGGTAAAACTCCAATAATAGTAGGAGGCACCGGATTATACTACCGAGTCTTGCTAGAAAATTATGACTTACCAAAAGTAGAACCTGATTTTGAATATCGTGATGAATTAAAAAAAGAAGCAACATTAAACCTCTATGAAAGGCTAAAAAATTTAGATCAAAACTGTGCTACAAAAATTGACCCTAATGATAAGAAAAAAATCATACGAGCTCTAGAAGTAATCCACTTAACAGGAAAACCTATGAGTGAACTTCAAGGACAAAAAGAAGCTGAATATGATGTAGAATGGATTGGGCGGAATTATCCTCGTGATATTTTGTATGAAAGAATAAATACCCGTGTCGATATTATGTTTGAGAACGGTATTATTGAGGAGACTAAAGCACTTCTAAAAAAACACGGAAGAATTCCAAATATAATATATACAATAGGTTATCAGGAAGTAATAGCATATCTTGACGGCACAATTTCATTAGATGAAGCAAAAGATAAACTTAAACAAAACACAAGAAATTACGCCAAAAGACAGCTCACTTGGTTTAGAAAAAATGAGAATATCAAGTGGAATTGTTATCCTGAAAAACTAAAAAAATAGTTTATTTATTAATAGCTTACTTTATAAGGATAATCATCAGGAATTTTCCAATTGTTAAATTGGATTAAAGCAGTACAGTAAAGACCTGGAGTTGTAGAACCCGTCACTCCACCTTCGGCACAGCCTTGTTTTAAGTGGGATTCAGTACCATCCCAGCACCATTTCCAAGGTTCAAAACCTTTATTTATATGGTATAACCACTTTCCAGTACCATCATTAACTGGCTGAAAATTAAAAGCAAAAGCACAAATTCCTAAACCGCCATTTGTGCCGTATTGCTCAATACATTTCTCGGCTTTCCCAGGATAAAAAATCCAATCTCTTGTTGTATGTGACTTAGGATGTAAAGAACTTCCATCAGGGAAATATACCATAAATGAACCATCAGATAATGTTTTAGTTTTTATAATCTTCAAATATGGAGCTAAGTATTTATTAAACCATTTCTCTTGTTCAGAAGTTCCTGCTACCGGATTACCATCATCATCAAGATCTGCCCCTGTTAAATCTTCAAACCAAATCTTTTTATCACCGTAATCAACTTCTGCCATTTTTACTGCTTGATTTATTGTAGAGTAAAACTTCATCAAACGAGTCTCTACCACTCGATTATTATTTTTTTGTATCAATGTCGGCATTGTCATTGCTGCAACTATACCTATTATTCCTAAGGTTATTAGCACTTCTGCTAAGGTGAAAGCATTTCTCTTTATCATTTTATCCTCCGTTTTAATACTATTTTCTATTTTGACATTTTTATACCCAAAAGCACCGTGTCAGTTGGCACGGCTAAAATAGAATTACTTTCTGTTAATCGGAGGACTAAGTCTGAAATGCTGCTATATCCTTTTAGGAAGCAGCCCCCCCCCCCGAAGTAGTTGTTAATAGTGGATTATGAGATTTAAAAAAATAAATATTTGTATTCATATTATAATTATAATCTATCTGACTACTTTTTTCAACTTAAATTTTTGTGTTAGAATAATAATACAAATTTAAATGAGGGTTATGTGTTTATGAATAAGGAAACTTTAAAAAAGACAGGGATTATTGTAAGTTCTGTAATTATTGGTATTTATTTACTATTTTTAGTAGTGCCATTTTTCTTAAACGGAATTGCGACATCCTGCGGGCATTATATTACACAGGTAATTAAAGATTCGACAGGATTTAACGTAAAGTTTGAAAATGTCCGTTTTGTGACAACACCAAAACTAACAGCTGGAGTAAAAATAGGACATTTGAGTGCACTTACACCTGATAATGAAGAATTTTTATTCCTGGATAATGCTTATGGAAAAATTTCCTTATTGCCTCTTTTGATTAAGAGAATTGAACTCGATACAATAGGCGCAGACACAATCTCAACTGATTTAAAAGTAAAAAAAGACGGAAAGTTTCTGTTAGAAGATTATTTTACACAAGAAAATACACAAACTGAACAGCAAGAAGAAACTGCCCCTATGACAGGACTTCCAGGAGGGTTTAAGCTTTCAAACCACTTACCTGATATTCATGTAAAATCATATAAACTTGCATTCACAGACATTCCTACTAACAAACAATACTATATAGAAGGAGAACACTTAACCCTAAGAGATTTCATTATTAACAAAAAGTTTAAGCTATCAACTAACGGGAAAATAGTTTTAGATGATAAAACACCTTTCAATTATGATATTGACATATTTAACAAAATTATGCCAGATACAAGCTTAGATGAACTTGTATTTGCTCCACAAACAGAAAAAGAAGATAATCAAAATACTCAATTTAATATAAATATTATAGATATATTTAAAACAATTTATAAAAATCAACTCACTGCAAATATCAAAACCAAAATTACAACAGAAGGTTCACTGGATGATATAAACCTCCACGGTCTAATTAACACAGATAAAATCAGCATAGCCGTAAATGGAGAACCTCTACCTGAGGGACATGTAATAATTAATCTCAAAGGTAAAAATATTGATATAGATTCATCTGTTTACACAGCAAAGAATGAAGACACAACTATAAAAGGGCAAATTAAAACAGGTAAAAAACCTCATATTAATCTTACCTGCAAATCTAATGCTCAAATTAATAACATATTTAAATTAATCGACAGTATCGCTCAATCAGTTGAATACAAAGATTTAGCAACCCTCAGTGCAACAGGAGCAATAGATGCTGATTTTACAATTAATGCTGATATGAAAAAAGTTGAATCTTCAGGATATTTTAAAATTCCGCAAGCAAGCATTAAATATGGACTTTACAATGTACTTATTGATAAAATTTCTGCCGACATAGACTTTTCAAATAATATGATTAATATTAAAAAACTTGAATTTTCAATATTAAATCATCCACTAAATGCTTATGGCACACTAAAACAAGACACAACTGCAGATTTACATCTTACAGCAGACAAGCTTCCAATTAAAGGACTAATTACAGCTGCTGGACAAGTTGGCTTACTAAAAGATAATGATATTCATTCAGGCATCATCTCAATGAACGCCTCAATAGAAGGAAAATTAAAATCAGCTCAACCTATTGTAAATATTTCCGCTGATAATATTAATATTCATAACAAACCATCAAATACAACCCTAAAAGTATCTGATGCAAATATGAATATATCAGCAAATCAAAACAACAAATACAAAGGCATAATTGATGTAAATAATATAAACGTAATTAATCCATCTGCAAAATTTGCCCTACCCAAAACAAAAGTAACTCTTGATGAAAAAGATATAAATATTGATAATACATATTTAACTTTTAACAATTCAAGAATTGATATCGCAGGCAAAATAGCGGACTACACAGGCAAAAACCTTTCAATAGATCTAAATGCAAAAGGTAACCTGCTTTCAACAGATATTAAAAATCTAATACCTGCAGATTTAAGAAAAGATATTACAGCCAAAGGCGCCTTGCCAATTTACGTAAAAATTACAGGTAATGACAAAACTCAAAATATCACAGCACAAATTCTCGCTACAACAGAAAATTATTTGAAAATTATTGACATAGATAAATTAAACGGCAAAAGCACCTTAATTAATTCAAATATAAAAATATCGAATGATTCTCTAAAACTTTATGATACCGGAATTTTTGCAATAAGCGGTTTAAAAACACTTCCGGCAAGTGCCTTTTCTGGGAATATACTTTCTGTTACAGGCTCAGTTGATAAGTTGTCTACAAAACAAAACCTTAACGGAATAACAATAAAAACACCATCTACGTTGACACTATCAATTCCTGGCTTTGCAAACTCAAAAGCAACAGGATCTGCCAATATAAACCTGAATGGAAGTGCTATGAATCCTAAATTCAGCGGAGATATTAATATTCCAACAATTTCATTACCTACAATTAAAACAACCTTAAAAAATACAACTGTAGATTTAGGTTCTCACAACATTATAGTAAACACTCCATCGATAAATATAGATAACTCTGTAATGAATGCTAAAACAACAATAAATCCTAATTTCAATAACGGAATTATCATAAATAATGTGGATTACCACGCTGTATTACTTGATACAGACACCTTAGTAAAAGCAATGGAAGGACTCCCAGCCCAAAGCTCTACGGCACAAACTCAAAAAAGTAGTAGTTCGACATCAAAAACAACTCAACAAAACCTTGGAGTCATTGTCAAAAACGGCAAAGGAACAATAAATAAATTCAAATCAGGTGGAATTGTCGCTAATGATATTAGCAGTAATTTTAATTTAGCAAATAATACACTTTATTTAAAATCACTTCAAGGCAGTGCTTTCGATGGCAAATTTAACGGTGATATTGCATTCAATATCATAAACGGCAATACAAATATCAACTTCCAAGGTTCAAATATGAATGCAGAAAAAGCAATAGCTGGAGCCGCAGGTCTAAAAAATGCTTTATCAGGCACCTTAGGATTTAATGCAAAACTTACATTAAACGGATACGCTCCATCACAAAATGCTATGATGCAATCAATCAAGGGTAATATAACATTCGACATAAAAAAAGGTACTTTAGGTAATATTGGACGTCTAGAAAACATGCTTCTTGCAGAAAACCTTATGTCAAATGGAATTATCGCCGCAGCCCTAACTCCAATTACCAATATGCCTGTTGTTAAAAACACCGCAATCTATGAATCAATAACAGGTGATATGAGCTTAAATAACGGATGGGCTGAAATAAAATCAATAAAAACCAGCGGACCATCCATGGCTAGCTTCATTTATGGTAAATACAATCTGATTAATACAACAGCAAATCTTACTATTCTTGGAAGATTAGGAGCTGATGTAGTAGCAGCACTTGGACCTGTAGGAGAGCTTTCTGTTTCTAAACTCACTTCATACATTCCAAAATTCGGAACTCTTACAGGTAATATGATTAATGCTCTTACTACAAATCCAAAAGGGGAAAGAACCTCTGAAATTCCTGCACTTTCAAACGGAAGTACAAATTATAAAGATTTCAAAGCTGTATTCAACGGAGGAATTGAAAGCAAAAACTCAGTAAAATCGTTCAAATGGCTATCTGTATGCGACACCTCACAAATTGAAGGCGGAAGCTTGAAAGAACAGCTTCAACAAAGTTCAAATGCACTTAACCAACTTAGAACTGAGAAAAAAGAAGCTGTTCAAAAAAATATAGAAGAAGTAAAAAATACAGCAAAACAGACAGCAGAAGAAATTAAAAATCAGGTTCAAAACACAAAAGACAGCATTAATGAACTGAAAAATCTATTTAAAAAACCACAGGTACAAGAGCCTGCAACTTCAAACTAAAGTATGCAGGCCAGTACCATTAAGATCAACATCCCGATTTGAACTCCTGCCGTCATATTCTTGGCAAAAGAGTTTGTATCATATTTACCGGAGGATTTCTGGGCATTATAGGCACTGGAGATACGATCCAATCGGGTTTGCTGATCATCCTTATCAAAAACCGTTCCAAACATATACTGTTCAACACGAGCAAGACGATTTTCCATTGTATCGTCATTAAAATTCTGTTTCATGAGTTTTTTCTCAACCGTTGATAACGATGCCTTCTTAGGTTCTCTACTAAAAACAGGGCTGTTCATGTCACCGTAATCATCACCAAACATAGCATTTTGTCGCGCATTAAAAGCACTATAATCATAAGGATCATGCTGCATATACTTATTCATATGGTAATCCCCACCCAATGGAACAACATCATCCTGGTCATAAAAGCTATTGGAAGATTGCGCAATTTGGTTATCCATAAAAGATTGCGGCTTAAGCTCAGCTTTTAATCGTTCGGTACGAGAACTCAAATCATCACTATATGTTTTATTAAACGCTTTCTTTTCAAGATTAGACAACCTTACACTAATATCTTCTTTTGGAAAAGTTTTATTAAACACAATCTTTTCCATTTCATCGACAGCAGGATAACTAACATTTGATGCAGCCTTTGGAGCTTCTTCTACCCAAGAATCAGAAGCATCTGCAAAAGTATCCTCAACAGGTTCAATTTCTTGCCCCATTAAATCTGCGGACAAATCCTTACGCAATTTTGCAATACGCTGAGCTTGAGAAGCCTTAGAGGGAGCTCCATAAACTGAAGTCTCAATTCTATCTAATCTTGATAAATCATTTTCTTCATTATATTGAAATCCGAAAAGAGAATCTTCGATTTTACCAAGTGTAGCCTGAGTTGTAGTTTGAGCAAATAGAACATTTCCACCAAAATTACAAGATAATATTAATACTGCAATTAAAATTATTTTCTTCATATCCGAACTCCTTAAAGATAGGATAAAGCTCGATATGATGAAAAACTATTGAACGTACTCTTAATTTCCTAAACTCGGAATTTAAGACTAAAATCGCAGGACTAAAGTATTACATTAAAAAAGTTATACTACTTTAGTCCTAAATATTATGATATAAATTATTTTCTAAAACCTATTGTAGGAGCAGAAGTCTTAGATTGGTAATTACTTTCCTTAACCTTTAGATTTTGATTATCTGCAACAACATTTATATAATCTTCGACACTAATATCTCTGCGTCCATCTTCCCTAGCAAGCAATGCCGCTTTATCAGTCAAAATACATAATGCTCTATTTGGAAAACCTTTAGTAATAGATGCAATTGATTGAAGTTTCTCAGGAGATTCCGCCAAAGCAAGACCTTTTGTTCTTGAGCTTAAACTTACTTTTAAGATTTCAGCTCTTGACTTTTCATCAGGAAGCCCAACATAAATTTGAGAATCAAACCTAGCTTTTATAGCCTCATCAACAATATCGTACTTATTTGTGGCTCCAATAACTATAATACCTCTATCGCGAGCAGTTTCAATTAGACCCAAAAGCGTTCCGAGTTGCTTCAAATCCTCAGGAGAAGAGTCTTTATCTCTATTTTTTACTAAACCGTCCATCTCATCAATGAAAAATAATACAGGAGCATCTTTTTCTTTTGCTAATTTAGCCGCATAATCAAATGCCTTTTCATAATTGATTGAGGTTTGGTTTGTATAACAAGACCCAGCCTTTCCGACTTTAAGCTTAACAAGCGGGAGTTTCAACTCTTGAGAAAGAGCTTCTACGGTATAAGTCTTACCACATCCTGGAGGTCCATAGAATAAAAGACCTCTAGGGTATCTTTTTCCATATTCAACTTCATCAATTTTAGCAAGTTCAGGATTTCGTATAGGAAAAATTACTTTATCGGTAACTTCTTTCTTTAACTCTTCCATACCACCAAGGCTGTCAAGGCCAATAGGAGACCACCGATTAGGAGAATATAATTCAACTAAGTTTGATACCTCATTTTCTTTGGCTTTTGGAGCTAATGGAGGTTTATTATTATCAGACGGTTTAGAAGACACTTCAACATCTTCATCCACGTCATCACCAGAAGTCTCTAACGCATCACGCATACATACAACCCAATGATCATAATTATCCGGAGATTTCTTTAAAAGACTATCAGCTTCAACTCTATAGGAATTATACTCCTTCATCCAATAATTCAACTTAGGAAATGTATTATCAACAGCATCAGCTAATGCAACTTTCATTGAAACAAAGAACTCCGTCAAATCTTCAACGGTTTTTGTATCACCTTTGCGTTCACATTCTCGCATATAATCTTCTGTTTTCATACAAAATTTATTTGCTTCCAAATAAATTTTCGCAACATCTTTATGATTTTTAGTTTTTTCAAGTTTCGAATTTAGTTTTTCGTTAGCTTCTTTATTATACCCAAAAGCAGTTCCATAAGGGGTCACACGGGATATTCGCAAAATTAAATCTCCTTTTCTACTGATGAGTAACTAAAAACTATAAAGATATATTTTTGCTAGAACTATAAATTATTTTTAAGTTTTTTTAATTCAGCAAGTTCATCCTGATATGGAGAAATATTTCTTATTTTTTCGATTATATCAGGCAAAACAGAATTTACATAATCAATTTCTTGTTCTGTTGTATATTTGCTTAAAGAAAAACGAATACTACCATGAATAGCTGTAAATGGAACATTCATAGCTCTTAGAACATGGCTCGGTTCCAAAGAACCTGATGTACAAGCGCTACCTGAACTTGCACAAATACCTAAGTCGCTAAGGTGTAATAGGATCAATTCACCTTCAATATACTCAAAACCAATATTTGTTGTGTTAGGAACTCTTTGAGCCGCACCGGTATTAAGTCTTGCATTATAGACATTCTTTAAAATTCCGGCTTCAAGCTTATCTCTAAGACGTCTTACCTCAGTTGCTTCATATTTTAAGAAATCCGAAGCAATAGCTGCAGCTTTTCCAATGCCAACAATATATGGCACATTTTCAGTACCTGCACGCTTGCCTTTTTCCTGATGTCCACCAATAATAAGAGGGGTTATAACAGTCTTAGAATTACAATACAAAGCACCGACACCCTTTGGAGCATGGAATTTGTGACCTGACACACCAAGCAAATCCACACCTAATTCTTGAACATCAATAGGAATTTTTCCAGCAACCTGAACGGCATCTACAAAGAATTTAGTCTGAGGGTTTTTGCGTTTAATAATTTCAGAAATCTTTTGAATAGGGAAAATAACACCGGTCTCGTTATTAGCATACATAACTGATACAAGAGCAGTATCAAAATGTATAGATTCTTCTAATTGTGCCAAATCAAGTTCACCATTAGAATTAACGCCGATATAATCAACAGAATACCCTTGTTTTTCAAGAGTTTGATACAAATTCAAAACGCACGGATGCTCTACTTTTGTTGTGATAATATGTTTTTTATTTTTATTCATATTAAGAACACCGCGAATTGCCATATTTGCACTTTCTGAGCCACAAGACGTAAATATAATTTCTTTTTCATTCGCAGCATTAAAGAAATCTTTCATTTGTCCTCTAGCTTCTTTTAGAGCATGCCCTGAGGCTTTTGCGAAATCATACATACTTGAAGGATTAGCATACTGATCTTTCAAGTACGGAAGCATTGCTTCCAAAACTTTATCATCAACACGAGTTGTTGCATTATTATCAAGGTATATTAATTTTTTATCCATTACGCACCTACTTCTATAACTTCAATATCTTTACTGATAGCATCTCTTAATGTCATTTCGACAAAAGCTTTCAGAGTAAGCATTGAATTTTTACATCCTGAACATTTTCCACGCAATTTTACATAAACTTTATTTCCGTCAATATCGACAAGAGTAATATCACCACCGTCTTTTTGAAGTTCAGGAGATATTTGGTTTTCAATAATACTATTAATTTTCAAAATCCTTTGAGCAGGAGAAAGTCCTTCGGTTTTCTTACTTTCTTCTTTTTTATAATAAGTATCAATAATATCTTGGATAAGCCCTTTACACTTACCGCAAGCACCGCCAGCTTTAGTGTAATTTGTAATTTCTTCAACAGTAGTCAAACCGTTTTGCTTAATAGCATCCCAAATAACATTTTCAGTAATACCAAAACAAGTACAAACAATTTTTTGTTTTTTATCTTCATCCGCTCTGATATCTTCCAAATCCTGATAATCTTCATATCCTTGAAGAGCATCTTCAAGAGCCTCATAACCCATTACAGAACAATGCATTTTTTCAGGAGGAAGACCTTCTAATTGGTCTGCTATATCTTTATTTGTAATCTTTCTTACTTCAGAAATTGGTTTTCCAATTATCATTTCTGTTAATATACTTGAACTTGCAACAGCTGAACCGCAACCAAAAGTTTGGAATTTAGCGTCTGTCACAATTCCGTTTTTTATTTTTAAATATATTTTTAACTGGTCACCACAAGCTAAAGACCCTGCTGAACCTACAGCATCAGCATCATCAATTTTACCAACATTTCTTGGATTTCTGTAGTGATCCATAACTTTTTCAGAATAATCCCACATATCTATATTTCCTTTATTTTTCTCTAACCATAATTACATTGTAACCCAAAAATTTTTCTCTTTATATATACTTAATCTTTAATTAATGATTATCTTTATGCTAAAATCTAATAGTAATAAGGAGAGTAATTATGGACATAAAATCAGTAATACTGGCAGCAGGTAAGGGAACTAGAATGAAATCTGAAACCCCAAAAGTTCTGCATGAAATATTTGGAAAAACCCTTGTAGGATATGTACTAGACAACGTAAAAAACATTACAAGCGAAAACTTCGTAATCGTAGGACATCACGCAGAAGAAGTTGAAAAATACATAAAAAACAATTACGAAAATGCAAAAACAGTATTACAAACGCCACAATTAGGTACCGGTCATGCTGTATCTATGGTCTGTCCAATGCTTAAAGACTATAACGGACTTATATTAATATTATGCGGAGATACTCCACTAATTACAGAAGAAACTTTGAAAAAATTTATTGAATTCCATAAATCTCAAAAATCGGATCTTACGGTTATGAGTACAATATTTGAAAACCCTACTAATTATGGAAGAATTATAAGAGAAACTGACAATACACTTAAATGTATTGTTGAAGAGAAAGATGCTACACCGGAACAAAAAGCCATAAAAGAAGTAAATGCAGGAATATATTGTATCGATTGGGAAAAAGTTCAACCTGCATTTTCTCAACTTACAAGCAACAATGCTCAAGGAGAATATTACCTTACAGATATTATTGAATGGGGCAAGAAAAATGACCTAAGTGTAAATGCTTACATTATGGAAAACAACGAAGAAATCTTCGGTATTAATTCAAGACTTCACCTTGCTGAAGCCACAAAAATTATGCAAAAAAGAATTAACGAAAACCATATGGTAAATGGAGTCACAATAGTCGATCCAACAACTACTTACATAAGCGCAGACACTGAAATTGGTCAGGATACCATAATTTTCCCTGCAACATATATTGAAGGGAAAAACAAAATCGGCAAAAACTGCAAAATCGGACCTTGCGCACACCTAAGAGGCGGAGTAGAAATTGCTGACAACGTTAAGATAGGTAACTTTGTAGAAGTAAAAAAATCTAAAATTAATTCAAACACAAATGCAGGACATCTCTCATATATTGGAGATAGTGAAGTTGGTTCACACGTAAACATAGGTGCTGGAACAATTACCGCAAACTACAACCCGCTTACAAAAGAAAAGAGTAAAACAATACTTGAAGATAATGTAAAAATCGGCTCAAATACTGTCCTTGTAGCACCAGTTACTGTAGAAGAAGGAGCAAATGTAGGAGCATTAAGCGTAATCACTAAAAATGTTCCACAATGGGCACTAGCTCTTACTCGTTCACCAATGAGAGTCATAGCTGATTGGGTAAAAAAACAACTCTAAAACATTCTTTCTAAACGGCGTGGATGTTCATAATTAACATGGCCAATGTATTTTTGAAGATTTCCGCGCTCGGAAATAACATAAACAGTAAAAGTCCCTGAAGGTCTTAAAAATCTGTCATAAAAAGTTGCAAGAGTTGTCATATCAATATAAGAAATATTTTCAAGCGGAAAATCTTTGGTAGAATCATAAATATCAAGTTTTCCGTTTAATTTTTGCTGAACAAATCGAATTTTATGGTTGCCAAGTTCTGCAGATGTGAGCATTTTATCACCATTATTTAGTTCAGATAACGCTTCAAACAACTGCTTTTTAGGCTTATCGCACCCTACAAGATTTTTATAAGAATAATTTCCATCAGAACTTGCTCGGAGCATATAATACTTTTCGCTACCAATTTTTATCCAAAATGGGGTACTTGCCGCATATTTAGAAGAAAGGATAGTATATTGAACCGGCAATACTGAATTAGTAGTCGTAGCCGCCGAAAAACTTATAGAATTTTCTAATGCAACAATTAAAAACGTTATAAAAAAAATATTTAAAAACTTTTTCATATCCCACCTTTTTCCAATATTATAACGAAAATATAACAAAAAAGTTCAATAATATTATTTTTGCTATAATATCAAATTATGGCTAACCGAAAAATAAAATGGGCAATGTTTGTAATCACCGCAATAGGTAACTTTATTGCGATGCTTGACTCTACGACTGTTAATCTTGCACTATACCCGATGTCGGTAGATTTGCATGTTACAATGAGTCAAATCCAATGGGTAATGGTTGCTTATATGCTTGTACTCACGGTATTTTTACCATTTTTCGGCAAATTAGGCGACATATTTCCTAAGAATAAGCTATATTCAACAGGGTTTGCAATCTTTGCGATAGGTGCATTTTTAAGCATGGTATCACCTACGTTTTATTTGCTTATTGCCTCAAGATGTCTTGAAGCACTCGGAGCTTCAATAATGCTTTCTAACGCTCAAGCAATCATTGCGAGCATATTCAAAAAAGAACGCAGAGGAAAAGCTCTCGGACTTAACGGTTGCATTGTTGCCCTAGGTGGAATGAGCGGACCTGCGATAGGAGGACTGCTGATAAATAGTTTTGGATGGCATTCGGTGTTTTTCCCCTGCATTCCTGTTGCCTTAATCGGAGCTTTCTATGCTTGGAAAATGCTTCCAAACTATGTAAAAAAACGCAAAAAATTTAAATTCGACTACAAAGGTTTTCTATATTTCACGATATGTTTATTTGCTCTTCTTTTAGCAATTTCAGAAGGATATCAATGGGGTTGGACATCATTAAAAATCATTACACTGGGAATAATAACATTTATCTTTGGCGCATTATTTTATTTCAGAGATCATAAAATTAACTATCCACTAATTAATTTTAATCTGTTCCATATAAAACAATTCACTTTCGGAAATCTTGCGGTCATGATGTCTTATATGGCAATGTTCACAAACAGCATATTGCTTCCGTTTTATTTGCAAGAATTATTAAAATTTAATGCACTCATTTCAGGACTATTAATTTTACCATATTCAGTAACTTTATCCTTTATCGCACCGATAAGCGGTAGATTATCCGGCAAATATGGAAGCAGATATCTTACACTTGCTGGCCCAACAGTCTATGTAATTGCGCTATTAATATTCACAACTTTTGATAAAACGACACCGATATGGCAAATTATTTTAGCCTCAGGGATAATGGGGATAGGAAACGGGCTTTTCCAATCCCCATCCAATAATGCAATTATGACAAGCGTAAGTAAAGAAGAATTAGGTATTGCTTCAGGAATTTTAGCATTATCAAGAAATATGGGAAATATACTTGGTGTCGCTGTTACAATCACACTATTTGAAACATTTAGAGAATTATTTTTAAATCACGGACAAGTTTATGAAATAGCATTTTTGCATTCATATCACGCTACAATGTGGTTTGGAATATTCTTTGGCATAGCCTGTTTCGTCTTTGCTTATATTGCATACAAACCTAATACCCAATCGTAAACAACAGTCTTGAAAAAATATTATGAGCAGACTAAAATAAATTTGGAATTTTACCCTTGGATTAGTAAAGAAAAAGAAAGATTGGGATATATGACAAACACTAACGAAAATATAAGAAATATAGCAATTATTGCTCACGTTGACCACGGAAAAACGACTTTAGTTGACTGCCTTTTAAAACAAGCAGGAGCTTTCCGTGAAAATCAACAAGTACAAGAACGTGTTCTTGACAGCAACGATCTAGAAAGAGAACGCGGAATTACAATTTTATCAAAAAACATTTCAATTAATTATAAAAATACAAAAATCAACGTCGTAGATACCCCTGGACACGCAGACTTCGGAGGAGAAGTTGAACGTGTATTAGGTATGGTAGATGGAGCTCTTCTAATTGTTGATGCAGCTGAAGGTCCAATGCCTCAGACAAGATTTGTATTATCAAAAGCTTTGGAATTAGGCTTAAAAATCATTGTTGTAATCAACAAAATTGATAAACCTGCAGGTGAACCGCTCACAGCATTGGATAAAGTATTTGATTTATTTACAGAACTAACTGATAGAGAAGATTTAATAGATTTTCCTTTTATCTTTGCAAGCAGCTTAAATGGTTTTGCGATAAAAGATTTGGATGATGAAAGAAAAGATATGATACCTCTATTGGATTGTATTTTAGAAAACATTCAACCTCCAAAAGGAGATGCTACAAAACCTTTCCAATTCAGAGCAACAACTCTTGATTATAACGAATATGTCGGAAGAATTGTTATCGGAAGAATTGAAAACGGAAAAGTTAAATCTCAAGAACAAGTTTGTGTAGTTCATGCAGATGGATCTCAAGAAAAAGGTAAAATCACAAAACTTTTTGGATTCCACGATCTAGGAAGAACAGAAATTCAAGAGGCTTCTGCTGGTGACATCGTTGGGATTGCGGGTTTCTCTGACGTTCAAATCGGAGAAAGCATTTGTGACCTAAACAATCCTCAACCGCTACCTCTAATTAAAGTTGATGAACCTACTTTACAAATGAACTTTTCTGTAAATGATAGTCCGTTTGCTGGTCAAGAAGGTAAATTTGTAACATCAAGACAATTAAGAAAACGTCTATATGATGAACTTGAAAAGAATGTAAGTCTTCGTGTAGAAGATACAGATAGCACAGATGTATTTAGAGTATCAGGCAGAGGCGAATTACACCTTGGAATTTTAATTGAGACAATGCGTCGTGAAGGTTACGAATTCCAAGTTTCAAAACCTGAAGTTATTTATAAAACTATTGACGGAAAACAATGTGAGCCTTTTGAAAACTTAATCGTTGATGTTCCAGAAGAATATGCAGGCAGCTGTATCGATAGACTTTCAGGCAGAAAAGCTGAAATGAAAGAAATGCAAAACTCTAAAGGCAGAACAAATATGACATTCCATATTCCTGCAAGAGGTTTGATAGGTTTCAGAAGTGAATTCATAAGAATGACAAGAGGTGAAGGTATTATGTACCACACATTCCTTCATTACAGACCTTATGCAGGAGATATTCCTCGTCAAAGAAGCGGTTCTATCATCGCTCACGAACAAGGGGAAGCAATTCCTTACGCATTAGCTCAATATGAAGACAGAGGGGTATTCTTTGTAACACCTAAGACAAAAGTTTACCGCGGAATGATTATTGGTGAATGTAACAAACCTCAAGACATCGTTGTTAACATCTGTAAGACTAAAAAGCTTACAAACATGAGAAGTGCAACAGCAGATGTTATGGTAACACTGCAAGCTCCAAAAATTCTATCACTAGAAGAAAGTCTTGAATACATTGGCGATGATGAGCTTGTAGAAATTACACCAGAAAATATCAGAATTAGAAAAGCTGATTTAACAAGAAAAATTTATAATTAGTTAAACATTAAAAAAGTCTCCTAAAGGAGACTTTTTTAATTGTATAAAGAAGCAAACATATCTGTAGATGATTGTCCACCCTTTTCAGGAGACATACATCCTCCAGGTTTAATTTTTACCTTTTTTTGAGCAACATCAGATTCTATGGAAAAAGTAAAAATATCATGTCCCCATTTATTAGGTTTTTTATGTCCATTTATATCAACCCAGAAAATTTTCCCTGGGATCCCCGAATAAAAACCAACAACAGTTCCATCAGCTAAAACCCAAGAGGAATTGTTATTTTTAATATTTGTTTCTCGAAATCCACTACATCCAGAAGTTGAACCAATAATATCAGGGTCAGAAGTAGAACCGCCATCCCCTTTATTATCAACCAAAACTGAATCATAACCTTTCATATCAGGAATACATCCATTTTTGTAGGACTGCGTATCACACACTTTCACAACTTTTAAAATCGTTTTAAGCTCACTAAAAAGAGCATCACATTGAGAATTTTGATCATATCCATAGGTAGAACTGAAACTTGTGCAAGCTCCTGTTACAGGATCACGCTCTGAACAAACAGAATAAGCACCTTCTAAATAGTAACATACATAATATGAACCTCCATTATTTGCATATGTTTTTAATAAGGCATTAGAGAATGTATTATATACCTTTTTATATTGCTGTTTAAAAATCATTGACTGATATTTTGCAGTCAAACTTGGAAGAGTCAATGCAGCAACAACACCAATAATTCCAAGAGTTATATGGACCTCCGCCAAAGTAAATGCATACTTTATATGCTTTGAAATATTCATATGATACATAAAATTTATACTCCTTATGTATATTTTAATATACATTATTGTATATGTCAATACTATTTAAATGATATTATATTATGAATACAATGCATCTATGACTTATGATGAATTTTTAAACAAATTCGGTGTAAAACTAAAGTATCTTAGACTGCTCAATAATATGACACAAGAAGAATTGGCTGAACAACTGTCAGTTGATCCCCATTATTTAAGCGATATCGAATGCGGGAGACGCAATATTACGCTCAAGACAGTATACCGCATAGCTCAAGCCTTGAATATAAGCATTTCCGAATTATTCAACATTTAAGCTTCAAATAATTTATGCAATCTTTCACGAATATCATCTTCGTCCAAGTCTTGCGTAATAGTATTTAAATCAATTGCCATTTGATAATAATGAGCAGCATCATTTCTAAAATCTAGCATTTGGCTAGCTCTTCCTGCATTAAAGTATGCAAGAGTATAGCTTTCATTAATTTCAATAGCTTGTTCAAAATATTCAAGAGCTTCCTCTGCATCACCCAAACCATCAAGGTAAATTATTCCTAAATTATTTTGAGAGAACTCATTTTCAGGGTTAAGCTCTACAGACTTATGATAAGCAACAAGTGCTTCTTCTAAATAATCTTTTTCCCACAATGCGGTACCGGCTTTTGAATATCCTCTGTAATCATCAGGATTTAGAGTAATAGCATCGCAGTAGGTTCTAATAGCTTTATCTAAATCATACTCAGCCATATAAATATCACCAAGAGAAAGATAAAGGTCATAATTATTAGGATCAAGAATAATACCTGCCTGATAAGTAGCTACAGCAGCCTCGGTATTACCCTTAACCTCACCGTAAATTGCACCTAAAGCTTGGCAGACAATTGCAGTCCATTCATTATCAGGATTTAGAGCTATAGCTTTTTGATAATATTCAATTGCATCATCATATAACTCAGCTTTAGAAAATGCATATGCTAATGAATTATTGTAGAATGGATTTTCTAAATCTCTTTCAAGAGCTAATTTAAAAGCACTGATTGAATTAATTTTATCTTCTTTTTTCAAATAAAGATGACCTAATTCATAATAAATCTGAGCTGTATCCTGATCAAATTCCAAAAGTTTTTCATAACAATCAATTGTTTCTTCTGTATTATCAGGGAAATATGTTTGCAAAACAGTTGCAAGCTTAACTAAAACTTCACGACACATCGGATTTGTTTCAAGAACTTTTTTATAGCAATCAACGCATAAATCAAGTTCATTATTTTTTAGAGCCAAATCACCCATTTTGTTATAGAAAACCTGACCGTGACATGTTTCCATAACAGCTTTTTTATAAACATTTTCAGCTGCTGGATATAGCTTAAATTTTTCTAAAAATTTACCAACAGTATTAAAAGTAAAAACAGAAACATCGTCTGATAAATTTTTATAAAACATCTTTAATGATGGTCTATCCCAAGCAAGCATGAGACTTCCTGATAGGAAATAATATACAAACTGCATATAATCAGCTAAACTTCCTTTATCGGAATTTATTTTTTGTAAAATAGCTTGCGAAAGCACCAATCTAGGTCTTGCAGATTTAAACTTACCCATTTTAATAGCAGACTTAAATTCTTCCATAGCTTCAGGGTAATTCTCTGCCATCTTCATAAAGAAACCTGCATACATATGAGCATTCATATTATCAGGAGCCAAAGAAACAGCTGTCTTACATTGGTCAATAGCTGTATTAATACTAATTTGACCTTGTTCCCACATCAAGCTTGCCAATCTATAATATGATTCAGGAATAGTAGGATCAAATTTTACAGCATCAATATAGTTAGTAATAGCTTCCTGTAAATCCTTGTTGTTTTGACGAATCAAATATCTTTCATGAGCGATTCTTGCTTTCTCTAAAGATTCTTTTGCCTTTTTAACTTTTTCGTTATTTTCACCTGCTACAGGTTGTATTAAAATCTGTTCTGACATTTTTGAGCTCCAAATAAAATGTGTATATGACTAATTTCGACAAAACAAAATTTATTCTTTATTAATTTCATAAAATATCCTCCAAATGAATTAGATATTTGGACAATATATTAAAATTTGCTATTTGAAAAAGGGGATTTTTAAATTTTTGTTTATTTATAGAGAATTATTAGCGATTAGAAGATATTTTGTATTATAATTTTATTACGATTAGGAATGTGAAAAATGAATTACTTACAAAATGAGTACGATGTAATAGTTGTTGGCGCAGGACATGCCGGATGCGAAGCAGCAATGGCTTGCGCAAGATTAGGCGCAAAAGTTCTGCTTGCAACATTAAACCTTGATAATATAGCATTACAACCCTGCAATCCTGCAATAGGCGGGCCTGCTAAATCAACTTTGGTTCGAGAAATTGATGCCCTAGGTGGCGTAATGGGCGAAGTAGCAGATGCTACTTATATTCAAATGAAAATGCTTAACTCGTCAAAAGGACCTGCAGTAAGAGCACTTAGAGCACAATCTGACAAAAAAGAATACTCAAATTACATGCGTAATCTTATTGAAAGTAACGAAAACATATACCTTAGACAAGCTTGTATTACAGACTTAATAGCCAAAGATGGTCGTATTACAGGTGCAGTTGACGAATTTGGGATCGAATACAAAGCTAGAGCAATAATCCTCACAACAGGAACATCTTTGAATGGCAGAATTTTTGTAGGTCTAAAATCATACAGTGCAGGAAGATTAGGCGAACAAGCTGCTATCGGTCTTTCTGAATCACTTATGAACCTCGGTATAAATATCAAGAAATTAAAAACAGGAACTCCTCAAAGAGTTGATAAACGAACTATTGATTACTCAAAAATGACAATTCAACCAGGAGATGAAATACTTAATTTCTATTCGTTTAAGCCAAACAGACCAATAAGAAAACAAGTTCCATGCTACCTTACAAGAACTAACGAAAGAACCCATGAAATAATCAAAGCAAATCTTGATAAATCACCTATGTATAAAGGTCTTATTCATGGTGTTGGTCCTAGATATTGCCCTTCAATAGAAGATAAAGTAGTTAGGTTTAGTGAAAACCCTTCTCATCACATTTTTATCGAACCTGAAGGACTTGGCACTTATGAAGTTTATATCCAAGGCTTCTCAAGCAGCCTTCCTGCTGACGTTCAAGTACAAATGCTACATACACTGCCAGGGCTTGAAAAAGCGCATGTTATAAAACCAGCCTACGCAGTGGAATATGATTATGTGCCTGCAATTCAGACAACACATTCACTTATGTCAAAAAATGTCCAAGGTCTGTTCTTTGGCGGGCAAATAAACGGAACCAGCGGATACGAAGAAGCTGCAGCTCAAGGTTTAATTGCAGGTATTAATGCAATAAATTATTTAAATAATTCAGAAATGCTTGAATTATCAAGAAGTTCTTCTTACATAGGCACGTTGATAGATGACTTGGTAACAAAAGATATCGATGATCCTTATAGAATGCTTACATCTCGTTCTGAATACCGCTTGTTATTAAGACAAGATAATGCTGATGCAAGATTAACACCTATAGGACATAAAATCGGATTAATTGATGATGCTCAATTCAAAATATTTACCGAAAAACAAGAAAATATTCAAAAAGAACTACAAAGAGTTAATGAAACAAAATTATCAGCAACAGAAGAAGTAAACTCTATACTTGTAAAATATGGAGAACATATAGATAGAGGAATTAAGCTCGGAGAATTGCTAAAACGTCCAAACATAGACTACAAAATTCTTCAAGAAGTCCATGAAGAAACAAAAGAATTGAACCTTCCTCGAGATGTATATGAACAAGTAGAAATTCTTACAAAATATGATGGATATTTAAAACGTCAAGAATTCCAAGTAAATCAGGCAGATAAATTAGAAAAATTCAAAATTCCTGACAACATTGACTACATGAGAATAGAGCACATTTCATCAGAAACAAAAGAAAAGTTAAATAAAATAAGACCTAAAACTCTTGCTCAAGCATCAAGAATTGGTGGTGTAAAACCTGCTGATATCTCAGTGTTAATGGTTCTACTCGATAAACACACATTTGCAAGGACTGAAAATTAAGCATTTGTATCAAGCTTTTTATATTTTATATTATTCATATTTAAAATACGTTCAACAATACGTTCTTTATCGACATTAACATTTAAAACAGCTTTGCCGTAAATACTGTTGTTTCTGAGCTGACTACAGGTAAGTCTTGCATCTCGGATCCAAAAATTACTCATCAACATCCCTAAGGTAAACACTTGATTACGACTAATCGCTGTTGAGGCATCCACTTCATATTTTCCTTTAAACTGGGGCGTTAAATAAGTATTTTGAGATATTCTTGGTATATTCATATTTCTCTAAAGTCTCCTCATTTGGAAATTTTACCAAATAAATAAAACTTTTCATAAAAATTTACATTACAAGTCAACATCAATAGTAAAGTTATCCATACCAAGCTCTTGAAGTAAAGCCATATAAGAATTGTAATAAACTTTCATAGCTTCAAGAAACTCATTTAATAACTCTTGATGAGAATGCTCAACGACAATTAAATTAGTCAAAGAAGTCTGCCCCTTCTTATAACGTTGTTTGGAAAGATTAAGAATTTTATTTGATTCATCAAGAATATTTTTATAATGCTCAACATTCTCCTGAGCCATTACAAACTTATCATGATTTGTATGAATTACATTCTTGGTAATATTAATTATTGAATTATATTCTAATTGAGCTTTATCATACTCCAACTTTGCACTTTTAATTTCAGGAGTATACATATAAAATGCAGGGATATCAATTCCGGCACCAACATACGCACCTGAGGTTCCGTCATGAGCAAAAGCATAACCACCAGATACATAAAGATCCGGAATACGTTGTTTTACAATTACCGCTAAATCCTTTTTAGCCTTAACAATCTTAGCCTCAGCCATTTTTATATCATAACGATTTTGGAATGCTATATCTTCCAATTCGTCATAATTAGGCAAATCTAGTTTATTAAAAAATTGCTGACCAAATACTGAATCTTCTTTTGAATCATACAAAGTTAAATTATTCGCTAAGTTCAAAACTTTATTAAAATTATACTGAGCAGTCCTAATATCAGCTTGAGCACGATTAATTTGGACTAATAATTTTTTAAGTCTCATATCAGCTTGCAAAACATCAATTTCATAATTCGGGGCTGATTTTGGACGTTTTTTAGTTATATCAAGCAAATCTTCAAGTAATTCTTTTCTTTCTTCTAATATTTTTAACTCAGATTTTGCAACCAATAAGTTAAAATAAGAAGTACGAACACGGAGTTTCAACTTAAACTCATAATCTTTAATTTTATTTTGAGTATAAGCAAGCTCAGCAAGTGCAGCTTTTTTTCTTTCGCCACGTTTTGTAATCTCAACAGGAACCATTAAACCAATTTGGCTAGAATTACCTTTCGCAATAGGCCCCATAAGCAAATTAGATTGAAATTGAGGATTTCTAAATGCGGCAGCTTTCTTAACATTATATTGAGATATCCCTAGATTTTTTCTTTGTTCTTGCAATTCAATATTACCCTCTAGAGCCATATTAATAGCCTCTTCAAGAGTAATTTTATGCCTATCAGTTTCTGAATGCGCCAATTCACTTGAATCTGTTGCGTATACTGGGGTACTGATATTCAGAATAATGAACAATAAAATCAGAAAAAATCTCTTCATACAATTATAATCATATATTAAACAGGTTATTTTTCAAATAATATTAAACACTAACTTTACAAAATACAAATAAATAAAAATTTATGTTAGTATTTATACAGGAAAATGAAAGTAGAAAGTATTAAACACAATAACACCCCACATACCTCATTTAAAGCTCTAAAAGTTGCTCGAATTCAGTCCTTAAATGACAATATTTCAGATACTTTTATATATTCAATCGAAAAAAACAAAGATAATGAATTCTGCGCAAAACTACTCAACAACTTACTCACTTCTGATAATAAAAGACTACCAATACAGGCAAATAGCATAAAAAACTTTATAAAAAATGCATTTGCATCTATTACTTATACAGACGAAGCTGTACTTGCAGTAAAAGATAATAAACCGTTTGGACTCCTGACGGCAATGACTTACGAAAAAGATACATTAGCTCACCTTGCATATCTTGCGACATGGAAAAATCAAAATTTTCAAAAAGTTAAAAATGGCGGAAGTATGCTCATAAATCACCTTTTCCAAAAATTTAAAGATAATAGAGAAATTAATCTTACACCAGCCTTTAACTCAGATCTCTTTTATTACAAGTTCGGATTTGACTATGAAAATGAATATGAAGCTACACAAATGAATATATGTAAAAAAGAGATCTTCCAACAATTAGAAAAGCTAATGAAAAAATTCTCTTACCAAAGTATATCAAGTAATGAATCAGTTAATCTTGAAAATATTATTGATATAACATAATCTCATTATTTACTTATAAAAATTTTATTATATAATATATAAAATCAAATGGAATTATTTAGTGAATTTTGGAGGTATGTGTGAAAGAATACAAAAGTAAATTTTCTGCAAAAATATTTTGGATAGCCTGTGGAATTTGCGCGGGATGGTTTGTTACAAATTTGTTTTTGAAATTCACTCATAACATAATTCTCTCGTACATATCAGGCTTTGCCGTTGCTCTTTTTATGATATTCAAAGTTTTATACCTTGATAATATTTCTATTACAATAACAGATGAAAAACAGCTTTTAATAAAGAGATTCAACAAAATAATAAAAGCTCTAAATATCAATGATTATAACTGGTCTGAATATTCAAAATATTCAAATACCAAAAATGAAGATGATCAAGATATTTACTATGTAAACAAAGTTACAGAAGAAGAAATCAGCATTGATGCCTCAAACTTTAGTTCAGAAGATTATGACGAAATTCTTAATAAACTAGGAGCTAAAACTCAAAACACAGAACCTATAAAAGTAGTCACGATAAAAAGAAATTAAGGAGGTAGTAAAATATGACTCAGTATATACTTATTGTAGGCGGACTTATTCTTTTCAGCTTTATTTATCAGGGTATAGCAATTTATATGCACTCAATGTCTAAGAAAAAATATGAAGAAGCTAACCCTGAAGCATCTATAATGATACTAAAAGACCGACCATTCCATTTGTTAGGTTTTACAAACACCCTAACCTGTCTTTCAATTAATGGCGAGCCCAAAGAACAAATTATGACAGGTTACGGACAAAGAGGACATTATTTATTACCAGGTAAGAATATTCTTGAACTACAATATGAAACTCAAAGACCAGGGATTTTACATAAATGGGTAAGAACAACTTATGATCCTCAAAAAATTGAAGTTAATGTTGAGCCCAAGAAAAAATATTCAATTGAATATGATAAAAATCAAGGGGAATTTTTATTCAAAGAAATAGTATAATTAAAAGATATTGTTTATACTTATAAAAAGGGGATAATAATAATAATAATAATTAATATCCCCTTTTCAAATTATCTATATAATTTTAACTTCCTCTAAAGAGTCAACAACCAGATTAGACGTTTCTAGCAGAGATTTTTTATCAATCTGGCCTGTTGCAACAAGAATAGTCTTTTCAACTCCTGCATTTTTAGCTGCTATATAATCCATCGGAGCATCACCTACCATAACAGTTGATAAAGGATTCGATTTTATTGTATCAAGAGCTAATTTAACAGGTATACCACTTTCTTTAGTTTCTTTGGTCGATTCTCGTCCAATTACAACATCAAAAAGATTTTCCCAGCCAAAATGTTTTAGTGTTAATACTGAAGATTCCTTAGAGTCTGATGTTACAATACCGGTTTTAATATTTTTCTTGCGCAATTCTTTTATAAAATTTATAGCTGAATCTATTGGTTTTGTATATTTAACCATCTCTTTATAAAATTCAGTATTTACACTATCAAATATACTTTCCAACTCTTTTTCGGAAATTTCTAACCCATACCCCTTCAAATCTTTAGCAAAAATTTGAATTATTATAGGTCTAGAATACAAAGCTGTAATACCATCAGCCAACATTTTGCCGGTTAAAGTATTATATCCAAGTTTCAAGCATAAATCGGAGAACAAACTATTATCTAAACCATATTTTTTAATAATCGTATTCACACGCATCTCAGACATTTTGCCCCAGAAATAATGTAAATCAATAAATGTACCATCTTTATCAAATAAGACAGTATCTATATTTTCTATTTGCCAATCTGACGAGATTAAACTAATCATAATACTTAATCCTTTACAATAACTTCTACAAGGGATTTAGCGATTTCAACAGCCTCAGACATTTTTTGAGGATTTTCAAATAAATCATCCGCAAGCAAATAATCTTTTACAATTTTTCTTGCAAAAGAACCAACAGCAAGACAATGAGGATGTACATCGCACAAAGCCGCCAACTCCATAGACTTTTTATTCGTTCCACCTGACATCATAATATATGCAGGCATATTTGCATTTTGGAATAACTGAGCTGTAGCGACCGCTTGAAGAGTTGTCCCGAACTCATCATTACTTCCACTCATTGCAATACCATCTGCTTGAATAATTGTTGTAAAAGGTTTTCTAATTTCTAGCATTTTACGTACACGTTCTTTTAACCTTTTATCACCCAACTCTGAACGATCTAATGAGATACAAAGCATTCCATCAAAATGCTCATTTATTTGAGCCCATTTTTCCATAACATCTTTTTCATCAGTAGAAATCGCATGGAACTCAATACAATCAATACCTTTGGCAATAATTTTTGGTAAAACTTCATTATAATCCTGCAATTGACTTACCATTTCAATAGCTTGTTTTGGACAATTATTAGCACACTGCGTACAACCAATACAACGAGCCTTCTTTACCTTATACTTATCCAATTCTATAATTGCATCGTGAGGGCATATCACTTTACATTTCCCACATTTCACACACTTTTCTTGATCAATAACAGCTTTTGTAATATGAGGGTCACCATCAATACCAACACTTACACAAAGATATCTGTCTTTATCTATACCTGCTCTTGCCAAACCTCTTTTTGCAGCATCTACAATTTCAGGCTTTGCGCACAAGTCAAAGAAATTACACCCGGCAAGAGAATAAATTGTAACTAATTTCTCAACTTCAAGAGCATCTTCATTCCCAGCTCCACATACTAATTTAAAACATTTTTTATTTTCTAATAAATCTTTTAACATAATAACCTCTCCCTTAGCTAACTTTCAAAATTATATTAATAAAATAGACATCAAAATTCAATGCCTAATCTAATCTCTTAAGCACTTTTGGTCTAATTCTAAAAATATTAAACAAGCACTGTAAATTAACCTAGTCCATATCTAAAGAGGATTCTTTTTAAACTCTTTTTGATTGGTTTAACATAATTTAAAACGATACTTTCATTATTAATCAAAAATTTTCTAGCCCTGCCGGTTTTAGGATAAAGCTTATTAAACTTTGTCTCAAATCTATCAAAAGAATCTCTCATTGATGGTATAGATTTCAAATCTTTTAAATTTCTATTATAGCAACTAGGATAGTTATATGTTCTATTTTTCTTAGCTGCTAAAAGTCCAGTAGTTGGATGATTAATACAATCCTGGATGTGATTATAATTATCACTTAGAAAATCTTTATCAAGACGAAGTCTAGTATCTAAATGTGCATTAGCCCAAAATGCATGACTCTTAATATCATCAAAACGTGAACCACCTAAAATTATTTCAGACATATAAAATTCTCCTTAATTTTTCTCGTTAGTCATTTAAAACATTAACAAAAACTTTTTTGCTACTTATTTTATTTTTTACTTAATTTGAAAAGAAAAAATCTCTTAATTTTGAAAACCAGCTTTGAGCTTCTTCATTATCGGAATTGAGCTTGAGATTAGATTTCTTTTGTCCAAACAGATTATAATATAAAGCATTTTCCTGAATTTCTTTAAAATCATCCGGCAAACTTTTAATACACTTTTCAGTTGGGAGAAATAATCTTACCAAATTAGATGAAATATATGAATTATTATCTGGCGACATATAAGGAAACGCTGTACAAAGAGCTTGTTTTCCTTCGCCTTTTTGAGATATATTCTTATATTTTGATGGAAATATTTTTGTTATAATGCCATTAAATACATTTTTATCTTGCCAATTTGCTGCAATATTTTCTTCTAATGTAATTATCGCATCCGAAGCTTCTCTTGCAGAGGTATTAATATTTTTCTGAACAAAATCCAAACCGTCTTTTGTTGCTGTAATAGGCGCAAATATAATATGATGATTTTTAGAAATATAAGGAGCCTCCTTATAATATCCGCCTATTTCTATCATCGATTGACCCGTGCCTGCAATATCGTCTAAAACTACAAAAACAGAATTCTCAGGAAATCTATTTACTTCAGCAATATCAAATAACTTTATTGTTTTTTCCTTAGGCACATCAAATAAATCTTTATACATTCGGTTTATAATATCAAAACTCTTCGGTTCTTCAATATTGTATTCAATCAAATAAATATTATCACTTGGAATATTATTATTCTGCATATAAATTTTTATTTTTTCATTTAACCTTTTTAAATCCTCTATAATACTTTGTTTAGAATAAATATTCACATTTTCATCATAATATTTTGCAATAGATTTGCTAAAATATTTATATGTAATATTTTCAGGGGAATATCTATCTGCTATAGCATCTACTGTTGAAAAAATTTCTTCTTTTGTTGGAATAATCGGAGCCATTTGCCTTAAAATTGACGCTTTTGAGGCTGGTTCATCATTTTTTAGGGTATAAACATTAAACCCTAGACTCTTTAGACTTGATTCAATTTTACTATTTAATACTTGATCTACGCATTCATCAAATATCAGTTTTGAATTATTATTTTGAAGATTTTTTGCTTCTTTCAATATTTTAACGGTTAATTCTGGAAGCTTATAATTATCAGTAAATAAATTTACGCCATCTGAAAAACCTTCAAGATTAACAAAAACAATATTCTTAAAAACAGGATTATCTTTATGAGCCTTAAGTTCACGCATTAAATTTTTATTATTAATATCATTTTTAGTAAAAATAACTCCTATTTTTTTATTTTCAGAATTTGATAACGTAAATAAATTTCGGCGTTTATAGAAATATCGGAAATATGGATGCAATTCTCCTAAATCCGTTATATCGGTAATACCTTGTTCTTGAAGCTGCTCTCCAATATGTCCCAATGATTTATAGCTAGAAAACTGAGTTAAACGTTTTATTACAGTTATTATCTCTTGTTCATCTACTTCTGAAAAAGACTGTTTTACTTGCTTTATTGAATTATCTAAATCTACATCTGAAAAAATTTTTAATTTTGTTGTTATTTTATTATAAATACTCTCCACATATTTATTTATTGACGCATAAGTTTTATTTCTAGAAATTGGATTTACATCATCATCTAATTTTACACATATTCTTTTGAAATTTGACCAATCAGATTTACTCTCACTATGCGGCAATTGAATATCAACCAAGAATAAGTTTTCATTTTTATGATTACTATAAAATTCTATTTCTCTCAAATTATTTCCATATAACTGTTTTAGACTTTGTGCTTTCTGAACTGTCTTTTCCCAATTTATATCATTATCCTTGAGTATGGCATTTGTACTAAAAGGTGTAACTTTACACTTGGCAAGTTCTATAAAAAGATCCAACTTTTTTGGATCAAGATTTAATAACTTTAATATATATGAAGGTTCATAATTCCATAGCCCCAAATCATTTTTTGAAAGCACAACAGGCTCTATACATTTAAGCTTTTCATAAGGAATTAGCGAAAAATCGTTCAGCTTATTTACAGGAATTCTTATTTGTCCGGTAAGATCTTTTTTTGATGCTATTTCATATAGATATTTAAACTCAGCTTTTTTCTTATCCTTCAAGGAATATATTGCATCTAAATTATACCCTTCTAAATTCAAGAAATCTTTTGCTATATTTATTCGTCCAGGAAAAATTTTTGCAAGCTCCTTATCATCAATCTTAAAAGAATAAAACAAATCATCAAAAAATGGATCCAATATTTGAGGCTTTATACCTTTAAAACTTGGGATAGATGATTTTGGGGGTAAATTTTTATTATATAATATTGGTCTGTATTGATTTGGAACAATCCGCATAACAATTATATAAACCCTATAAAGATTATTTTTGCTAGATAAAATATAATTAAACATTTCGAAATTAATAACAAATTTATTTTTGAGGAACCTTTATAGAATAGAAATACAATAAAAAGAAATTTTAGCTATGAATATTCAAAATATAACTTTCAACAACAGCCCTATATACAAAAACAATACAAACAGCAAAAACGTTGCATTTAAAGGCAAAACGTTCTATACCATAGAAGAAGTATTAGATGCTTCTAAAGTTTCAAAAATCGAAATTTCTGATGGCATCGAAAAACTTACTAATAAAATTAAATTTCTCTACAAAATATTAAAACAAAACGATAGAACAACAAAACCTCTTACAACACAAATTAGAGATACTTTTGTCTATATAAATATGGACAAAACTACTAAAGGGAAAACTAAAATAAATTTATCGGCAGAAACAAACTCTCCAATATACATATACTCTGGAATTGGCAGCTTATATAATAAGATTAATCCTCAATTAGAAAAACAAAGCCTTGATATTACACTATTAGAGAAAGATGGTAGAATGCACCAAGGTACTATGAGTCTAAATAACGGAGCATGCACCACTATTTTTGAAAGAGATAAAAAAACAGGAAAAAGAAATGCCACAGGAAAATATTTTGTAATGACCCCTAACATTCGTGAATGCAATACTCAATCCTATGAGATGGATCCATTTGGTTATGATAGAACAAGTATCACAATAAGAAACATATTCTTTAACCTGTTTTCTAATTTAACAAAAGTTAAACCTGATATAAATCTAATAAAATAAGTGAGACTAATAGTTATAATATCTTATTCACGAATTTACTTGGTAAACTCTTTACGAGCTTCTTGTGCTTTAAGCACAATTTCATCCCTTAAACAATCATAATCATTAACAGCATTATCTATGTATTTTCGCATAAAAATTGATGGACCTTGTAAAAAAGCGAAGAATCCTCTTCTTTTTATTGAATGTAGCCCACCTTCGTTTGTTTGGAAGTAATCTTTACTATAAGTTTTAGAAATATTTGTTAATAGATCTCTTTGAGCAATAAACTCTTTTGTCAATTCTTCCATTTCTTTATTATGAGGATCTTTCCAAAAATTTCCAAGTTTCATATATCTTTTTGTTGAATTTATATTAGTTATCATATTTTACACTTTCTATATTATCTGAATCCTATTATATAAATATTGAAAATAATTAAATTTGCTAATTAAAAAAATCTAATATAAATAAAGGATAGAAAAATTTACATATGCTACTATTATTATAAATTATGAATACTTCTACATACTCATTAGTTATCGAAAAATTTAAAAACCCATCCTTTGAAAGTTATATGGATGCAATTGAAATATGCTCTGCTAATATTAGACAAGATGAATGTGATGCAAGCTCTCATTATATAAAAGCTATGGCACTATTCGGATTATCAACTCTAATAAAAAACAAAGATGAAGTATATGCAGCAGCTAATAATGAAGAAGTTACAGGCTCTTGTCTTCAAAATGGCAGCTTGATGAAGAAAATAGAAAGCAATCTCAAACTAGCAGATACGGCTGTTGAAGAATTTAATATTGCTTACAAATTAGATAATGATATTATTGAAAAACATAAAGAGTTAAGAGTTATAGTAGATTATAAACTAACAGGTGTTAAATATTTATTTTCGAAACCAATTCCATCAAAAGACATTCAGGAATTATTATTTCAAGACTCAAAATGGAGTTTTGTAGGGATTTTAGGACTTCTAACTATTATAGCAATAATTATAGCAGCAGTTTTAGCAGGTGAGTTATTAGCAGTAAAAGTTACATTAGGTTGCACTATTGTAATCATTCTATCAGTATTTTTATACCCTAATGAAAATATAAAACTACTAAATAAATATAAAAATTTCATTTCAAAAATAAAATAGAGAACTTTTTATCAGAGGAAAAAGAGGACAAATTTATACAGGGGTTAGAATACAATATATCTAAATACATCCTCTCCTAAGAACATTGTTGTAAAAGAACAACCAGTTCGGGAATTTTGGGACAAATAAATTTAAAACAATAGCATATAAAGTTTTTATAAAAAATAACTCGGGAGTTTAGAATATAATAAATCTCCCGATTATTTTTCATTTTTTATAATAAAAATATTTTAATAAATAGTTTTATTTAGAAGTAATTAACAAAGTTCAGCATCATCCATTGCAAATTGCTCTAACGAGCCTGTTTTTGCTTGAATACAGATATATATAGTATCTGTATCTGTTTCCATTGTTCTTTTAACTTGCGGTAAAACTTTAATGCAACTGCCTTCTTTAAAGTTTATGGTTGTGTCATCAAGAACCATTCTTCCTTCGCCTTTTACAAAAATATAGATTTCTTCATTTTTTTTGTGTTTATGACTGAACGGCAGTTTTGTATTTTTCTTCATTGTGTTTAGCGAAATTTCACATGAAGTTAAATTTAATGCATCATGCAAAAATGCTTTTCCATTTTGATAGCTAGTTTCTAGGTTTTCCAGTTTTCCAAGTTCTGATTTTGTGTAATTTGTCATAAGTCCTCCTTTTTTGTTCGATGTCTAACTATTACTATAAAAATTTTTATAGGTTTTTTAACATTTTTTCTAACAAATAATCTAATTGTTTTGCTTCATCTTCAGTAAAATTTTTATACAGCATTGTATTTAAATCATTTGAGATAATTTCAAATATCGGTTTAAATTCAAGCCCCTTTTCGGATAGACTAATATAAGTGATTCTATTATCATCTGAAGCTTTTTCTCTTTTTACAAGCCCATTTTTTTCAAGTTTGTCTATTAACACTGTAACTGTAGCTTTTGTTCTACCTATTTTTTCAGCTATATTTTTCATTGTTATTTTTTTATACTTATACAGGACAACGAGAATATCACCATGCGAAGGTGCTAAATTTCCATAGTTATATTCTTTTAATTTGGATATTATGAATGCATTTCCTGCTTCTGAAATTTTTGATGTTAATGAAAGAGC
>CALVBU010000007.1 GCA_944325875.1 Candidatus Gastranaerophilales bacterium
TTTTATCAGACAAGACTTTCAGAAATATTTAAACCTAGTCCATTTCCTTACTCAAAAATTTCTTAATAATTAAAAAATCATTAAAAACCTCCTTAAATTCTAAATCATAGTGAATAATATAAAAGGTAATACACCTCTTGTTAAGCAAAATCCTAGATGATTTATGTGTTTGCAAGGAGTAACTGAAAGTTTTTTAGCACAGTGAAGCAGATGCTTTGCTGTGCTTTTGTGTAGCTTATTATAAGGAGAACTAATGGAAAAAGAATATCATATTTTATCACTATCAGGCGGAAAAGACTCGACAGCACTTGCGTTTTTTATGAAGGAAAATATGCCTGAGATTTTTGAGAAATTAGAACTGGTTTTTTGCGATACAGAGTATGAGTTACCTGAGTTATATGATTACTTAAATAAAATTGAAATATTCTTAGGGGAAAAAATTACAAAAATAAAACCACCAGTTAACTTTGAACACATTTTACAAACAAGGCATTATCTTCCACACCCTGCAAACAGATGGTGTACTGTTGAATTAAAAACAAAACCTTTTCAATCTTTTATAAAAAATAAAATAAGCAAAGATTCTAATTCGATAATTAACATTTATATAGGTATAAGAGCAGATGAAGCCCATAGAGTAAATAGTTCTACTAGTACATTATCTTTTACAAGAGAAAAATTCCCATTTGTTGAAAATGCAATCAATAAATCTGATGTGCATAATATACTAAACAATAGTGGAATTGGTCTTGCAGATTTTTATAGTTGGAAAAGACGTTCAGGCTGTTATTTTTGTTTTTTTCAAAATCAAATGGATTGGCTATTATTAAATGAACACTATCCTGATTTGTTTGAAAAAGCCGCAAATATGGAACTAGCTCATAAAGATATTAAAAATGCAGGTCACTTTGGTTGGAACTATGAAATACCACTAAAGGATATGTTAAAACCTGACAATATCATCAAAATAAAAGAAAAATATGGTTGTAACTGCAAAAGTCTCAAAGTAGTTAAGGACAAACTTATAAATGTTTATTAGGCAAAGAAGGAACTTCGTCTAAATACTTATCAGGGATTGATTTCCAAAGCCTGAAAAATTCTTTAGTTTGTTTTTTTGCAATATCTAAATTTTTTATAATTAACATATTTTCATCATTTGCATATTCTGATGCACCTGTCCAATTTGTAGATGCAACTATTGTATATGTTTCATCAAAAACTGCACTTTTTTGATGCATTTTCCCATTCCAATTCTCAATTTTTACAGGAATGCCTGCTGCACGTAATTTAAATATTTGCGAAGATGGTTCTTGGGTCAATGTTGCATCTGCAATTATTTTTATTTCAACTCCTCTATTGTGAGCATCAATTAATGCATCCGTAATCCAATAATTTGTTAGATAAAACATAGAAACATAGATTGATTTATTAGATTTTCTTATAAGTGGTAATACTCCTTTTGATATTGCTTTATCCATAGGAGAAAATAAAATTGAAATAGAAGTATCATCATTAATTAATATATTTGTCTTATCTGGAATAATTGATTTTAGTATGTGAAATTTATTCTCTTCATACATTTGAGCAAATTCTTTGCTATAAATTTCTGCAATTTCTGGTGAATATATTACAACGGAATTATTAGCATTATAAGTCATACAGCTGTCTGAAATGTTAGTTGAACCAGTCCATATATATTTTTTATCAATGATTGCAAATTTATTATGCATTAGAGCAGATTGAGAACGAGTAATGTCTGTTTTCATTTTCTTTTTTGTTAAAGGTGCATACACATCTGTTTTAAAACCAAATTCATCAATCATTTTTGTAGTATCAGGGTATAACGAAGTTCCATAATCGTCTACAACTCCTCGAATTATTACTCCTCTTTCTTTTGCTCTTTTGAGAGCATTGATAATTTTATCTTGTCCAGAGAAACCATATGCTGCAATATCAATTGAAGATTCTGCATTATTTATAAGTGCTTCAAGAGACTTACTCACACAATTAATTGATTTATTTACAGGATGTTTTTTATTTACAGGATTAACAAAATACAATTCAATTTTGTTTTTCTCCATCTTTTTTAGAAAAACTCTTTCTTTATGTTGTTGTATAAAACTTATATTTTTTGTTTGATTTTGACTTTTAGGGTAACAACAACTTGCTGTTGAATATTTAATTAAAGGTTTATCGATCAATTCTTGTTGACTTGACATCCAACCGTATTTACAAGTAGTTTTGTGGTATTTGCCGTTTTTCTTATTCAACACAACAAGATTTAGACTATGAGATTTTTTTGCATTGGCTTTTATTTTATCTAGGTTCTGATAAGGTTTTAATTCTTCTGCAATGTTAGATTTTGTATAAATTGTTGCAAGCCCTGCTTTCAAAACTTCTTGTTCATAACTTTTGCATTTACCTTGTCTATCACAATCATAGTAAAGCGACATCAGGTGCCTGTTATTCTTATCTAACTTTTCTTCTGCTGTGTATTCAGCTCTTACAGGTTTATTCAGCAGCTCTTTTTTAGCAAATTCTTTACCATAATACCCAAGTCCTAATGCTTCGTCTTGAGTAAGGTTATAGAGCTTCATTTGCCAATTAAGGCCGTCATTGATTTTAGTTTCAAAGGTATCAATACCATTGATGCGAACTTTTTCATCTTGTTCTGCAATGCCGTTATCATTAAAGTCAACATATACAGTATCGCCATCAATAACCTTAATTACCCTATGTTCAACTGATGCAGATACAGGTAAAATTGACACTGTTGTCAGTATTAACGCAATTGCCAAAATCTTTTTCATTACGGTTATTATAGAACAAAAATATTAATAAAACAGAGCCTTCTATTGGAGACTCTGTTTTTATTTCTAAAAGCTAAAATTTATATTGCTTACGATATCTAAGATTTTCAGTTCCGATCACTTCTTGTATATAATACACTAGCAATTTATCAGTATAAATACAAAAACTAGTTAAATGGGAAATTTGTAAAAATAATTAAATATTTTAAATATTTAAAATATATTTTTATTAAATAGTTTTATTTAATTTTACAAATTTACACTTTCAGCTTATAACCCACTATAACGTTGTAGACATTTCCTTCTCTTTCTTTAAAGACACCATGATTTCTAATCATTTCTTTAAATTCTTTTAATCTCTCTGCTGGCATACCCTGATTTTGACACCAATGCTTAAAAACCTCATATGCTTCACTCATCTTTGTAAAATTATCGATTGATGGAATAAAACAATCATGTAAAAACTTTTGAAATTTATTAGAATTGTTTTGAAATGTGTTTGTTGCTTCTAAAACTCTCTTAGGTGGGTTTAATCCTTCTTCCTTATATATTTTAAAACCTTCTAAGAGCCAATTAAAAATACCACTTAAATTTTCAGGCTCTATAAGTCTTGTTTTCAAGCCTCTATCTCTTTCTTCTTGAGAAAAATACCGATCAAATGGTACTACATAAACTCTTTGACTACTAAATAAGGTTCTATCAGACGTATAGGGGAGATAATTTGTATGCATGTAAATTTTCCCTGTTTGCTTAAATTGTTTTTCTTCCTGATATAATCGTCTTGCAACGATTGTATCACCCCCTGTTAAACTTTTTAATAAGGAGGTATCCATATTAAGTCCTGCTGGAAGTTCTGTTGTACTTATGAATCTATATTTGGTCATTCTTGCAATATCTCCACTCGCTATACGACTGTTTTTATATGGAGAAAAAGCAAAAGTTTCTGCAGCAGTTTGAATTGAATATCCACTGGGACCACCATGTAAATATGAAATTGTCTCTATTAACGTGCTTTTACCATTTCTACCTCTTGGACCATAAAATATGAAAAAACATTCTTCGTAAATATTGCCACTTAGACTTAACCCCAATATTTTTTGAAGGAATCGAGCAAGTTCATCATCATCACAAGTAATTGCCTTTATAAAATCCATAAATTCAACTGATTTTGCATTTTTGTTAAAGACAACAGGACTTATTTTTGTAATAAAATCCTGTGGATTATGTTGCTGTAACTGAAAAGTGTTAAGATTTAATGTGCCATTATAGCAGTTATATAAATAGTTATCTTTATCAAAATCGACTTCAGATTTGTAATTTCTACTTTCCGCATCTTTTAGCATAGCTTTACGTCTCTGATTTGAACCAAGATGTTTTATATTCTTAAAAAATTGCTGATTTTTATCTTCAATATTAATGCTCGCATATTCTTGTAAGCATTGTTGAAGTTCTTGAGCTTTCAGTTCTGCTTGCTGATTACCATCTTCTAAAATCCATCTTTTATTTTCCATAATACATCCATCCTTTCGAAGTTATATTGTACAGTAATCTATCACCGTACACTTTATTAAATAATTCTGCATTTCCAACATCTGTAAAATCAAATGTTTCAGGTTTTAATTTTTGAAGTTGCATTAAAATTTTATTTTTATTTTCAATAAAATCCTTAGTTAAAAATTTCCGATCATCTCGTGCTGTTTTATTACCGATAAATTTATTTATGATACTTAAGATATATGGACCTCGGTGAAATTTTTTTACGTGTATAGGATCTTTTTGCTGAACATGAGGGCTCTGAAAAAAAGTTTCTAATGCAACAGCAGTATTGTTATTTGCCCAGTACATACATTTATCAATTAGAGCAAAGTCATCTCTGCTCTCATCATTATTTTTTCTTGCACCGTTGTAATATTCCCTAAACACTTTATCTCTTTTAAGTCCTATTTTGATAAATTCTTCATCAGACATTTCTTTATCAGGTATTGAATAATCATCATTCTTTTTTGGTGCAAAATATTGCAATTCAATTGACTTTAACTCATCTGGTCTTTCCATTAATTTCTCATAGCCAGGAAGTACATTCCCAGTTATTACTATTTGCTTATCTTTGTCATAAATTTCTAAACATTTACACCATTTTAAATCTTTATTGTAAGTTTTATCTTGAGTTTTCTTACCTAAAACAAAAATATGTATTCCCTTTCCACTTCTTGAGAATTCAGTATAACTGTTTATACGTTCAATAATCTCCATTACTTCCGGTGCTATTTTCCCAGTATCATCAACACAATTATCAATATCAATACAGATCAAGTTGTTTCCTTCAAGCAATACTATCCCTATTTCAATTTTTTTTTCTGCGGCCATTCTTATAGCTTCTTCAAAACAAATATGGTTCTGATTATCTTTAAAGCTTGCAGGTTTTCCTGTTTTAAAATTCATTGGAATTTTATTTTTAGTAAGTACATAAGGAGCTTTCCGCATTAGAGCAGGAATATTTTCATAATTTAGGTTCATTTTTCTTTCCTTTCTTTTCTTTATTTTGGAAATTAATTCTCTTTGTTATAAAATTCATTAAATGTAATGCAACAACACTTTTCCCTTGCCAATTTAGTTTGAAATTTTTATACATTTTTTCTATTTCCTTTTTTAACTTTGGGATTGAGATTTGCACCGGACATTATCCAATTAATAACTTTCTCTTTAAAAAATATTGGTTTACGACCCAATTTCACATATATGCCTTTTGGGAGCTGTTCAAAATGGATCCAAGCATATATAGTACTAACCTTGATTGTTAGTAATTTTGCGATATCATCGCAACTCATAAAAATATTTTCTTGCATTCTTTTACCTCCTTTTTTCTGATTATCCCATTCAACCTTAATTTTTTTGTATGCCATGTTGCCAGAGGTTGCCAAATGCAAATAAACTTAACAAAAAACAAAAGAACCTATTAAAATAGGTTCTTTCAATATAAAATACATATTAAAAGTTTTAGTCTATATAAAATTTTTCATTAATTTTATATTCTGCATTGCCATTATGAGTACTTACCAAAAAATTAACTTCAGGTAAATTTATCGAAGATAAGAAATTTTTTATAACTTTATTAAACTTAGAAATAGCTGCACGATTTGTTCCTAATGAATTTGGAGAAAACATGTTCAACGGATAATTTTCATCAGGATGTTCACAAATATATTTAAAATTTATTAGTTGATGTGTTGTAAATTTACAGTATTGTTTATCAAAAAAAGAATAACCATTTAGATTTGCAGATAATGGCTCTTTAGTATATTTTATATAATATTTTGTTTCACTTGTATCATAGTTAGGAATTCCAGTTATAAATATTTGTGGAGAATATTCATAAATGCATCCTCCGTGTTCACTTTCTCCGAATATGTTTCCGGTTAACTCGAATTCTTTTTTATCTATCTTTACCTGTAAAATTTCTAAAAAATTTAACTGTAATGATGCGTAATATGATTTTATATCATCAAAAGAAAAATAGATTTCTTCACTACCAGATGTATCATATTTCTCTCTTATTATTTTTGTAAAATCTATATTTTGTTTATTCGGATGATTTAGATTTCGTCCAATCAATTTCTCAGCAAAAACTTTTTCTATATAAGTTTCATATGCTTGGAAAAAATTTGATAAATCAGGAAGTTCAATACAATAATTTATATAATCATAATAATATTTATAATATTCCCATTCATCGTCAGAAATATCCTTCTCATTATCATTAGAAAAATACCCCTTTGTAGCTGTTATGTTGCAAGTTAAATTAAAATTTTTTTCTAAGAATTTTAAAGCAGTCAAAAATCCACTTACATCATTTTTAACAGGCTTAATATTTTCTCTCATAACTTGAGCAGTAAAACGCAAAGTTTTAATATTTTCTTTCCTTGCTTTGTTATAAAGTAGAAAAGCCCAAATTAATGTCTCGCAGTCCGGATATGTATCTCTTTTCATTGACAAAACCTCTTATTTTTAGTATACTCATATTAGTATAATTTATACTATAATATATAAAACTAAATCAAAAAGCAACAAAGTAAATCAAAAATGATAAAAAATAATCTGAAATTGATATTAGCCGAAAAAGATTTATCTATTAAAAAACTTGCAGAAATGACAGGTATAAGATATGCAACTTTATACACTTTTATTAAGAAAAATAACAATTCTGTAAATTACACAGTACTAAATAAAATCTGCGAAGTATTGGATTTAACACCTGCAGATATACTTATTTATGAACCAGACAAAAAGGAGATTACATGCGAACTTACCAAAAAAATGGAAGATGGTACCTTGAAGGAATGATACGAAAAAAAAGATTTCATAAATCAATTCCTGAAGCGGTTACTAAAAAAGATGCTGAAAATTACATGAATATTTTTAAAGCTGACCTGCTTAGAGGTAAACTTGATTTAGTTGAGGATATAGGGTGTACTCAACTTAAAGAAGTTATTGATTTGTATATAAAGTATGCTCACGCTAATTTAAGGTCAATAGATACAGCTGAACGGATTGCAAAAAGATTTTCAGAAATTTGGGGGAATAAACAACTGAAAGATATCACACCCAAAGAAATTGAAAAATATAAATTAACAAGAAGCAAAACCGTATGGCATACTAAAATTGATAATGGGAAAGAAATACCTCAATATGTATCAGCAGCAACAATCAATAGAGAATTAAATGTCTTAAGCAAAATCTTTTCGATAGCAGTCTCTAACGGAATGTTGCGTGAAAATCCTTTAAAACATGTAAAAAAACTCCCAGTGAAAAATAAAATTGAAAGACACTTGACACCAGAAGAAGAATTAAGAATGTATAAAGTATGTGATAATAATTTTTCTTTTTTGGATATAACTAAGGAGGCACAGGACAAACTAAAAATCAAATGTGCAAATAAATATTCTTATCTGAAACCTATTTTAACTATTGCACTTAATACAGGTATGCGTAAAAGTGAAATACTTAATTTAACTTGGGATTGTATTAATTTTGAGACAAATAAAATTACAGTATTATGTACTAAAAATAGTAAAAAAAATATTATTCCAATGAACCACAAGGTGAAAACTGTTTTAAGTGAGAAATATAAATCTGAATATCAGAATAAGTTTGTTTTTACTAATCCTGAAACAGCTAATAAATATGTAGACTTTAAAAAGGCCTTTAAAACTGTCTGCAAATTGGCAAACGTTGATAAGCTTCGATTTCATGATTTAAGACACACAGCAGGTACCAGAATGGCCTCTTGTAACGTTCCATTGCCTACCGTAAAAGAAATATTAAATCATGCAAGCATAAATACAACTATGCGTTATGTACACACAATGCGAGAACAAAAGGAAGAAGCTTTAGAAATATTATCGAATTATGTGTATAGGGAAAATATTTTAGATTAGCTAACGGTAAACATATTTTTTGTACAAAAATATTCTACTTTATTATTATACTGAAAAATTTCTTCAAAATGCTTAAGTTCAGCAGGTTTGAAATATCCTACATAAACTTTACTCAAATTACTATTACTTTTAATAGCTTCAACAATATGCGTATCACTTTTAGAAAAAGATACACCATGTGTGACCAAAATTCCATCAATTTGTTTAAATTTATTAAAACAGTGGCTAAGGTATGGAGAATAATCCGACGTTAATTTCAACTCTTTTGTTTTATAATCAGATGCAATAACTAAGTGTGATTTCACCCCTTTATCCCATTCTTCTCGGATTTTTTTAAACAAATTTAAATTTTGATCACTAGTAATTTTCTCCACTATTCTGTCATCAGAAATTTTTAGATGAAAAGCACCATGTAAGTAGTAAACACATTGTTTATTTTTACTATCCCATCTTTTAGGTTGGGAGCATTCGCCCCAAAAACCATCTGTTGTATATTTTGAATCTAGCATACCCATAAGAAGGTAATACAAAACATGGTCATAATTTAATGTATAAAAACTATCAAATTTATTTAAAAATGGTGTAACTAAATTAGTTCCAAGTAATTTATTAATTTTTTCTTCAGGTAGTATTTCATACAATTGTTTAATGAATTCTTTTTCTACCTCTGAAACATAATCTTCAATATTCGTAATTTTTCTTGTCGACTTGCGATTTTTAAAATATTTGTGAACTTTATCTATTATTTTTTTTTGATTAAAATTTTTGTCATTTATGCATGCAATAGAAAAACCATTTCCAAGTAAAACAGATTTTGAACAGGAACACTTTTCTAATTCTTCTTTTACATCATCCCAATTAAGTTCCATAATTACCTCCGCACTTACTATTTATTCAAGACGCTAATCACTACCTGCTTTATTATTTCCATTTCAGCAGGATTGCTTTCTGCTATCAAAAGCGTTAGGGCAAAAAGCGTTGCGTTGTCAATTATTGAAAACCCATCATTGTAAAGTATTCCGTTTTTGCTCATGAAATAAAGAAAGCAACTTGCACCAATTCTCTTATTACCATCTGTAAAGCTATGATTTTTAACTATAAGGTATAGCAACATTGCAGCTTTTTCCTCTAAGGTCGGATATAGCTCTTTCCCGTCAAATGTTTGATAAATCTGGTTGACAGAGCTGGAAAAACTTTCATCTTTTGGAACTGCAAATACATCGCTTTCAAAATCTGATTTCATTGCATTAATAACTTCTAGAAATTCGTCCTTGGAAATTCGGATAGCTTCTTTTGTAGTATTTCCTTTTCTATCAAGTTTTTTATGGTCAAAATTATCAAGTAAATTCAAACCATGTGCAAAGGTTTCAAGAATTTTTGCAACGGATTGAGCTTGTTCAACTGTTTCTACCTGATTTGTAAGACTTCTGGTCAAAAGACTAATTGTATTCTGTAACGTTTCCAACTGTTGCTGCTGCTTTAATAAAAGCTGTTCGTTGATAGAATAACCCTTAATTAAGTACTCTTTCAGAATTTTATTAGCCCAAATACGGAATTGAGTTGCTGTTTTAGATTTTACACGATAACCGACAGATAATATTAAATCTAGATTGTAATATTCTAACTCCCTTGAAACCTGTCTTTTACCTTCTTGTCGAACTGTTCGGAATTTCCGAACAGTTGAAATTTTGTCAAGTTCTCCTTCTTCATAAATATGCTTGATATGTTCACTAATATTGGCTTTACTTGAGTCAAATAGTCTAACTATCATATCCTGAGTAAGCCATACAGTTTCTTCTTGCATTTTGACATCTATCTGTGTTTGACCATCTGCTGTTTGATAAATTACTATTTGGTTATCTAAGTTATCTTGAATTGTCATAGTGCAATTATATGATATAAGACCTAGCATGGCAAAATATTAATTCTTGAAATTTCTTGTGTAATATTTGTGTAGTTTTGTGTAATTTTAACTAATTTGATTGAGTTTTATTAATTTTAAAAATAGCCTCAAAAGCACGAATAATAAGAAAAAATCAAACCCAATCAAAAATCCCATTATCCCTGATAAGGGTGAGGTCGGTGGTTCGAGTCCACTGCGGCCCAGATTAAAGAAGACTCCTAGCTTAAGGGGTCTTTTTTAATGCGAAAATTTGGGTAATTTTTAGAGTTTTGTTAATAGGTTTCTGGGACATTGAGACGGAGAAAATTTAATAGAGAATCAAACAGACAGCACGATTGAGGCTGTTTTTAGTATTGAGATGTACCGGTCTTTTCTTGCATTCTTTTACACTAAAATTTTGTCACCACGAATTTATTTCAATAATAAATATACTTCTGTTTCAAAATAATTGGCTAACATTTCAATTTTATCTAAAGTAATATTTATTTTACCTTTTTCAAGTTTTGAAACATAAGAATTATCAACTCCTAAAACTAAAGATAATTCTTCCCTGCTTAACTTTTTCTGTGTTCGCAGATTTTTAATATTATTTGCTAATATTTGTCTAATATCTTGACTCATATTCCAATTATGTTATTATTAGAACATTATTAACAGGAATGACAGTCCATTTAATAATGTAATTTTATGTTCACTAAAAAGATACTTATAGATTTAGACGGCGTACTAAATGAGTACGGAAAAGAAAAATTTAATGAAAATTACATTCCTAAAATTAAAGTTGGGGCTTATGAGTTTTTAGAAAAGTTATCTCAAAGTGCTGAATTGTATCTTTTTACATCAAGAAACTTGATGCTTGCAACTAAATGGCTAATTAATAACAATTTAGATAAATTTTTTGAAGATGTTACTAATGTAAAATTGCCATCTTATCTTTACATTGATGATAGAACGATTTGTTTCAAGGGGGATTATCACAAAACTCTTGAAGAAATTGAAAACTTCAAAGTCTACTGGAAATAAAATATGATTAATTTATATATCCATACTTCCGTTTCGTAAGCCTTCTAAATCAAGCGTAATATATTTTAAATTTGTTTCTTTTTTTAGAACTTGAATAAGATCTGTTCTGCATTTATGAAATTCCTCCAGATCTTTTAGAGGAATTTCTATACGTGCTATGTCTTTATGAATTCTAAATCTGCAGTTGTTAAATCCATAATCTTTTATGATTTCTTCACCTTTTTTAGCAATATTTAGAACAGTTTCGTTTAACTCTGTTCCGTATGGGAAACGGGTTGCCAAACAAGGAGTTGAAGGTTTGTCATAAATTTTTATTCCTGAAATTTTTGCAAATTCTCTGATTTCTTCTTTTGTAATTCCAAATTCCGCAAGAGGTGAGAGAATTTTTAACTCTTTTAGAGCTTTTATCCCAGGCCTGTACGTTTTCAGATCATCAGCATTTGTTCCGTCTATTACAATTTTCTTGCCAGCAAAATCTTTGAGTTTAGAAAAGAATAGTTTTTTACAATGATAGCATCTGTCTTTAGGGTTATTCTTAATAATCGGATTATCAAGCGGGTAATATTCTATTATTTTTTGAGGAACTCCGTAAACTTTACATAGATCTTTTGTAGCATGAATTTCTTCATCTGTTTGGAATACTGATTTGAAAGTTACTGCTGTTGTATTTAAACCTTTGCATAAATAAAGAAGTAACGTACTGTCAATTCCGCCTGAAAAAGCAAGACATATGCCTTGCTCATTCAGTTCGGATAAGTATTTTTGAAGCTTAACAAATTTATTCTTCATTCAATAATGCACCTTTTTTTAAGTTGAGAAGTAGACAAATTGCATACATTACGCAACTAACAGTTAAAAATCCTAAAATATTTGCCGGTATTGATGAAATATTTGCTAGAATTGCTGTTTTAGCTTGCACAGCTTGTGAAATTGCATATAATTGTCCTTGAACTTGAGGAATAATTGAATTTTGGATATTCAATAAAGACCATTCAAGCCCATCAGGTTTTTGAGAAGCGTATTGAGATATAAAACCTGCTAATACAAAACCTAAAGTGCCAAAGCAAATTGATAGTTTTTTATAATCGAATTTTTTAGCCGCATAAAAAGCAAATCCTGTTAAAAATCCTTCAACTATCCCGATAGGAAGATGTATTGCCTGCATAAGACCTGTAAATTTTATGATTGAATTAACTGCAATAGAACCTGATAATGCACCTTCTATAACTACTGCAATTGAACCTAATTGGAGTGCAATTAGAGATGCAATAAATGCCCCTAAAAAAGGTCTGTTGAGTTTTTCAAGCGGTTTGTAAAAAAGCGGATATGCAACAAAACATGCTAATGCTCCCATGTTTATAATATTGCACCCAAGAGCTATAAGACTTCCGTCAGCAAAAAGCAGCGCTTGCACAATTAGAATACTACACATTGCAAGAAAAGCTATTGAAGGCCCTAATAATATAGCAAGAAGAATTCCACCAATTATGTGTCCGCTTGAGCCTGTCTGCGGAATTGCAAAATTTATCATTTGTAATGCAAATACAAGAGAAGTCAACACTACTGTATAAGAAATTTTGTCTTTTGAAAATTCTTTTTTTGCTTTTTTGAAAGCATAAAAAGCTGTTACACCAGCAGCTATTAACATTGGAATTCCTGTCACAGGACAAATAATACCGTTTCCTAAATGCATAATTTTCTCCTTTTTATTTTATTTTCATTACTCTTAATATAGGGTTTTTATAAGGTCTTTTACCTCTGCCATATCCGACTTTTTTTATTACAAATTCTTCAGGAAGACTTTCACCTGTATATAAAGATGCGACTATTGCAGCACCTGTAGGTGTTATCATTTCTCCTTGATTGTTTGTAATTTTTATCGGAATTTCGTATTTTGAAACTATTTCGCATACTGCAGGTACAGGCACTGACAATTCGCCATGCTGACATGTAACTGTTCCTTGACCTTCTGTTAGTGTTGAAAAATATACTTTTTCAGGTTTTAAATTATCAAAAAGTACAGCAAAACTTACAATATCTACGATAGAATCTATTGCTCCTATTTCGTGAAAGTGGATTTCTGAGAGGTCTTTGTTGTGGACTTTACTTTCTGCTTCTGCAACTATTTGGAATATTTTTTTTGCTAAATCTTTCGCATTTTCACTAATCTCAGCTTTATTAATAATTGCATTTACATCATTTAGATTTCTATGTTCATGATGATGCTCGTGGTTATGCTCATGATGTTTATGTTCAGGTAAGATTACATCAAAATCTGTTGTTGAAATTGCATTCACCATTTGTTTTGTAATTTTATATTGAAATTCGTTATCAAGTTTCATAGAAGTAAGAGCCTTTTCTAAAACATCTTTATCTGCCCCTAAATCAAGCAAAGCTCCGACAGACATGTCACCTGAAATTCCTGAATTACATTCAAAATATAAATCCATATTATTTTTTCCTCTCGATTAATCTGTTTATTTGGCTTGCACTGTATCCGCCATTGTAACCATTGTCAATATTTACAACTGTCATTCCCTCCGCACAAGAATTAAGCATTGTAAGAAGAGCAGAAAGCCCTTGAAAATTTGCACCATATCCGACAGATGTTGGTACAGCAATGACGGGAATATCAACCATCCCAGCAAGAACACCTCCAAGCGCCCCTTCCATTCCTGCTACTGCTACAATTGCATTTGCTTTTTTTATATCTTCGATTTTGTCAAAAAGTCTGTGAATTCCAGCAACCCCGATATCATAATATCTTTTTACATTGCTTCCGTAAAATTCTGCAGTAAGAGCAGCTTCTTCAGCAATCGGAATATCTCCTGTACCGCCTGTACAAATAGCTATTTCTCCGATTTTTTTAATTTCATTTTGAATTAATGTTACAACTTTTGATGTTTCATCATATTTGATTTTGTCACCGAATTTTTCTTTTAGAGCTAAGATTTGTTTTTCATTAGCTCTTGTGCCCAAGATATTTGAACCAACCTTATAGAAAGTTTCAAATATTTTGGTTAATTGTTCTTCAGTTTTGCATTCGCAAAACACTGCCTCTGAATATCCACGGCGTTTTACTCTGTCTATATCTAGTTTCGCAAAATCTAATTCTATATATTTACTCATCTTTTTCTTTCTCTGTTTTTATTTTTGCAAACAACAATCCTAATTCAAATAACAAATATGTTGGTGTGAAGAGTAATACTTGGCTTAAAATATCAGGTGGTGTGAGAATTCCTGCAATAATTAAAATTATCACAATAACATAAGGTCGCATATTTTCAAATGTTTTGTATTCAACAAAGCCTGATTTGATTAGTGAATATGTAATTAGCGGTAGTTGAAACATAAGCCCGAAAGCTAATGTCAGCCATAACGAAAGATTGATCACGTTAGAAATTCCTAAGACAGCTTTTATATTTTGAGTTGCAAAACTCATCCCAAAATTTATTATCAAAGGAAGGATTACAAACAAACAGAACAAAGCTCCTAATATAAAAAGTGTTGAAGATGTAAAAACTATTGACTTAATAAATTTTTTTTCGTGCTCATACAACGCTGGAGCAAAGAATTTCCAGACCTGCCTTGCAATATATGGAAAACATAGGATTACATCTATCACAAGTGCAAATTTAATTTGCAACAGAAATACTTCCACAGGAGAAAAATAATTTAATGCTATATTATTATCTCTTATAAGGAGTTTGATAAACAAATCTAAGCACTTAGGTGTGACAAAAAGTATAGGAATTATAAATATCCCTAAACAGCTTATACATTTTATCAGCATTTCCCTAAATGCTTCAATATGAGAAATTATGTTTTCGTCTTTATCTTCAATACTACTCATTATTAAACGTCTTTTGGTTTGTATTCTTCAGGTTTTTCTTGTGTTTCTTCAATCTCATTTTTAAGATCTTCTGCTTCTTTTTGAATTACATTTTTAGCTTTTTTGTATTCATAAGATGCACGACCTAGTGCTCTTGCAATTTCTGGGATTCTTTTTCCGCCAAATAATAGAATTATAACAACTAATATCAGTAATATTTCTGTTATTCCAAGTGACATTTTTAATTTCTCCTTTCAAGATTTATATTAAAGTTTGTTTTTTTACTGCAAAGATTTCAATTGCATCGTGTCTGCATCTCAATTTGCAAGCTCCACAGCCTACGCATTTTGATGCATTTATAACAATTCCACCATCTGCTCTTTTAATAGCTCCGTATGGACAGGCTTTGATACAGCGTCCGCAATTAACACATTTGTCTTCAATTATCATTGCCATAGCTATTCTTGTTTTTTGTTTGTCTTCAAGACTTAATCTTTTTATTGCACCTGTCGGACATACTTGTCCGCATTTGTTGCAATCTTTATCACAACAACCTTTTGAGTAATCGATGTGAACTGTAGGAAATTTATCATCTGCTTTTGCGATAATTTTATTAGGACAATTTTCTACACAAAGGTTACAGTTATAGCATTTATTTGCAAATCTTTCTTCACTTTCAGCACCGGGTGGTAAAATTATGTCTTTGAATTTTTCTACAATTTTATCTTTTACAACCAATCCGACCTTTATCATTGCTCCAAATACTGCAGCGGCAGTGATACCTGCAATAATTTCACGGCGTTTTGGACTAAATTTAATTTCTTCTTTTGGCTTTCTTCCGTATGCAATTCCGTTTTTAGGACATAAATCAAGACATTTTAAACATTTAATGCAAGTTTCATTATCAACTTTTTTTTCTTTAGAATTTATGCAACCTGAAGGACAATTTTTCTCACACATTCCACAAGATACACAAGCATTTTTATCAATATATATTTTGTTTAATGAAAATTTTGAAATTAGCCCGAGTATAGTACCCGCAGGACAAATATTTGTGCAAAAAAATCTGTTTTTGAAAAATGTTAAAATAAGTATTACTGCAATTGCTGAAAGCCCCGTAATTGATAGAGTAAAGGCTGAACCAAAATACGTATAAGGTTCAATATATCTTATTGCAACAGCGCTTCCGCCTGCTAAAACACCGAGTGTAACTGCAGCAATAAAATATTTTATCGGGTAATTTTTTGTATATTTATTTTTGCGTTTCTCTCTGAAAAATAAATTTCCTACGACTTCTTGGATAATACCTAAAGGACATAATAGCGAACAATAAAGTCTCCCAAAAATAAGAGTTAAGATAATTATTCCTAAAAGCAATAATAGTACTGTGATAGAAAAATCTATAAAAACTCTTTGAAGTAGAGCTAAGAATTGAATATCAAATATTTTTATTAAATAAAATATTCCGTATATTCCTGCAATTGCAAGTAATAGGGAAATAATTGCTATTGAAAATCTTATCTTGTATATGTGTTTCATTAATTCATACTCTTTTCAACTTCTTTAACTTTTTTATCTACATCTGCAAGCAGCTTTGGAATGTCCAATGATTGTGGACAATTCTTATTGCATAGACCGCATTTGATACATTTGTCAGCTCTTGTGGATTCATCAAGTGCATTATAGTTATAGACAAACATAAAACTTGCGTTAGGAGCTGTATTGCCTTTGAACATATTGTATAGCCCGAATATTGCAGGAATATTTATACCTCTTGGACAAACTTCCATACAGTATTTACAAGCTGTACAGCTAATCGCTCCACCTGATTGAATAATTTGAGCGATATCATGAGCAACTTTTTCTTCTTTTTCAGTTATAGTTTTATAATTTACAAATGTATCAATATTTTCTTTCAGTTGTTGTAAATTACTCATTCCGCTAAGTATCGTGAATACTCTTTGACGACCTGCAACCCATCTTAGCCCGAATGATGCTTGAGTGTCATTTGGGCATTCTTGTTTTAATTTATCTTTAGCTTTTTGAGGGAGATTACATAATACTCCGCCTCTTAAAGGCTCCATAACGATTACCGGAACTTCTGCCTCATCGGCTATGTTATATAACTCATCAGCATTTACAACTTCCCAATCCAAATAATTAATTTGCAATTGACAAAAATCCCATTTATGCTCTTTGATTACTTCTTTAAGCATTTGAGGATCTCCATGGAATGAGAAGCCAATATGTTTGACTAAGCCTTCTTTTTTAAGTTTTACAAGTTCATCATACATATTATTATCGCGATAATTGCTTAAAGTGTTTTTATTGATGTTATGCACCATGTAATTATCGAAATATTTAACTTGGCATTTTTTTAACTGTTCTTCACAAAGTTTTCTTACATCTGATGGAGAATTTACAAGATATGCAGGGCATTTGTCAGCAAGAATGAAACTTTCTCTAGGGTATTTTTTTAAAATTTCACCTATTGCATTTTCTGATTTGCCGTCTACATACATATATGCTGTATCAAAGTAATTAGCACCATGTGACATAGCATATTCTACCATTTTGTCCAATTCTACCATATCGATTTTTTCGTCCCTGATAGGGAGTCGCATACAACCTAATGCAATCAGAGGGGTATCAATATTGGCAAACTTTCTTCTTACGACTTGTCCTTCGGCTTTTTTTATCTCTTTTTTGCCGCATCCTGATAAAATTGCCGCTCCACCTATTGCTAAAGCTGAATTTATTATGAAATCACGTCTTTTCATGTGTTTTCCTCTCTTACAAATTTAAGCTATTAATCCAAGTCTTAATGTCTTCTATTTTAGCAGAGTTTTCATAAGATGTATATCCATTAAGAACTTTTGCACTTTGCGCAATTTTTTGCATATCACTGTAAGTTTTAGAAGCTCCGCCTCCACCATGAGTACAAAATGGAACTATAACTTTGTTATCCCAATTGTGATATGCTAAAAAAGTTTTGACAGGCGAAGCCATTGTATACCACCAAACAGGAGTACCTACAAAAATTATATTATAATTCTTTATATCACCATTGCTGATAAGTTGCGGTCTTACATCGTTTTGATTTTCAATTTTTGCCTGACTTACAACTTCATTATAGTTATTTGGGTATTTATTTACAGGCTGAATTTCAAAAATATCTCCGCCTGTAACCATTTGAATTTTTTCTGCAGCTTCTTTGGTATTACCTGAATGAGAATAGTATGCGATTAAAAATTTTTTATCTGACATATTTCCCCCTTTTAAATTAGCAATTTTATTATACTGCTTGATAGTTACTCTCAGTCAAGCAATAAAATTAAGTTATTTATTATGGAGGAAAATTCTATATTTAATACTTTTCTAACTGTTTTAAAAATTTAGTATAACATTAGCAGTTTTTTCTATAATTTCATCTGTGTGAGCAGATGATACAAACATTGCTTCAAATTGGGACGGTGCAACGTAAATTCCGTTACTCAACATATAATTGAAATAATCAGCAAATTTATTAACATCACAAGTCACAACATCCTTATAATTAATAATAGGAGTATCCGTAAAAAATACAGAAAGCAGAGACCCCACTCTTTTTGTTTGTAAGCCTATAGCATTGTATGCATTTTCGAGTATTGAAGCTTTCTTATCAATTTCAGAATAAATTTCTTTATTCTCAATCAGAATTTTTAAGGTTTCGATCCCCGCAGTAACGGCTACAGGATTACCTGAAAGAGTTCCAGCCTGATAAACAGTTCCTACAGGCGCAACACAAGACATTACATCTTTTCTTCCTCCATATACCGCTAAAGGCATTCCTCCGCCAACGATTTTTCCAAAAGTTGACAAATCAGGTTCAATACCATAATATTCTTGAGCCCCGCCAAGAGCTAGCCTAAAGCCTGTTATTACTTCATCAAAAATTAATAAAGCCCCATATTGCTTTGTAATTTCTCTCAAGAACTTTAAAAATCCTTGTTTTGGCGGAACTACTCCCATATTTGCAGCAACAGGTTCAACGACGATACATGCGACATCATTTCCGTATTGTTCCATTATTTTTTTTACAGAATTTTCATCATTATAGTCCGCAAGAAGTGTGTATTTAGCATAATCTTTCGGAATTCCTGCACTATCAGGAATTGCTTCAGTTAAAACTCCTGAACCTGCTTTCATCAAAAGTCCGTCAGAATGCCCATGATAACAGCCGATAAATTTTATTATTTTATCTCTGCCTGTAAAACCTCTTGCAGCTCTTACTGCACTCATTACAGCTTCAGTTCCTGAACTTACAAGACGTATCATCTGCATTGATGGGACACATTTTTGTATTAGTTCAGCTAAAACCAATTCTTTTTCAGTAGGAGCTCCAAACGTCAATCCGTTATCACAAACTTTCTTAACTGCATCTATAACTCTAGGATAAGCATGACCTAAAATTCCAGGACCCCAAGAACAAACATAATCAATATATTTATTACCATCAACATCATAGATATATGGACCTTGGGCTTTTTCTACAAAAAACGGAGTCTTTTTTACCGCATTAAATGCCCTTACAGGACTATTAACTCCTCCTGGCATTATATTTTGTGCACGCTTAAATAATTCTTCTGATTTTGTCATAACAATCCTAGTCTACCTTCTACTCATCTAACCATTTCGCCATATCTAAAGCATGATATGTAATTATAATATTTGCACCTGCTCTTTTCATTGCAATAAGGTTTTCTGTCACAATTCTTTTTTCATCAATCCAACCATTTATCGCCGCAGCTTTTACCATTGAATACTCCCCACTAACATTATATACAGCAATAGGAATATTAAAATTCTGACAAGCTTCTTTTAAAATATCAAGATAAGCTAATGCGGGTTTTACCATTACAATGTCTGCTCCCTCGTCAATATCTGCTTCGATTTCTCTCAAGGCTTCTTTTGCATTTGTAAAATCCATTTGGTAACTTCTTCTATCTCCAAAACAAGGTGCTGATTGAGCAGCATCTCTAAACGGCCCATAATATGCAGAAGCAAATTTCGCACTATAAGCCATAATCGGTGTATTCTTAAAACCTTCTGCATCTAAAGCTTCTCTAATCGCACCAACTCTCCCATCCATCATATCAGATGGCGCAACCATATCTGCTCCGGCTTTTACCAAACTTACTGCCATTTTGCACAAAAGTGGTAACGTTTCATCATTAAGAATTTCGCCATTTTGCACCACTCCGCAATGACCGTGAGATGTATATTCACAAAGGCATACATCAACAATGCACAATATTTCAGGATAATGTTCTTTTATATATCTCACAGCTCTTTGAGTTACACCATTTTCTGCATAAGCTTGAGTTCCATATTCATCCTTATCTTCAGGCTTTGGAATGCCAAATAACATTACCCCTGATATTTTGCTTGCTTTAACCTCATCAAGAATTTCAGGTAGCCTGTCTATTGAATATTGATAGATATTCGGCATTGAATTTACAGGGGTTTTAATATTTTCCCCATCTATTACAAAAATCGGATATATAAAATCTTTTACACAAAGTCTTGTTTCTCTTACTAAATCCCTGATTACTTCATTTTGTCTTAAGCGTCTTAATCGTTTCATCTTTAATCCTTATTCAAATCTTTTTCTATACATTCAATTATGCCGTTAATATCATATCTATCAGCTGTCAAAACTTTATCAAAATTATATTTTTTTATAGCTTGAGTACATTTTTCACCAATACATACAATTTTTATATCTTTATTCAAACTATTTTCAAAATTATCAAAAAATGTAGTTACTCCCTTGGAACTTCCAAATACTAAATAATCTACATCAAAAGAGTTTGTCTTTAAAGTTGAAATATTATTTTTCTTTTCTAAATTTTCTTTTAATTCGTAGATATGAAAATCTTCGTATTCATAATTGTGTTTCTGCAATTCATTTATCAAAAAATCACTGCCTTCTTTTGCTCTACATATAAAAATTTTTTCATTTTTTTGAAGCTTAGATAAAAGTTCCTCTGTCAAAGTTTCAGAATCAAACTTATTAGGAATCAAATCTGCATAAATCCCGTATTCCAAAAGTTTTTCAGCTGTACCTGAACCTATCACGGCAATTTTTAAATTTGATAAAAGTCTTATATCCTTATGTTCATTTTTTAATTTTATAAAAAATTGTTCTATACCATTTTGACTAGTAAAGACAAGCCAATCAAAGTTTTTTAAATCCGGCAAATTTTTATCACTAACAACGACATCTAAAAATCCACAATCAATAACTTTTCCATTTTTAGATTTAATTTTTGAAGCAAGCTTTTGCACAAAATTATAAGTTCCTGTAACTGCAATTTTTAAATTTCCAAAATCATCCTTATTAATCGAAAATTCTTGAGATTTACCTTTCAAATCGAGATTTACACATTCCCCAATAACAATCAAAATCGGAGCTTTAAGATCTTGTTTTTCAACTTCGTATGAAATACTTTTTATGTTTCCTTTTACAATTTTTTGTTCTTTAGTACAGCCTTTAGAAATTATTGCACAAGGGGTATTCTCTTCCATGCCAGCAGCTAGAAAATTATCCATAATTTCAGAAACATGATGATACCCCATTAAAAAGACAATAGATCCGCCAAGTTTTGAAAGAGCTTTGTAGTCAATGGGTGTAATATCTTCTTTATTATCAATCCCTACAGATGAGCCCGTTAAAACCGTAAAATTTCTGCTCATTTGTCTATGAGTCAGAGGAATTCCCGCCAATTCCGGCACTGCTATCGCAGAAGAAATACCCGGAACGACTTCGTATGGGAGATTTTCTTTTTCTATCGCTTGGGCTTCTTCAGATCCTCTGCCAAATACATAAGGATCGCCACCTTTTAGGCGCGCAACTTTTTTTCCTGCCTTTGCATATTTTATAATTAACTCGTTTATTTGTTCTTGAGGCATTGATTTTTGGTGATATCTTTTGCCCACATAAATTTTTTCAACATCTTCAGATAGATTATTTATTAACTCTTCATCAACCAAAGAATCATACAAAACCACATCTGAGTCTTCAAGTTTTTTTAGACCTCTCAATGTAATTAAATCAGCTTCACCGCAACCTGCACCTATTAAATAAACTTTTCCTGTCATTATTTAAATTTCCTATGATTTTAATTGAGATACTAATTTTGGAATTTCTTCAAAAATATTTGAATACTCTCCGTTTGTTCTAATTTCTTTGCCTTTATACATTATCGTAAGTTCTATATTATTTTCATCAGTAAAATTGCTATATACAGCATTAACTTCACTACAACCGGCTTGCAATCGCTTTAATACTTTTCGTTCAATTTTGTATTGTCTAAATGTTTTATCATCATTAATTTTTTCGATTTCACCCCTAAAACTTAAATCATTTCTTGCCTCAATCGCAATTATACCTTGACATGCGGCAGGGAGAACCATATCTATCTCGAAAACTTCAATATCAAATTTTTCGTTTACCATATCTGAAATTTTTAATCTGTCTAATCCGGCTTTTGCTAAAATAATTGCATCATATTCACCATTCTCTAACTTTTTTAATCTCGTATCCACATTTCCCCTAATCATTTTTAGCTCAGAATTAGGAAAATATTTTTTCATATAAAATTGTCGTCTTGGGCTACTTGTTCCGATTATTGAAACCTCTTTTGCGTTTTTACGTTTTATCAAAACATCTCTTGCATCAGCACGTTTCGGAGTGCATACAATTTCCAACCCTTCTTTTAATTCTGAAGGCAAATCTTTAGCACTATGGACTGCAATATCTATTTCATTATTCAAAAGAGCTTCCTCAAATTCGTTAATAAAAAGTCCTTTATCGCCAATTTCACTAAGAGGTTTGTCTAAAATTTTGTCCCCTTGAGTTTTGATAATAACAATTTCTATATCAAAATCAGGAAAATAACTTTTTAAAGCTTCTTCTACTATCTTTGTTTGTGCAATTGCTAATTTACTGCCTCTTGTTCCGATTTTTATTTTATCCATTAAACACCATTTATTTAATTAATTTTTTATACTAATACTCTCAACTAAATTATTCATTTCATTTTTCAACTCTTCATAACTTAGAAGAAAATTTTTGTTTTTATAAAATTCTAACAGTTCATGAATAATTTTTGCTCGAACAGATTGCTCCGGAACTTGAGATTTTAATTCTTGCCTCAACAATCCCAAATTCTCAATAACTTCTTCTAAATTTTCAGGAATAACTTGTTCTGTTAAAGTTTTCAAGTAAGCCGCGACATCAGGAGCTTTTCCGCTTGTTGACAAACCTGCAATAAATTCACCTTTTTTCACAAGTGCTGGAAAAATAAATGAACAATTTTCAATATCATCAACAGAATTTACAAATATATTATTTTCCTTGCAAACTGTTGCAACTAAATTATTTACAGATTTATCATTTGTCGCAGAAATTACAATAAAAGCATTTTTTATATCTTCAATCTCGACTCTCTTTTTTCTGTAAATTAAACTTTTATTTTCTTCCAAAAGCCTTTCTACTTCGCAACAAATTTCAGGCGCCACAATTATTATTTTGGGCTCAAAAGGTATAAGTTTTAAAATCTTTCGAAATGCAACTTTGCCACCGCCAACAATCAATATATTTTTATCTTTTAAATCAACAAACAAAGGAAAATAACCCATTAACGAACTATACTCCCTTCATCACTTTGAATAGTATTGATAACATTTGCAAAAGATTTTGCATCTAATCTATCTTTTAGATAGTACAAAAATTTTTCTAATGAAAAGTCTTTATATTTTTCATTTTCTGCCTGAATTTTTGCCAAAGCATTATGATAAATAATATTTTTATATATTTTTTGTAACTCTTGATTTAAGATATCTTGAGCTTCTCCGACAGCTTTTTCTTTTTTTAAATTATTATTCTTCACAATTTCTTTAAAATAATCAATTGTAATAAGCTTACAATTCTCAATTTTCGCTATCTCTCTATCAATATCATAAGGCAGTGCCAAATCTATAAAAAGCATTTTTTTTGCTGCTATATTGGCAATTGTATCTTCATAATTCATCGTATAGTGAGGGCTTTTCGTTGCAGAAATAACGATATCCATACTCTTTAGATATTCAAAGCGTCTTGCATAGTCCAAAACTTCAATTTTATCTGTAAAATTTATAGAGTTCCCGTGAGAGCGTTTTGTCGCATAAATTTTTGCGTGAAAGTCTTTATTCAAAATATTTTTAATTATTGTAGAACCAATCTTACCGCTACCTCCAATAATCATAATGGAAGGTTTAATAATATTATTTTCGTGTATAAAATTTTTAATCTCATTACAAGCCAAAGTCGCAAAAGATATTGCAGACTTTGAAATTTCAGTTTTAGTTTTTATTTTTTTTGCACAAGATAAAGCACTTGAAAAAGTCGTATTTAATTCATAACCGGTTCGTTTTTCCTGCAAATAATCCAAGTAAGTTTGTCTCACCTGTGAGAGAATTTCATTTTCGCCAACTATCATGGAATCAAGTCCACAAGTTACTTTGAAAATATGTTCAATAGCACTTTGAGCTTCATAATATCTTGCATACTTTCGAATTTCACTTACAGAAAGCTTCGTTTTTTTAGACAACAAATTCTCTAGCACTGAAAATACATTATCTTCAGACTCTACATAAATCTCTGTACGGTTACAAGTCGCAAGAATTATGCACTTTGCATCAGTTATGAACTCGTTTAACTGAGATAAAAAATCATCTTTTTCTTCAGTTGTAAATGCAAATTTATTTCTGATGTTTTCCGGAGCAGTTTTGAAACTTATACTTATACATTTCAAATTGCATACTCCTTAACAATTTCCAAAAATCGCTCCTTATTCTCAGTTATCCAGCTATTAAATGTTGAGTTAGAATTTTGGATTTCTCTACCAAGTTTTCTAAACATTTCAATAATATTATCGACAGGAACCGTTCCAAGAACCTCTCCAAAACGTTCATCACCTTGGAGTTCACTTCCGCCATAGAACAAATCAAAAGCATCTGTCAAAACACCATCTACTTTTTTCTTTCCGCCCTTAAAACCAATCTTTGCGGTTTGATGAGCGGCACAAGAAGACTGACATCCTGAAATACAAAGCTTTGGCAAGACTCCATCTGCAAAGTTTTCTTCTTTATCAAGTTGAATAATTTTTTGTAAAAGTCCACTTGAATCAGAAAGTCCCTGTTGACAAATTGTAGCTCCTACACAACTTACTGATTCTTGCAATTCAGTACTTGAGTTATCAGAAGTTAAAATTTCAGCAACTTTATCGGCTTCTTTACCGGTAAGATTAATTATAAATAACTCCTCTTTTGTTGAAATTCTAACCCCAACATTTTCAATAGAAGAAATTAAATTATATAAATCTTTCAACACTTCAACAGAAGGGTTTCCAAGCGGTGGATGATATTTTACAGCAAATAGACCTTCTTGCTTCTGTTCTACAATATTTCGTGATACACTAGGCACTGAGCCATCACCTTTTTTAGATACTGTTTCACTTTCAATATTTAAAGTTAAATCTTCAGACTTTTTAAGTTCATCAAGAATAGCATTAAATTCTGATACGTATTTTTCTTCTCCAATGGTTTTAGGCACATATCTTGTCCTAGCTTTAGCTCTATTTTCATAATTGCCATATTTCATAAACAATTGAACCATTGTCATTACATAATATAGGATATTTTCAGGTTCAATATCTTCAGCAGTTTTAACACCGAATTCAGGATTCACACCAAGTCCGCCTGCTGTGTATAAATCAAATTTGCCATTTTCCTTAGCAACAAATCCCATATCACGATAGGTTGCGTGAACAATGTTTTGAGGGGAATTTGAAAAACCAACTTTCAACTTTCTAGGTAATTTGATTTTGCCAATTAAATCAATTAAAAAATCAGAAACTGCTTTTGCATAAGGGCTAACATCAAAATATTCACCCTTTTCTACTCCTGATAATGGTGAACAAAGAACATTTCTCGGATAATCGCCTCCACCACCACGAGTTACAATACCAGCATCGTAAGCTTCCAACATAAATTCAGGAATAATCTCCGGTTTCAAATTATGAAATTGAATTGACTGATTAGTTGTAAAATGAACTTTTTCAATATTGTATTTCTCAATACTATCAACTACAAATTTAAACTTATCTAACTCTAAAATACCTGCAGGAATTCTTAATCTAAGCATACCTGTCTTGTGTCCGCGTTCAGAATATGTACCAAAACCTCCGGAAATAGATTTATACTCAGGTATTGAAAGTTCACCATTGTAAAAACTTTCACATACTTTAGCAAAATCTTGGATCTCTTTTCTGATACTATTTTGATTAATACTTCCTGCAATAATTGTCATAATTTAATTCTCCATAATTCTTTTATTACATTTTACCTTAAAACAATAGGTTTTGTATTAAATATTTCTAAAGATTTATAATAGAATAAAACTTTACAATAATATTTTGACAAATACTACATTAAAGAGTAAACTTGTATAATAATTTTACTTTTATTATGGAGTTTAGAATTTAGTATGGGTTATAAATTTAATTTTGCAGACGCAGACAGGTTGTTTTGTAACATTTTTGATAAATATGATATCTACGCACCGAAAAAATTTCCCAAACAAGGTAGATATTCTGATACAGACATTATCAAATATGCCAAAATTAATAGCATTAATGAGATTGAATTCCATATCAAATCTGATTATTCTGCAAAAGAAGTCTTAAACCCTATAAATGAAACTCTTTTTTATTTTATAGAAAATGAATTCAGAGAAAGTTCCGCTCCTAAAAAGCCTATTTTATTATTCGCAAGACCTTGTGATATCAATGCAATCGAAATTCAAAGCAAAATTTTCGAAGAAAATGGAGAATTTTCAGATATTTATTTTACGCGAATTAAAAACAATTTAAAATTTGTATTAATGGACTGTAATGGCGGAGATGATACCTGCTTTTGCGTGAGTATGAATTCCAACTTTACAGACAACTGGGCTATAGCCATAAAACAACTAGAAAATGAATATTTACTATCAATTAAAGATTCTGAATTCACATCAGATTTTGAAAATTGCGAACAAACTGATTTTTCTCCGGAATTTGTTCAACAAAACACACTTTCTGTAAACATTAAAGAAATCCCTAATAAAGAAGTCCTGAACAAACTTAAAGAGCATCCGTTTTGGCTTGAATATGATAAAAGATGTATTTCTTGCGGTAGTTGTACTGTGTCTTGCCCAACCTGTACTTGTTTCACGACCCGAGACATAATCTATAGCGAAAACCCTAAAGTTGGAGAAAGAAAAAGGGTATATGCATCTTGTCAAATAGAAGGTTTTGACCAAATGGCAGGACAAAAAGAAATTAGAAACAAAGCATCTGAAAGAATGCGCTATAAAGTGCTTCATAAATATCACGATTACAAAGAAAGATTTAAAACCAAACATATGTGTGTAGGCTGCGGCAGATGTATTCATCGCTGTCCGGAAGCAATCTCAATAGTTTCAACTTTAGAAAAAATGAATAATGCAATAGATGAAATTTTAAATAAAGATATTCAGGAGTAACTTATGGTACAGCAAAATCAAAATCCAATGATCCCAACTGCATGTAAAATTCTTTCAATTGTTAAAGAAACAGATATTGAATATACTTTTCGTGTAGAAAGCCCATTCCAAGCAAACCATGGACAATTTATGCAGCTTTCTATTCCCAAAATTGGTGAAGCACCTATATCAATCTCTGAATTAGGTGATAACTACATGGATTTTACTTTAAGAGCTGTCGGAAAAGTTACTAATGAAATTTTTGAAAAACAAGTTGGAGATTTCTTATTTCTCAGAGGACCTTATGGAAACGGTTGGCCCTATGAGGAATTAAAAGGGAAACATCTCGTATTTATCACAGGCGGAACAGGACTCGCTCCTGTAAGATCATTATTGAACGAATTCTACAATAATATGGATTTAGTAAAATCTATAACACTTATTTCAGGCTTCAAAAATAAAGAGAGCATCCTATTTAAAGACGAATTGAAAAACTGGCAGGAAAAATTTAGAACATTCTATACGTTAGACAATGACAAAATTGAAGGTTGGAATAGCGGATTAGTAACTAATTTTGTAAAAGAAATTGATTTTAACTCATTTGATAATAATTATGCAGTAATCGTTGTAGGTCCTCCAATTATGATGAAATTTACAGGATTGGAATTAAAAAAACATGATATACCGGATGAAAATATATGGATGAGTTTTGAAAGAAAAATGTCATGTGCGATAGGGAAATGCGGTCACTGTAGAATTGATGAAACTTATATTTGCTTAGATGGACCTGTATTCCCATATACAAAAGCGAAAAATTTAGTTGATTAAAAATTTACAAGGAATTTTATTTTTATGAATAAAGATATTGATATAAAAAAATTAAGATTAAATTGCTACAGACAATCAAAAGAAGTCGGCAAATTCATGTTACAAATGCGAGTTCCAGGCGGATTTATTGACGCTAAATATTTAAGTATAGTTCAACATATCGCCCAAACATACGGAGACGGCAATTTTCACTTCGGTACAAGACAAACTTTCAATATAACAGGCATTCCTTATGAAAATATCCCTGAAGTTAACAAATATTTGGAACAATATATCGAAGAAGTTGAAACCTGCCTTTGCGATGTTAATATGAATACAATTGCAGGTGAAGAGGCTTACTGGGAACCTCAAAGCGGGTACCCTACAATTGGAGCAAGAAACATTACAGCCTGTATAGGGAATTATCATTGTATCTGCGGAAATATCAATACTTTTGAACTTGCAAGAAAAATTGAATCAATTATTTTTCCAAGCCACTATCATATAAAAATAAATATCTCAGGCTGTCCTAATGACTGTAATAAAGCGCATATGTGCGATTTTGGCATAATTGGCGTTGCAAGAATGGAATACCATCCAGAAAGATGTATTGCTTGCGGGGCTTGCGTAAAAGCTTGTGAAAAAGGCGCAACTCGAGTATTAAGCTTAAATGAAAACTTAGGCAGAATAGAAAAAGATGCATGTTGCTGCGTAGGTTGCGGTGAATGCGTAAGAGCTTGTCCGACAAGTGCTTGGACAAGACAAGAAACTCCTTTTTACCGAGTAATCATAGGAGGCAGAACAGGAAGACAAACCCCTAGAGCAGGTAAGATGTTTTTGAATTGGGCTACGGAAGATGTCATTTTAAATACACTTAAAAATTGGCAAAAATTCTCAGCGTACGTTATGGACAACAAACCCGAATACCTGCATGGAGGTCATTTGATTGATAGAGCAGGATATAAAAAATTCAAAGAAATAATTTTGGATGGTGTAAAATTAAATCCTGAATGCTTAGTAGCTGAAAATATCTTTTGGGATGAAACTGAATATAGATCCAACTTTAATGTCAAACCTATAAATCTTCACAAGTAAAATTTGAAAAAAATATTAATAATGTAATTTTAATATTTTTATTACTTGCCAAGTTGTTCCAAAATTTTTATTACTTTTGGGTTTTCAACCTTGTAGCATATTTGGTTGCCATTTCTATATCCGGATAGAACTTTTGCATTTTTAAGAATAGACAAATGCTGTGAAACTGTTGGTTGAGGGACATTTAAACAGTCACTCATTTTGCTCACATTACATTCTGGCTGCAACATCAAATTATATGCAATAGTCAATCTTGTCGGATGTGCAAGCGCTTTGAAAATAGCTGTATATTCATTTATATCTATACTTTGATCTTTCATATTATGAGAATATTACAATATGCGAATATTGTCAAACTTTGTATTGACGAATCATAATAATTTTGATAATATAAATATATGAATATACGAATATACTAAAATTTAAGAGGTTTATATGAAAGTTATAATAATAGGCGGCGGTGCTTGCGGAGCAAGCTGTGCAACAAGGTTAAGAAGATTAGATGAAAATTGTGAAATTACTATATTAGAACGCACTAATGAAGTTTCGATAGCAAATTGCGGGCTTCCATATTATTGTTCAGACGTAATTTCGGAAAGAGAAAAAATTCTCGTCTCTAATCCTAAAAAATTTAATAATATGTTTAATATTGATGTTCAATTAAACTGTGAAGTCGTTGAAATTAATAGAAATGAAAAGTATGTACTTACTCAAAATAATGAAAAATTCTATTACGACAAACTTGTCTTGGCCCAAGGTGCAAACCCGATAAAGCCTCCAATCGAAGGCATAGACAACGAAAATATCTTCACTGTAAGAACATTGGCTGACGCTGATAAAATTAAAGAATACATAGCTAAAAATAATATTAAAAATGCAGTAGTTGTTGGCGGCGGATTTATTGGAGTTGAGATGGCAGAAAACCTTGCGCATCTTGGAATTGATACAAAACTCGTTGAATTATCTGATCAAATTTTAGCCCCTGTAGATTATGAAGTTGCATGTTTTGCTCAAAATGAGATGAGAGGAAACGGTGTAGAATTAATCTTGTCAGATGGGGTAAAAAGTTTTAGTGAAAATGAAATTTCATTAACATCAGGAAGAAAGATTCCTTATGACATTGCAATTTTATCAATTGGAGTAAGACCGGAAACCACATTAGCAAAAAAGGCTGAATTGGAAGTTAATCACGGAATTAAAGTAAATGATAACATGCAGACAAATGACCCTGACATTTTTGCAGGCGGCGACAGCATAGAAGTAAAAAGTTTTGTCACAAATGAAGACGTACTTATTCCATTAGCAGGCCCTGCAAACAGACAAGGACGAATTATTGCCGATAATATTTGCGGAATAAATTCTTTGTATAAAAAATCTCAAGGGACATCAGTTTTAAAAGTTTTTGATTACACAGTTGCAGCGGTAGGGTATAACGAAAAACAGCTAAAAAGAGAAGAAATTCCATATTGGAAAATTTTAACTTTCGGGAACTCACATGCCGGATATTATCCTGATGCAACATCAACTTTGTACAAATTACTTTTCAATAACGAAGGCAAAATTCTTGGAGCGCAAGCGGTAGGCCAAGATGGAGTTGAAAAAAGAATTGATGTAATCTCTTCTGTAATGAGAAATAACGGAGATATTCAAGACTTATTAGATAGTGAATTATGCTATGCTCCTCCATATTCTTCAGCCAAAGATCCTGTAAATATTTTAGGAATGTGTGCAGATAATGTTTTGAGAGGCTTTGTAAAACCAGCTTTTTATGAGGAGATTTCAGGCTCATTTGTTGTAGATGTGAGAATACCTGCAAGTTTCAATACAAAAACTATCGAAGGGGCTGTAAATATACCGCTAGCGCAATTAAGGAATAGAGCAGGTGAAATTCCTACTGATAAAAAAGTTATATTAGTTTGTGATTCTGGATATACAAGTTATCTTGCATCAAGAATTTTAATTCAAAAAGGTTTTAATAATGTCTATTCACTAATGGGCGGAATGAAACTTTACAAAGAAATTCAACGAGATAAAGAAAATAAAGTTTCACAAAAAATAAAGTCACAGGTACAAGTTCAAGCAAATGAAAATATTTTGAAAGTAGATGCCTGTGGTCTGTCTTGCCCTGGACCGATTATGAAATTAGCAGAAAACATTTCAAACATTCAAGATGGTGAAATATTGGAAATTTCATCAACCGATAAAGGCTTTTACGCCGATGTTGAAGCCTGGTGTAGTTCAACAAATAATACTCTGTTGAATTTAGATAACAAAGACAAAAAAATAGTTGCAACAATTCAAAAAGGACAGATAACGACACAAAATCAAAATCCAAAAATTCCTGCCAAAAAAGCTCAGACTATAGTTGTTTTTTCAAATGATTTGGACAAAGCTCTAGCTGCTTTTATTATTGCAAATGGAGCAAAAGCAAGTGGAGCTGAGGTTACATTATTTTTCACATTCTGGGGCTTGAATATTTTGAGAAAAGATAATATTACCGTAAAAAAATCATTAATAGACAAAATGTTTGGATTTATGATGCCAAAAGGTGCGGATAAACTAACTCTTTCTAAAATGAATATGGGCGGAATAGGTTCTATTATGATGAAATGGGTTATGAAAAACAAAAACATTTCCACTCTAAAAGAACTCATCGCCCAAGCACAAGCTAACGGAGTTAAATTTATCGCTTGTCAGATGAGTATGGATGTAATGGGTATTAAAAAAGAGGAACTCCTTGATGGCGTAGAAATCGCAGGAGTCGCAAAATATATAGCCGAAAGCAGTAATTCAAATTCAAATTTATTTATATAATAAAAAAATGGAGAAATATAAATAATTTCTCCATTTTTTAAATTTAAAATATTTTCTATATTAAACCAAAGTTTCACAAAGAATTGTTTTATTCATTTCATTAAGCATAGACTTAATCTGTTTATATAACTTTGAATTAGTTTTTCCAACTGAAGCAATAAGAATTACTTTATTTGAATTTGCGATACTATTTACAAATTCATTTGAAATATCAGCTTTAATAAAATTTATATTTCTGATGTTTTCAAATCTTGAAAATATATTATTTGGAATATCTTCAAAAGTAACGATATTAATAAACTTATCCGCATTAGCCAACAATAAAAGCTTCAAATCAGAAAAATCTTCTTCTAAATTATAAATTACCTTATCTCCAAGCATTGAATAAGTTAGTTTTTTATCAAGACTTTCTGCAAAAATAACAGCAAATATTGAAGCTATTGCACCGAAAACAATTCCTAATAAAATATTTGTGAAAAGTTTTGGTGAAGAATATTCAAAATCTCTAAGTTTTTGAGGTTCTTTAAGAACTAGAACTTTAGAAGAATCAGACAATTCATCAACCATCTTAGCCCATTCAAGTTTTGAAGATAAAGCTGCAACTTTCTCAGCCTCTTCCGTAATAGCTGCTCGGGATTTTTGCCCTTGAATTACTTGACCCTTAATATTTGCCATAGCTTGCTGAGCTGATTTAGAAAAAGCACTCATTGCAGACATATTACCAGAAGTAGCCAAAGCCTGTTCAGGCAATCCGCCGGCACTGTTTAACTTCGTATTCAATGCACTTTTCGCTTTATTATATTCAGCTTCTATAACCTTTTTATCAGATTTTGACTTTTCGCTATTAAGTTGCTTATGCAATTCTACATAATTATTGATAATAGAATTTACAACATTGTAAGCTAATTCCGGATCTTTAGATTTGTATTCAATTGTAATAACATTAGTTCCTTTTTTATTTTCAAAAGAAGGATTTTTCCCTTTACCTAAAAAAGCTGCAGTAGAAATATATTCTCCTTCTTTTTTATTAGGAATAATTCCCCATTTCTTTTTATAAACAAGATTATTTTCTCGGATAACTTTATCAATCACAAGCGGAGACTGCATCAATTCAAGCTCGTTTATCAAAGTTCCGCTCCCTCCTGCCATAAGAGCAGTCATACCTCCTCCGACGCCACCCAATTCTTCAATAGCATAAGGATTAATTTCCATCATATTAGTATTATTAGCTTTATTTATATATAAATCAGAATTTATTACATATTTTTTGGGAGAAATAAACGTTAAAACGACAAAGCATAAAAATATAGCAAGAAACACTTTTGAAATTAAAATTTTTCTACTCCATAGAGCAAAAATTATTTTTTTTAAATCAATTGTTAATTCTTCATCTAATTCTTCTTGTGAAATATATACTGATTGTTGCATAAAATCTCCTTTTAGCTAATTTTAAAATAAAAGTAATTATATATCAATTAATATTATTCTCCTGACTTTGCGTTGTAAGCAACTTAAATGTAAAACTTGTATATCTGTAAGAAACATATATAGCTGCGAGTAAAAAAGCTAACGAAGCACCATATATCCCCAATTTGTATAATATCCCTAACCCAAGTATTGTAAATATGGTAGCTTCTAATTGCATCGGAATTTTTCTTTTTTGATTACCACTAGCGGTAATATAAGCTCCATATACTGCTGCTTCCGCAACACAAATATTTCCCAACATGAGTATTAACAGTATAGGATATGCATTCATATAATATGTTTGTCCATATAATAACAATAACAAATATCGTCCAAAGAACAACATAAATAAAAATAAACCAATTGTTATAATTAACATAATTTTCACATTATCTTTTAAAATTTTTTTTATTTCTTCGATATTATTATTAATTAAATCTGGCATCATCTTTTGAACTTGAGCTGTTATTAATAAACCTATTACAGCAGCAATTGTAAATGCGGAAAAATATAAAGCTGCATCTTCTTTGGGCAAAAAAGTAGATACATAAAGAGATGGAATTTGAGCATAAAGGAAATATGCTATTGTAACCCCAATATAAGCCCAAATACTTTTATCAACCATTTTATAAAAACGTTTTAAATTATTAAATACAAGAAAATAATTTACTCTCGCAAAATATGAACATTGAATGAAATTTATAAAGCCTAATACAACATTTAATAAAAGAAATTTATATAATGATAATTTTAATAAATATGAAAAAATTGCAATTAAGGATATTAATAAAGCATAAACAATATTTATTTTAGCAATTGTATTAAATGTTTTTGTCGCTTGAAAATACGGTAAAATAAGAGCAAAAAATACCCCATCAAAAAATGTCCTAAGTACAACCAAATAAAATAATAAATGACTATCTAATTTAAAAAAAGTTGAAAAAAATGCTATTAGTATACCTATAAAAATTGCATTTATCATAAATAAAGAAATTTTTAATTTTACTTCTCTAACATTCGCTTTAGATGAAACCAATATATAGTTTGGATAATCCAAATTAGCAAACATAAAAAGAAAAATTGCAATATTTTTATAACTTGAAAACAAGCCATAATCATAAACAGGCAAATATCGTGCTATCACAAACAAGATAAGAGTTCCTGCAATTTGCCTTGCATAAAGGGAGATTTGATAAAGATTAGTTGTAAATAATTTAATTAATTTTTGCATATTTATTTTTTAAATCTCTCTTTAACTTTATAAATGGTATCACAAATGGTTTAATAATTCCAAAGTAAAATAATTTATTTTTTTTATACCATAAATCTGTTTTGTTTAAGTATTTTTGATTTATTTTTTGAAATTCAGTTTCTTTAGACATATCATAACTTACATTGTCTTTCTCTTGCAATAAGGCATTTTCTATTCTTTCTAAAGCAAATTTTCTAATATCAAGTAAACTCTTATTTACTAAATTCTTATCATAATTTAAATTTATACTATCTAACTCATCAATATTTTCAATTAATGGTACATTTATACCTAACTTACCAAATAAAGAAAAAAACCTGATAGGGGCATGAGTATTTTTAATACAAACAAAAGGTTTATTAAAAATTAAAGAAAATGCAATACAATGGAAAGAATCCGTTATAATTAAATCAGAATGAATGATTGCAGCTAACCAATTTTCTACACTATTTCTTTTATTATTAATAAAAATTTTTGCATTTTCATTTCCATCAAATTTAACAACTTCTTTATTTTCTTTTTTTTGAAAATAATTCACTATTGCCTGTGTTTTTTTTGTTGGATAAAGTATATATTGCATTATTTTATTACTATAATCTTCCTTTACATCTTTTATTAACCCAATATAATCAGATTTTGTTAAATAAAAAACAGGATCATTTATCCAATCCGCATCACAATGAAAAATATCTTTAAATACCTGTTTTCCATGTTCTTCTCTAGTAGATAAATAATCGAATCTATCTAATAAATATTTAAGGTAATCATGTTCTTTTGGATCTTGTGTAGTTCCATCCCATGATCCAATCGATCCAGATATCATAATTCTTTTCTTATTAGGATAAGTATAATTAAATAAATTTTGAGTAATAACTTCAAAACTATTAGTCATCAAATTAATTAGATTATCTGAACCTAAAATAAAACAATCAGACAATTTATTTAATTTTATAAAATCTTTAACATTAATACAATGCGCAGTAAGAGAGAAATATTTTTTTATAAAAGCATAACTAAAACCATAAATATTCCCATAGTGGATTAACTTTGAAGAATATCCTAAATCATTTATTGTTTTTTGTAATGCATAAGCAGTTAAAAGGGAACCATAATTATTTAAACAATATAATGTCATCAACAAACAATCAGTTTTCTTAGACTTTTTAATAAACAATTTAATAATCTTTTTTATAAATATAGGTAATTTATTTTTTAAAATGTTATAGTAATATTTCTTTCCCAAAGTTTTTTTAAATAAATGTTCAATTCCAATATAACCATTTCTAGCATACTCATCTAAATAAGTATTATCGACTTGCGCCTCTAAAGATTTAACCAAAGGACTATTATATTTTATTAATCTTTTTATAGCAATATCTTCAAATATGAGCTCTCTTTGAATTGATTTAAACCACAATCTGCCCTTATTTGAATTTAACAACACTAAAGAAACACCTTTATTTTGGTAAAATTTGTGTTTCAATAAATCTGGATATTCATATTCAAGTCCCCAAGCATCAGCTACTGTAATATCTGAAACTCTTTCTAAACCTACATATTTACAATTTTGGCATCTTATTGGTTGTATTTTTTTATTAATGAATAAGTTCAAATAAGAAGAATTATTATTATAAAGAATTTCTTGCTTACCATTCTCAAATGTAATTAAAGCATTACCACAGCTCCACCCTAATCTGCTTTTATTTCGGAATTCAAAATTAGTAATTTTCAGTTTATATTTATTTTCTAAAAATTTAACATACTCATTAAATATTTCTTTGCTAGGAGTACCCGTACAGCTTAAATCTATCGTTAATAAATTTTCATATTCCACATTTTTAAGAAAAACGTTTAAACCAGCTATTTGACAAGGAGTACCTGAAAATAAAACCAGACGATTTTCATTTAAAAATTTTTGTACATGTTTATAAGAATAACCAAGCTCACTTTGAACATATTTAGAACCTTGCAATTTATGCAAATCTTTTTCATCTTCTACATATATATGCTTCACATCAAATCCATCTTTGACTCTTTCCATCGAACAACCAAACACCACACCATTTCGCGAAATGACATATTTTGCTATCGTAGCAAACATTCCTCCAGAAGAAGATTGCGCTAAAAAATCTTTATCTTTTGCCTGTATTATATATGTATATGGAGTATTCTGTAATAAAATGTTATCTTTTGACATACAGAAATTTTGACACATTTCACAATTAACACTTGATTTTCCTTCCATTACAGGCTGTAAAAAAGTATAACAACCTGTACAATTTAATTCATCTTTCATTTTCTATCTCCAGTGCCTTTTTATATGCTTCATATGTCATATCAGCAACATTATTATAACTAAAAAATTCAAAATATTTATCTGATAAAATATTTTCTTTAGGTTCTCTATATGCACTCAATATTGCATTCTTAATAGAGAGAATATCATAAGGATTACAAACAAAACTATACTCATCAAATTTATAATAATGAATAGGACAATATTTTTCATTGGAAACAACTACCTGAATACCATTCATTAATGCTTCTATAGTTACTAAGCCTGGGGATTCTCTAAATGATGGAAGCACATGAACCCTAGCTCGCTTATATAAATCAAAAAGCTGATCTTCTTCAATTTTACCTGTAAAAAATACATTTCCTCGTTTATTTGCTAAATCTTTCAAATGTGAAAAATATTTTTTATTTCGGATTGCACCTGCAAATATAATAGGGATTTCTGGTTTATCCATTAATGACCTAACAACTGCTAATTGATTTTTTAATGGTTCTATACCAGCAGCTTCAATAACAAAATCAGATAAATCAGTTAAAACTTTATTATTACATTTACTGTTTAATTTTTCAACATCTACAGCATTTGGAATTGGAATAAATTTATTTTCAACTAGTTTGTAATCTAGTTCTATATCTTTACATAATAATTTACCTTCTTCTTCCGAATTAGGAATAACTATATTAGATAATTTTATTGTATATTGTCTTGCTTCTTTACAAGTTTTACATAATGGTAAATTAAATTGTCTTTTGTTATATTTAGGATTAATTTTATAATATATATAGCTTAAAAAATATATAAAGACATTTTTAAAAATTTGAAGAATCTTAGAATCTCTATAAATATAATAATAAAAAGTGTTAATAAAATATGTATCTTCTAAATTCCAATAAATTGTACTTGTAACGGTCCCTATTTTCTTAGATTTAGCCTCTTGTAAAATCAAATGGATATTTTTCTCTGATTTAATACCCCAAATATGAATAATATCATAATCGTCTATAGACAAATTATTGATTTTATCTTCTTCGACAATATCAATATTAATTTTGTACTTTTTATTTAAATAATGTTTGGTTTTTTCTATCTGGACAGTATCACCACCCAAGATTTTATAACAATCTTTACGAACGATATATAATACTTTTTTTATCATTTAACAGACTCTTTCTTTTGTATAATAAAATTTAATACTAATCCAAATAGTATGTATATATATGTCATATTTAAATTTGAATCATAAATAGTTGAACAAGCATATACAATCATAAATAATATTAAGCCATTAATAAAAACTCGAATTAAACCATAATATTTTTCTTTTATTAAACTTAATTCATTAATACATTTATATAAAAATAAATAATAGATCATTATACCAATAAATCCAGTTTCAGAAAAAAGTTTTATAAATATTGAAGATGCAGGATTAGTTTTATTCTTCACTACAAACATAATAAGTTCTTGTGTTAATGGTACAGTAGATGTTGATAATTTTTCTCCAATCATGTATGACATATTGCCATAACCAATTCCAAAAATAATATGTTTTAAACCCATTTCAAAACCATTAATAAAAATGATTATTCTAGTTAACAATGACGGTTCTAAATATATTAATGAACTGAAAGATTTAAAATTCGATATAACAATTAATACTCTATTCAAATATGTTGAAGATAAATCTACATTAATTAAAATTATTATTAGAATAATTACCCAAATAGCAAATATAAATAAATATAAGTTAAAATTCTTCAATATTTTTTTATAAGCTTTTTTTATAACTATAATATATAACAAACTAAATAGTATATTAAATATTAAAAATATAGGAGATTGTGTACATATTAGGCAGATCCACATAAAAGGAATCATTGTTTTTTTCAAGACATTATTTAAGTATTTATTACAAAAAATTCGATATTTCGAAAACGTTAATTCATAAATAATAGGAGAAATAGTCAAAAGATAATAAGCAAAAAATGATGGTTCTTGGAAAAGTGAACGACATCGAGAAACTCCGCTACCCAATAAAAATGTATATTCATTTGGTATTCGTAACACTTCAATTATCAATTTTATAAATTGAATATTATATAAATTAGCAAAAAACTCAATGAATCCTATTAATAGGGTAATATAAGTGAATAAGTAAATTAATTTTATAAAAAACTTTATTGATAAATAATTTCTTAATATATATACCGTAATTATGCAAGGTAATATAACAGAAAAAATTAATCCACCTAAAAAAGAATTAATAATTCCTCCAATATATATACGAGAACATAATACCGCTACAATTATTGTAATAATAGCCCAAGATAAAAAATATACTAAATATTTAAATGGAGTTTTTTTAAAAAGTAAAATCATAGTATTTCGAAATTTATTATATTGTACAGCTAAAATAAATACCGTACATAATAAAACCACAAGTACACGTATAAATATATATTGGGAACCAATAGTTAAACACATTGAAGGAAATAACATTATTAAAAGAATATATGCAAATATATTAGTTAGTGTATTATGAGATATTTTCATTTCTATTTCCTACTATAGATTTTTTTAAATCGTCTAAATAAGTATAAATACTATAATCATATTTTGTTTCCAAAAAATTTACATTTTCCTCAGCAAATTTATAAGTAGCATTAATTTTGTCACAATGACCTTTGTTTAATTTTAGCATATATTCTTCTAATGATTTTGAACAATAGTGATTAATCTGAATTTTACTTACCGAATTTTTTGTAGTAAACGGCCCAAATACTTTTTTATAATTTTCATTCACTCCAAATTTAAAATTTTTATAGAATGCATAATGTGGATTATTACATGAATATACCTGTAAAGGTTGTAAAATTGTTTTAACATGCAAATTTTCAGGATGATTATCATTCAAATATACTCTAGTATAATTTTCTATCACTAAACCTTGAGGTTTTGATTTAAATCCATTAGAATCAAAATTAATCCAATTTATACATAAACTAGGATATTTTTCATATTTTTTTAAAAAAATCTTTAAATTTTTTGTTTCTTTGGGGACTATAAATTCATCTAAATCTATCAAAGCTAACCACTTTGTTTCATTTTTTGACTTATAAATTGCATCATTATATACTGGCATCTGCATCGCTGGAGTTGAAACTTGTTTATATATAACTATACCTGTTTTTATATATGGTTCAAGAACTTCTAATGGATTATCTGTACTTCCATTATCATAAAGATAAAACCTTTCAACACCAATTAATAAATGATATTCCAGCCACTCTTTTAAATATGGTTTTTCGTTTTTAAATATTGCACCAATTGATAAATAAACAAATGGATTATTATATACCTCAGAATCTAATGGAATAAGTTTTTTCTTTGGCATTAAATATTTATATAATATTATTAATTTATTTCTATTTGGTTTCTTTTCTATTATTTTAGTCTTTATTTGTTCCATTCTTCAGCCCATCTATATAATTTTTTTATATGCATCAAATGTTAAATCTGCAACATTTTTATAACTTATTTTTCTTGCATATTCTGGTGAAATTTTTAAATCTTTTTTTCCTTTTATTATTTTTAATACAGCATTTCTTATACTTTTACATGAATAAGGATTACAAATTTCCCCATATTTATCAAACTCATAATATTTAATCGGACAATGTCTTGAATTTGAAACTACAATTGGACAACCACACAATAATGCTTCTAAATTCACAAGTCCAGTTGTATCATAAAAGGAAGGTAAACAATGACACAAGGCATTCTTGTAAATAGGAATTAAATCTTTTTGTTCTATTTGAGAAAGAAACAAAACATTTCCTCTTTTCTTGGCTAATTTTTCTACTTTACTATAAGTTTTTTGACTTTGTATCCTCCCTACAATTAGAATTCCAATATCTTTATCTTTATATAAGGCCTTAATTAGATTATACTGATTTTTTGTAGAATCAATTCGTCCTGCAATAACAACATATTTATCAGGAAAATTAAATTTTTCTAAGGTTTTATTTATATTATTATCATTTGGATCAAAATCAGTTGCATTTGGAACAACAACCGTTTTTTGTTTTATATAATCAATATTTAAATTAAATTCATTAGAACATATATACATTTCTTCTATTGAATTTGGTAACAACAAATCAACATTTTTTAAAGCTTCCCTACGCAACAAAATATATTCTTTTGTGCAATATAATCCTTTATCTATATAATTACTAAATTTTTCGTGTAATAAAGGTATATTTTTAATAAACACATTAAATATTTTTATCAAAACTTCCTTTATAATATTAGGCATACTTATAGCTGGTAAACCAATAAATTCCAAATATTTAACATAATAAGTGTCTAAATAATTCCAATGGATAGTTGATAAAACAACTTTTTTATTTGAATTTTTAGCCGCTGCAATTAATTTATTTGTTTCATTAATTGTATCTAAATTAAAAATATGTACTATTTTTGCCTCTTTATCTAATAATATTTTTTCAGGAGATAAGATTATATCAATTTTAACTGGATAAAATTTTTCAAGATATTCCTTTGTTTTTAGCATCTGAAATGTATCACCCCCAGGTTTATCAAAACAATCCTTTCTATTAGAAAATATTATTTTTAATTTTTCCATTATTTTAATCCTTTTTGAATACACTTTAAGCCAAAATTACCCCAAATAAGACTGAGCCAAAAAGCTTTTTGAATAAAATTATATTTTTCCCAAAAATGTTTTTTGAAAAATTTTTCCATTGATTGAGTAAAAATATAAATACTTTTTATTTTTATTTTTTTGGTAGTTACCCCTCCAATATGGGTCACCACCGCATCAGGGTTATATATAATTTCTTTTCCAAAATTTTTTGTTCTTATACCCCAATCGGTTTCTTCTTGATACATAAAAAACTGTTCATCCATTCCACCAATTTCTTCAAACAAAGATTTTTTGACCATCATACAGCATCCTGATAATGACCAACAATTTTGAATTTTTTCTCTATCAAGATGCCATAGTGCATAACCATTAAAAAATTCATTTTTAGGAAATGCTTTTGCAAGACCTATTAGATGAAACAATGTATCTTTAGGATAAGGTTTTCCTCTTAGACAAGGTTGTTGAAAACTACCACTTTGATTTAAGACTTTTGGTCCAACCATTCCAACATTATCATTTTCATCTAAGTAATCAGACAAAATTTTAACTACATTATTATGAAAAATCACATCAGGATTCAATATTAACAGATTTCTCCCGTATGCAATTTCCATTGCTTTGTTATTTGCTTTTGCAAAACCTAAATTTTCATTACTTTTAAATATCCTGAAATTTTCTTTTTTTTCTAAAATATTATCAATATATTTAAAGCTTTCTTCATTTTTATCGGAATTATTATCTAAAATTATAACTTCATAATTAATATCTTGCGTCTGCTTTTCTAAAGATTCAATAGTTTCTTGTAAATATTTTCCAGCATTCCAATTGACAATAATTATTGAAACATCAAAAAATTTATCCATGTCTGCCTCCTAGAGCTAGGAATACTGCTTTTATTAAAATTCCTATTTCCCATAGTAAATTTCTGTGTTTTAAATAATACAAGTCATATTGAAGCTTTTCTGAAACATCATCTGCAAGTACACAATGACCTTGGTTTATTTGTGCCCAGCCTGTCCAACCTGTTTTTACCCACATACGGCAAGCATAATATGGGATCTCCTCTGAATATATTTTTACTAAATCTTCCCATTCCGTACGAGGTCCAACAATCGACATCTCACCCTTTAATATATTTATCATTTGAGGAATTTCATCAAAACGAGCTTTTCTTACAAATTTACAGAACGGAATAACTCTATTATCCTCATCTTGAGGTTCAGTATGACCTATTTGTCCCGCTTTTGGAACATAATCATTTGCATACATTGTTCTTAATTTATATGCTTTAAATACTTTACCGTCTTTTCCAACTCTGTTTTGAGTATAAATTACATTTCCACCATCTGTTAATTTCACTCTTATACCTATATATAAAAGTATTGGAGAAGTTACTATAAGAATTATTAAAGCTGCAATTATATCGTATGCTCTTTTACAAAAATCATATATTCTAGAACGATTTTTCATATAATCGTAAAATAGCCAGTTGATTGACATTCTATCTACAAAATATTTACCGGTTACCATTTCATAGAATTCAGGCATTTTATAGACCTTAACATCCTTTGGAATACTGTTTACCATTTTAGTCAAAAATGATTCTTCCATTCGACGTTTTATCGCAACAATTACAATATCTATTTGTTTATCTTTTATAATTTCATCAAGTTCATATACTTTCGGAAATACTGTTATATTAGAATCATTAATTATCGCATCGTCTTCCGCATACTCAACAAAACCTGCAACATTCATTCTTAATGCTTTTTTAGCAATAATCTCATCTGCAATAAGTTTTGCGTTAGAGTTTGAACCTATTATCAGAACATTTTTAATTTTCTTTATGTTAAACAAATAATAATGAAAACATCTTCTATAAATTAACAAAGTAATATAAATCGTAAATAAATTAAATAAAATGAATTCAAATGATTTTACATCTTTGTTAAATGTTAAAAGCAATATAGTTGCTGGGATTTGAGAAAATACAACACCTTCAAACAGAAGATAAGAGTTTTTCAATGTTGAATTAAACTCTCTAATCTTATAATTATCTTTTAAAAATAAAACAATTATCCCAGTTAAAGCCGTCAATAGTACCGTAATATCCATATGTTCAGCTGGGAGATTAAAATAGTTAAACCAATATACTGAGGATAAGACTAAGATAATCAAATCAAACAAAAACATTATTATAGTTGATTTTGATAGTGTATTATTAAACATCTATACTCCATACCTATATTCAACAATTTTATAATAAACAAATTAAAAAATATATAATCATTTGATTATTTTTTTTAATTATTTTTTATTAGAAATAAAATTACCTATATATTTTTTACTCAAATTTATAATTAAAATATACAAACTAATAAATGTACCACCCAAAACATAAGCCCCAAGGACGTCTGTAGGGTTATGCACTCCAATCCATATTCGGCTTACTCCAACGAATATTATCCATAAAATTGCAAATATAATTAATGAAATTTTTAATTTTTTATTTTTACAAAACTTATTAATATACAAAATTACCATTCCCCACAAACAAATTGTTACCAAACTATGACTTGATACATAACTAAAACTGTCAGGATGAATTGTTGTAATCTGTAATTCTATAGGCGGACGTTCTCTTTTTAACGTAGGTTTTATTATGCAATTAACCAAAAAGGTTACAAGCGGAATTGAATATAGACAAACTAAATCAATCCATAATTTATTTTTAACAAAATAGATTCCAAAAACGGCTAAAGGAAGAACAATCATAATTGTATATAAAATACAATCAGGAAGCATTGGAATCCACAATGGTAAAAATGAGAGTTTTTCCTGTATATACATAATAAAGCTCCTGTCCCATTGAGTTATTATGGGACAAGAGTTTACTACGATTGTTAGTATTATAAATACAATTAGTAATGATAACAGTTTTTTCATATTATCTATTTACCGCAACAAGCACAGTTTCCGCTGCATTTATGTTCTGTATTTACCTGAGGTTTTTCTTTTGAACAGAAATGATCTCTGTCGATATAATATTCGCCTTCAAGAGGGAATATTGTCATCCAAAGATTTTCTCTCCAATCTTTATCCAAGATTTCTTTTACTTCCTGAGAATATTTGTCAATTTTTGATGTAATTTCAGGATTTGTTAAATATGCTGCTGCATTTTCATGAGTCTCATATGGTTTGAATTCCTGATAGTATTTTCTTAAAACTTCAGGTCTATCAACAATCATACAAGGTCTTAACATATTACCATCTTCATATGGAATACCATCTCTGATTGCTCTCATAAATGGAGCTGCAAGAGCTTCTGTTAAAGTACAATCTTTAAGGTTATGTGTTGCAAGGTGTACGAATGTACAAGGCTCTACATCACCTCTTGGATTTACGTGAATATATTGTCTGCCGCCTGCAATACAACCCATCATTTCAGGACCATCACCCCAGAAATCAACAGTCATCATTGGCAAAGTGTTTCTTGCATTATAAACTGCTTTTAATATTTGTTGTCTTTGTTGAGCATTAGGTACCATACTTACATCAGGGCTATCACCAACCGGTACGTAATGGAAGAACCAAGCCCATAAAACACCTTTATCTGATAACATTTTCATAAATTCATCAGATGTAACTTCATCACAATTCTGGCTTGTTGCTGTAATACTTGCACCAAAGAAAACGCCAGCTTTTTTTAGCATATCCATTTTCTCCATTACCATATCGAAACAACCTTCACCACGAATTGCATCGGTATTTTCTTTCAAACCGCCAATAGAAAACATTGGTTGTACATTACCTAACTTTTTAAGTTTTTCAACAGTTTTTTCTGTAATCAAAGAACCGTTTGTAAAAGTAATAAATGTACAGTCGTTAAATTCCTCTGCTAATTCTAAAAATTCTTTTCTTGCAAAAGGTTCCCCACCTACTACTGGGAAAATATGGATACCCATAACGTCACGAGCTTCTGTGAAAATTTCTCTCCATTTTTCTTTAGTTAAATCTTCTTTAACATCATACTCATGTGCCCAGCAGCCTTTACAATTGAAGTTACAACGCTTTGTAATACTTGCTAACAAAACTGTTGGAGGGAAGAAACCGTTTTTTTCATTAAATTCTGAACGTTTTCTTAAATTATCTCCATAATATCCGTTTACAAAGAAGTTTTTAATCCATTTGTTTCTGCAATTTGGATCCAATTCAGTTAAAATCTTTTTCCACCAAAGAAGATGCGGATGTTCTGATTTAAATAACCATTGCATTCTTCTTGCGTGGTTTATTCCGCCTTTAGATCCTGATATTTTTTCAAAAATTTTAGCTAAATTTATCAATTTTTCTTTACTAAAATTATGACCTAAATAACTTAGTAACATATCAATGGCAAAATCATTCATTTTTAGTTTTAGTTTATCAAACTTTCCCATTGAATTTGATTGCCATACTGTTGATTGCTTTTCTACTCTCATTTAAAATACTCCTTATTATAATTACCTCAATTATAGCTCAAACATAAATTTAATATCCAAATTATAGACAGGTTGCTAACTTATGTTAACTATGCAATAATCTGTTTATGAAAAATGTACTTGTTATCAATAATCCGAATGCCGGCAGAAAAAAAGCTGCAATATATAAAAAGCTGGTTATACAATTTTTATTAAGAAAAAATTGTCATTTTAAAACTATTGAAATCAGCAAATTAACAAGTACAGACTTTGAGGATTTTGATACTATTATCACTATTGGCGGAGATGGTACAGTTAACAAAGTAATTCCTCATATAATAAACACAGACAAAGTTTTAGGGATTATTCCTTGTGGAACTGCAAATTTACTTGCTGCAAAATTAAATATTCCGTTCAACCCTAAAAAAGCTCTTGAGATTATTAATTGTTCTGATATTAAAGATATTGATGTCTTGAAAGTGCAAGAACAATATTCAATTTTAAGAACAGGGTTTGGGTATGATTCGGATATTATATGCAAAACCCCTCAATCTTTAAAAAATAAATTCGGATATTTTGCATACTTTTTAGCAGGAATTTTATTTGCTCTAAGACTAAAACAAAAAAGTTATACTTTATTTTTCAATGATAAAAAATTATCAATCCTCGCGACTTGCATAATAATTGCAAACGCAGGCAATATGTACAGAAACTTAGTATCAATATCGAATAATTGCAATTTACAAGATGGAAAATTTGATGTTTTTATCCTAAAAGTCAAAAACCCTATCACATTTTTCTTGGAATTTTTAGGAATAATATTCAACTATAAAAATTCCAACTCTAAAGCTATGTACTTTCAAGCAGAAGAACTACTGATTAAAAATGATTTTTCTACAGGTCATATAGATGGAGAAAAACAAAAATTTAGGGATGATATAAAAATTAATATCATCCCTAAATCTGTTAAAATTTTTAGTAATTAAAGTTTTACCATTTATTAATTGCAAATGCCATTACAATTATTGAAGCAATACCTTTTAAGGTATCACATATAGGAGTTATCCAATCGTTGCCTGCAATTCTTCTTGGAACAACAATTGTATCTCCAGGTTCAATATCACTATGACTTGATATCTTTTCAGCACGACCGTTTACTGATACCTTATACAATCTGAATTTGTTTGCATTTGGTGTATATCCGCCAACTTCTTTGATATAATATTTAGCACTTGAGCCTTTTTTATAAACAAATGATTGTTCATTATAGACTTCACCAATTACACTTACGTGATTTGAAGTTCTTGGAATATAGATATCATCGCCATCTTGGACTTCAATATTATCTAAATCTTTGATTTTATCTAAATCATTGCTCTTAATATTTAATGCGATTTGACCGTTATATTTATTTGCAACAGTTAAATCATCAGCTTTCAACATTTCAAGCATTTGAGTTTTAGCTTCTTGATCTCCTTCTGATGGCTTATAAGCACTTGCCATTCTACCTTCAATTAATTTGATATCTCTTTCATTATTTTTGTGAGCTAACTCAACTTGCTTACCTTGAAGATTTGTTCTTTTAAATATTACACCTCTTAAGTCAGCTTCAGTAGTTAAGCCACCCGCCATCTCTATCATATCTTTAAGTCTTTTACCCTCAACGAATGTATATATACCAGGTTTTTTTACAAATCCTGAAACTTTTACAGTTTTCATAACTTCATTGCCACGTAAAGTTCTGAAAAATATTTTATCTTCAGGCATAATTGGTATAGATTTAATTCTATCTGAATTAATCATAATATCGTAAAGATAATAAACTTGAGTTGCGCCATAAGTACTTGTAATTTCAACAGCTACATTTTCCGCAGAAATTAATTTATTTGAATTTGCAGTACCAGCAGTTAACTGAACTTCATTTTCATTCTTTTCTACAGAACCTTTAAATGCAACTTCCGGTTCTTTATTATCTTCCTCAGATATTTTTGTAGTATCAACATCAGACTCTAAGAACTGAATATCTGTCATTACATCATTCAATGTCATATTTGATGTATAAGTAAGGTGTTTAGGAATATTTATACAACCATAGACATCAACAAACATTGAATTTGTATTTTTATAAACATTGATAATATCTTTTGGTTTCAATACAGGGTCATTCATACCTGCAAAGAATTCTTTTAAGAATACCGGAATAGTTTCTATTGAATTATCTTTTCCTGAAATTCTTCTGATAACCGCTTGATTAATGAATGTTTCTTCTAACAATTCATCTTCACTTTTCAAGATATCAGACAATCTCATACCTTCTTTATAAGCATAAGTTGTAGGATGTTTTACATTACCTTGAATAGTTACAATATTTTCAGCAGTGTTATATAATTCTCTGAATTCAACTGCATCACCGCTTTTTAATTTTGTATTTTTCGCATCATTCCAAGCAACGTTTGCGGCTGTACGTTGTTTAGAAGCAGAGTCAAAACCTGTAAAAGTAACTTCTGTTACTTGAGTTGCAGGAAGCAAGCCCCCAGCAAAAGTTATAATTTTCTGTAGATTTTCTCCGTTTTTAATTTCATAAATACCAGGAACTGTTACCCCGTTTTTTAAAGCGACTACATCGCCAATCTTATCTACAAAGATTTTATCATTAGGTCTTAAAATTATTCCATCGTCATTTCCTGAAAATAAAGCTTTATAAATATCTACATTTTTTGATTGGTTATTTGAGGTATATTTGATATTTCTTAATGTACCTGTTTTCTTTACACCACCTGCAGCATTCAAAGCATCAAGAATTGATGAATTGTTACCTACTAAGATTTTACCTGGTCTATTTACTTGACCATATACGAAAACTGAAAACTCTTGTCCTGAAGCAACAGTCAATCTTACTTTCATACTCTTATATTTTTGAGCTGCAAGACGGTTTACATCAGCTTCCACGGCACTTATTGAACGGTTTTCAGCTTTTACCATACCAATTCCAGGTACGAAAATATTACCTTTTGAATCAACTTCTGTTGAAGATGAAGGACTTACCAAGCTGGCACCTGATAGAGCCATTACATCAACAGAATCGCCATAAGTATAAATATTAATCTTCTCACCAATATTTAACTTATAATTATTTTCAAACTTACCTACTGTATTGCTACCTGCGGCAGGAGCAGAAGTAAATAAATCATACCCTACCTGTTGTAACGGCGTTCCTTTAATTTCGCTTTCTTTACCATTAAACAGCTTTTCTATCGGACTCAATTCAAATGCTTGGGAATTAGTTTGTATTGAGCTTTGATAATTGTTGCTAAATGCATTCAAATTCAATTCAACTTCTTCATTTTGAACTTGTTTCACCTTTGCAGATGCATTCTGAGAAGGTGTCCCATTGTACTGCATATTATTTGGGTAAAGTTGATTTTGAGGAGTTGGCTGCATATTATTACCTGCCGCCAATGCCATCCCCTCAGTACAAAAAGCAACTAACAATGCCATTGTTATTATTCTTTTCATAATATCCCTTTTATCTTTTTTACCTACATCTGATAATTTCTATTTTTTATGTAATAGCAATTTCCATCAAAGACTTAATTGCCGGCCATTCAAGCTTCCATAATCCTGATGCATCAAGAGCATAATTACCTACGCAAGCAAGTTTGCAGTCTTTACACTTATTGACAGTTTCAATAAATACAGGATCTTTTATTACATCTTTTAAAGATCTATTTCTAACACTTATAAACGGTTTTCTATCATAACAACGCAACATATCACCATTTGAATATATTACAGTTGCAATTCTTGGCCAATGGCATTCATAATAAGTCTTTTTATTAATTATGTAATCCATAAAGTAATAAGAATTTCTAATTGGATAACCGTTTTTCTTCAATTCTTTAATTTTAATAAACATATCAGCCAATTGTTCATTTTCAAGCTCAGTTTCAACTACGTTTTGAGCTTCGTCAGGTCTTGAAGCTGCTTTATTAACAGTAAAGTACAATAGAATATCAGCATCTTTACAGTATTGAGCAACTTCTTTTATTTGTTCAAAATTAGTTTGAGTTGATACTGTACAACATACATAAATTCTCATTTTAGGAGAATGAATTTTATGATATTCAATACCGCTCATAACTTTGTCACAAATTCCTGGCAAATGACGTATATCATCATGAGCCTTACCAATAGCATCTAATGAAACAAACATTAAGTCTGTATATTTTGCAAAATCAGGATTTGATTCTAAATACCATCCGTTAGTTGCTATTTTTGTATATAAACCTGCATCGTGAGAAGCTTTACAAATTTCCGCAAAATCTTGACGGATTAAAGGTTCTCCTCCCCACAAAATACTATCCATATATCCTATTTGTCCAGCCTCTGTCAACAATCTTACGATTTCATCAGTAGGCATATCATCATTACCTTTTTTAGATTTCCAAAAACAAAAGTCACAATCGCAATTACACTTACTTGTGACCATTAATGAAAAACATAAAGGTTTTGGAGTTTTAGACAATCTGCTTGCGATACATTCTAAGGCTCCTCCCGCTAAATGTCTGTAATATTTTAATCTTTCAAAAGACATTTCATTTCTTGACTTTGTAACCATCACTTACCGCCTCTCACCTCTAATTACATTAATTATAAACAAGGATAACACAAACAAATAATAAGAAGCAGATTTATTAACCATTCAGTTAATAAATCTACATTATTTGCTATTTTTTCTTAGTTGTTTTCTTTTGACTAAATCAATAAAAGCCTCTATTCTTGTGAGATATCCCGCCTTTCCGGTTTGTTCATCCAAAACCAAAGACATTACAGGTATATCTTCTTCTTGACTAACCTTAGGTAAAATATTTTGGGCAACGATTTCCGGCATACAAGAAAAAGGTGATATATGAATAATTCCATCTACACCATGTTTTGCCGCATATACAGTATCCCCAATAGTTTCAATACATTCACCACCGATTGCTCGTTTCATATATTTTTTTGCATACCGCACTGAACGTTCTCTATGAGATTCTTTATGATAAAAAATTGAAGGTTTCAAAACGTGCTCTAACCAATCTCCAAACATTATTTGGCGTTGAACTTCTACACCCATCTCACCTAATTCTTTTTCTATATTTTGGTTTGTATAAGGGTCAAGCAATACGAAAAATTCCCCTATCAAATATACAATAGGAACCTTTTTATCTTTATCAATAGGAATTTTTTTGAAATCTTCTATTATTTGTTTTTTTAACTTTTTAGCACCTATTACAGAATTTGTTTCATCAGTAATTTTCAACCATTTTTCATAGCACTTTTCAGCATCACCTTTATTCAACTCTCTCGGACGAGTGTAGAATAAGAGCCTTTCTGCTGTATCAATAGCAAAAAATTTATTAAAACCCAAACTAAAACCTTTATAATATCTCCAAGGATTTATACAATGAGTAACATGCCAAAAAGCGTGAAGAGTTTGTTTCATCTTACTTTTATACATATCAAAAATGACCATATCAAACTTATAACCCATAGATTTAAGTGTTTTTTGCGCCATTTTTGTATAATTTCCAAGCCTGCAAGATCCTGGAGCTTGAAACATCATCAGAGTATTAGCACCTTTTTCCAATGCCATTATATAATTTGCAAGATTCAATTTATAAGGTAAACAAATCCCTTCGATACTATTTCTAACCCCGATTTCCAAAGCTTCATTACTATTTGGAGGAGGAATAACAACTTTTGCCCCTAATGAAACCAGCAAAGCTTTTAACGGAATATCAATACGTCCCATTCTCGGCCAAGCAATAATTCTATCTTTGGTCGGAATTGTATTTTCCATCTTTGTTTTTTCTAATTTTTCCGCTGTATTCATCAAGACTATCCTATCATAAAATTAACTAAATAAAATTGGATTAGAAAAAATCCACGGTTCATTATTTAAATAAATTTCAATACGATATTTCCCTTTTCCTTTCATATCAAAATTTATATTATCGCCATAATCCTCGCATACAAGGTCACCATTATGTAAAATTTTAATCAAAGCTTTAGTCGAAATTTTAATTTGAATGCTATTTTCAACAACTTTAATTATTGGAGTTTCTTTTCTTATATGCCTGTTTACAATTATATTATTTCCATTCCTTAATGCCTCTAAAATCAAAGCTTTTTGTTCATCAAAAGTCTTTGGCAGCTCTTGAGGAAGAGTAATAATATTTGTCAAAGTTTTAAAACATGTTTTATAAGGAAATACTTTTACAGGAATTACATATTTTGAAATTTTCAAAGCATGAGCATCTACACCAGCTATTGCAGGAATAATTTTTTCAGAAGCATTATTCAGCTTATCCCACCATTCCAAAGTTTCCTTATGAGGGCCTTTTATAAGTTTATGCCTAAAAATATAACCATACGCAATATTGAAAATATTAGTATCATTATAATTATCTGCCCAATCTGAAAACCAGTTCCAAATTTCTACCCCGTCAGGAATTATTGATTTATCGAGCCATTTTATAGGATTTGCACGATTTTTTCTAGCGGCACTTTCATCAGGATGAGCGGAGAAACCAAACCCTCCCTGACGTCTTACCTCATCTATATACACTTGAGGATTATCGTTAGGTTCAATCAATTCTTTAATTCCAAGTGCCAAATAATGATTGTAAGCTTTCGGTGAAACTTCTTCCCCTCTAATCACGCATACACCATTATAAAACCCTTCTTGAATCTCAAAATTATTATGGTCAGTAATAATTATCCAATCAAGACCTGCATGCTTTGCAGCTTTAGAAATTGAATTTATATCCCCTGTTCCATCCGACAAATCGGAATGAATATGTATTGCACCTGAATAATTAAATGATAAATTTTCCATTATAAAAATTATTTTACAGAACCTGTAAGAATTCTTTCTTCTTTAATTTCAACAGTATTTTCAATATTTGCATCTTCTTCAGTTTTATCTGATTGTTTTGTTAATATTGATCTTTTCTTTCTTAAAAGCATATCAACAAAGGCTTCAAGACGAGTAATAAAACCAGCTTCGCCAGTATGTTCATCAATAGTTAAATGAATCAAAGGCATGCCAGCTTCTTTGCAGTGATATGAAATTTCTTCAACCATCAATGAATCAGGACCACAACCGAAAGCCGAAAGAGCAATTATGCCGTCAACTTTTTCATTTGTGAGGTAATGTGCGGCTGTCCCTGTTAATTCTAATTCATTTGCCCAATATTGAATTTCTCCAATGCTATCTATTGCAGATATTGCATCTTGTCTTGAAACATTTAATGAAGTATAGACTTTCACATCCATTTTCTCAAGTTTTTTAATCAAGTTTAGAGAAATTCTATCATCAAACAAATTATAACCATGAGCCATAATCGCAACAGATAAAGGTTTTACTATATCAATAGTTTTCTTAACAAGCTTTCCTTTTATTGCATTATCAAGAGCTTCTGAATAGCTTACGCCGGATTGAGTCATCTCTAAAAACATATTATAAACTCTCCAGCCGTCACTTATTGCTTGTTTTATTTTATCTTTGTCAAAAATTCCAACTGAATTAGCAGACTGAATACAAAAATCTTTGAAACTAATATTTTCTGTCTTATCTAAAGTTGGCTCAACCATAATAAAAGGTTTGTTAATAACATTTCTAATAATCTCCGGCAAACCTCTGATTTTACTGCAATTGTTTATTTTATATCCTGTTGATTGGATAGAAGGAATAAAAATTGCCTCACAACCTTTATGCAAAAGATTCATAACATGACCTGTATAAACCTTTATAGGCAAACATGTATCAGAAACTACGTATTTTGCACCTTCGTTAATAGTTTTCGTTGTAGTTTTATCAGATAGAACAACTTCCAATCCAAGAGATGAGAAAAAACCATAATAAAATGGGTAATTGTTATAATAAGAAATTGCTCTTGGAATACCGATTTTTTTAATTTCGCTTTTCATAATCACTTTGCTATTTAAAATTACTATGCGATGATTATACTACAACTATAATTGATAAAGCAAATTTTTACCAATTACGTTTAATTTTTATTACGCATTAATTTCAAATACAATGTAAAACAGATATAGTTATTTACACTCTGGAGTTTTGATATCTTATAACATTAACTTAATATCTAAGCGGAATTTTAGAGCGGTTTATAGTTTTCTTTTCATATCCAAAGTTTGCAAGTAGTCTGCATGTACTTGTATAGAAAATATTTTCATCAAGAGTCGGCCCTATGTTTATTGAGCTTACTGTTCTTTTTAAAAATTTATATTCAATATAAGGAATAAATAATCCGTTCTTTTCAAAGATTTTTGTCTGTTTATAGGAACTTGGACTAAAATTACTTATAAAAATTATTCGATATTCTTTTTCATCTTTAAAGTGTGGGTTTTTGAAAAACAAGCTTATAATGCTCAATATATCAATAAGCTCAAATATGGTATCTTGCATTTTTTCTAGGTTTTTTGAAGAATTTTTAGCTTTAGTATACTTTTGATACTGTTTATTCCATTTTTCAAATATTAATTTTAAAATTGTTGTCTGGATTTCATTATTATAAATTATGTTTCCGTAAACAGAGTGAAATCCCTGTCTTTCCATATCTGCAATCAAATCTTTTTTGCAGAAACCTATATTATACCCTGTATAAGTCTGCCCTTTTGAATAATTGTTCCATAAAGTCAAGTTATCATTATCTGTTGAGAAAGAAATGGTATAATATTCATATTTATTTGTAAAATTGTCATTCCCGTCAATGATATTTTTATATTTTTTGTAGAAATATTCTTTAATCTTTGAAAATAATTCTGAATTAAGATCTTGCATTTCATCTATAAGATTTACGATGAGCCTATAAGAATATGTAACCTCTTCTTTATCATTAAGATAAAGAGCATTAGAAAATCTTATCGTACCTGATTCTAAAATACTCAAAAGCTTTTCCGGTTTTGTATAATGGTAAAGATTACTATTAGAACCATCATCGAGAATTTTTTTAACCTTAGGAATTTTTTTCAAAAGACCATCATAATCTATCATTTCTCATCTCCAAGCAACAATATCTCTATTAATATTATAACATATTTTTGTATCATTATTAAGATATATTCAATAAAAAATAGCAGACATTATAAATTAATGTCTGCTATTTGCCTTAGATTGGAGGAAGATTTTATTATTTAACCGTAAGTTTTTTTACGGAATCTTTTTCTATATAACGTTTTGGAGCATGAATTTTCAATACACCATGTTCAAGTTTTGCTTCAGCTTTGTCGATATCTATTTCTTGAGGGAAGTAAACCGTTCTTGAAAATTCACCGTATCTGAATTCAGATTTTTTATAACCTTTAAAATCTTCTTTTGATTCTTCTTCTTTTTTAGCATTGATAGTGATTGAATTCTTTTCAATATCAATATCTAAATCTTCTTTTTTAACACCCGGTAATTCAGCACGGACCTCATAATCCTTTTCCTTTTCCGTAATTTCTACAGGCATAGACATTTTATCAACTTCTTCCTCAAATCCGTAATCAGGATAATAATTATCAAAATGTCTGCTCAAAATTGAATTAATTTCATCATTAACGGATTTTATAAAATTGTCCGGTGCTTTCTTTACTAAAAATCTCATACTCAACACTCCTTTCAGTTTAACTCTAATCGGCTTGCCGAGTCAGCTAATCTTTAGCGGCTCTCATCAACCACACTTATATTATTTACCTGTTTTACAAAAAACCTTTATTTTTTAACCAAAATTTAACAATCCACCTGATATAAAAATATATGTTAGAATAAACCTATGATTACAGGTGGTTATAGAGAAGAAATTAAAGTCAAATATTCGGAAATGGATTATAATCAAGCGTTAAAACCATTTTCTTTATTGAATTATCTTCAGGATATAGCAAGCAAAAATGCAGAAGATTTAGGGTTTGGCTATTCTTTTATTACACCAAAAAACATAGCCTGGTTCCTGCTAAAATATCATATGGAGTTTGAAGAATACCCGATTAATGTTGAAAATATTACTCTCAAAACTCAACCAAGAGGGTATCAAAAACTATTTGCATATCGTGATTTTGAATTTTGGGAAGGAGACAAACTTCTTGGAAGAATCGCTAGCATTTGGTCTTTAGTAGATATAACATCAAGAAACCTTATACCGATAAATATAGGACTTGAAAATAATCCTGGAATGCCTCCTTATGAAAAGAAAGAGGATGATTTAAGTTTTGAAAAAATAAAACCGCCTGCAAAAATTGATACAGAAAAAGAATTTGAAGTAAGATATAACGATATTGACGTTAATAAGCACGCCAACAACGGGAATTACATAATCTGGGCATTTGAACCGTTAAGTTTTGAATTCAAATCAAACCATAAAATTAAAACACTTGATATGATTTATAAAAAAGAAATCAAATTGGGTGAAAAACTTATTTCTCAAGTCGAAATCCAAGATAATACAACAATTCATTTATTAAAAAACGCAGAAACAAATGAAGAATTGTGCCTAATTCAATGCAGGTGGATATGATAGAATTTGTAAAAGCAGAAAATATTAAAGAACTTGCATCCCTTGCCTCAAAAATATGGCACGAATATTGGCCTATAATTTTGTCACCAGAACAAATTGATTATATGGTAGAAAACTTTCAGTCAGAAACAGCTATAAAAAATCAAATCCAAAATGAAAACTATACTTATTACCTGATAAAACATAACAATGAAAACATTGGATATTTCGGGCTTTCGGATAAAAAAGATCACATATTTTTGTCAAAACTATATATTTACGGCACCTACCGCCATAAAGGAATAGGTACAAAAGCATTTGAAAAAATTAAAGAAATTTCAAACGGACAAAAAATAACTCTTACTGTTAATAAAAATAATATTAATTCAATTAATGCATATAAAAAATGGGGATTCAAAATTATCGACTCAGTAGTAACCGACATAGGTAATAATTTTGTAATGGATGATTACATAATGGAGTATTGCAATTAAAATTCTTGTATTCTAAATATTAAATGAAAGGTCTCTTAAATTATGAAAGTACAAAATATTTCTTTACGCACAAATTACTCTAACAATGTGAACTTTGGTGGTAAAATTATTGATTCACACGCACATGTAGGCATATTTGCAGATGGGCTGAATAATACTTGCGACAAATTTGAAGCAAGACATTTTAAGCAAATTACATCAAATCCTATTAACGATGGACAAGATACACTTGAAAAAGTCTTAGTCTCAAACCTTAATTGTATAGATAACGTAAGTCCAGAAATGGAAGGGAAATTGCATGAAAAAGGTTTGACAAAAACATTCCTAAATGAAATCGACGGCAATAGAGAAATTCTTTATATTGCAAATTCTAACTCACTTTTGAAACCTCTTGCAGTCTGTCAACCGGACAAAACTGAAAATGCAAATAATATTAGAACCGTATTAAAAGAAGGTAAATTTTACGGACTAAAATTTCACCCTCTGCATATGAAACTTGCTGCAAACGATTCCAAATACGATGACTATATGAAAGTTGCAGAAGAAAATCATCTACCTTGTCTTTTCCACTGTGATGCCTCAGGATGTCAATATTCATCACCTGAGCAAATATATGAACTCGCAAAAAGACATCCAAAAGTTCCGGTTATCCTTGCCCATCTTGGAGCCGGAGAAGACTCTCATTCAAGAGCAATAAAAGTATTATTGGACTCAATAAATAACGGTGATGCAACAATATATGCAGATATCTCATGGGTTGACTGCAACTCCGCTGAAAAAAACACCATAACTGACACCTTGAAAAAACTCCAAAACACAAGCAAAGGAGATATGACATCCCGCCTATTGTTTGGAACTGATGCTCCTATAGGAAGGTTTGGGGCAGAAGGACTCTATGACTCAGCTTATTATGGAGAAAATGTTAAACAAATAAAAAACTCAATCAAAAATGCTTTCGGCGCAAATGGTGAATCTATCTCAAACAAATTATTCTACGATAATGCCGAAGAATTATTCTTTGCCAAAAATTGGGCAAAAAGTCCTAAAAAAGAATTCAAAACAAAACACGGACTAATCATAGCCGCAGGTCTGTTAGCTTTAGGAGTTTTAATTAACGCACTGTATAAAGGATTAAAGAAAAATCCGACAGAACCAAATGCTTCACAAATAAAATAATACTTGACAATTTGTTAGGTTACCCTTACAATTAATTTGTAAATCATTTTGGAGTAGACAGTGACAAACGAAAAATTAAGTTCCAGCCTTGAAGATTATCTGGAAGTTATTTATAACTACATAGATAAAAATGAAAAAGTCCGAGCAATAGATATCTCAAGAGAACTTAGTGTAAGTCGTGCATCCGTAACGGAAGCTTTAAAAAAGCTGGCTGACAAAAAATTGATAAATTACGGTAGATACGACATGATTTCTATGACAGAATATGGTCGTACAAAAGCTATAGAGGTGATTGAAAAACATAATACTCTTCAATATTTTTTTGAAGAGATTATGGGACTTGACTCAAATGAAGCAGCACAAACTGCTTGTAAAATTGAGCATATAATTTCAGAAAATGTCTTTGACAGATTTACAGACTTGAGAAATTTTCATCAAAACCACCCCGAATATACCGAAGCATTTAAAAAACATTATAGAGACAAATAACAATGAATACATTAAAAGTAGCAGGTAAATTTCTCGACCAACCGATGTTGGTTGCAAAATTTCATAATGCGGTACCAACAATACTTACAGCAGGCGCAGCTGCATATACAACAAAAGAAATTGCACACGCACCACAAGAAAAAAGAAAAAAAGCAGCCATAAGAATAGGGACAACAATGGCATTTACAGTAGCCTCAGCCCTAGCAGCACCGAAAATTACTAACAAACTTTTTAAAGATGCAGATGAAATCCCAAAATCAATAAAAGAATTAAAAAAAGATGCAACAGGACTTGTGGAAGATTTTTTGAAAAAAAATCAAATCGATGAAAAATCAAAACAACTTTTAGAAAAAGCTAAAGAAAATATCTTAAAATACAAAGAAGTAAAAACCTTATTCAAAAACTTTGAAAATAACAAAAATGGAAAAGAATTATTAAACAAACTTATACCTGATCCTGAAAACATCGATTCAAAAGAAATTTTTTCAGAAATCGGCAGGCTTTCCGTTTTTGGGCTGATACCTGTCTTAGGTGGAATTACCGGTGGTATAATAGGCGATAAACTTACAACCGACAAATGGAAAAAGAAAATTCCAGATAAAATAAAAGAAGGTTCATACCAATATCTTGCAAACATATTCTTATGCAACATCGGCGCAGGTGGAGCTCTTGCAATAATGGAAAAACTAAATATCCGCTCAAAAGGACATCGTGCAATAGGTATGATAGGCGGAATTATTGCAACAGGAGTAATTGGCGGAAGTACAATTGCAAATCTTATAGGAAATAAAATTATTAATCCTCTGTTTGAACACGGTCATAAACATAAAAAAGAACATCTGTTTGATGAAAGAAAACCTGAACCGCTAGATATTGGCTTACACACAGATGATATTGCAACAGTCGCGGTTATGTCAGGACTAAAATGGATTGAACCTGCTTTGCCAATGATGTATTCAGTATCAGGTTATAGAGCAGGTATCGGTTACAGAAACGGTAAACCGCATTCCGACAAAAATTAGTCAAGTAAATTTTATTCGAGAATAATAAAAAGCTTGTCTAAAAATTCAGACAAGCACAATCAATAGTGTTAATAATATGATAAACAATAAGTTAGGATTTTTTTAGATTAATAACTTTTTCTTTCATGTTTAAATATCTTTCACATTGTCTGACCCTATCATAACCAAGCATTATGCCTAGTATAAAATCCTGCTCAGGTGTCAACTTGTTTAACTTTGGATTGAGAGTTCTCACAACATCCACACAAGGCTTTTCTCCAAAATAAACATTTATCTTACCATTACCAATATCGTGCACAACATAATCTATATTTTCTTTTTTAAGTCGTTTTTCAATATTGTCACGGTATATTCCTTTTTCTGTAGTTAAAATAAGATTTCTTATCCCTTTTTTATACTCATATATATGGTGGTGAAAGACACGTAAGTCTGCATATTCAGCCTTCACCATCTCAGGATTTGCGGAACTTGCATTACCAAAAGGGAGTCTAATTGCAGAACTTCCGCAATACAAGCTTCTATACAAACTTACGTTATTTATTCTCATCTATTACCCCTCACTTTTGTTAGGTTAAACTAACAAAATATATTGTAAGGCATGACTAACAATTTGTCAAGTATTTTTGTGCTACAATGTTCATACACTTGTCGAATACTTATAAATAAGGAAATACAAATGATAACAACAAATAAATTAACAGTTCGTTTTGGTTCACAAACATTATTTGAAAATGTTTCAATAAAATTTGTACCAGGAAACTGCTACGGCGTAATAGGTGCAAACGGAGCCGGGAAAAGTACCCTTTTAAGAGTCATCTCAGGCGAAATCGAACCAACTTCAGGAGAAGTAAATATTTCAAAAGGACAAAGAATTGCAGTATTAAAACAAAACCATTTTGAATTTGACGAATACAGCGTAATTGATACTGTAATTATGGGCCATAAAAAATTATATGACATAATGAAAGAGCGTGACGCATTATATGCAAAGCCTGATTTCAATGATGAGGACGGAATTAAGGCAGCTCATTTAGAAGAAGAATTTGCAGAGTTAGACGGTTGGCAGGCTGAATCTATGGCTGCAACTTTATTATCAGAACTCGGAATTCCTGATGAACTTCATTATTCACAAATGAAAGACCTTGCTGGCAGTGAAAAGGTTAGGGTATTATTAGCTCAAGCACTTTTTGGAAATCCTGATATTCTTTTGCTTGACGAACCTACAAACCACTTGGATATCAATACTATCACTTGGCTGGAAGAATTTTTGATTGATTTTCCAAACCTAGTAATAGTTGTATCACACGACAGAAAATTCTTAGACAGAGTCTGCACACATATGGCAGATATTGATTATAAAAATATTCAGCTATATACAGGTAACTATTCATTCTGGTCTGAAGCAAGCCAGTTAATCAAAAAACAAAAAGAAGAACAAAATAAAAAAACAGAAGAAAAAATGGAAGAATTGAAAGCCTTTATTGCACGATTCAGTGCAAACGCATCTAAGGCAAAACAAGCAACTTCAAGAAAAAATATGCTAGATAAACTTTCTCTTGAAGAAATCAAACCATCTTCTCGTCAATATCCGAGAATTAGATTTAATTACCAAAAAATTCCTGGAAAAGACGTGCTTACTGTAGATAAACTTACAAAATCTATTGATGGTGAAATTTTATTCAAGAACTTTAGTTTTGAAGTCTATCAAGGTGAAAAAATTGCATTCATCGCAAAAGATCCGTTAATTATCTCAACATTATTTGAAATTTTAATGGGCAATATTGAACCTGATTCTGGTGAAGTGAAATGGGGTGTTACAGCTACAAAATCTTACTTCCCGAAAGATAACAACTTCTATTTTGAATCAGATAAGACCATTATGCAGTGGCTTGCGCAATATTCGCCTGATCAGCACGTAAACTTTTTACGCGGATATTTGGGCAGAATGCTTTTCTCCGGAGATGACGCCGATAAGAAAGTAAATGTTCTATCAGGGGGAGAGAAAGTTCGCTGTATCTTAGCAAAAATGATGATTGAAGAATCAAATGTAATGATTTTTGATGAACCTACAAACCATCTTGATTTGGAATCAATTACTGCGTTAAATAATTCTTTAATCGATTATACAGGAACTGTTCTGTTTACATCACAGGATTATCAATTCATTCAAACTGTTGCAGACAGAATAATCGAAATTTCACCTAACGGATACATCAACAGCAGAAGCAAATATGAGGATTACCTAGCAAATCCGGATATTATTAAGCGTCGAAATGACTTATACAAGATGGCTGTGAAAAAGTAGGATTAGCAGAAACCGCTGTTAACATAAAATTTTCTTGAAAAACACAGGAATAAGAAGCCTGTGTTTTTTCTTGCAGTTTAATTTCAGCTTCGTATTCAGTCCAAAACTTATAAAAATCTTCTGCACTTTGAAAATCTTTTTCATAACGAGCAGAGAGTGCCTCAAAATCTCTGGGCTTCATCTCCTCAATATCAAGTCCGCAAGGTGAATTATCAAAAGCCGCAGCCACATAATTCCCGCTATGAGATATACTAAAAAAGACCCCGCCATTCTTAAATTTTGGTTTATCGTTATCTATAACAATTTCTGTATCTGACAAATTATAAACAACTTTAGCTACAGACTTGACAAGATAACGCCCGATAGAATATTGTACAAAACGCTTTAGGGATTTAAATTCTTTTCCCCCAGAAAATTTTCTCAGGAACTCTGTATCATGTGATTTTAGAAATTTTTCAGTATTAATATAATAAATTTCCATAGCAACATAATACTATAAAAATTTTATGCGACTACAGCAGCTTGTTCCTTTTGTTTGCGGGCTTTGTATTTTGTCATTTTATCGTTAATCATAGGTAGTAAAACTCCTAGAGTAATCGCTGAATATGCAAGTCCTGCAATATGAGCAGCATTAAGTTTCCAGATATTTTTCTTAGCAAAATCTGCACCCTTTGCAGCGATTTCAGCATGAGTTTTTAAGCTTAAATCATTTAACCAATGTTTAAGACCTTTGCCATCCTTTTTAACATTGAAAAGATTTTTGCAATCTTTATCAAGCATATTTGCAACACCTTTTGCGGCAAAACCACCAAATACAAGCCAATTTAAGAATCCAAAATAATCACGAGTGACAGATTCTCTCAATTCAGTACTGTTATCAGCAGCAAGAAAACGACCTACAATAGTAGATGCGTAAACTGTTTTAATAGCATTACCGCTTGTAACAGGGCCTGTAAATTCTAATTTTTTCACAAAGTCTTTAGGATTTTTAACTCTCATTACAGCGACAACCATAGCAATCATACCTGCGCTTGCTGCAATCTTTTTAAGCCATAAATTTTTCTCTTTTTTAGGTTCTGCATTTTTTGCACCTGCAGTTTTTTGAGCATAATCAACATCACCTACAAAACCTTTTTTGCCTGTACGTTTTTCGGTAATTTTTCTATTAATATATTGGTTTGTAAGTCCAAGAGCAGAAGCTCCCGCCAAAGCTCCAAAAACTTTTATATTATTTACTTTACCGATTTTTTTCAAAGCAGATTCAATATTTACGTCTTTATTTGCAAAAACTTTATGCCCCATATCATAAGTATCACGAAGAATATTTTCTAAAGTTGCACTAAGAGTATGTTCACCGATCTTTATCTGAATATCACGTTCAGCACCCAATGCATTTGAAATCCTAGCGTGCATAATTTTTAGTGCATTTTCTTTATCCTTTTGACTAATAGTCTTGTCATTAATTAATTGAGTCATTGTAGACACAATCCCATTTTTAGTTTTTAATCTTTCATCAAGATCTACAAAACCTGTATTATTCCAGAAAATTTTCTTCCAATTATCTTGGTTATTCCATTCAACATTATTCCAATTAATATCTTTAAAATGTTTAATATTCTTATAATCACGGCCACCAAGATTATCAAAAACATTTTGAACATATTTTTCAACGTTATTATCCGCATTATCCCAAGCAGCTTTTAAAACATTTATAGAATCTTTTGAGAACCAAGTATTAGAGTTAATTTTAACTTCAGGCATAACTCTTTTGTTTGCAATCTTAGCAATACCAATACCCAATAGTCCAGCAGATAAACAGTTAATAAATGTCCCGCTCAATTCACGGAAAAAAGTTTCAGCACCAGCATCTTTATTTCTTGCTTTTGTATCGTAATATGTACGAGGTGCAACCATTGCACCAACATCTATTAATACAGCATTTGCCATTTCATTTGTATCAAGGAGTTTTAATCCGCTTGTTACGGCACTGTCTAAAAGTCCGTTAAAGTTTTGTTGTCTGTGTCTTATATCATAATTATTAACTGTTAAATTCATCTGATTCCCTTATCTGTTTATACGCTAAAAAATCCCGCCTAAAAATTATGCGGGACCTAAAAAATTCTATAAATTTCACTGCTTAAAAAAATCTAAACGCCAAAATTCATACAAGTCCCGAAGTACTTGGATGTGGAGGAGGAGGTATTAGATTTTACAGTAAATAAATTCATCATAAATTTTCCTATGTACGTAGTATAAACCTAAAGAAAAATTTTTGTCAATAGTTAAAAAGAATTACCCACTTGAAATTAATTTATTTTTTATACAAAATAAAAGTTAAAAAGAAGGATTAACATTATGCATATACCCCGTATAAGAAGTTCACAAGTCCGTGGAGCATTCCACAAACTCAGATGCGTTTACGCTAAAAAAGAACGCGCTGCTAAAAAGACTATTCCAGGAATGTTATTGTTAGCACAATCTATAACAATGCCTGTACATGCGCCTGTAGCTAAAATGTCAAGATTAAGACCATCCGTAGCGACTGATGTATTTGAAAGCCAAAGTGCTGATTTCATACGTATTAGAAGTATGTTACAAAAAGTAGTTCCGGATATTTCTGATGATTTTGTTGGCCAAATAATAGAAACTTCAGAAAGAGTAAAATGTGAACCTGATGATTTAGCAGCACTTTTATATAGAGAATCTCAACTAAAACCTGATTCCAGAAATGGAAATTTTGGCGGGATTGGGCAAATGAACAAACACTCTCTTAGACTGAGTATTAATTTAGCTGATAAAGATGAATCTGCAAAAAAAGGCATAAGTTCAATTATGCTTGAAAAATTCTTATCACTACCAAGAGAAGAACAAATGCCTTATGTAAGAAACTACATTTTAGCAATGAAAAGTGTATATATCAGAAATATGGAAAAACATTTGAGTGGTGGCGAATTGTATGGATTATTCTACACCCCAGGAAGAATTAATAAAAAATTCCTTTCAAGTGCAAATGATTCCGCTACTGCAAAATTATATGCTAGCAATAAAAAGCTTGATTATAATAAAGACTCAAAAATTACAATAAAAGATTTACAACATATCATTGATAATGTTAAAGCAACTGATTTAAATATTAGTTATGCTGATGCTAAAAAGTAATTATTTCTTTAAATCAGCAGAATTTTTCAAATCCCAATGTTCAAAAATCTTTTTCATAATGCACTTGAATATTGTAATGTCAATTATATAATTTGAACTGCTTCCAGAATTTGGAATATTATGCATAAACCTTTCACAAATCATATGGTAATCCAAATCAAGCAAATCGACTGTCGTAACCATACAAGGGTTTACCCAATAATGCCCAAAACATTCTACAAAAGTTGTGCCTTTTTTAGAATATAGAACGTTGGTAGAATTTGCCCCATGAGGTGTTACGAGAATATCAACATTCGCAAATAATTTTATCTGTTCAAGAATAGAATATTTCTCAGGCACAATAACTTCAAATCCATGAGGTTTTAAGTAATCAATCAATTGATTTTCGTTTATAATTCTTCGAGTACCAATTCTTGAAACATAAATTCTCTTAGGAGAATTTTCATCAATAAGCGATCCGTGTCTTTCTTGAATTCTATCAACAATAAATTGACGAGTATCATCAAGCCATTTCCCGCCTAAATCAATACCATAAAACTCATCAAACATATAAACTCTTTTAGCATGGATAACTTTATTAAAACCGCAAAAAATTATACGATCTTCAGGAAAACCTAAAAGCTCCAAAAATTCTTTAGAAGAACCATCAGCATTTACCAAATATTTTCCTTTATACCCAAGCTTTTCCATTATCATAATTTTGGTAAGAACATCCAGCGTAAAATGCCAGTAATTCATCCCATTAGAAAAGCAAAGTTGGCATACTTCGTCTTCTTGCGTAACATTTTTACGCAAATTAATAGGTCTTCCAAAAGTTATACCATCTTCATCAACTCTTCTGTTTATCCCTGCAGACTCTTTAAGAGCATAAGGCGTTTTACCAACAAATTTATGTACAAACGCACAATTTGCAAAACAGGAAATTTCACAATCTTCAAAAGTAAATAAATCTATACCATAATCAAAAATATTTCTTCTAACTTCTCCTTGATTAAATTGCTTCATAAAATCTTCAGTCAGGATAAAGTTAAACATCCATCTGTAAAAATGACTTTTTTTAAGGGTAATAAACCTATTAATCTGTCTTTTAAACGGATAATTTCTGAAAAAATATTTTATTTCGAATTTTACTGATCTTATAAATTTGATAAACTTATTATTGTACATAATCTAAAACTATCATAAGAAATTTCTTTAAACATCAACCTATTATATTATTCTTGCTCAAACAGGTCATAAAAATGGAAAAACTGTAACGGAGCTTTCGGGGTTAAATTTTCTACAAATTGGATAAATTCTTTTTGCATTTGTATAACTTTTGCAGCCTTTGGCAAATCAGAAGAAAACTTATGCAAATAAATCCGATAATTTTCACCCTCTCTAATTGCACAAGCAAAATATATAGGACATTCCATCATCTGAGCAAATTTAAATGTCCCGATAGGAAACATTACTTTATGACCAAAAAATTGAACCTCTGAATTTACACTGGTTTTTGAAATTCTATCTCCTGCCATATAGACAATTTCACCATTAGAGAGTTTATCTTTAATTTCAATCGAAGTATCAATATTAATTTCTTCAACAGGATAGGTAGAAATTGAGGTATCTATTTTGATATTTTTTATAAAATTATTAAACACCTTACACTGATCAGCAGAAAGAAAAACATTTACATGCTGATTTGGATATTTATCTATAAAAGCTCGCATTATATCAATATTTCCAAGGTGAGAGCATATTATAAATATCCCTTTACTAAAATCATTTATCAAAGAATTTTTATCTTCTTCATTGTCAAAATAAATCTTTTTATAATCATAATTTCCTGAAAAAACTTCCATCCTGTCAATTAAAGAATAAGAATACTCAAGGAAATGCCTAAATTGATTTATTATTGACGGCTGTAAACCAATTATTGCAAGATTTTTTCTTGAACATCTTCTGGCTTCTTTTCCAAAAATAAAAGCGAAAAATGTAACAAAAAATGCAATAATTTTAACAGCTTTTTTACCTAAAATTTTATAAATCTGCCAAGTAAGCCATAATCTTTTTTCACCTGCAGCCTGTTCTTTTAACTGGTACCATTTCATTTCACATCATCTCCATAGTTAAAAAACAGACTAGAAAGATAAGATACTATCAAACCGGCTGATAAAACAAACCCTAGTGAACTAATTAATTTAAAACTGGTAAATGCAAGCAAAATAAAGGAAAAAACACTGGTTGCACAACTTAAAAGCACTGCATCGGAAGAATTTTTTACACCCCCTGCACGAAATACCGAATAATCAAGTCCAAAACCTATTATCAAAAATATTGCCAATACATGGAATAAATTAATTTCCTGCTGACAAATACTTAAAAGACCTATTGCAAAAGCACCTGCCAATATAGATGGAGTCAAAATTTTTGCCGCAGTGCGGGGTCTGTAAATTACTGATAAAATACCAAATAAAAGTATAAAAACAGGTAAAAGCATTTTTAAACAAGCTAACCTGCACTCTTTTATACGAGCTGAAACATCGTTTTGGACATCAACATACTGCCCGCCATTTTGGGTAATAATTTCAGGTCTGTTAAAATCATATAAAACCATAACTGAGGTATTATCTGCGATTAGAAAATCAGAAAATAATGATTTTTGTTGATATTGTATAAAATCTTTCGGAGCGGACTCTTTCAACAAGTTCTGAATATCATTTTTCGATAAAAATGTCGCGTATTTTTCCAAAGAATTTTTATACAAATCCTTACGCAATTCAAAATTTTTCATCTGCTGTTTTCTTGATGGAACAAACTTACTCAAAGCTTGATATTTAAACCCTTGTAAATTTCTCGCAATCCATTCTTCTTTTTGAAGCATATCCTGCGTATCACGACCTTTTACTACAGCAAAGGAAGTTTTTTTATTTCCACCTGTTATATTATTAAAAAGCTGTTCTGCTGAAAGTAATTTTTTAGACGGAACATACATATTTTTGATATTGTCATCAAATTTTAAGAAAAACATTCCACCTACTGCAATTAATAAAATAATTACAGCGAAAACTTTTTTAAATTTTTCACATACCGTAAAATTAATTTCTTTTGATTTATACTCCAAATTCAACAGAGGGTAAAACAATACAACAATTGAATATACACTAAAAAGCCCCGTCATTGTAAACACAGCAATCTGTCTTAACAACTCAACACCTGAAAATAAAAGTACACCAAATGCACTGACTGTTGTGAGCATACTGACAGTAAGACTTTTAAAAATCTTGGACAAATCTTTTTCAATAAAATAATGCAAAGAATAGTCAATACAAATACCAATCAAAGTAGTTGAAAAAACAAAAGTCAAAACATGTATTGACGGAAAAATAATTGAAGTAAGAATATATCCGGATAATACTCCTAACCCCAAACTTATACCAATAGGAATTAAAAGTTTGAGATTTCTAAAATAAAAATAACATAATCCGATAACAAACAATGATGAAAGAATGCAAATTATATTAATTTCTTTCATAGATTTTGAACTGGCATAATAAGAATGAACAGGCGCACCTGTCAAATAAATTTGAACATCATCATTTGAAAGATTTGTTTGCAAATCTACTAAATCCTTAACCTTTTTATTTAAAATATCAGGCGAAAGTGCCGTATCATTTTTCACTTTCAAAGTTAAAATCTTATAATACTTATCGTTGTAATTTATATAATTTAAATCACCATCACCCAATGATTGTATATAATCCGTAAACAACATAAACGGATCTTGATTTAAAGGCAAAAGCATAAAACCGAAAGGATCATATAATCTGCCAAAAGCCTCATTCACAACTTCATCATAATTATGGCGTTCAAGCTTCATAGAAGTTTTATTAGACAAAAGAGTTTTGTAATGTTTTTGATAATCTTCAATCATTTTTGAAGAATCAAAATTCTGAATTTCAAAAGAATTTTTATCTAAAGAATTTGAAAATTCATCAATAATTTCAGAAGCCTTTGCCGAATCCTCAGATTGCGCAATAACATTAATTGTTGAAGAATATCTTCCGCTTAATTTTACTATTATTTCATCGGCAGAACTGTCGGAAAAGACCGCTTTTAATATATTTGTCTCAGTTTTCACAGGATGAGTAAAAACAAATATCCCTGAAATAACAAAAATTATAATATACAAAATCCTTAAAAAATTTTTCATAACCCTTCCACTATAAGATTAATAAGCAGAACATTCGGAAAAAGTTATTTTCATATTACCGCTTCTTGGAGTTTTAATATCAATTTGTTCAATATATTTTCCACCTGCAATAATAATTGATTCCATAATTCCGCTTGCTCTGGATGCCACCTTAGGTTTGAGTGCCAAACGCCATGACACCCCATTTCGAATATAAAATAATTCAAAATTATTATTCAAATAAGTATAATCTTTTCTTGCAATTGCTGCAATCAAAGCTCCGAGCCTTTTATCTTTATCGGTTGCATAAACCGCCGTATTAACTACAGGATATAAAGTTTCAAAAACGACACCTGATGACGCATTAAATCGAAACTTTCCACCTGATTCAATAACAGTCTGAGTGCTTGGTATCGTTTTATTTTGAGTAAACTTGCAAGATACAGCTCTATATTGCGGAATAAAAACACTTTCAGGCCTTGCAAGATGTTGGAAAATCAAATCTTGCGCCATCGCACTTCCGCCTAAGAAAATCCCCAGAACTAAGATTAAAACTTTTTTCATAATTAAAGATTACAACAAGCAAGTTTATCTTTCAAACGTTTTGGAGCAGAATATACACTCTCACCTGTAGATGTATCAACACAAATCTGCATAGATTTAGCTTTAAATAACTTTTCCCCGGTATCAGCATCAAAAATTATATACTTAATAATCATACACGGTTCTATTTCTTCTAATTTGGATACAACCCTTAACTTTTGGTTAAAGACACAAGATTTTATAAATTTTAACTCCATATTAGCTATAGGATAAGCAATTTTATCTTCTCTCATAGAGTCGTAATCATATCCGATTTTAGCAAGCAAATCACATCTTGCAGCTTCAAGATATTTTATATAATTTCCATGCCAGACGATATTCATAGGATCCAAATCATAAAATTGTACAGTAATAAACGTCTCAGCTTCAATATTCATATAACCCGCCCTTTTATAAAATTGCTCACTTTACAAATATACCAGAAGAAAATATTTTGTCATCAGCCACATAGGTAAATTCAACAGATTTTTCTTTATTGATTAATTTTAAAGTGACTCTATTATCAGGTCGCATAATGTTAGAAAATTTAACCTTTTTAACTTCTTCTTGAGAAAGCTCTATACCAAAAACATCTTCTGCAAAAAATCTTGCATAATAAAGCTGTATTACCCCCGGAATAATTGGAGTAATGTCAAAATGACCTTTTAAGAAGTTTGAATTTTTCCTAAATAAAATTTCAACCTCTGCTTGAGATTCGCTTATATGTCTTGAATATACGGAAGGATATGACAAATTAGACCCGAAAATTTTATTCAGCTTAACTTTATCTATTTTACCACTTACAGTTCTTGGAATTTCATCCAAAATTCTCCATTTTTTAGGCAAAATTTCACTGAAATTTGATAAATATTTTTTCAATTCCGAAGGTTTCACTTCAGGATTATGAGAAGCTACAGCGCAACATAACTTGTCTGCATAGGCAAAACAATAGCATTCTTGAACATCCTTATGTTTGGATAAATTATTTTCCAACTCATCGAGAGAAATCCTTTTTTCAAGAATTTTCACAATTCTGTCTACTCTTTTTTTCAAAACAAATTTTGACTCTGATTTTTTTTCAATAACATCGTTTAAGACCATCTTATCAGCAGGGAAAAACTCAGATTTTACAGTAATCCTTCCATCTTCATCAGGATAAACTTCCACCCCGCCCATAACGGTAAATACATCTCCACCGCATTTGTAAGCAATGTTACCTGTTTCAGTACTTCCATATATATCAACAACTTTGGCAAATTTTGCAAAATAAGAATAAATTTCCTCTTTTAATTTTGCCCCAGCAAGAAAAATTATCTGCGGAGAATTTTCAAAAGCGAAATCATACTTTGCAAGTTTTTCCATAAACGAAGGAGTAGAAATAAAAATATACTTATCTTCAATATCTAATTGTTCAGGATATTCTATTTTCTTACGATTAATTTTATAATCCCCTGCAAAAGGTAACATAAAATTAAACGTCATCCCAAAACTATGAGCAGATGATGTCGTAGAAACAACCGTCATATTTGGCTCAAGATTAAAATCCTTAATTGTAAAAAGAGCTTCAGTTTCCATACTATAAAGTGTTTTGCTAATATTTTTAGGAACACCTGTAGAACCTGAAGTAAAAAGATTTATATCTATATTTTTCGCATCAAAATCCCCTTCAAACTCTCCGTCACAAGGGCTGTAATCAGATGGTAAAATATAATCAAAATCCAACTGTTTGAGACGATTTTTATCAGTTAGAAAGAACATTTTTTTATGAGCAAAAACAGAAGCAAAAAAATTGACAGAAAAATCTAAATAATCATCACAAAATAATACAACATTTTGAATCTCACTTTTTTCAAACTCCAATTTTTGACCCAATACGAGCCTTTTAAACTCTCCAAAAGTCACGTCCGGATTAATAAAAAGAAGTTGATTATCATTTTCGTGTGTAAAAAATTTTTCTAAAATCATTTTTGATACTTATTCCTCAAAACTATTCTTATAATATATTCAACCGCAAACATAGTTCCAATTGCAATATATGAAATACATCCGTTATAAATTGCCCAAAAATGTTCCGACATAAATACCGACACAATAGAAATTGTAAGATTAATAAACATAAACACACACCATACATAAGTCAAACGGCGTGTATAGACTCTAGTAAAATCGTCAAGTTCTTTTCCTTCCAACGCCTTAGCAAATTTTTGTATCACAGTTTCTTTTGCAAAAACAGAAGAAAAGAAAACTAAAAACACAGTTAAATTCGCCATTACAGGGTATAACTTTACTGCAAAAAACTGCGTATAATGGAATACCACAATTACAGTCAAAGTTAATAAAAAAGGCAATAAAAACTTAATTTTCATTCCAATAATTCTTCAATAGCATCTACAACATCACCGACAGTATGAATTTTCTTAAAATTTTCAGGTGCAATTTTCTTATCGGTAAAATACTGAAGTTTTACTGCCAAATCAACAGCATCAATACTATCAAGCTCCAAGTCTTCAAACAAATTTGCTTCAGGATTGATTAAACTCTCATCGATTTCAAAATCATCGACAAGAATCTCTGTTAACTTATTTACAATTTCTTCATGTGTAAAATTCTTACTCAACGGTCTTACTCCTGATAAAATCAGCTAAAGTTTTTACTGAATAAAAATACTTTGTATTTTCTTTTTTGTCAGATGAAAGTGTGATATTATATTTCTTTTTCAAAGCCATACCAAGCTCAAGCGCATCAATAGAATCCAAACCTAAGCCATCGACAAAAAGAGCTTCTTCATCTTTTATATCAGATACCGAAATATCCTCAAGCTCTAATACTTTAATTATTAACTCTTTTATTTCGTTTTCCAAAGTCATATACTTAATTCCTATAATAAATTTATAACCTAACAAAATTATAAAGTCAATTTATGGCTTCTTTAATTTTTTCAGTAATATGATTTCTTAATTTTATATCAGTAAGATCTTTAGGGAAATCCGACAATTTTATCTCCGGCAATACTGTCAGAGTATAATTAACTGTTTTATCACCAGCATCAAGAGGACAATGATTTTTCATTAAGAAAGGAATATCTGTCTGAATTTTAATCGGAACTATATCAACTCCTGATGCAATAGCAATTTGTGCAGCACCTTTATGAACTTTCACATCTTCACCAGGCAAAGTCCTTGTTCCTGTCGGGAAAATTATTATATTATATCCTTCTTTTAATGCCTCAAGACAAGATTTTTGAAATACCTCAGGATCTATATCATTAATAATATATAGCGATTTTACAATATTTGACATAAACGGATTTTTCAAAATCCCGTTTTTTACCAAGCATAAAGAATTTGGCATATTGCCGATTAAAAGAATTATATCAATCAAACTCGGATGAGAGGCCACAACAACTCTTCCTTTTATATCAGCAAGACTTCCTCCCGTAATATTCACCTTTATCATCTTTGATTTTTCCATCACAGAAATAAAAAACTTCCACGAATTATGAATAATTAAAGCGAATTTACGTCGTCTTTCACTTCCCTTATAACGTAAACCCAAAATCGGAAATATAATCCATCCGATAATAAAAGCTCCGATTGCAAACAAACTCATCTCAAGTATTACAAGAAGTCCTCTACAAATTCTCATTTTTCTTTACCATATACAAATCACTTATAAAAGAATCTTTTTTTCCATTCAAAAACTCAACCAAATCCTCAAACTTGTCTTGCGGAGGGAGATTTTCAGAATTTTCGCATAACAAAAACTTACCCTTATCATTCTGCTCAGTTTCTATAGAAAGACTTTTTATCCCCCCAACACTTTCAGTATAACAGTACAATGAGTTTTTAGAAAGAAGACTTTCCAAAAATCCTGCACTAACAGTCTTGTCCCCAGCAGAAATCGAATTATAACTTGTTTTTATACCTTCTAAAAGTGAAAAAAGCCCTATTGTAGCATTATGAACGGATGAACTAAATCCTGCAGGAGAAACTTCCCCATCCTCATTTCTTTGAGCAATAAGCTTTACAACTCTATCAAAATCACCATAGCAAGATGAAAATACCAAATCGGGGCTTCCGCCACAATAAGCATTATAAAGAGTATACAACCCCGCCCGTCCAAATTTATTAAGCTTACGTCTCAGCATCATCGGAATAAAAGACACATCCGCTTCTTCTCCAATAATATATGAAAATTTTTTTATATCAAAATTTATTTCCTTCATGCTATCATATTAACACAGAGGAAAGATGATTACGATAACAAAAACAAGTGCAATTTGTTCGCTGGGAGAAAATTTAGATGAAATTTTCTCAAATGCTGTTGCTGGAAAACTAACAGATCTAAGAATTAAAGTAGAATTACCGGAAATTAAAGAGGAAAAATACAATATTCGCTGCAACCAAATCCTTTTGCACTGTATGAATCAAATTAAGCCAGATATTGAGTCTTTTATAAACCGATATGATAAAAAGAAAATCGGTATAGTTATTGCAACAAGCAACACCGGAATTGACAAATTTGAAGAAACAAACGATGTAGAATTTCTTAAAATGAGTAATCCTGCAGAATTTATAAAAAACTATTTGGGACTAGAAGGCGTTTTCTACGGGATATCAACAGCCTGCTCATCAGGAATAAAAGCTTTTTCAACAGCACAAAAACTTCTTGATAATGGGGTTTGTGATGCAGTCATAGTAGGCGGTGCCGATGAAATATCAAAATTTCCACTTGCGGGATTTGCTTCCTTGGAAGTTTTATCTGACGAACAATCAATTCCTCTAAGCAAAAATCGCAAAGGAATGAACATTGGAGAAGCAGGAGCAATTTTTTTGCTTGAAAAAGATGGAAAAGGAATACAAATCCTTGGAATAGGCGAAACTTCTGACGCATACCACGCGGCGACCCCTGACCCTGAAGGAACTCAAGCTTCACAAGCAATGAAAACTGCACTAAAACTTGCAAAACTAGAACCTCAAGATATTGATTACATAAATCTCCATGGTACAGGAACTATAACAAATGACCTTATGGAATCGAATGCTATATCAAATATTTTTGGGCAATCAACTCCTGTAAGCTCAACCAAACCTATGACAGGTCATTGCCTTGGAGCTTCTGCAAGTATCGAAACTGCTCTATGTTGTGCTGTCTTAGAAAAAAATCAAGCTCTGCCTCATATTTATGATGGGCAGTATGATGAAACACTTCCGAAACTCCGACTTGTACAAAAAGATGAAAAACCTGACAAACAAATTAAATATGTAATGTGCAATGCATTTGGTTTTGGCGGCACAAATGCGGTTATAATCCTTGGGAAAAATGAACCTAAGCAACACTATGATTTAGAAAAAATCTTACCGCACAGTCACCCTATGATATTAATTAATGATATCGAAGAAATTAATATTGAAAAAGGTTGCCTAAAATCAAGTGTTACAATTAACGAAAACAGCTTATTTTTTGACAAAGACCTTGATGGTATTTCATACATTACAGGAATTGAATTTATGGCGCAAACCATCGGGTGTTATTCTTATTTTAAAAACCATAATTCAAGACCTCAAATAGGTTTTCTGCTTGGAACACGCTCTTATAAATGTAATATCCCAAAATTTATAAAAAATGAAAAATATATAATAGAAGTTAGAGAAATTTTTAGCGATAATCAACTTGTTTCGTTTGAGTGTTTTATTTATAATAATGGTATAGAATGCGCTCAAGCTATGGTAAATGTCTACCAGCCGGCAGATGCTTCTGAATTTTTAGAATAAACGGAGAGTATGATGGAAAAACAGGTTTTAATAACAGGTTCAAGCCGTGGTATCGGGAAAGAATCAGCATTATATCTTGCAAAAAACGGGTATGATATTGTTTTGCATTGCAATACAAATATTCAAAAAGCTAACGACACTCTAAAAGAAATTGAAGCATTGGGCGTAAAAGCAAGAGTTTTGCAGTTTAATATCAGCAATAGAGAAGAATGCAGACGTATTCTTGAAAAAGATATTGAAGATAACGGTATTTACTATGGAGTAGTGCTGAATGCGGGAATTGCAAAAGATAACGTTTTTCCTGCAATGGAAGATGATGAATGGGACAAGGTTTTGGACACCAATTTGGGCGGATTTTATAACGTTCTAAAACCGATTGTAATGCCTATGATTCAAAAAAGAATTAAAGGAAGAATCATTGCAATGTCATCAGTTTCCGGACTTTGCGGAAACAGAGGTCAAGTTAACTATAGCGCTTCAAAAGCAGGAATTATCGGTGCCGTAAAAGCATTAAGCCTTGAACTTGCAAAAAGAGGAATTACAGTCAACGCAATTGCCCCGGGAGCAATTGACACTGATATGACAGAAGATTTGCCAGTAGACGAAATCAAAAAAATGATTCCAATGAAAAGATTTGGTCAAGCAAAAGAAGTTGCAAGCCTTGTAAATTACTTAATGAGTGAAGATGCCTCTTACATAACAGGACAAGTAATTTCAGTAAACGGAGGTCTATATCTGTGAAAAGAGTCGTAATTACAGGGATGTCACAAATTAGCCCTCTTGGTGCAAACAGAGAAGAAGCATTCGAAAAACTTCTTTCCCTAAAAAATTGTGTCAAATACATGCCTGACCTTGAGCAATATACAAGATTAAACACAAAACTTGCAGCTCCTGCAGACAAATTTGTTATCCCATCACACTATAACAGAAAAACACTAAGAACAATGGGACGTGTAGGAGTTCTAAGCGTAGTAAGTGCAGAAGAAGCACTAAAAGATGCAGGCCTTTTAGGAGATGAAATCATTACAAACGGTCAAACCGGTGTAAGTTACGGTTCATCTACAGGATCTTTAGACACTCTTATTGATTTTTATTCGATGATGGTTGATAAAGAAGTAAAAGGTGTCACATCCGGAAGTTACGTAAAAATGATGGCACAGACATCTTGCGTAAATATTTCATTGTACTTTAAGACTACAGGCAGAATAATTCCAACCTCAACAGCCTGCACTTCAGGTTCAATGGGCATCGGATACGCTTATGAAGCGATTAAAAACGGCTACCAAACAGTCATGATTGCAGGTGGAGCGGACGAACTACATCCTACCCAAATTGCAATTTTTGATACATTATATGCAACAAGTCAAAAGAATTCTACACCGGAACTCACACCATCCCCATTTGACAAAAACAGGGACGGACTTGTTATTGGTGAAGGTGCCGGTACAATGATTTTAGAAGAATATGAACACGCAAAAAAACGCGGAGCTAAAATTTACGGAGAAATAATAGGATTTGGCACAAGCACTGATGGAACTCATATTACAAGTCCTAATCGTGACAAGATGAAATCAGCACTTGAATTAGCGCTTAAAGATGCTGACATTTCATCTGATAAAATAGATTACGTCAATGCTCATGGAACAGCCACAATTCAAGGTGATGTTGCTGAAACTAACGCTACATACGATGTATTTAAAAGAGCAATCCCAATAAGTTCAATAAAAAGCTATACAGGTCATACCTTGGGTGCCTGCGGAGCTGTTGAAGCAATTTTAACACTTGATATGGCTCACAAAGGCTGGTTCTGTCCAACAATTAACTTAAATAACGTAGATGATGAATGCGGAAAACTTGATTATATAAAATCGCAAGGACGTGAAATAAATACAAACATAGTTATGTCAAATAACTTTGCATTCGGCGGAATAAACACTTCATTAATTTTTAAGGTACATATTTAATTTCAAAAATCTCTGAAGTATTAATTTTTACATGCCCACCTTTTATGAGCATAAACAAATATCCTGTCCCGGGAAGAAATGTTCCTATAGAATATTTTAAAGCTCCTGCAAGTCCCATAAGATTATACCCCGATTTTGAAATCGGACCTTGAAATTTCTTTCTATCAAGTCCTGCAACATTAAAATGAGCAATTATTAAATCAGCAGGCACACCCATAAAACCATTTGGAGAAATTGTCTCAATTTTTGCAGTCCCAATTGTTCCATGAGGAACAAGCTTTTTATTTCCGTCATAAACATCGTGAATGACAACGAATTTGACAATCTGCCCTTCTGTATTTTGAATTCCTTTGGAAGAAATTGGCTCAAGAAATCTTATTCTAAATGGTAGATATCTTATTTCCGAATAGTCATAACCTAAATTAGATTCCGGATAAACAGTACTGACATTCTGCATGTAATGTTTCACAATTCCATCACTAATATGAAGTGGTCTATAGTGAACCCTTGCAGGAATATCACGTTTAATTTCCAAATCTGTATAATGAATATTAGCAGGCTCCGGATAGACTTCACTTACATTGGTTAAAGTCTCCTCCACAAGTTCATCTTTAATTGGTTCTTGTGAAACATCCGCAGCATAACAAGAAAGCCCTGCAAGACATATCACCAGAAACAAAAATCTAATCATAATTTACATTTCCTTTGGAATGACTATCAATTTTTGCTTTAAGTTTTCTTCTGTTATCTTGAGAATTTAAAAGGAAATTTTGATAATAAACATCATCGATGTATTTATTATTTTTCAAGAATTCAGGATATTTATAGTAAATATATTCATAAACATAAGCCATTCTTCTTGAAGCTAAAGGGTGAGTAGACATAAATTCATATCTATCTTGAGCAAAGACTTTATTCATCATAACAATCATTGCAACAGGGTTATATCCTGCATTTACCATAAAATCGATAGCTCTTTTGTCAGCTTTTTTCTCATATTTTCTAGGAGTAAAAGCTGATGGCAAGAAAGAAAAAGCTCCACGGAAAATACCATGAGAATAATCAATGCCATGGGATATCTCATGAGCAAGAATTGCCGCTACCATATCTTCATCAGTCGTATAATTCATTATTCCTCCGTATATAACAATTCTACGACCTGAATAGTAAGTAACCGCATTTACAGTATCTTTATTCACATATTGGAAAACCATTCTCTCTTTTATCCTGCTTGAATTAAGCAATCTAAAACCTATTTGACTTACTAATTCTTGTCTTGCGTAGGCTTTTTCAATTTTTGCAGGATTAGTATCCGCAAAAGCAGGTATTGAGCTAAGCAAAATTATACTAACTAAACTTATTAAAACTTTTTTCATAGAATCTCCCCTTAATTCCTCAAAATAAGTTTAACATTCTAAATTCATCTTTGGCAATTTTTTTACAATAAGCAGTTTATTTACCAGGTACACCATATATTGGATTGACAAACAAGTGAATTTATTTATAAATTATAATTGAAAAATTTAGAAAGAGATAATATGAAAAAGACTTTTTTAATTAGTTTTATAATAATACTATCAGCATTTTGTGCAGTTAAAGCAGAAATGCCACAGATGACAATGGAAGTACAAACAATGCTTCTTGAAAGATCCATGGATCAAGCAAAATTATATAGACCTAGTTGGGAAAAATTATATACCTGCACTCCTGCAAAAACATATGATGGAGTACTAATTATCAACGGAAAAGATCAATATGGAAATTGCAGATTTAAACACTCTAAATATACCTGTGCAGTTCCAATGAAACTAAATAAACAATATGCATCTGCCGGATTGAAAAGTCTGGATGATATCGCTAACGGAAATTTTGCGACGAAAACAGATGAAAGTGACTTCATGGATAAAATTCATAACGAATATTGTGTTATTAAATAAAAAAGTCGGATTTAATCCGACTTTTTTATTATCTTATAGAATTCCAAAAATATCTTTTTAATTTATCAATTAAAGATATTTTTTGCGGAGCAAATTTTTCGACAACATCAATCTTAAATGGTTCAGGTTGAGTTGTTCTGGCATACTTAATATCAGCCGGACCAAACATCATAACATAAGAAGCTTTATAACCATCAGGGATATTAAGCCCCTTGCATAACTCAGGGAAAAATTGCAAACAAGCTTCTGCAAAACCACACCACAAAGTAGCAACTCCAAGGCTTTGAGCATACAATTCAAAATAACTTAGAGCAATTATAGGATCTACATTAATACAAGGAGCATTGATTGGAGTAGAAACAACAATCATATGAGGAGCTCCTCTAAAGATTACATCATTCCCATTAATAAGTGCATCTTTATATTTTGAAAATTTTCCTGCTGCTCCTTTGATTGGAGATTTTTGCAAAATTTTTATTAGCTTTTGGTTTGTATAATTTCTAAAATCATTCATTACACTCAAATCTTCAATAAATGAAAAATGCAAACCGTGATTGTTACATCCTGTCGGTACCCAATGAAGCATATTTTTTAATTTTGCCATAGTATCTGCATCTAAATTTTCATTTTTAAAATGTCTGTAACTGCGACGGCTTTTGATCAAATTTAAAAGTTCTTCCGAATTATATGACGGAAGAATTTTATCAGAATTTTCAGGATTTTTCCCCATTATAGATATAGCCCCTACAGGACATACTGCAAGACAATGTTGACATTCAAGACATCTGTCTTCTCCGCCTTGTGCAAACTGTGGATTTTTATTTTCATCAAATTCAAGTGCAAATGTAATACAATCATTCACGCATAATCCGCAGTGAATACATTTTTCTTTATCTATAACTAAATTCTTATTCTTCATAAATTCTCCTAACTTTTACTACCTTAAAATATAACCAATTATGCCATTAAAATATTTTATGGAACTTTTTATAAATTATTATATGCTAAACAGAATTGTAAAATATACAATGTCAGAATATTTCCCCGACCAAACTAAAATTGAGGATAAAATTAATCCGAACAGATTTTTTAAATACGGTCAAATCAAATACCGGAATGGCAAATCATTTTATCTTATTACGAGAAATTTTCGGGAAGAAGATAATTTTGCAATGAATTTTGCCAAAACAAATAATGCTGAATTAATACTTTTTATTCCGGAATTTGAAATAAAAAATAAAAACGACTTTTTCAAAAGGAATATAAATCAATTTCTAAAAAATGTAAAGTTAGACCATCATGTTTTTTCAGACAAAAAAGAATTAGAAGCATTTATTAACAAACAGCAAATAAAAACTTTGATTAAAGATTTTAATCCAATAGAAAATTTTAATTTTAAAGAAAACACCTTTGAAACAATTGAAATCGATAGTCATAATATTTGCCCTGTGCATTATATAAGTGATAAACAAGAATACAATGCAGCCTCTTACAGACGCAAAATCTATCATAATATTGCAGAATTTTTTACGGAATTTCCAAAAACTAATTTTACAAAAACAGAAAGTTATGAAGTTCTAGACAACTTTCTAAAAAATAAAATCGACACATTTAATCAGAAACGAAATGATCCGACAGCAAATGTAAATTCAAACCTCTCCCCCTACCTGAACTGGGGTTTTATCTCTCCTCAAAGAGCCGCCTTGGAGGTTTTTAAAACTGATACTGCTAATGAAAATAAAGAAGCTTTTTTCGAAGAACTTATAATAAGGAATGAATTATCAGATAATTTTTGTTTTTATAATAAAAATTACAAAACTCTTGATGGAATACCAAATTGGGCAAAAATAACACTAGAAGAACATTCAAAAGACATTAGGCTGCAAAATTACACAATAGAAGAATTAGAAAACGCACAAACTAATGATGAACTATGGAATGCAGCACAAAATCAGTTGACAAAAGAGGGAAAAATCCATGGATATATGCGAATGTATTGGGCAAAACAAATTTTACTATGGACCCCATCACCTCAAAAAGCTCTTGAATATGCAATTTATCTAAATGATAAATATGCCTATGACGCACCATCTTCAAGCGGTTATGTAGGAATTTTATGGTCAATAGGCGGACTTCATGATAGAGCATTCCAAGAAAGACCCATCTCAGGTAAAATCCGTTCTATGACATACAATGGAGCTAAATCAAAATTCGATATAAAAAAATATATTGCAACTTATACATAAATTTTGGCAAAACTTATAGAAACAAAAATTATTATAAATAACAAAAGCTTTATTTCTTGCGAAATTACCTATATAATATAAATATGAAAAAGATTGTTTTGATTGCATTTTTATTAATATATGCTGGAATGCCAATAATGGCAGAAGAATCTGATGCCATATATCTTGATCTTAAAAATTCTCCGGAAACAATTAACCTAAAAACTCCGCAAGGATTTAATTCTAAACAACTTAATTTAACCAAACAAAATAATTATACAGTAACCCCACAAAATGTATTTGACTACTATAACAAAACTCCATACGATAAACATTCAACCTCACATACAAATGAAAAAAAATACGGGAATTTTACATTCGGCAATAAAACCGACAGCACATTTGCACCTGAAAAATTTACACAAACAAGTACCATGTTTGCAAAATATAGTAAAAATAAATTTTCGCTGAATACATCCTACAAAAGTAATTCATTTGCCTCAATGGAAAAAACAGGAAAAGGAACTTTTGCCTTCACTCCGGAATATAAATTAAACAATCACGTCACATTGCAGAATGTATATTCAACAAATTTCATGGACAGAAATCGTAAAAACGAACTCATCTTTAGCCTAAAACCATTCAAAGATGACCGTATGAACTTTGATGTAGGTGCAGGTCAAATATACTCTGATACGACATCCCCAATACGTTCACAAGTGAATTTTTCAACAAAATTTAAATTCTAATTAATAGTTACCTAACCAACTGTATTTGTTATTTTTTTCTTTAAGACCATTGTAAAGATTATAAAATTTTTGGAAATTAAGTGTTTGTTCATTATCAACAATACCATTATTTAAAATTTCTTCAGCACGTTTTAATTTTTGAGGATCATCTGATAATTCTTTAAATAATTTTGGTAAATATGTATCAACATTATCACGCTTCCAATAATCAGAATCTGTTTTAAACCGCTGTTCATCAACCGTATCTATAATTCGTTTTGCAACATTTTTATTTTTGTCATTGACGGAATCTAAAATATTTTCAATGCTACACCAGTTATCGAATATTACATATTTGCTGTCAAATGAACCTTTACCTTTTTTCGTTAATAATGGTTCGATTAAATCTATATTATCTTCACTAACAGATTTAACAAGTGATACCATACCGGATTCAACACCACCTGTACATTTTAAATCATATAGTTTTTTATATGTTTCGTATTTTTCTTCTTTAGCAATATCTAACAAATTTTCAATATCTTCCATACTATATCTGAACATCCCTGTGCCATCATTTTTTTCGGCATTAAGGAACAATTCAGCACAATTTGGATTTTTCGTTTTTTTAAGTTTTTTTGCAACCAAATCAATATCACTAATACTTAATTCAGTTTTACCATTTTTTTGTCTTGTTGAAAGTAACATCTGATAAATATCTACATTATCTTTATTTACTCTTTTTAAAGAGTCTACAAGTACTTGCATATTATTTACTTTTGCAATATCAATTAATTGTCCTGCAACCTTTTCATTACCAGGATTAATTTTTTTCAAAACTTTTAGCATATCATTTGTCTTGACTGTATCAACAGTTCCATATATCTTTTCAGATTTTTTAGCTAGCTGTTCTAAATATTTAAGGTTAAATTCATTTGTACTTGTCAATAAATCCGTAATCTCATCAAGACTAAACCTTGATGTATCATCATATATTAGCCAAGGACTCTCATCCTTCATTTTAGTTAATTGTTTTAGAATAAGAAAGTTTTCATCAGTAAGCTTTTCATTGATAGTAATAATTTCAGACTTGTTTGAGAATAACTTGCCTTTAGGGTCGTTTTTCTTGATAAAATTATATAAAGCGTCGTTTATTTCACCTTTTTTGATTCCACAAGCAAGTTTTTGGAAGTATTTATCATAAAGCTTAACTCCTCCAAAAGTTCCTGCCCCAATCAAAACTGAAAGCCCCGCTAAAAGAGCTACAACACTACCAAAGCCCTTTGAATCACCCTTATTTTTTGTAGAAAGTTCTACCGAATCACAAGGCAAAGGTTCTGTTTTTACAGGCACTGCCAAAGGTTTTCCATTCCCTTGGCCAGATAATTTATGGTCATTTTGTATTTTATTTACGTCTGAAATACCTTCCATTGAAAAACCTTTCCCACTAAAATAAAATTTAAACATAAACAAAAATTGCTATAACCAATTAATAAAATACATAATTCTTAATAAAACAAATTAATCGTGGCAATTTTCAATATTCAGGATATTTATTAAGAATATAGGGGAAATATGGCCAATAATATTGTAGAAAACCAGATCAACAATATCCAATTTACTGCAAAAAAGCCTGATAAAACAAAAAAAGAAAAAAAGGCTGCTATTAAACCTGCAATAAATCCAAACAACGACATGAATGATGTCTATATTTCTGCAAAGAAAAAAAGAGGATTTATTGCAAAGTTTTACGGTGCCATAAATAAAATAATCCCTCTTGGCCTTTCTGATAAAAAAGTCAAAAAGAAATTAATAGCATATCAAGAAGGAAAAGTTTCAAAACAAGATACAAAAAAATATATAGACCGCTACGAAAATGCAAACTTTAACAGCACCGAAATTACTATTGATACACTAGCATCAATGGCAGCAGTAGGAGTAGGGTTTTTAGGTAAAAAAGCTAAAACCCTAATGAACATCTTTACCCCTAAATATAAAAAGTACGCACTTGCACTAACAGCCGGAGCATCTGTTATAACTGGTCTAGCAGTTAAAATGGGATTAAAAGGCCTTGATTCTTTAGGCATGGACAAAAATGCAAGAAAAGAGCAAAAACGCACTAAAGAAAATCTAATATCAGGAACAATGGATGGTGTATCAGGCTTTATTTCATCACTTAATCCATTATTAATCCCTGCAGGTATTGCAATTAATGCTTTCACAAGATATATAACTGATAAAAAAGATGATGCAACATTGCCTTCAATCAGTGATTTTCTTGAAAAACAGAAAGATTCAGCCGGTATAGGAATCCTTGGACTTGCAGGAATTTCAGTTGCAGCGGCAAGAGGACATCTTAATGTAGCAAAAATTGTAGAATCCATTAACGCAACAAAAATCAATAAGCAACACGTAATAAGTTATAGACCTCCAGAAGATCAATTGACCGAATTTCAACAACTGGCACGTGATATAGGTTATGACCTTGGAGTAATTATTAAGGGTGAAAAATTTGACCCTACAGGCATTTCAAAGCTTGATGAAGATTTTATGAAAATATTACTTGAAAAAGGACAAAATGGTAATATTGAAAGTAAAATCAGAAAACTTGAAGAAGAAAATATTTTCTTGCCAAAATATTTGCAAACCGTTGTTGATATTCCTGATGATAAGCAAGCTAAATTGATTAAACAAATTGATCAGCTTTTAGAAGGATATAAAGAGCGTAAAATGGATTCAGGCTATAACGGAAGGGAATTCAAATTCTCATTTGAAACTTCAGGAATTGACAGAGCACTTGATGATCTTGATGAAAAAAATATGGATATCAATGGTTTTAAAGATCTTCAACAAATCTTGAAACGTATTAAAAGTTCATGTCCTACATCAAGAAGTATTGAAGATGCACAAAAAATGCTTGATGCTGAATATAACGGAAAATATAAAATCGAAAAACTTCTTGGTGTTGGTTCAGTAGCAGAATCTTATCTTGTAAAAGACTCTTCAAACAATGAATTTGTAGCAAAACTTACTAAACAACATTTCCTTGATAAGGACAAAATTGCTGCAGATAAAGCAAAAGTTGTTGCTAAAATTAACATGAGAGCAAAAGATGATTATTCATTGTTTACTTCAAAACAAACAATTAAAACAAAAGAACGAAAACAATATGACCTTAATCAGGTAAATAATATGTATAAAGTTTGGGGAAATGAAATTCACCTGAACCAAGAAGCTATTTCTGCAAAAGAAATCGGCGAACAAGCCTCTAACTTCCAACCTGTTGGAGTTATTGATGCAAAACCACATATCTTTATTATGGAAAAAGCTCCAGGCTATCAACTTGATAGTGACAAATTTGCTCAAAAATGGAAAGAAGCAAACTTAACAGAAGATGATTTTAAAAACTTTGTAGAAAATTATGTAAAAGTATACTGCGAACAATTATTCTCACTACCGAAAAAAGGCGTGAAAGTTGTTCAATCAGACCCACACGGCGGTAATATTTTAGTTGACGTAAATAAAATAAAAGATCTCAAAAACGGTTCTAAACCTATTACAATTATTGACTATGGTAACACAACTAAAACTGAACAAGCGCAAGCTATAAAGAATTTATTTAACCACATTGATTATTTAATCGGTAATACAGACGCAATCGCAGAAGCAATGCTTGAAGGAGCTAAACTAGGACATAATGATAAACGAACTATTATAAAAGAAATGTCAAAAGCTTTAAAAGATAAAATCTACAACACAGATACCAAAATAGATGTAGATAACCCTGTAAAAATATTCTCTACAGTAAACAGTTTCTGCCTTGATTTTATGCAAAAGAAAAATATAATCCCTAACGCATCACACATTAACCAAATGAAAGCAGAAGAAACATATATCATATCAAACCTCGGTTGCCTACAAAATATTGCAAACAGCTGTGGATATGATTTAGCAAAAGCAGTAGACAGAAATACAATCATTAAACAACTTGTCAATGAAATGTCTAAAGCTACCCAAGACTCAATAAAAATTAATCCGAAATTAACAGCACAAGAAATTGCAAAACGTTATACATTCTTTGTAAATAATACAGAAGAAGCTTTAAGTAGCATGGGTGTAAATTTTGGGATTGTGTGATAGAATAATTTTGACCCCATTAAATTTTAAGGAAAACTATGCATATTTTAAAAATTACCCCTGCTATACATAATAGCAATTTTGTTAGCACTGAAAAAATCAATAAACCTGCTCAAAATAAAAATATCAATACTGGTTTCAATGAGTATTTTTATGCAAAAACATCTGAAATACCATTTGGTTCAATGTATGGAATTAAACCTAAAAAAATTAATATTGAAATTGAAAAAACTAAACTACTTAAAACATTAGATGAAATGCTTTCGACTAATAATGCAGACACTGATTGGTCGGATATGATAGTAAACAGTTTGAAAAATGCACTTTTTAGCTGCAGGAACCAACTTCGACAACAGGAAGCTCTTCTTGACAGGCTCGAAAAAATTGCTGAAGACAAAATACTCAATCCCCAACAAAAAATGGACGAGGCTCGAAGAATACGAAAAGAATTTCGTATGTTAAATAAAAAAACACCCAAACCAACAAATTCTAACAAACAATCAAAACCAACAGATGAAAAGCTTGATTACCAGCTTCTTAATACAATGAGAGCTTCTATATATGAAGATGATTTTGATCTCACGAAAGTTTTCAAAAATTACTATGGCAAGCTTAATGAAATTAAAACACTGGAAGAATTAAAAGAATATTTCCCTAAAATTGAAATTCCGCAAAGACCGGAAAATGTTATTGTAAAAAAAATTGAATCAGTATTAACACGTGATTTTTATGAAGAATTGGACCAATGTATTGATGTAATGTCAGAAGAGAAAACAATGCAGCTTTTCAATAAAACATTGCAGCCTATTTTTGATGAAATTTCTAAAAAATATGGCATAGATCCAGATGAGTTTTATAATAAAATGGTTGACTCTACAACAAATTTTATCGCCGATAAATATATAAGAATGAAAAATGAAACAAGTTTTTCATCAGTTCCAATTCAAAGAAAAATTAAAACTCCACCAATAACTCAAACTGATATTGATTTATTATCAGTAAATTTTGATGATTTTGTTCTAAATGTATTACGCAAACAATATCTTGATTTTCAAAAACCAAATGATATTAAATATACCGAAAACAATATCACAATATCACTTCCTTCATTAAGGAATTCTGAATATAAATTTGCTAAAATTCCTGAAAAAATCAAACAAATAATTAACACCTCAAGTTCATTATTCAAAACGCAAAGAGATTATGAAAATTTTGACAAAGCTGATTTTAAAGCCAGATTAAACTTCTTTGCGGGTAAAGAAATAGGAAATAATGAAGAATTACTTGAGAGAATTATTGCATTTGATAATTGCGAATATTCTGATAAAGATATAAAAATTTTAGTCAAATTTCTAAAAGAATTAGACGAAATAAATGACGGAAATCAAACACTTGAAAAAGGTTTAGAAACAATTAAGACTGAAGAATTGTTTCCAAAACAACCGGAAAATGTAATTCCATCAGAAATTGAAAAAAATATAGCTGATTTTAAAATTGAACAGAAAAAACTTTTCGAATTAAATCAATTAAAGAAAAACTTTGATAACTCAATGAATTATTTGTATATGAATAATTTAAATAATATAGCAAATACCTGTTCAAAATATAGACCAAGTGAACTTACACAAGATACGTTAGAAAATACAAACTTTATAATAAATATAATCAATAAAAATTTAGACCCCGCAAACAAACATGTAATAAATAAACCTAAACTTGAAGCAAATATTTTAAGATGGGATACATATAATTATTACAAAACAAATGATATTAAAAATCCAATTTATTTAAAAGCAATTGAATTTGCTAAATCAGAAAATGGAAATATAGATATTGACAAAGCCGGACAATATATAATTAATTCCGAAATTATAGATAATTACCCTCAAAGTATGGAATTCGTTAATAATCCTGAAATAATCACCAAAATTATTGATAGAACCGAATCAAATAAAGAAGATGCCATTAAATATTTGTGTAAATATGATTCTTATCAATATGATTTAACAGAAAATGAAAAAACTTCTTTATCTAATATTTTAAATATATTTGATTCAAAAGATCCTGTTGAAAAAATTCTTCTGAGAGATATTATTGAAAATGATTATATAAATACTGACACTTCTGTTTTAACAAATATTCATGACACAAGTGACAAAAATATTAGAGCAACAATCAGCTCAAAAGCTAAAAAGCAAATCTTAAACAAATACAAATACCCTGTGTGTATCGATTATCTGAAAGCTTTTGAAGATGCGCTTTCTTCATTTGCAACAGAAAAAGGAACATCAGGAATTAAAAAAACAAATAGAAACAATAAAAATATTGAATATAAAATGGAACTAAAAATTATGGGCTATCAAGAAAGATTATTCTCTAGCAATAATGATTATTACTTTGATATCTTTTCAGAAAAAGGATTCCATTAATAATTTAATTAATTTTGAGCCCAAAATTCAACAATGATAGCATAGGTTTGAGAATTTTTATTCGATAAATTCTGTGTGGAAATTGTAGCAACATTATTTGTTAAATCGCTAATTGTGCCATTTTTGATTAAAAATCCATTATCAGCGTTCAACTCCTTTGTATATGTAGGGATCTTTTTTACATCTTTAGATTTTGGATTAGTAAAAATATTTGAATCTAAGTTAGGAATATTTTTTTCTGTTTTATATGGTTTTGAAGCTTGAATAATTCTAAAATTAATATTTGAACTATTAGTTTTAGGTAATTCAAAAAATACTATATTAAATGTGTTTGTTTTTATTTCAGTATCAGGAATAACTAAATAATAATAATTTGAATTTATTACACTTTTTTCACTTGCTTTCATCAAATAAGTATACTTTTTTTTATTTGCCAAAATATCTGAAAACGTTTTACTATCAATAGTTTGGTAAGGACATTTTTGTCCACAAACGCAACCAGATTGCAAACCTTTTGAATTTTTATAAAAATAATATCCTATTCCTGATAAAATACCTAAACCACCAAAAGCTGATCCAAGAGCAATTGCCGTAACAACTCCATCACTCAATCCTGAATTATTTTGAGATGAACCTCCTGTTGGGACATCACTTATATTTATCCTGAATGTATTTAAACTTTGTTTATTATCAGCATATACATGTTGCCCAATAAATATTGATATTAATAAAAGTAATATTAAAAATTTTTTCATAATACTCCTAATGTAAATAATAAAACCCCATTATAATTTCCTAATACAGTCCCCGGTCTGACAACTGCAAAAGGTGTAAATTCACCGGTTACAACATGATCATAAGGCTCTGTAATTGTATAAGATTGAGGAGATATAGATAAATTAAACTTCGAAAAATCATACTCATTTTGAGTATGTCTTAATCCAGGGAAATCTGCATTTACAATAATTGGAGAGGCAACATTTGTATGTATTTTTACCTGTATCGGTGTCATAGCTATTACATAATAATCTTGATAAACTTTATTTATACTTTCAATTGTAATATTATTTAAATTTGAATCTTTTTCGTGTTGAATATCTTTAACAATAATTTTCTCTATTTCTAGAACTTCGGGTAAATTTGTCGTTAAAATTTGCTGTGCTTGGTTTGCACCAAATACTATACCATTTATTTGAGCAAAAATTATTAAATTATATATTATTATTTTCTTTAAAAAATTCATAACAGTAATTACTGTTTCAAAAAATAAAATGAATTTTATTACCCTAGTAAATATATTTTTCATTAGAGATTAGGATCCTACTAGCAGGTAATATAAATATACATGTAAACCTTATAGATTTTTTGTGATGAGGTTTATATGAAAAAAATAATTTTAATAATATTTTTTTTAATACTAAGTTTTAATCCAGCGTACTGTAGTATATCAGTAAAAAGTCTTGGTGGCACAATTATTTCTCCAAACCAGATCTCTACCTCAATACAAGTCAACGAAAATTCATTGATTTCTTTCCGATTTGCAATCAAAGTAAAAGCTTTAGATCCATATATTACAAATACCTCCAATTCACAATATAAAATTCCAATAAATCAGTTGTATTTGCATGATGGAGAAAATGAATTTCAAATTCAACCAAATATTGAAATTACCTTACTATCTTTAAATGATTTTCAAATTGCAGGTTATACAAGAAATTATACTTGTATAATCAAAAATATAGGAGTTTTACCCCCTGGAACATATTCGACAAAATTACAATTCCAAAGCCAACTAGCATTCATGACATATAATACCGTCTATAATCTTTCATTCACAATTCCTGTCACGCAGGATATTTCCAGTTTAACTAACCCTGTAAATATTAAGTTAACTCCTGATAACGTATTTGAAACCAATACTAACATTTCAAATGTGACCTCTCCACAAATCCTTATTAAATCAAATGATAATTGGAAACTAATTTTAGACACTTCAAAATTAGGAAACTTAATTGGGAAATATTATTTCCAAATTACAGGGGTATCTAAAAATGTAACAGATTATGAGACATCTCAAATAGAACTTTTGCCAAATAAACAATATGTTTTAGCAAAAGGAACTCCGACTGTTACAGAACTAATCACAGGAAATTATTCTACAGATTACATAAATCTAAAATTTTCACTTAATAATGCTTCTCAAACATATTTAAAAGAAGGACAATTCAATAATTATGTAAATTATATTATCCAAAGCGGAGGGAATTAAATGAAAAAAATACTAATTTGTTTATTATGTTTAATATCTATTATAAATATTTCAAAGGCTCAAGCAGCATTAAAAGTTACTCCAACTTTATTAGAATTAAATGCCAATGAAACAAGAGGAAATTATTTAACGGCATCATTTGATGTGCAAGGTGATAATAATGAAATTATTCGTTTTAAAATATACCCTTCATATTTTAAAATTTCACCCCAAGGAACAATGGAAATAATAGAAGAAAGCACATCTGAATCAGATAACTTGATAAAAAATGTAAGATTTGTCCCAAATGAATTTACTCTTCAAAACGGTAATAAACAAAAAGTCAGATTAACCATTACCGATTTAAAAAATATTCCTGATGGAGAATCCAGAATGGTTTTATTTTTAGAAGATGTTGCGGCCAAAGAATTAATGTTGCCATCAGGAATGAAAGACGTTAATACAAAACTTATTGTCAAAACAAGAGTTGGAATTCCGATTTATTTGGATAAAGGCAAATTTGTAAAATGCGCAAAAATTGAAACCGTTGATTTAAAAAAACAAGATAAAGAATTACAACTTTCACTAAAATTATCATCATCAGGCAACAGTAAAGTTCGTTATTCAGGCAAAGCTCAAATTATAAAGGATAAAAAACTGATTGGGGAATACAAAATAAAAAATCATGTAGTGGGTTCTAATAATACAATTTCAACATTAGAAGAAATCCCGCTAAATGATATCAAAGAAAATGGAGATTACACTCTACGCCTTATTATTCAGTATACCGATGAAAAAGGACGTCTAAAAAGTTTAATAAAAGAAAATCAATTTACAATTGATAGTTTGTTACACACTCAAATTTAAGTTAATCAGAAAAGGAGAGAATTATGATTAGTAAAAAACTAGCGGGATTATTGATTTTACCTGCAATGTTAGGATCTATCAACCTATCACATGCTATTTCAAACACAGCAAGCCAAATTTTGCAGTGTACATTAGGAACATATTTAGATATAACTCCTCAGACAAGCGGAGCTGTTACTACAACAACAATTGCACCGGATACAGGTAACTTAACAGCGGCTTTAGTATCTAAATTTAAAATTAATTTAAATACTGATTCTCAAGATTTATATCTACAGGGAAAAACTACAGGTGCTGCTGGGGATGTTAATGCATTATTCAGACAAGGTTCTCAGACTTATGTAGTATTTTCAAATACAGCCTCAGGAAAAGTTCCTACAGCTGCAGCTATCGCTGATTGCAAAACAGCATCTCCTACCGCAACTAACAATGCTAATGCAATAGCTTATCCTATTGCAAGCGTAACATTAGATAATGGAGGTAGTGCAAATTACGATAACACCAAGAACCAATACAATGTTGATGTAAATGGGGGTACAACGATTGCAACAACTACAACTGGAACAACTCCATATGCTAACACTTATTCATTCCAAGACAATGCCGGTACATACCAAGCAATAATGACATTAACTTCAACATCTTTATAAAGAAAGGTTAAAATGAAATATTTATTCAGAATAATGACAATCATGATTATAATTAACAATTGTGCACTAGCTTCACATAGTGCAACAAATTTTCAACAAACAATTGTCACAACAATTCCTGGAGCAGTAAATATTTCAGCTTACAATCAATCTTTATCAAAGGGCAATATTAATCCGCAGACGGGAAATTCATCTTCACCGTCTGCCTCTTTTAATATTAAAACCAATGGTGAAGATTGCAATTATACATATACATTGCAAGCAAAAGTATTAACTTCTAACGGCGGTAATGTCAATGCTTATTTCAAAAACTCTAACAGAGATTACCTAATTTTAGGTAACATATCAACATCTAATTTACCAAATACAAATTCCATAAATAATATAAAAAGTGGAACCCCCACTCTATCAGGTAATTCAAATGCAATAGCTTATCCTGTGACAAATATTCTTACAAATATTGAATCTGCAAATATGATGAATAATTCTGCTTACGGAGGTTTATATTATTCAATAATAATGGGAAATTCTCAAAATGGAAATTTAGTCCAAACCATTGGTTCTACACCCTTAACGAATACATATTCAATTTCCAATGATCGTGCAGGTACTTATCAAGCAGTTATAACTCTTACTGCAAATAGGAATCCTTAAAAAATATTGTGAAAAAATTTATATTACTGATTTTGTTATCCATTGGAATGGGACTGCCATTGTTGTTTCAGCCTGTTTTTGCATTACAACAAAATCAAAACATAATTACATATATAAACTTGAATGAAAAAGCTTTTTATGATGTCGAAATAATTTTGACACAAGGCGATAAAATACTGCTACCATTTAAACAATTATCGGAAATTTTTGAAGTAAAAGTAAAAACTAATCATGCGACCAAAGAAATAGAATTTGAAACAAATGATGGAAGATTAGGAAAAGTAGGCAAAAATTATATTATTTTCAATAACAAACAAATTTCTAATCAAAAAAATCTTTATCAAAAACAAGGTTTAATGGATGAAATAAAAGATGAAATATTTTGTGATGCAAAAGATTTAAGTATAATTTTTGACTCCGATATCAAAACTGATAAAAATGATTTATCAATAAAAGCTAATACGCAAAGAGACTTAATATTACTTCGTGGAGCTGCTATAGGAAACGAAGAAGAAGAAACAAAAAAAATAAAAGCATACAAAAATATTTTATCTCCCGAAAAAAATAAAAAAATACAATTTGATTCAATTTCTTTAAATAATAATACTATGAGTGACACCATCTCCCAATATCTTGTAAGCGGGACATCCAAAAATATGTTCTTTAACAACAATACTCAAATTGTGCTTAAAGGCAAAGCCTATAATGGGGACTTAAGTATTGATATGAATACTTATAATTATAAAGGTGAATTATTCTCATTTGGCGGTCTTGGATTTAAATATAAAAACAAATTGAAAAATCTGGAATATGAACTGGGACGTGTACGTGGCATAAAAGATGAGAGGTACACAATAGGAAATCAAATGCTTGGTTTTCAAATAAGTAATTATGAGTTTAAACCTAAAACATATCGAGAACTGAACGGACAAGTTGCAGATGACAGTTTAGTAAAAGTTTATGCAGACGGTAAAGAAGAAACTATCTTGAGCACTTATGACGGTTATTACAGTCTAAATAATTTGTATTTAAACAAAGAACCAAAATCGATTAAATTAGAAGAATTAAAATCCGATGGAACTTGTAATACTATTTATGAAATCAAATATCCGAAATATAAAAATATGCCGGAAGAAAAACAAAAAAAATACACCATCTTTGGCGGAGTAACCGGCTATAATAACAAACTATTTAATACAAACGGATATATTTATGAAATGAATACAAAAAAATTCTTATTAGCCTCACAATTTGAATATGGTATAAAGGAGAATTTGAAATTTGATTCTAAAATATCTTTTGACAAAATATATTCCCAACCCACAAATTCTATATGGCAAAGTATTTATTCAACAGATGCACTTTTGACTTCAGGAACTTGGAAAAATCCGAATAATATGGAAGGTATAAGCTGGTTGAACACTTTAGAACATATCAAAAATAATAATCTTAGTTCAAAAATTATTATGGGTGTAAGCTCAGCAAAAGATGTAAGCCAAAACTATGGAGAACAAGGAGGTTACACACTAGCAGCAGAAACAAATTATCATAAAAATAACTATTATCTAAAAGGAGGACATTTACAACTTCAGCAGATTTCTATCTTGCAGGAGGCGACGGGAGTTACTACAATGATAGAACAGGCGCAATGATAGGAGGCGGAATTTCAAAAAATAATGGAGGTATAAACGCAAGTATAAAAAAATATGTCTCAAATACTGCAAATAGATTTGAAGGTGGACTAATTGATTTTAATGAATACAATCTAGGATTATATAAAAATTTGGAGAAAATTGCAGATGTGAAATTCAATTTGAATGGTCGTTCAGGAGAAAATGATATTGCTAAAAATACTAGCTATTATTATGACTTAAATATTAGTAGAAAAATAGGGTCTAATCTAACAATTGAAGGTGGAAAAACAGAAAGTAATTATTCCACAGATTATGAAGAAAATACAAATAATTATAACGGTTATAGTTCCAAATATTCGACAATATACTTAAAAGCAGACTACAAAATGCCAAAAGATTTAGGCACTTTGACATTAGGGCACGACATAATTAACTATAACTATTCCAATCAACCAAATAAATACAACATGATGAAAATAGGTTATACCTTTCCGGAAATTAAAAGAATAACCTTAAGCCTTGGAACCGGTTATAAATATACTGGCTCTGATAACGGTTTTGATATTTATGCCAATTTAGCATACCGTACAAAAAGCGGACGCGTCTTCAATATAAATTATCAATATAATCAAATGGGAGGTTATATTATCAATAATATGTTTTTACCAATGAGCTCACGACATTCAATTAATCTTGTTGTAAATGATGCTTTTGCATTATTACCATCAGGAATAAAATCTGTAGGATATAGCGATGATAATAGAGGATACGTAGATGTCGTCACATACATCGACAAAAACCATAATGGAAAATTTGATAAAAAAGATATAAGAGTAAAAGATGTTCCAGTAAAATTCAGCTGGGAAAATACTCCTATATATACAAACAGAAGAGGGAGAGCATTTCCGGGCGGAACCGATGCGGGAACATATAATTTAAAGGTTGATACCGAAAAATTACCTGCAACGTTGTTAGTTGATAGAACACAAGAACAAGGAAAAATGATAAGAGTAGAGGCAAGAAAAACAACAAAAGTAGAAATTCCACTAATCAGCTGTATCGGAAATATAAAAGGAAAATTAAAAATTATTGATGATTTTGGCAGGACAATGAATATAGAAGATTTTATAATTATACTTAATAATGAAGAAGGTGAAGAAATTTCTTATAGTACGGTTGATGAATATGGGAACTTTTATTTTTCAGGAATTTCTCCTGGCAATTATAAAATAAAACTTGATGATAGTTTTATCTATTCAAATTCTTTAGAAAATTATGAGGACAAAAGTGAATTAAGTATAAATATACCTTATGGGTATAAAAAATTTATTGATATTAATAATTTAGAATTAGTTTATAAATCAATATAATTTACTATTTTACATATATTTACAATCATGCAAATTTTATGCCAATAAATACTTAATTTATATATAGGGGATTTTACTAAAAACTTATGGATACAATATTAGTTAATCAAAACTAATGATAATCCTTATTTTTACACATGGTCTATAGGGGAATACTGTTTTGAAAATCTTTAATATCTTATTAAACAAAGGGATACAAGCACCAAAACTGACTTGGTCAACAAGTTGGTTGGGCTCTAGGAGCAATTCTCTTTATCAAGATCTAAAAGGCCTCTTTAAACCAAATAAACTAGGAAATGAATTTAAAAAGGCTATGTGGAAAGGTACTCAACCTGAGATAGATCGAGCAATAAACTTATTTAAAGATGAAACAGGTATCAATATGCATATGTTAGACAAAACACAAGCTTATTGTTTTGGGGATTTTGCAAATGTATTACTCAGAGATATAAAGAATAATAAATTTCCAAAAGACATCAAACATATTGTATTTGGACATGGGCTGGGAACATCCATTTTAAAAGACGGGAAAGATTCATGGCATGCAGCATTTAAACCAGAAGTTAAGATTTTTGATTTCATAGAACAAAATATCCCAAAAGGAGAAAAAGTCTTAGTAAACTGTTGTGAGGTGACCCCCAAAAAGTTAAAACACTTATTGCCAAAAGATAAACCCGCAATCGGTTACACAACATACACTGATGCCTCAAGCACATATTATCATCCTCTTAAAATTGTTGAAAGCGGCAAATCGGAGATTATAGGAGGATATGCAAACGGGATTATGACCTTATATCATTAATAAATAGAGTTAAAAAGTGGTCACAGAACGGACACAAAAATAAGCATAAAAAAAAGAGAGCTTGAAACTCTCTTTTTTGGAACAAACTTTGATATTGTTATTATAACATATTTTATAATATATCTACCTAACAGTTAATATTTCATTTACCTTCTGCTTAATCTGTTCACTGAAATTGAATAGGTCATCAATAGAATTAATTGCAATTTTTTCTTCTTTTTTATCTCTAACAAAAGCTATATATTTTTGAGAACGATTAAAATATAATCGGCATATAGTTTTTCGGATATTATCATCTAATAAAATATTAAAATAACTTGCATTATCTCTGTATGTTATTCGTGCTATATCAATAATACCATTCAATATACTTTTTACAATTGCATATCCTTCTAACTCCTCAATAGTTGTTACAATTTCATTTTTAGTCTCTTTAACTTCTTGCTTTGCTCCAAGACTAAAATCAAGCGATGTTTTCATAACTTTTGACATAAAAAGGTTAAATGCTTCAATGGTAGTATTTTTATGCTTTTCTATAATCCTATCAGTAATACGTCCTTCACAAACTCCTGACTTATTTATTAAATATCTTATAAAATCATCACTTGGTTGTCTATACTCATTTTCAATAACTTCTTCAAACTGTTTAATATATTTTAAATCTCCTGCATTTGAAAAAGCTTTTTCAATATCAAAATTTTCTTTACTAAATTCTTGTAATGTCTCTAACTGATTTTCTTTGAAATCTAGCAAATTAAAGATAAAAAATGGCTCATTATCAAGCTTACCAGCAGTTTCCACATCTGAAAAGAATTTATATACAACACCATTCGTAAGAATTATGAATTTTGCATCAGTTACACTAAAATATCTTATAAGTTGAGTGGCATGCTTTTTTATATCTAATGATTTATTATCAACCTTCTTACACTCAATAAGTATTATAGGCTTATTCTCCTTTAATATTGCGTAATCGACTTTTTCACCTTTTTTTATCCCAACATCTGCGATATATTCTGGTACAACTTCAATAGGATTAAAAACATCATATCCTAGAGCATTAATAAAAGGCATAATTAAAGCATTTTTTGTAGCTTCTTCAGTTTGTAAACTATCTTTCATTGTAGAACAACGTTCCTTTAGTTGATTAATCTTTTCAATAAATTCCATTAAGCAAATACCTCATTATTTTTAAACTACCTCAAAAGGATAATAACACAAATAGAAATACAAAATTACATAAGACTGCCAAAATAAATATAAATCCTAATAAGGTTTAATGAGACATTTGAGTTGTAGAATAACAGCCTCAATTAGGCAGTATGTTTGAATATTAGCGATATTTTTCAAATTGACTGTAATTACTCAAATTGGTCTTTTTCTACTCTTTTTGTCTCTCAAAATCCAACAAAAATTCAAATAAGCTACCTGAAATTTAAGCACTGATAAGGTTATAGCGATTTTAAATAAAGGACAAAAATGTCCCATTTGAAAAGTCCAAATTTAAGTCGGAACAAAGGCGGAAAGGCTTATTATATATAAATAATAGTAATATTGGTTCTATAAGATTTACGAAAATGACTAAATTTTACTTCAAATTCTATAATTTCAGTCAAGAAAGGTTTTAACTTTAACAATATTCCTTAATAAATTCATCAAGGGTCATAATTTTTTTATTTTCTCCCCAAATATGTTTAAATGCATCTTTAAGATACTTTGTATCATTTGTTAATAATATATCTACAAAAGTGGCACAACAAATATAACTTGTATCATTTATCCAATCATTATCGTAACTTTTATTTGGATTATTGACTTTATAAGCATAACCAAATTTTGTTGCTTCAATAAGTAATTTAGTAAAATTTACATTATTGTAATTTTTATAAAAATTATTTATGAAATCTATATCTTTAATTAAAATTCTTTTTTCCTGATTGATAATTTGATTTTTTAATTTAATAAGCAGATTAAATTCTAATAACTTATCAAAAAGATTGTTATATATTCTTTTTTTTCGTTCTTCATTATTAAATTCCGGATTGTCAATGCTTCTTACTATATTTATCAAAGCTTGAGTTGCTTTATCATCAAAATTTAATTTCTTTGCTTCATTTTTTATATTATTATCTATATTTTCAAAGGTTTGTTTACAATATGTTTGAATTTGCTTACTATTATTCTCTTGAAATCTTTTAATTTCATCGTGTGCACTTTTTATATTTTGAGCAGAAAGCTCTTGCTCATTTTGATTAATTATAGTATCTAAAGCCTTTTCTAAGGAAAGATTAGTTTTAATATTCTTAAGTTGTTTCTCATCATACTTATCAAACCAAAAACCATCTATATAATTATCAGTTTTCAATATTTCAATTTCACGATTTGCAATTTCTGCAATAGAGGGAAATATATAATTATTATTGATTAATTCAAATAAAAAGTTTACAACTTCCCTTCTTTCTTGACTACTTTTACAAGTGTATCTTAAAAATGGAGTCAATTGAGAAAATATTTTCGCACAAGCATAAAATGTAAATTCTCCATTTTTTACCTTTTGTATAATATTTGTTTTTTTTATTTTTTCAATATTCACCTTGCGTATTATATTATTGTCAATAATTATATCCATTGAAACTTCCTATTTATATATTAAGTAAGCAATTATAAAATATTTAAAAATTTTTTTAATTGATCTTTTGAAAAAAAATCCATAATTGATAATTATAATCCCTTTTTAATTATTTCAAGTAAATATAATGGCAAATCAATTAAATTATCCGTTTTTTTATAATCTGCCATTGACGTTCTTATTGCATAATTGGGTTTAAATTTTTC
>CALVBU010000008.1 GCA_944325875.1 Candidatus Gastranaerophilales bacterium
GCTCAAGATAAAAACTTAGAATTACGCTTGAAACAATTAGATACCGAACAAGACGCAATATCAACCGAAATGGATGCAGTATCAAAAGTAATCGAAAAGAATACAGAAAGTACATTCAAAACATTCGGTTAAAAAATAAATACAAACGATAAACAATAAAAAAGATATATAAAATTTCCTTTCCCTTTTTCCTTACGACTTTTATAAGAAGTCGTTTTTTATTGTTTTTATGGTTTACAATTCTTAATAAAAATCTTTAGTCAGGTAAATTTTTAAGAGTATTTCAACTTTATATATATGTTGGGGAACAAATTTGGGGATACGAATTATGACGGATTGGGAAAACGATTATGCTGCATCTTTTATTTATCAAGATTTAGCGGATTGCTCACTTGGTGCTTTTCCTGTGATTACAGAGCTTGAAAAGACAAGTGAAGCCAAGAAAATTGACAAAGTAGAAAATACTGCTCTAAAAGTAAATGTCTTAAAAAAAGTAAGTATATTTTTATTTTTGTTTATGACATGGATTGTCACTATTTAACTTAGTTAACAATGGAGTTATTATGAATTCACCTGATGTCCAACCATTTATGTATCAAGATTTGATGAGTGGTAGCAATAGTTTGTTACCTCCATTAGGGAATCCTTTTTTGACGGGTATGTATCCTACTAATTTTCTTGGTACAGTGCGTTTACAACCACAGCCTGATGGTGATAAATTCCTTAGAATGCAGGAAAAAGATAGATCAGAAAGGAATGCTTTTTTAGGGGCTCTTACTGCATTAGCTGTCATTGGGACTTCTACAGCTTTGTTGTTTAAAGGGAAAATAAATTTTAAAGGTTTTTGGAATGCAATTGCCTCACCTTTTAAAGCAACGGATAAAGTCGTGAAATCAGGAGCTAATAAAACCGGAGATGTAATTTCATCTGCTGGGAAAAAATCTAAGAGTGGTCTAAAATCATTAGGTGTTTTAATAGCTGCTCCATTTAAGTATATAGGTAAAGGTTTGAAAAAAATAGGAAGCGTAATTGCGTATCCTTTTAAATCAATTAAAAATGGGTTAAGTAAACTGTTTAAGCGCAAACCTAAATCTGAACCTGTTCAAATAAAAGGTGCTTTAGAGCCTCCTAAAACTTCTGGAGTGGCCTCTTCTACGGTAAATAATACAGGTGAAGTCTTATCACCTGATAAAATTATAATGCCTGATGGCAGTGTAGTTGAGTAGTCTGTGGAGTTTATAATATTTCTTTTATCAGTATTGAGATTAAAGATTATTCATGGTAATATAATCTTCAATTAGTACTGATAATTCTGTATCAAAGGTAAGAAGGGAGCAATTTATGGCAAAAGAATGCAGTTTTGATGTTGTATCAGAATTTGATAAGCAAGAGCTTTTGAATGCTGTAGATCAAGTAAGAAGGGAAGTAGGATCCAGATTTGATTTGAAGGATTCAAATTCAGAGATAGAGCTTGAGGCAGATAAAGCTATTATAATTACAACAAATGACGAAATGAAGTTGAGAAATATTTATGATATTTTGCAATCAAAATTAGTAAAAAGAAATCTTAGTACAAGAATTTTAGATCCTCAAGGTATTGAAAATGCTTTAGGTGGAAGAGTTAAACAGACTTACAATTTGAAAAAAGGTCTAACTCAAGAATTAGCAAAGAAAATCGTAGCAGATATCAAAGAATCAAAAATTAAAGTTCAAGCATCTATTCAAGGAGATCAGGTAAGGGTTTCCGGAAAAGATAAAGATGACTTGCAAGCTGTGATAAAGATGCTTAGAGGTAATGAGGAAAAATACGATTATCCGTTGCAGTTTACAAATTACAGATAAAAAAAAGACCGCATTTGCGGTCTTTTTTATTTGATTTTGTTATTTTCATCAACCATCACGATAGTTGGTTTGTAATTTTCAAGTTCTTTAGGTTCAAGACTTGCGTATGATACGATAATAACTTTATCTCCAGGTTGAACTTTTCTTGCTGCAGCGCCATTTAAGCATATGCAACCTGAATCAGGTTCCCCTTTTATGACATAAGTCTGAAATCTTTCACCATTGTTAATATCCAAGATATCAACCTTTTGCCATTCTTTAATTTTAGCGGCTTTCATTAGTGTTTCATCAATTGTAATTGAGCCAACATAGTTTAGATTTGCATCTGTAACTGTTGCTCTGTGTATTTTTGAAAATAAAAATTCTTGTAACATAATCCTCTTCAAAGTTATTATTTAAATAACTTTCCTTTATTTATATTTCTTCAACCAGCATTTTATATCAAACAAAATAAAAAAAAAAGACCGATTTTAAATCGGTCTTTTTTTTTATTAATCAACTAATTGTTGCATAATTTCAAAAGGTTTTTCTGCAACTTTCATTGTAGCTTCATCAATGATTCCTCTTTTTAATTCGGTGAAAGTTGCTTTTCTTGAGTTGAATTTTTCTTTTAAAAATTCATAAGAAATTTTAGGGTCGCATTTGTCCCCACATGTAAATAAATCTACAGCCGCATAACCAAGTTCCGGCCAAGTGTGAATAGCTAGGTGACTTTCAGAGATAATAACTACTCCAGAAACGCCATAAGGATTAAACATGTGGAAACATTTTTGGACAATAGTAGCACCACATTCAAGGGCGGCATCCACCATGTACTTTTCTACTTTATCAATACTGTTTAATGTGTTCGGATCACATTCAAAAAATTCTGCTAAAACGTGTTGTCCTAAGTGGATTTCTTTGGTACCGTTTTCCTTAAACGCTGTAAATGGTGATGTTATTGCCAATTCATGTGCCTCCTTTTATACAATGTATATTTACCTACAAATAATTGCTTTCGCAATAAACATATTACAATAAAAATTAAAAAATTTGTAAATTTTACACTTTTTAAATAATTTTTTACAAAAATTTTACAATTAATATGCCTGAAAATACTATTAATAGTATCATTCACAAGGGGAATTTTTATTAATATTTGTTAATAAAATCTTTTTTGTTAAAATTTGCAGTGCATTTTTTTTGTTATACTATAGCGATATGAGTAGAATATTAGTTATTGATGACGATTTAGCAATAAATGAATTGATAAAAGTTAATTTAGAATTAGAAGGTCATAAGGTAATACAGGCTTTTGACGGAACGACTGGCTTTGCATTGTGTAAGCAGGAATTACCTTCATTAGTTGTGTTAGATGTTATGATGCCTGAAGTTGACGGGTTTACTGTAGCTCAGAGAATAAGGAAAAATCCAGAAACTTCTGAAATTCCTATTTTGATGCTTACAGCTCTTTCTCAACTTGATGATAAGGTTAACGGGTTTAATATCGGGGTTGATGATTATCTTGTAAAACCTTTTGAAATGGAAGAGTTGAAGGTTCGAGTTAGGGCTTTATTAAAACGTACAAAACAGATTCCTGTTTCAGCTTCTACCAGAGAAATTTTAACTTTGGGCGAAATTACCTTGTTGCCAGAAATATATTCAGTTAAAATCGGGGAAAAGCAAGCTAAATTGACGCCTATTGAGTTTGATATATTCAATTTACTCTTTCAAAATTATGGGAATATGGTTTCTTCTGCCCAATTATTAAAAGATATCTGGGGATATTCACCGGATGATGATATTGAAACTATCAGAGTTCATATAAGGCATTTAAGATCTAAGCTAGATAAAATTTCGAATGGTAAAAAGTATATAGAAACAATTTACGGTGGCGGATATAAGTTAAATATCGACCAATAGTTTATACGCTTAGTCTAATATTTTGTAAGATTAAATTATTAGTTAGTTTGCTGGTAACCAAAGTTTTTAAGTGCAGACTGTTTCTTTCTCCAGTCTTTTTCAACTTTTACTTCAAGTCCTAAGAAAACTTTTTTGTCTACGATATTTTCAAGATCAAGACGAGCCTCTGTGCCAATTTTCTTTAGTAAATTGCCGTTTTTTCCAATTAAAATTCCTTTTTGACTTTTGGTTTCACAATAAATAGTAGCGTAAATTCTGTCAATGTCTTCATTTTCTTGGTACTTTTCAACTTTTACGGCAACTGAATGTGGAATTTCGTCAGATGTATTAACTAGAATTTTTTCTCTGATTATTTCTTCTGTAACATCGCGCATTGTTTCTTCAGTTACAATATCTTCAGGATATAATAATTCACCCTCAGGAAGATTTTTGAATATATTTTTTATTAAAGTATCAATATTTCTTCCTGTTTTTGCAGAAATTTTAACTATTGGGTAATTTTTTTCAAATAAAGTTTTGTAAGTGAGCAAGTTTGATTCAATTTTTTCAAGCTTTTTGGTCTTATCAACTTTGTTCATGACAATAATTACAGGGATATCTGTTTTAAGAATATTCTCAGCAATCCATTTATCGCCTTTGCCTGCTGGTTCTGAACCGTCTACCAGAAATAATATTAAATCGGCGTCTGGAACTGCGATTTTTGCTTCATCAAGTAAAAATTCTCCCAGTTTATTTAAGGGTTTATGGACTCCTGGAGTATCTATAAATACAATCTGTCCTTCTTTTGTTGTGTATACTCCTTTAATTCTTTTTCTTGTTGTTTGAGCTTTGTCGGTAGCTATTACAATCTTTTGTCCAAGAATTTGATTTAAAAGAGTTGACTTTCCTACGTTAGGTCTTCCTATTATTGCTGTAAATCCACTTTTCATATAACATATCTTAACATAAAAGTATCTTTTTTTTAACATAATGGCAATTTTTTGTAACTTAATGTATTATATATATGTGTAGGGAAATTTGATGGATTTAAAATGAAGATAAAAAATCGCAAAATCAGTTTGATTTTACTGCTTAGTTTGAGTCTCTTTTCTGCTTCTGTAGCTATCGCAGATTCAAATTCTTTGACGCAGTTAGATATAAGAAAAAACAACTCTTCATCTTCGTCGGTTGATGTGACCTTGTACACGACAACTCCTTATAACGATAGTGTTGCCGTAACAAAAAAATCAGATAATAAGTATGTAATTTTGATGCCAAATGTTTCAAAATCATCAAGCAAATCTCCTGATTTGTCCGGTTTAGGTGATATTATTTCGAATGTAGATGTAAAATCTGTCAATGACCCTTCAGGGAGCTATACAAAAGTAACTCTTACAACAACAAAACCAATAAATATCAAAACCCACACACAAAAAAGTCTTCCTGTAACTGAAGGGCAAAAGGCTTATAGAACATTATTATCACAAAATCCTGTTCATAAACCTGTGCCAGTTGCAGTTCCTGTTAATTCTTTGAAAAAAGAAGAAGTTAAAGTTGCATCTGTAAAAAATGCTAATAAAATTGTAAAAGATGAAAAATCTTCACAAGCAAAAATAACGTCAGAAAGCAAAATCTCTACACAAACAACAAAACCTAAATCTGTTTTAAAAGATACAGCTAAGAACAAGAGTGTAAAAGCTGTTCAGTCAAAAATAGATGCAAAAAAAATCGAGAATTCAACACCTAAAACAGAAAATCTTGTAGCTTCTGTTGAGAGTAAAAGCGCAAATGATATAGTAAAAAATACTGATTCAATTCAAAATAATACAGTTGACTCAGTTGCTAAAAGTGAAAATATTACCCCAGAAAATAATATAGTATATGAGAACAATAATACCGGAAGGAATCAATCAAATATGCCGATAACACTAGCAATGATTTTTGTGCCTTTATTAGGCTTATTCTTTTTGTTTAAGTTGATAAAGGTTTCAATGCAAAATTCGACAATGTTGAAAAAGGCTTTTATTGCTAATTTAAAGAATAAAAAAGATTCAGTAAGTGATTATGAGTCAATTATAAGTGCAGATATGAATTGGCAAGAGAAATATCAAAAATTTGTTGCTGTATCGAATGCTAATTATGAAAAGGCTCCTAAAAAGTTAGCATCAGAAACTCTTGACTTTGGTAGTGTTCCGGCAGCTTCTCTTAATACTCAACCGGTGGTTGATGATACACCTAATTTTGTTAATGAAATTGAATCTCCAGCTTTAAATGCTGCACCTGTTGCAAAAGCAGTATCAAAGAAAGCAAATAAACCTAAAGTAGAAATTAGTGAGGCAGTAAAAGAAATGGAAAGACAAATAAGTAAGCTAGAGGCTGAAAATGCTCAAAAACAGCAAATACCTTCAATAACAGAAGAACCTATTGATATGTCTGAAGCTGAATATTTAGAAAGTCTTGAAAAAATGCTTCATGATTCTCCTGATGTTGAAAAAACAGATTTAGATGATGATTCAATTTTAAAAGAGTTGGAGCAAAACTTTAGAGATATTACTGTCCACAGTGAAGATAGTGTAATTGCTTCAAAAATGTCTAATGTTTCAAAAGTTTCTAAAGTTAAGAAATTAAAAGCATTTGCAAATAGTAAAATACTAGAAGAAACTCATCGTAATAAACCATTACCTAAAACTAAGGAAGAAGTTGCTCGTGTTGTAAATAAAGAGGGCAGACATGTTAATCTTGGATATTCAAAACTTCACTCTAATCCTAGATTGCTTGAAGGTGCAAATTTAAGCGCAGCAGATTTGATTGCAAAAAGTAATCGTTTCTTGCCAAACCCAACACCTTTGAATTTCAAACAAAAGACTAATGATACTCCTATCGTAGCTCAGAAATCTAAATCTTCTGAACCTGTAAATAACAAAGGTTATACAATGGCAACTATAGATGAATTTTTCGCTTTATCAGATGACCAAAGCAAAGTAACAGCTTCTATAGAGTTGTCAAATAAGGTTGCAGGAAGTCTTGCTAATATTAAACCTTCTATGAAAATTCAAAAAGCTACTCCGAAAAAGATGACAAATCCAATAACTCAGTTAAAATCTGAGTCTCAAGAAAGTTACTTAAACGGATTAATTGTAAAATCAGGTTTTAATATTGACAAAGATAAAGGTTTTTATTTAGTAAATTTAGATGGAGAAATGGCTCTTATCGGTAGAATAAAAGAAGAAATATTTGTTCTTAAGAAGTTTGATCGCCCTATAGAAAAGCCTTTACAAGTAAGACAGGATAATCCAAATGTTTATATGGTAAAAACTGACGGATTCAGATCACTTGTAGAGGTTAGTGATAGCAAAATGGGTGTATTAATCGAGCTGTAGGCTTGTTATGTTGAAGAAAATTGCAATAATTATATTAGTAGCAGGGAGCTTATTTCTATCTGCCGGAGCTTTGTTAAATTATAAAAAGGCTTCTGGTAAAACTATTATTACATTTGCAAGTTGGGGCTCTAAATCTGAAATTGATATTTTAAAACCTATACTAGTTGATTTTGAGAAACAAAATCCCGATTTGAAAATTAATTTTATGCATATCCCGCAAAATTATTTTCAAAAGATACATCTTTTGTTTGCTTCTAATACCGCTCCTGATGTGATATTTATAAATAATTTAAATTTGCCTATATATGCAAATGCCGGAGTTTTGGAAGATTTAACTGATTTGAATATTGATAGAAGTGCTTTTTATAAAAAATCATTGGATGCAATGAGTTGGAATGGAAGACTTTATGCTATACCTCGAGATATTTCAAATCTTGTGATTTACTATAATAAAGATATTTTTGATAAGAATAATGTTGAATGTCCAAGTCAAAATTGGACAATGGAAGAATTTTTAAGTATTGCGCAAAAATTGACTTCGCGTCCTAATGTGTTTGGAATTAGTTTTGAAGAGGATTCTTTATTTTATCTGCCTTATTTGATGAGCGAAGGCGGTGGGATTCTTTCTGATGATTTAAAAAGAGAAATTATCAAAGATGATAATTCTCAAAAAGGTTTAAAAAATTATGCAAACTTAAGAAAGAAATATCATGTAGCACCTCAAAAGTCTGAAAGTGCCAGTGCTACAATGGCTCAAATGTTTTTACAGGGTCGTCTTGCAATGCATTTATCTGGACGCTGGTTAGTTCCTAAGTATCGCGAAGAAGCTGATTTTGATTGGGATATTGCCCCTTTTCCTAAAGGTTCTGTAGGAAGCGTTGTTCCTCTTGATGCTTCAGGTTGGGCTATTTCAAAATCTTCAAAGCATAAATCCGAGGCTCTATTGTTGGTTAAATATTTATCATCAAAAGAAAATATATCTAAGATGACGCAAAGCGGGTTGATCGTTCCTGCAAGAATTGATGTCGCTAATTCTGAATATTTTCTCGATGGTAAAAATCCTAAAAATGCAAAAGTTTTTCTTGATGTTATTGAAACCTCAAAGCCAACACCTGTGTCAGTAAATTACAATGAAATTAACGATAAAATAAAAGAATACACCGAAAAAATATTTAACTAAAATTCTTTCTGTCGAACAATTTATCAAAATCAATGTTTAATGCGTTCATAATTTCAATTATGACGGTTAGAGAAGTGTTAGTTTCCCCACGTTCAATTTTACCGAGATGTTGTCCGAAGCCTAATCCTATTTTTTCTGCCAGACCTTCTTGGGAATAACCGGCACGGTGTCTTTCAGCTTTTAAATTACGTCCGAATTCTTTCAAAATTTCTTTTTTATCCATACAATGTATCATAACAATTGACAAAATGCAATCTACATTATATAATATCTCATATGCACTAAATAGAGTGTAAGGAGGAACGATGAATATCAAAACTAAAGCTTTTACTTTAGCTGAAGTATTGGTTACTCTGAGTATAATTGGTGTAGTAGCTGCGATGACTTTACCAACTTTAGTACAAAAAAATAACGAAAAATCAACTGTAGCAAAGTTAAAAAAGGTATATTCCGTAATGAGTATTGCACACATGCAGGCCGTTAATGATTATGGTAATATTGCTAATTGGGGACTTACAACTTCTGCTCAAAATGGTTCTGAGGATGAGGATAAGATTGCGTCTTCAAATTACGGTATTAATTTATATATTGATATTATGTCAAAATATTTAAAAACAATAAAAATCTGCAAAGCTGAAAATGCATGTGAGACTTGGGATTCGTATAATCTTGCCGGAATAAAGTATGTATCGGATACTTATACGACACGGATGGTGCTTGCTGATGGTACTGTAATAGGACACATTTTTATAAATTCTCCAGAGTGTACTGCTAGTTGGGGTAGAGGAAAATATTTACAATTTTGTGGTTCTTTCAAGGTTGATTTAAATGGAAATAGGATGCCAAATACTTATGGTAAAGATATTTTTCAATTTGATATAACAAAATCTGGTATTATTCCTGCAGGTGGTTTTGATGCTAATTATACTTCTTTTGAGAAACAATGTATTAATTATTCAAATGCCATGGGAGGAATAGCTTGTACTGCATGGGTTATAATGAATGAAAATTTGGATTATTTACATTGTACAGATCTCAGTTGGACTGGAAAACATAAATGTAAATAAATTACATTTGTGTTAATATTAACCTATGAAAGAATTTGATTTTTATATAGTTCCAACCCCTATTGGAAACCTTGGAGATATTACTAATCGTGCAATTGAAACATTAAAAATGGTTGATGTAATAGCTTGTGAAGATATGCGAGTTACGCAAAAGCTTCTTAATCATTTTGATATAAGAACAAAATGTATTTCTTATCACAAGTTTAATGAAAAAGAACGCCTTGAATCATTTTTAGAAATTATAAAGTCCGGTAAAAAAATGGCTCTAGTCTCAGATGCAGGAACTCCTTTATTTTGTGATCCTGGCGCAATTTTAGTTGAGGAATTAAGGAAGAACAATGTTAGTGTGACAGCTCTTCCTGGAGCAAATGCACTTGTAACTTTTCTTTCTCAAGTGCCAAGAGATAGTGAGGAATTTACGTTTGTTGGCTTTTTGCCAAAGACAAAATCTCAAATTCATGATGTATTAAAAAAATCTAAAAAAAGCGATATAATATTTTATGAATCACCTAACAGATTAATGAATACTTTGGAGATTATATCTGAATACAATCCAAACGCCAGAGTGGCAATCGGACGAGAGCTTACTAAAGTGTTTGAAGAAGTCATTATTGATGATATTACAAATGTAATCAAGTATTTCCAAAAGAACATTCTGAAGGGTGAAATTGTTGGTTTGGTTTATAAATCATGCATAAATGAGGATGGTCTGGATTTGGATGAAAAAATTAATGAGCTTAAGGCTAAGAATTTTAAAGCAAAAGAAATTGCCGTGATTCTTTCAACTTTATACAACCTTAATAAAAATGAGGTCTATGAGCGGATTGTAAAGGTTTAATATGTATATAAATATTAAGTTTTTTACTTTAAAGTATTTGTGATATAATGTTTATACATGAGGAAGATTTAAGGGATTAATTCTGTTGAAAGTTAACCGCAAAATATATAAGCTTATAATATCAATGATGATTGTCGCAGTTTGTCCTTTGCATACGTTTGCAGCAGACGCTTTTTGGGGTGGAGATAGCAAGACTCCTGCATCAGATACTGCATCTGCAAATCTTTCTGCTCAAAAAAATGAAAAAGTTTTAAAAGATGTTGAAATTCATGGTTTAAATGTATTATCTCCTGATATGATTAAGGATAAAATTCATTTAAAAGCCGGTGATACTTATAATAGAGATACTGTTCAGGCCGATTTAAGAAGTATATATGAAACAGGTTATTTTACTGAAAAAATGAGAGCTATCCCTGTAAATAATTCAGATGGAACAGTTACATTAAAATTAATCCTAGAAGAAAATGCCCCGGTTACCGATTTCACAATAGAAGGAAATACGGTAGTCTCAACAGAAGAAATCCTTACCCCGCTTTTGGATATGAAAGGTAAACCTCAAAATATTGCGCAATTAAATGCTGCAATAGCTAAAATCCAAGAGATTTATACCTCAAAAGGCTATATATTAGCTCGTGTATCATCTGTTACAGATGATCCTGATGGTACTGTTAATATTGAGATTAAAGAAGGTACCATAAACTCAATTGCAATTTCAGGTAATGAAAAAACTAAGGATTTTGTAATTGAACGTAATGTCCTTGTAGAGCCAGGCATGGTCTATAATGAAAACCAAGTTAAAGAAGATTTGGTAAGATTGTATGCAACTCAGGCATTTAAGGATGTTACAAGAGAAATTGAACCTTGCGAAGAAGATCCAGATACTTATAACATTACTATTAATGTTCAAGAACAACGTACGGCAAGTATTTCTGTCGGTGGTGGTATTGACTCAGTAACAGGTGTATTTGGTTCATTGGGTATCGCAGACAATAACTTCAGAGGAAGAAACCAAAGAGTTTCTTTAAGCGGTTTGGTTGGTTCTGGTGTAATTCTTAACGATGCTTCTATTCAAAGACGTATGAATATGCAATTTGAATTGAGTTTCTTTGAACCTCATTTCTTAAATGCTGATACTTCGTTAATGAGTAAGATTTTCTATCGTGATTTTGGTAGCTATCAAGTTCCACTTGCAATTGAAAGACGTATTGGTGGTGAAGCTACTGTTGCACACAGATTTAAGAAAAATAAAAATTTAACATCAACATTCTCTCTTGGAGTTGAACATATCGACTTAAGAGAAGGTGATTTTGATAAAATTGCCGGTTTGTTTAACCGTTATAACGTACCTATTTCAGAACGTGCAAATCAGTTAGAGGGCGGTTTGTTTATGTCTCTAAGCCCAGCTCTTATTTATGATACAAGAGAAGGTGGGGTTGTTACAAGAAAAGGTACTTTGGCAAGCTTGAGATTCTCTGAAGATATAGGTTTGATTGATTTTGATAAAACCCACGGAAAATTACAAGGTATGGTAAAACAATATATTCCAGTCGGTAAGAAATCATCGTTCTCTATTATGGCAAAAGCCGGCGGAAAAATTCACGGCGACAATATGCCTGATGTAATGGCATATCGCTTAGGTGGACCTTATACAATCAGAGGTTTCAAAATGAGTGGTGTAGGTACCGGTGATGCTTTTGTAATGGGTTCTGCTGAATTTGCTACTCCTATTCCATTCTTAGATAGAACTAGACTTGCAAGAAAAGTTAAATTTCTTGATAACGTAAGATTGACGGCTTGGATGGATGCAGGTAAAATATTTAATAATACACTTGCAGATACATTGTATGATCGTCCTGGATATGCGGTTGCAGCAGGTGTTGGTATAAAACTTTATATTCCTGGAATGGGACCTTTGTCAATCGATTATGGTATTCCGCTTACCAATCCGGGTGATAATGGTAACAGAGGCGGTTACTTTACGTTTGGTGTAGGCGATTTGATTTATTAGAAATAAATGGAGGTATTATATGAAAAAACTTGGACTGGCAGCTATGGTTTTATTAGGTGGTATGGCTCTTTCTATGAGTAACCAGGCTTTAGCAGGCGGGGTTGGATATATTGATTATCAAAAAGTTCAAGCATCTTATCCTTTGGCTCAGCAAGCTGTAAAAGAAGTTGATGCAAAGGCTTTAGAATTGCAACAATATATGGTTGATAAAGAAAAACAGTATAAAGCATTGGATACACCTTTGAAAAAACAAAATTTTGAAGATGTTACTGCAAGAGAATTTAACGCTAAACAAGAAGCTTATTTAAAATTGAAATCTCAAAAAGAAGAGCTTGTATTCAATAAAATTCAAGCAGCCGCAAAACAAGTTTTAGTTGAACAAAAACTTGATGCTATTGTAGATTTTAGAGTTATCTTTGTAGGTGGCGTTGATATTTCTGATTTAGTAATTCAAAAATTGAAAGCTTCTAACTAGTATATAAATTAGGAGATAGTATGAATTATTCCGAGAATGGTGAACAATATCATATTGGGCTAAGAGAAGGTGATGTCGGTAAATATGTACTTTTACCGGGGGATCCTAAGCGTTGTAAGTTGATTGCAGAATATTTTGATGAACCAAAACTCATTGCAGACAGACGCGAGTTTACAACTTATACAGGTTATCTTAACGGAGAAAAAGTAAGTGTAACGTCAACTGGTATTGGTGGTGCATCAGCGGCTATTGCATTGGAAGAATTGGTAAATATTGGTGCTGATACTTTTATACGCGTTGGTACTTGTGGAGGTATTCAACCTGATGTAAAAGGTGGCGATATTGTTATTGCAACCGGGGCAATTAGGATGGAAGGCGCAAGTAAAGAATATGCTCCAATTGAGTTTCCTGCTGTTGCCGATATAGATATTGTGAATGCTTTGGTACAGGCTTCGGAAAATCTTCGTTGTGAATATCATACGGGAGTTGTTCAATGCAAGGATTCATTCTATGGCCAGCATAATACTTCTCAAATCCCTGTGAGTTACGAGCTTGAGAATAAATGGGAAGCTTGGAAACGTTTAGGGTGTTTGGCTTCTGAAATGGAGTCTGCTGCTTTATTTATAGTTTCTAGTTATAGAAGAGTAAAGACAGGGTCTGTATTCTTAACTGTTGCAAATCAGGAAAGAGAAAAGCTTGGTTTGGAAAATCCTGTAGTCCATGATACTGATATGGCAATTAAAACAGCAATTGAGGCTTTAAGAATTCTTATACAGAAAAATAAGCATTAAGGGGAAAATATGTTTAAGAATAATAAAATGCAGTATATAATAAGAAGTTGTTCAAGTGAAAATGTACAAGAACTTCAAAATCTTTTGAATGAAATGTCTATGAATGGCTGGGAATTATATAGTATGAATGAAGTCGAGACAGATGAGGGCTTCAAATACAACTGCATTTTTATGTCAGAGTTAAAGCCGGATAAGGAAGAAAATAACGGTGATATTATCAATATTTCGTCTTTTAAAAGCCAGATGGAGAAAATGCTTTCACCTAAAATGTCTCCTTATGAGGATTGCATTGATATCCAATTAAAAATAAGAAATCAGCAGAATAAAATCAATAAAATTAAAGAAGAACTAGAAAAAGAGGCTCCGGCATCAGTTGGCAGGAAAAAACTTAATGATAAGATTTCAGCAGGTTTGAAGGAATTGGAAGTTCTTAAAGCTGATTTAGCAAAAGCTACGTCTCCTGATGTTATGTATGCAAGACTTCATGAAGAAAAGCTTTCCATAAACTTGAGTGAAGAGCTTTTAGGTTATGTTGATAATGAGAGTGATATTCAAGAAGAAGCATTATTGTCTGCAACTGTTCAAGCTCGTTTAAATTTAACAGATGAATTAGGTTTTGTAATTCCAAAAATCTTGTTTAAGGATGACGAAACTCTAAATCCTTATGAATTCAATATTAAAATAAGAGGATCCGAAGTAATAAGAGCATTAGCTTATCCTAATTATTTGATGTTTTATGAGGATGAAATTCATCTTGATAAGAAATTGAAAAACTCTATATATGATACGGATATTGTAACTGGCAGAAAAATAGTTTGGATTGAACGTAGTCAGACTAAAGATTTTTGGGAAAAAGGAATATCAGGCGCTGAATATATTGCAAGAGTTTTAGAGTTTGTATCAGTAAAATATGTAGATGAATTACTTGATTATTCTGATGTAGAAAAATATGTTGATGTTGTAAGTGATGTCAATCCATATTTGATTGAGAATGTAATACCGGACTTTATTTCTCTTTCAGATTTGCGTTTTATTTTGACAAGTTTGATTAGAGAAAGAGTTTCTGTAAAAGATATCACATATATTTTTGAAAGAATAAATGATTTTGCTGAAGATTGTCCAAAATCAGAATTGTTGAAAAAGTTAAGAATAGCATTATCTCGTCAAATTTGTAGAAAACATGTAAATCAGGATGGGGTAATCCCAGTATTTGAAGTTTCAGATAAAACGCTGGAAGCTTTTATGCCAAGTTTTGAAGAAGATGATGATTTTATTATAAAAATAGATGGAGATTTTGCAGAAAAACTAGCAGAAAAAATTCAAAAAAAAGCGAAACAAAATGAGGTTACATCAATAAAATTACTTGTGCCAATGGAATATAGGCATTTGTTCTTTACGTTGTTATCTAACTATATTAATGATATAACTGTTTTATCAAGGGAAGAAGTTGGATGTAATTATCCAATAGAATTAATCACCAGTATCTAGCAAATATTATATTTAGGAGTTTTAAGAATAGTATGAAGGTAATGAGTGTATTAAGTGCACATAGTGCACCGGTTTTTCAAAGACGTTTACGCGAAAATGAAAAGCAGGAATATCGTCAAAATACATTGCAAGAGGCATTTGATTATCTAGGGATAAAAGAAATGGCTCTAATTATGCATGGTTCATCTTTTCCTGTGGAATCGCAAGATTTTGGGGTAGGTTCACCTTATTCAAAAGAGTCGCAAGATGTTATAAAATTGGAAATGTTGCATGGATTCAATAATAATCAGCTTGGTCCAAACGGGAAACTTTCAAAAGCTGATGTGTCTCCATATAAGTCAACTGTATTTGCTAGAAACGAATTGTTTATAGATTTGAAAGCTTTAAAAAATGATGAATATGCAAATATTTTGGATGATAAATCTACCAATAATTTATTATCATTATTAGAAGTAAAGTATAAAAATGATGACGCAAACTATGCATATTCAAAGTTTTATGATGCATTTGAAAATTATGATATTGCTTTAAATACAGCATATGATAATTTCCAGAAAAAGCTTTATGACAAGGATGAAAAGGCTCTCAAATTAAATTCAGAGTTTAATGAATTTAAACAAAATAATAAAACTCGTTTGATGAAAGAAAGTTTGTTTAAAGTTTTGAATAAAACTTATGGTAGTGGGGATTTTAGAGTTTGGGACAATCCTGTAGACAAAAATTTAATAAATTTATTAAGACAGCGTGATCCGGAAGCCATAGAACGTTATAATTACCTTACTGCCAAGTTTAAAAAAGAAATTAATGTTTATAAATTTGAACAGTTTATAGCAGACAAGCAAATTAAAGAAAACAAACAATTTAGGAAAGATAATAATTTTAAATACATAAGTGATATGTTAGTCGGTTTTTCAGAGTGTGATGAATGGATAAATAAAGATGCATTCCTTGAAAATTGGCGTTTGGGTTGCCCTAATGGAGGTACTTATGGTCCTCAAATGTGGGATGTGCCTGTTTTAGATCCAAATAAATTATTTAACGCGGATGGTACACTTGGTATTGCCGGAAAATTATTAAAAGAAAAAATTGACAGAGCACTTGAAGATTGTGAAAATGTAAGAATTGACCATGCTTTAGGGTTGATTGATCCTTATGTATATGATGAAAATACTGTTGAGATAATAAACGGAAATTTATCAGACAAGTTTAAAGCTGGTAATATTTCTCACTTGGGACTTGATCCTAATTGTAATTATAAAAATATCCTTGAGAAAATAATAATACCGTCAATGAAAGAACACGGATTGGATCCTCAGGATGCAGTTTGGGAAGATTTGTCAAACAATGAGGGAACTTGGTTCTATGAAGTTTATAAAAACAAACATAATCTTCCTGGAATAACTCAGCTTGAATTTTCTCGTTCAGAAGGCTCTTCACGTAAAAATTGGGCATTATTAGGTTCTCATGATAGTCAACCAGCATTAAAACTTCTAAATGAACAAGAGTGGGCCAGAAATCATTCCGCTTGGGAACCTCAGTATTTAGCAGGATTTTTGCATTGGGATAAATTTGAAAGAGCGAATGAACGCGATGAATTCTGCCAAAGAATTGCAAATAATAATCTTGACAGAGTAAAAGCTAAGTTTGCAGAATTGTTTATGAATTCCGAAAAAATTCAAATTTCATTCGCTGATTTCTTTGGCTTAGATAAGGTCTATAATTATGGCGGAAGAAATGTCGATACCAACTGGAAGTTAAGATTATCAAAAGATTATGAGGATGCTTATTATAAAAATCTTTCCAGTGATAAACCAACAGCATTAAATCTTCCTGAAATTTTGAAAATAGCCGTTAAAGCACAAATGGACAGAGAATATATTCAATATAAAAACGGCGGAAAAGGTGATGCAGAAAAATTCAAACAAGACTTGAAGACAAAAATGCAACCATTGTTGGAAAGATTAGATAAATTTACAGCAATTTTAAAAGAAAAAGAAGATTAAAAGATAATAAAAAAGCCTCCTAAATTAAAGGAGGCTTTTTATTTCTTATAAAACTTTATTATTATTTATCTTGAGCCATTCCGGTTTGAATACCAGGTACACAGAGGAAGAATGGTACCGTATTTGTAATAGCTGTAGAAACTTTAGATTTATCTGCCATTAACGAAACTGCCATACCAATATCATCAACGTGTGGTGCGAAATCTGTTTTTTTGATATGTCTTTCAACTCTTTTGTGGAAAACTTTTTCGTTTATAAAGTTTGAGAATTTATTTCCTGTAATAATTCCTGCACCAAGAGCAACAAGAGTCATTGCTGCTGAAGGTATGCATTTTAAGCCTTTGTTAACGCCTTTTATAAATTTACCTTCACCTGTTATTTGAGGAACTTTGTTTAAAATTTGTCTTTTGTTTTTATCGTATAAAACCGAAACCCCTTTTACGAAAGCAACTGGGATACATACGTTCCCGATGAATTGATTTATTGATTCTCTTACTTTAGCTTTGAAATTTTTCTTTTCATCAAGGAGTGCTCCTGCGGTTAAACCTCCAGCAATAGATCCCCCAGCAAGTCCTAAAATTTCCCATTCTTCAAGTTTTATTAACTTTCGATCAGGTTGTTTTTTATCATATAACTTAATTAAAGACCAATCTTTTATTGGGGTTTTTAAAATTTTTGAAGGATTAAGAGAAAAACCTTGTTTTTTTGCAATAAGAGCATAAGCTATTCCAACTCCTAAAGCAGAGGCTGTAGTAACTGCAGGTTTTAGGTTTTGAGTGTTAGGGTTTTTATTTTGTTTAGCGTTATTTTGTTCAAATGATTGATTATAACTGCTTTTAACACTAGAGATATTAATTGGCATTTTTCTCACCTTCAATTCAATTGTATCAAAAACACTGAATAAAAAACATTGTTATTAAATTTGAAAATTTTAACATTTCTTAAACGCCTATTTGATAATTAAATGTGTAACAAAATTTTAATAAAAAGACAAATGAGGGCAAAAATTTTTTTTCAGCAATATTTAAGAATTTGTTAATCCGGACGAAATTATATGGAAATAAAAGTAACACCAAATCAAACATTAAAAGATTTTAGCTATGGACGAAAATTTGTAAAAGGGTTGGCAAGTCGTTCAATAGCCCCTGTTATATTATTGGAAGCTTTTGTCGAAGGCGGAAGAACTTATCAAGCCTACAAACGTGGCGGTTTTACAGAGGCAAGAGAACGTCTTACTGAAGAAATGATTGGTGCCGCATTTTGGTTTAGCGGAGTTCCATTATTTAATAATTTGATAGACAAATTTGTCGGGAAACGAATTTATAAACTTCCTGAAACTGATTTTGATACAGGTAAGGATGCATTGCGTAATCCGGTTAAGAATTATTTGAAAAAATTTGCAAATGATTTGAAATTTAATCCTGAAAAAGCCGAAAAAGTTATTGCTGGATACAAATTTGGAAAAGTTCTCACAAGTATTGTTCTTGCAAACTGCTTGGTAGGTTTTGTTTTACCAAAGGTTAACCAAGGTATTACTAAATACATAATGAAGAAAAAGCCTAATGCTCAAGAACAGAAAAAAGAAATAACTCCGCAAAATATCGAAAATAATAAATCAACTTCGAAAGTTTCGATGAATACTTTTGTTAATGGTGACCAAAAAGATGATAAGAAAAATAAGGATGTTTCATTCGGGGCAATTTCACCACAAACATTGATGTCTTTGGCTTACAGCTTTGAAAATAATCCGAAATATCAGCTTTTATCTACTGATATGGGTGTATGGGTAGGTAGAGGTGTTTGTGCAAGAAATTCTCACGAGCGTACGGAAGTATTGTTCAGAGATATTTCATCAAGTTATTTTTATATGTTTAATATGCCTGTAATTGCTGCATTATTAAATAAAATTCAAGATGGTCAAACAACAAGACTTGACCCAGTTGCAGCAAAACAGGTAAATGATCATTTGAATGAAGTTTTGAAAGCTAATGGTGGCACGATGGATGCTGAAGCTTTCAAGAAAGTTGTATTAGGAAATCCAGATAATAAAGCGTTTATAACTCCAGCTATTTCAAAAGTATTGCGTGAGAATAATGGAGTAATGGAACTTGATGAGTTTATAAATCTTCTTCCAGAGGTTAAAGCAAGATACCCTGAGGCTGATATTGCAAAATTTGAAAAATTAGCTAAAGGTATGTCAGAATTACAGCCAAAACTTGCTGGTAAAGCTATGTTGTCTGAAAAACAGATAGTTGATGTCTTTACTGATGGTGCAATAAATATGCCTGAATTTTTGAAAAATGTATTTAGATGCTCTACTTCTGATCAGAATTTATTCACTGGCAAAATGAGTGAGTCTGTTTTTGACAAAGAATTATCATTCATATCAAAAGAAACATTCTCTAAAAAACAAAAAGAAATAGAAATTTACATAGATACAGTTCTTAAAAAAGCTAAAGATAAAAAAATCACAAAAGATGTATTGAATAAAGTTTGTCGTGAAAATTACATGAAAAATGCATTTAACTGGGGACTTGGTTTTGCAGTATCAGCAGCTTTCTTGTCTACATTTATTCCAAAAATTCAATACTGGATTACACGAAAAGTGACAGGTAGCAATGCTTTCCCAGGAACAGCTGATTATTCAAACGAAAAGAAAAATAAATAGATATTACCAAGGATAGTCTTTTTTTATTTCCCAACCATCTATTAAAAGCATTTCTCCACAAGTAAGACCGGCTTTAGCTTTTGAGCAGCCAAGACTATTTGTAATTAACTCCTCCCTTGTAAGTCCGTGTCCATAAAAGAACATTCCTGGTCTGTCAAATTTATGATAGTTGTCTTCTATTTTTTTGCAGGATAACGTAATTATAAAAATATCTTTTCCATACATGTTAGGTTTGTTATAGCCGTTTAAGTCAATATTTATGTGAACATGACTATTGTCTTGTTTTTGCATTGCAAGCATTGTTCCGTCATTTATTAGAATTTTTGCCCAATAAGATTTGTTAGGATTGTCATCATATATATTCCCGTTTATTTGGAAAGCTCCATCTTTGTTCCAACAGCCGGTTTCATATTTGCAGTTTTTAGTATATTTAAAATTGTACCCAATATATTTTTCAAAAAAATCTAAAGTATCTAAAGTCCAATCCCAAGTTGTAATATCTCCATATTTTGCAGTTGACATATTGATAGTTTCATTTAACAGGGTATATGTTTTCTTTAAACGTGTTATATTTTGTTTTTTTTGATAGTTGATCATCAATGTCGGTAATGTCATTGATGCTATTATTCCTATAATTCCGAGTGTTATTATTACTTCGGAAAGTGTAAATGCGAAATTTTTCATTATACCTCCTTAGTTATATATATATAACTAAATAGAATTATATATATATGTAATTGTGTTGTCAAGCATTATACATATATATATATGAATATAGATATGACAAAAGACGAGCTGTTAAAAAAATTTGGATTAAACGTTAAGTTTGCAAGAATGAGGAAGAATCTTACTCAGGAGCAATTGGCTGAGATAATGGATATTCACTGGACTTATGTTGCAAAAATAGAGACTGGCAAAATTAATATGTCATTAGGGAAGATTTTAGAACTTGCAAAGGTCTTGAATGTAGATATAAATAAATTATTGTATATTGAATAGTAATAATTGCTTGTAAAAAATTTTTGCCTGTGAGATAATTTTTTAGGAAGGGCAGGCCATGTCAAACGTTTTAGTTTATACATTAGACGGTAAAATTTATATTAATTTAACTAACAGATGCACAAATGATTGCATTTTTTGTTTAAGAAATGATAAAGATGATGTCTGTGGGCAAAAGTTATGGTTAGATGACGAAAATTCCACTTCATCAGATGTCATTGAGCAGTTTGAAAAAATATATTCACAAACTCGATCTCGTGATGTGATATTTTGTGGTTATGGAGAGCCTATGTTAAAGCTTGAAGTCTTAAAAGAGGTTGCTCAATACATAAAAGAAAAATACCCCAAAATAAAAATTCGTGTAAATACGAATGGACATGCAAATTTTGTATATAAAAGAAATGTTGTCCCTGAGTTAAAAGGTCTTGTTGATGAATTTTCTGTAAGTTTAAATTCATCTAACAAAGAAGAATATAATGAGTTATCACGACCAAAATTTGATGATGCTTATGACGAAGTTAAAAAGTTTATTAAAGCTTGCGTGAAGGAAAAAATCCATGTTGTTGCTTCTGTTGTAGAAGGCTATAGAGGTTATCAGCTTGATTTGGTAGCTTGCGAAGGTTTAGCTTCCGAGTTAGGCGCGGGGTTTAGAGTAAGAGAGTGGATTGCAAACGGATATTAAATCGGAAAGGTAAATTTCATGCTCGTACAAAATATCTCTAATACACAAAATTTCCAAGGGAATATAAATATCCTGAAGAATAATATGAGTGTAGAGTTGCAGAAAACTCTTGCGAAGACAACCAAAAAAATTGATCTTACAGGCAAAGCTTATAGTCTAAATATACAAAACGAACCAAATGGTGATTTTGTATCTATTATAGCAAGCAATAATTCAATGAAAAGCGAAAAAAAATATACGGTGCTTGTACATAGACTTTCTCAAACAACAGATGTTTTAAAGGAAGCTGTGCAAGATGCAATGAATAATTATGAAAGATTATACCCGCCTACTTTTAAGGATAAATGCAAAATAGCTTTAAATAAGTTGGGCAAAAAAATATTTGATGTATTAACTGACGAATAATAATTAAAAAAAGAAAGGACAGAAAATGAATCTTTTAGACAAAATTATGAAACCGAAATCAATTGCGGTTATCGGTGCGTCAACAAAAGAACATACAATCGGTTCTGATATTATGAAACGATTGCAAGAATACAAATTCAACGGAAATATTTATCCGGTAAATCCTAAAGGTGGAATTATTGAAGGTTTACAAGCTTATACTTCAATTTTGGAAGTTCCAGGTGAAGTTGATTTAGCAATTATTGTAGTAAATTCTAAATTTGTACTTTCAACTGTTGATCAATGCCACGAAAAAGGAATTAAAGGTTTATGTATTATTACAGCTGGTTTTAAAGAAACAGGTGCTGAAGGTGCTGAACTTGAAAAACAATTAGTTGAAAAAATTAAAGAATATGGAATGAGATGTGTAGGTCCTAACTGTTTAGGTGTTGTAAATACTCACCCTGAAATCAGAATGGATGGATGTTTTGCAGAATCTCTTCCTGAACGTGGAAATATTGGTTTCGTTTCTCAATCAGGCGCATTGGGCGGCGGTATCTTGAATATTTTGAAAGACCTTAACCTTGGTTTTGCACAATTTATTTCAATCGGTAACCAAGCTGATGTAAATGCTGAAACTGCTATTGAATATTGGGAAAATGAAGAAGATGTTGAACAAATTCTTCTTTATATGGAATCAATTCAAAATCCTGCAAACTTCAGAAAATTAGCTTCAAGAATTACTAAGAAAAAACCTATCTTGGCTTTAAAAGCTGGACGTTCTGCAGCAGGTGCTTCAGCAGCATCTTCTCACACAGGATCTTTAGCTGGTGCAGATAAAGCTGCAGCTGCTCTATTAAAACAATCAGGTGTAATTAGAGAATTTTCTTTGAAGAATTTATTCTCTACAGCAAAAGTTTTTGCTAACTGCCCTATTCCAAAAGGTGATAGAGTAGCTATTATTACAAACTCAGGTGGTCCTGGTATTATGGCTACAGATGCTGTTTGTGAATATGGTATGCAAATGGCTAAAATTACAGATGCAACAAAAGAAAAATTGAGAAGCTTCTTGCCTTCTGCAGCATCTGTTAAAAACCCTATCGATATGATTGCTTCAGCTCCTATCGAACACTATAAACAAACTCTTGAAACAGTTATTGCTGATGAAAATGTTGATATGATTATCGTAATCTATCTTCCATTCTTAGGCTTGAAAGATATTGATGTTGCTCAAGCATTAATGGAAATTAAAGCTAAAAATCCGCAAAAACCTGTTATCGGTGTATTTATGACTAAGAGTGAATTCTTCACAAAAATTTCTGATATGGATGTAAATATGCCATTCTTTATGTATGCTGAAGAAGCTGCTGATGGTTTGAACAGATTAAATCAACAAAGACTTTGGATGGAAAGACCTGAAGGTAAAATTCCATGCTACGATGTTGACAGAGCTAAAGTTGAAAGCATTATCAAAAAATCATTATCAGAGGGTAGAGCTCAGCTTACCACATTAGAATCTATTGATGTATTGCAAGCATATGGAATCAGAGCTTGTAAATACGGGTTAGCAACTAACGAAGAAGAAGTTGTTGAACTTGGTAATTCTATCGGATACCCTGTCGTAATGAAAATGACTTCAAAAACTACATCTCACAAAACTGATGTAGGTGGTGTTGTTGTTAACATCAAATCAGAAGAACAATTAAGAAAAGAATACAAAGGATTACTTGAAAGACTTGAAGCTAAAGGCTTGTTAGAAGGTCTTGAAGGCGTAATCATTCAAGAAATGGTTAAAGGTAACCGTGAAATGGTTTGCGGTATCGCAACAGATCCTCAATACGGACCTATGATGATGTTCGGTTTAGGTGGTGTATTCGTTGAAGTTATGAAAGACGTAACTTTCAGAATTGCTCCTTTAACAGATGTTGATGCTGAAGAAATGATTAAATCAGTTAAAGCATACAAATTGTTAGAAGGTGCAAGAGGTACAAAACCTGCACAAATCGATCAAATCCAAGAAACTTTATTGAGATTATCTCAATTGGTAAGTGATTTCAAATTCATTGATGAACTTGATATTAACCCATTGTTAATCTCAGAAGCAACTGGTGAAGGTATCGCTGTTGATGGTCGTATCAAAGTAAGAATGGAAGAAGCTAAAGCCGCTCTTGGATGTTCTTGCGGATGCGGTTCTGCTTCTTGCTCTTGTGGCAAATAATTAATTTGACAAAGATATAAAGACCGGCCATATTGACCGGTCTTTTTTACCCCCTTTTTATGATTTATGTGGAGGAAGTATGATAAAAATTTACCCAAAAATAGTTGCTGCTATTGGTGCAACTAAAGATAGAAAATATATTAATCAATTTGCTAAAGGGAAGGTTCAAGATTCAAAGCTTTTGTATGATAGTCTTGTGAAAAAATCTGGTCCCCCTGCAAGTACTTTTCAAGAAAAAATAAATTGTTGGTTTAAAGCTTATAATGCTAATCTTGAAAAAATAAAGTGGATTGAAGAGATTAAAAATCAATTTAAAGAAAAATAATTTGTGAATTGTAAAATTTTCTTAAAGAACTAACAAAATTTATCTTTAGCAACATAATATAATCATGTGGTCAAAAGATAAGGGTTAGTGTATGAAAGTTTCACGTATTGGAGTTAATTCTACTCCTCAGTTTCAAGGAGAAAAGGCTAAAAAGGCTATGCGTAATACAGCAGGTGCTGCTGCCATTGCTTTAGCGACAGCGATGCCGATGGAGAATGCTGATGCTCAGTTAATTATTCCTCAGCCTCCAATGCCTCCTATTACATATTATCAAGGTTATATTCCGCAAACTGCGGCATATGATGTTCCTGATTGCTTTATTTATGGGGATGTAAGAGAGTTTGATTATGATAAATCTCTAAGACAAACTTTTAATGAAATTGATGCTAAAGGAAATCAGAATGGAGTGATTTCTATTAATGAAGTTGTTGCGGCTGATCGAGATAATTGGAATGCAACTCATTTATATCCGTATAATTCTTACCAATTAAATCATACAGTAAGTACCTTCAATCTAGTTTCAACTATGTATAATGAAGAGGGGTCTAGCCATAAAAGTATCAATTTTAGAGAATATACAAAAATAATGAATGATTATATGCGTGCAAGAAATATTAATACATTTTTTAATTTATTGCGTATGATAACAATTCCTAGAATTGTTTGTCCACCGCCTCCACCTCCGCACCATCATCATCCGGCTCCGCCTCCACATAGACATAGGTACTAGGATTGAATTATTATGATAAATTTGTTAAAATAAGACTATCAAATTAAAATGATAGTCTTATTTTGCAAAAGGAGGAATGTATGCAAAAAGTAAATATAGATAGGATTTCGGGGGGGGGGGCTACCGACTAACAGTTAGGATAAGCGTTTCAGACTTAGACCTCCGATTTGATGAAAAAGAGCAGAAAAGCAAGCCGTGCCAACAGACACGGTGATTCTTGCTGCAAAAATTCTAAAAAAGTGTAATAAAAATAAACGGAGGATAAAATGAAAGAGAACAGAGCTTTTACATTGGCAGAAGTGTTGATAACCATTGGTATTATAGGTGTTGTTGCAGCTATGACTTTACCTGCTCTTATCAACAAAACAAAAAACAAAGAGTTGCATACAGCATTTTTAAAAACCTATACTGAACTAAATCAGGTAGCGATGTTGTTCAAGGCAGATTACGGAATAACAGTTCCAGAAGCTGTGACAAATAGTGTAGGTGGGATGCGAGAAAATAGTAAGAAAATAATAGCTTATTATAAAGGTGCTAAGTCTGTTAATTCTGGAGGGCAAGGTGTTGATGATGGTGAAGGTAATTATATTGCATTCTATTCATTGAGTACTTTAAATGGGAAATCTTATTCAGGGGGTGCTAATACAAGCGGAAAGAATTCTTCTTTTTTCTGTGATGCTTCAGCTTTTACACCTACTCAATCTGGAGCTATAATGATATTTAATGATGCCCCGCGTGTAGAAGGTCAAAATGGGCCTGTTATCTGTGTAGATATAAATGGTAAGAAAAAGCCTAATCGTTATGGAATAGATTATTTTATGTTTATTTTTACACTTGACGGGCGGGTTATTCCTGTGGGACAGGAGCATAAAGACAATCCTCCTGTATGTAACAGTGCATCAGGATCTTGTGTTAATTTTAACAATGTAGGACCGGAATATTGTTCTAATACTTCAAACGACATTTCAAAAAATACGTCTTGTGCGTATTATGCACTTACAAATACACATCCTACAAAAGAGGGCAAAGATTACTGGACAGATTTTTTAGGCGAGGTATACAGCAGATAATTAATATCCGATAGCCCAGTTAACTGTCGATGTTAAAGTTTTTTGAGGTTCTACGTTGACATTTGCAGATACTGCAGGAACCTCAATTACTTTTGCTGCTTTTTGAAGTAAATTGTATTGAGTCATTCTGTTATCAACATTATTAAATGATTTCAAACGATCCAAATGATTTTGTAGTTCTGCATTTTCATCGTTTAATGTTGTAACCTGACGGCTTAGAGTATTTAATGTAATTTCGTTACACATTTCAAAGTAGTAGCTGACGAAGGCGACGATTACAAATACGCCTAAAATTCCACATAATGTTGCATTTACCTTCCTTATAGCCATTTCTTTGTATGTATTCTCCTTGTGAAAATAACCTTCGATAACCGGTGCTTGCTGTATAGGATTTGCTGTGTAATCCTGATTTACATAAGAATAATTAATGTCTTGTCTTACTCTTGCAGTATTCAACTTTTTTCCCCAACTGTTTTAAACTACAAACTGTCCCAAAATTAATTAATACATCTTGCGATTCTTAATTTTGCGCTTCTCGATGGCGGATTTTCAGAAATCTCTTCTTCCGATGCCGTAATCGGTTTTTTATTAACAAGCTCCAGTTTTGGTGGCGGGCATGTGCAAATCATTTGATTTTTTTCGCAATGACACCGCTGTGAATGGTACTTGAATAAGTGTTTCACTATCCTATCCTCCAAAGAGTGAAAACTTATTACACTTATTATAGCACCAACGTCAAGTAAATCCAACACATCGTTTAAAGTATTTTTAACATTTTGTAACTCTTGGTTTACCTCAATTCTGATTGCTTGGAATACCCTTGTTGCAGGGTGAATAGAGGTTTTGACGTGTGGGGTACATTTGATGATTAAATCTGATAATTCAGTTGTAGTTTTGATTTTTTTTATTTTTCTTTGTTCAATTATAGCTTTAGCTATTCTTTTGGAAAACCTTTCTTCTCCGTATTCAGAAAAGATTCTAACTAATTCGTTTTCACTGTAATCGTTTACAACATCATAAGCTGAAAAGTCAGAATCTTGATTAAATCGCATATCAAGCGGAGCTTCTTTTGAAAATGAAAAACCTCTCTCAGCCTTATTAAACTGATGATAAGATGCTCCCAAGTCAAAAAGAACACCACCTGTGATTTTTTCAATACCTAGTGAATGTAAAACTTTTTTAATATTTGTATAAGAATTTTTTACTATTGTTAAGTTTTGGTAACCTTCTAATCTTTTTGATGCTGCCTCTATTGCGTCGTCGTCAATATCAAAGGCGATTAATCTCCCATCAGGAGATATTCTGTTCAAAATTAGCTCACTGTGGCCGCCTCCGCCAAGTGTGCAATCAATGTATATAAGACCGTTTTTGCATTCTAATGCGTCAACGGCCTCTTGTTTCATAACTGTATAATGCTTAAATTCCATACAAGAATTTTAGCACAAAATTTTATACGTGTACAAACCCTTCTAATCCGTAGTCATCAAAGATTTCAAGGAATTTGTTATAAGTAAATACTTGTGCATTTCCGTCGGAATCTGTGATTTCAATTAATTCGTTTGCTTCTGCATTTTCTATAGCATTAGCAATTGCATCAATTTGATTTTCGTCTAGTTCTTTTGTTGAAATAAATTGTATATCCATGATTAGTCTCCCTGTCTGTCTTATTAGTGGTATAAAAAGCCGTCAAGGCCTTGTTCATCGTAAATTTCTACAAATTTTGCATATGTGTAGATTTTAGTGTTTTCAGGTTTATTTTGGTCCATAACAAGAATTCTGCCGTTACTGATTTTTGAATCAAGTTGGTTAATGAAATCTACCATTGATGTCAGATAGTTTTCATTTGCTAAGTCTTCTACTGTAACATTTTTCAGAAAGTGAAAATCTCTTTCGGTAAATGTAATTTGTTCGCCCATAAATTACTCCTTGAATAACCTGTTACGCTGTACCTGCTATTACGGTCTTGTCTGAGAAAATCTTTAATAGAAGATATTTAATGTAAAGAAATTTTTACAATATCATTATATTTAGCATTCCATCAAACTTGTTTTGAAATTCCTCACGTGTATAAATTTTGCTATTCTCACTATTGTGAGGTTCTTTAACAATAATGTTGTCCCCATCTATTGTTATCCAATATTGATGTGACATGTATTCAGAAGTTGCAGCTGAGGTACATATGGCAACGTTTGGTTGTAGTTCTTGTAGTTTGTCTAAGCAACCTGGGGAATTTGCAATTATGAGTGGGGTATTTTTGAAGCGTTTAATGTTTTGCTTATCTAAAATTTCTCCCTCGATCTCAATAGGGGTGTCGGGTCTATTGTAATTCATAAATGCAATTTTAGCATTATTGCCGGTGAGTATTTCAAGAGCTTTATATGCAAATCCTCCATTAAGATTTTGGGGTGGATTTGCTTCTGATAGATGTTTTTCAAACGCTAATTCTATTGCTCTTAAATCATAGTCACCTTTTGATAACTTGCAAGAGTATTGTAATTCTTCATTGGTTATTGTGTATTCTTTTTTGCCACCTAGTAGTTTAACTTTTATGTCGTGTGTTTTTGGATCAACTTCAAGGCAATTTTCTATTAATTTTTTACCATTTTTTGATTCTGCGATTGAGTTAATAGTTGCAAGAAGCCAGCAGTCTCCGGTCTTACCTTGATAATTTGCTTTGTCAATTTGTCCGTTTGCAACGTCTATGAATAAGTCGTTATTTTTAAGCATATTTGAAGCTATATTATAAGTCTTACGAATTTCTTCTGCACTATCTGTTGAAAATTTATCTAGCCTTTTGTTTATGATTTCTATACTTTTATCAACAGCCTTCATATCGTTACAATATAGTTCGATAGAATTGTTTCGTGCCTTTGTAAATTTAGCTTTAATCATTGAAGATATGTGGTTAAGTTGTTCTTCTTTTTCTTTTTGATTAGGGTTTTGTAGAATTTTATCAAGCAAAGTATCTTGAAAACCTTCATCACCATCCATTAGATTTTCATCATTTTTTACTTGAAAATCATCAATAACATTTATCACGTTATCTTCGTTAATTTTTTTTATGTTTTCGGTCGTTAAATTGTTATAAATTTCAGTCGCAAGAGGATCGATTTCTTCTCCTAGAATAATTTCTGTAGTGCGACTAATTTGTCCGTTTTTATCATAATAATTTTTGTAGGTTTTACCATTTTCGTTGATTGTGGTATCCAAGAGTTTCATGTTTTCATCATAGTGGTTTGTTTTAGTTTTATTGCCCTTGTCATTATATTCGTATGTGTAGTGCTCTTGGATATATTTTTGGTTTAAAAATGATTGTTTTATAATGTTCCCATTGTTGTCGTATTTTTCCTCAAATACAATGTCTCCTGTTTCGGGATCATAACTTGTAGAAGAATCTAAATTCCCAGTCTCTTGGTTATAGGTACAATTTCTTGTAAGTCTATTTTTGTAATCATAAGATTGTGCTGAATATATTTTTGTTTTTTCTCTGTCTGAGAATATGTGTTGTTTTTCAAATTCTAAGTATAAAATGCTTTCGCATCCGTCTTCAGTGTAAATATCTTCTGATATAATTTTTCCTTGTTCGTCATAGAAAATTTCATTTAGAAGAGCTTTTGTTTTAGGATCTAGTATTTTTTTATTTCTAAGGGTTCCGTTTTCGTTATATTCACATTTTTCGTTTTCTGCATTAGTTTCTACTTGTAGACCTTTATTATTAATATCCGTTGATTTAGAAGAAGACATATCAATTGCAGTAAAATCATTGCAAGTCTTCTTCAATGTTTTTTCAAAAGGTAATTGAAATGGAATATTTAACCTAATACTATTTTGTGATTTTTCTACACTCATAAGTGTCTTTACGGCAAAAGAGCAGAATCTCTTTAAGGAATTCTGCTCTTTGTAACATATTATTAATATAGGCTTAAATAGCTTATTTTAATGCGTTTTTTACACGGTGGAAAGTTTTGTCTTTGCCGATAATAGCCAAAATTGCTGTCATATCAGCTCCGCAAATTCTTCCGGTAACCGCTGCTCTTATAGCCCACATTGTAACTTTTGGCTTGATACCTTTTTCTTTGTAGTAGCCTCTGAAAGCTTCAAGTTTTTCGTGAAGATTTTCTTCAGTCCATTCCCAATCTTTAGCTTGTTCCAAGAATGTTTTTAGAACGTCTTGAGAAACTTCAGTATCAAGAGTTTCTTTTGCTTTTTCATCAAATTCAACATCTTGACCAAAGAAATAAGGAACTGCATCTGTTATGTCTGAAAGAAGTGTTAATGGTTCATAAGTAACCTCAACCATTCTTGTATATTGCGCATCTGTCAGTTCACTCAAGTCATATTTTGTTAAATATGGTTTAAGTCTTTCTTTTAATTCAGGAATTGAAAGCATTTTGATGTAATGGCTGTTCATCCAGTTCAATTTATCATATTCAAAAATTGAATTAGATGAAGAAATTTCGTTAATTCTGAAATCTTGAGCAATTTCATCAACTGTTTTAATTTCTTGTCCGTCAGATGGAGCCCAGCCAAGCAATGCTACAAAGTTGATAAGTGCATCTGTTAAGTAGCCTTTTTCTACGAATTCTGAAACCGCAGTAGCTCCGTGACGTTTAGAAAGTTTGCTTCTATCAGGAGCAAGAATCATTCCTAAGTGACCAAATCTTGGAACTTCAGCGCCTAAAGCTTCAAAAATTAAGATTTGTTTGAATGTATTAGAAATGTGATCTTCGCCTCTGATTACGTGAGAAATTTTCATAAGCATATCATCAATTACAACTGCGAAGTTGTAAGTAGGAGTGCCGTTTGATTTCATTATTACAAAATCACCAAGCAAATCAGTATCCATATGAAGTTCACCTTTTACAAGGTCATCAAACTTTAATATAGAAGAGTCGTGAAAAGCTTTTTGAGCTTTAGCAATGTTAAATCTGATTGCAGGTTTTCTGCCTTCTGCACGTAATTTAGCTTTTTCATCTTCTGTTAGATTTTCACATTTTTTAGAATAAACGTAAGGTTTTTTATTTTTAGTAGCTTCTTCTTTTTCAGCTTCTAATTCTTCTGGTGTGCAGAAGCATTCATAAGCAAAGCCTTTATCCAAAAGTTCTTGTACATATTTAGGATAAATATCAAATCTTTCAGACTGAGTATATGGTCCGTAAGGGCCTCCAACATCAGGTCCTTCATCCCAATTAAGACCTAGAGCTTTCAAGCTGTCAAAAATATTGTCAATATAAGCTTGGCTTGTACGCTCAGCATCTGTATCTTCAATTCTTAAAACAAATTTGCCGTGATTTTTCTTTGCAAATAAGTAGTTAAATAAAGCTGTTCTTGCTGTTCCAACGTGTAAATTTCCGCTTGGAGACGGTGCAATTCTAACTCTAACTTCGTTCATTTTAAATCCTCGATTCCTTTTATATTTCGCAACTATTATCCTATCACGCGCAGGTTTTAATTTCAAGGTACATCAATTAAAAGGGTAATTGTATTTTGGGTTTTTATTCATTTTTTTATCTATATTTCCTGAAAATTATTCATAAATAGAAAGATTTAAATATTCTTTTTATAAGCTTTATGTTATAATGTAGTTATGAAGAGAGTTCTATTGGTTTTGTTAATTTTGTTTCTGGGAGTACCTGGGTTTTGTGAAGACGAAGATGTTAAGCTTCCAAATATTTTTATTTGGTCTTTGCCTGAGGATAAGGATGTATCTCCTGATGAAATTACAAGTTCTAATGAAAATGATGAAGTTACTCTTATTCCAGAAGTTGATAATGTTCCAGCAAAAGGTTATGTAGAATTCGTTGAAGATAATGCAGATACGGTTTATTTAGATGAAAATAGTAACAACGCTTTGAACTTAAGGGTTCCTCAAAAATTTAATTCTTCAAAATTAGTTGATAGTAAAAAAATTCAAGGTTCAAAAAAATATGCATTGTATAACCAAGAGGAATATAGCATTTCTCCTCAGTCAGTGCAATCAGTGACAAGAATGGGAAATTTTTCTCTCGGAACTTTGTATAATACAGGTATTGATACCTCTCAGCTAGAGCGTTCAACTACTTTATTTACAAGATATGATAGTAAACATTTTGCAATAAGTTCTGCGTTTAAGAAAAATAATTTAACTGCCTATGGGCTTGTTACGGATAATTTCTACGTAGCTCCAGAATTAAAGTTTAATAGAGTTTTTGCATTTTCGCCTATTTTATCATCTGATATGACAAGAAATCGTAGAAAAGGTGAGCTTGTTTTATCAATTAGTCCTGATAAGGAGGATAGAATGAAGTTGGAGTTTGGTGCTGGAACTACTTATGATGTTAATAACGATAGGTCCTGGTCTCAGGTTCGCTTTAATACTAAATTCCAATTGTAAATTTCTTAAAATATAATTGAATAGTTCTCTGTTTTCTTTTATAATTTGATTAAAGCACAAGGAGTTTTCCGTGGAAATTAACAGAGGCGAAAATTTACCTAAAAAAGTAACTGTAGAACAAGAAAATAGTAAACAGCAAGTTGATTCTCTTGCTGCTAAATCCAGAAAGAAAAGTAAAAAACATAAACGAAAAATAGGAGTTTATTACTCGTTTTTAACATTTGTGCTTTTGTTTTGTCTGGTACAGGTTGGTTTTGGTGCAATATTAAATGTTTCTAAAATCATTGCTTATAAGGCAAAAATTAATACTATGGAAAAAGTTAGAGATGAAGCTGAAGCAAGGAATAAAGAATTAAAAAGTGATATAAAACAGTTTTCAAGAACTTCCAGCTTGGAAGAAATTGCTAGAAATAATTTAAAAATGGCTGGCGAGGATGAAGTTTTAGTATTGATTAATAATACAAATAATCAGGATGTTAACGATAAAAAAAGTAAACATAAGAAGAAAGTTGAAAATAAGGATAATACGGAGCAATAATGCAGGATAATGAAGCAATTAACTATATAAAGAGAGCTTTTGAATTAAAATCTCAAGAGTGTTACAAACAAGCTATTGAGATGCTTTATAAGGCGTTGGAAACAGAATCTGATAATGTGGAAATTTTATATCAGATCGGTGATTTATATTTTTTACTCCATAATTACGACAGGGCTTTACAATATATTGACAAGGTTTTGCAAGTTGACGAATTGCATATCCCATCATTAAAAATGCAATCCGAAATATACCAAAGGCAAGGATTATTTATTGAGGCTTTAAATTCTGCAAAATTAGTTTATCAAAAAGATGAAAGTTCTAAGAACTTGAAAGATGTAATAAAAATTTTAGGCAAACTAAATAGAGTTCAAGAAATTGAGCAGTATCGAGATCAAATGGACAAAGCGTGTCTTTATGAATATGCTCTTGCTTGCTATAAAAATGGTGATTCAGAGCTTGCTAAAAGTCTTATATCTGAAAATTTAGAAGAAAATGAAGATTGCAAAATTCTTTTGGGTAAAATCTATTTTGACTCTAATGATTTTGATAAGGCAAGAGAAATATTTGAGTCGATGAAGATGTCTAAAAACCCTGAAGTTCTAAATTATTTGGGCTTGTTTGCTTTAGAAGATATGAAGTTTATTGATGCTATAAAATGCTTTTCTCAAGCTTCGAGTATTTCTAAAAACAATCCTGTTTATTGGTATAATCTCGCTAATGCTTATTTCTTTAATGGTTGGCAAGATGAGGCTGTAAATTCATATTTGAAGGCTATTGTATTAGCTCCTGAAAATTTAGATTACAGATATTCTTTAGCATATTTGTATTATGAGATGAAAAAATTTGATAAAGCTCAAAAGGAAATCGATATAATATTACTAAAAGATGAAAACCATTATCAGGCAAGAGTTATAAAAGCTTTGTTAAAATTGAATAATAAGGATTATCTTGGCGCTGAAAGAATTTTAGAAGAAAACTTAAAGGCCGGATGCTCGGATGCTTTCACATTAGTGTCGCTCGGAAAAGTTTATAATGAGTTAGAAAATTTTGATAAGGCTGAGCAAGTTATAAAATCCGTAATAGAACAAAATCCTGAAAATATAAATTATATAAGCGATTTGGCTGATGTATATATTAAAGAGAAAAAATATGATGAGGCTATTGAGCTTGTTAAAAAAGTTATTGATGAAAATGAAAAATATATTTATGGATATATTCTAGGTGCGAAAATAGCGTATTTGAAAGGTGATTTAGACAAAGCAAAAGAATTTGCTCAGGATGCAATTTCATTGGATATAAACTGTGCAGATGGTTATTATTATCTTGCGCTGGTTCGTAAATCCGAACATGATTATGAAGAAGCTATTGAATGTATGAAAAGAGCTATTATGTATGACTTAAATAATGCTAAATATTATGCTGAGATGAGTAATATTTATAAGCTTAAAGATGATGTGAAAACTGCTCTTGAGTACATAAAAGAAGCCGAAAGTATTGATGGTTCTGTTGAATATAAAATAATGTACAAAGAATTAGCTTCTTTAAACAGAGCAAAGTAAAAAATTTGTCCTCTAAAAATATATTATTATAATATAATTATGTGGGAAGATCTCCTGTAAAATTATGATTGGGGGTAGTAAGAAGTATGAAATGGAAGAGTATTATAAGTTTATTATTAATTACGCAATTAGTTGCGATTTCACCTGCTTTTTCAAAGTCAAAAAAAGATGAAATTGTAATACCGAAAAATTTTCCAGAAAAATATACTGCAGAATATGTTGAACGAATAACGCCTGAATATAAAGCGATTGGTAAAGATTTTATTTTTTATGTGGCTTTGGATATGCTAAAAGGTACAAATGGTGAATTCTCCAGAAAGGCGATTTTAGGCAATAATTTATCTCAAAAACCTGTGAAAATTGAATTTAAGGATTTAGGGCTGATAAATCCTGATTATGCTTCATTTGATGCTTTAGGGTGGAAAAAAGGTAAAAATCTTTATATTTATATCAATCCTCGCCACAAAGATGCGCCACCAGGGGCATTGGCAGCCTTGTTAGCTCATGAAGCTTTACATCAGGATGAGTATAATTCTATAGCAGAAGAAACTTATGCTTGGACTATGGAAGCGGCTGTATGGTGTGAGATTTTAAATGTATTCCCAGAAAGCAATGAAAATCTTCACCCTTTGGTAACGAGAGAAAACACATTAAAAAAATTGTTTGAGAAAGGAAATTATACAAACAAGTATATTAAAAAAACTGTACAATCAAACGAAGGGTATAAAAATTTACCATCAACATCTCCGGGATTTGAGGACTTATAGATTTGTGAACGCCGGCTTATAGCCGGCGTTTTTGTGATTTGTATAAAATTTAAAATAATTGGTTGGGTTACTTAAAAAGTATATTGATTATAAAAATTCATTGGTGTTAAATATTCGTATGAAAAGAAAAGAATTATATATTTTTATTGCAATAGTATTAGCGTTGGTGGCGGTTAACATGTTTGTAATGAATACAAATAATAATAGTTTGTATTCTACAGATGAAGAATTGCTAAATAAAAATTATGTATCATCCCAAAAACTTTTTGATAATGTATGGTCTGAAGTTAAGGATAACTATTATGATCCGACATTAAATCATCAGCAATGGAAATATTGGAAAGAGCATTATCATGGCAAAATAAAAACCGATGAAGATGTTAAGGTCGCGGTGGATACAATGCTTGCAAGTCTCGATGATCCTTATTCCAGATATATGACAAAGAATGAATATGCGGATCAAAATACATCAATTAGTTCAAAAATTACAGGGATAGGTGTTAATATTGCAACTATTGCAGGTAAGATTCAAATTATAAATGTAATAGATGGTACTCCAGCTCAAAGTGCAAATTTGCAAAATGGTGATATAATTCTTGATATTGACGGAAAAGATGCAAATGGACTTTCTATTTCAGAAGTTGCAAACTTGGTTAGGGGACCTGAAAATACTTCTGTTAAGCTTACAATATTGCGAGATAAAGATAAGCTTGTAAAAAATGTGCTTAGAAAAGAGATTAAAATAAAATCTGTAAAAAGTTCTGTAGATAAAAATATTGGATACATTGAAATCACAAGCTTTATTGCATCAACAACTCCGAATGAGTTTTTGGAAGCCTTAGAGAAAACTAAGGACACCGATGGTTTAATTATTGATTTGCGCGGAAATACAGGCGGATTATTGCCTAATGCTATATTTATTGCAAACTTATTTATTCCTGAAGGGAAGCTAGTAAGTATTGTCGGTCGTAATGGTTATCGTTATGATATTCAGGCTCAAAATACTGATTTTGGGGTAGAAAAACCAGTTGTAGTATTGGTAGATGGAGCTTCTGCTTCAGCCAGTGAAATTTTGTCAGGGGCTTTGAAAGATTATCATAAAGCAACTATAGTTGGTACAAGAACTTATGGTAAAGGCATGGTTCAAAAAATTATACCTATGCCAAATGAAACAGGTCTTAACCTTACTGTAGCGAAATATCTAACTCCATCAGGTTCTGATATTAATAAAAAAGGCATAAAGCCGGATGTAGAAGTTCAATTTACAGCCAGAGATATAAAAAATAAAAATGATGTTCAGTTAAGCGAAGCAAAGAAGCTCTTATCAAGAATGCTTACTGAAAATAAATGCTGTTCTGCAAAATGAATTTTGTGACAGCTGGCTATTTGACAATTTATATGTCTGAAATATAATTTTACTATGGAATAAAGAATAGCCATGTGGCTATTTTGTGGAAAAGATTATTAGTACAGATTTTATAAAAAGATAGTTTTGCATACTTGACTTATGCGGTTCGTAAGGACCGCTTTTTTTTATAAATTTTTGTTCATGAAAAAGTTTTTATAACGTAAATCCTTTTTGTTAACGACTAGGCCGCATTTAGAGCAAGCTAAAGTTTCTCCGGTTGAGTCAATTGGCATAAAAATATGCTCACAATTCTCTGAGTTTTCCTCTTCGGGAATTTCATCAAGGGGATTTAGTGCTTCATTTTTATCATGTTCGTCAAGCACTTCCATAAAACGATCTTTTTGAAAATATTTTACAATAAGTTCAATAAAATACATTTTTAAAGTATGAAGCCTTTCGGGAATATTTCGCTGAATTTGGTTATTTCTAATCCGTCATCACCTTCAGTGATAATATCTAAATTTTCAGATGCAAATTCGGTCATAACTTGTCTGCAAGCTCCGCATGGATAGCAATGCTTTTCGTTTGGAGAATAAATAGCTACAGCTGTTAGTTTTCTTTCCCCATCAGCAATTGCACTTCCTATAGCATTTCTTTCTGCGCAAATTGTTAGTCCGAAACTTGAATTCTCAAAGTTACAGCCTGTATAAATTTTATTGTTTTCAGTAAGTACGCATGCTCCTACTTTGAATTTTGAGTATGGTGCGTATGCGCTTTCACTTGCTTGTTTAGCTTTTTCTAATAATTCATTGTATTCCATGCAATTCTCCTTTGACACTTATTTTTAGTTTAATAGATAATTTTTAAATAGTAATCCCTTACCCGTATGAGAATTTGTGTGTTACAATAGTTGTATGAAGAAATTTCTAATACGTTTTTTATTAATAATTTGTTGTATATTTATTTCGGTAAAATCGTATGCAATAACTTATAATGTTGTAGTTTTGCCTGCGGATATATTAAGAGTTTGCGAAAATTATTACTGCTACCCTGAAGTATCAGAAATTGTATCTAATGATTTGATTACATATTTTAATTCTTCAGATAAAATAAAGTCCCCATCTTTGCAAGAAGTAAGGAAAATTTTGGCGCAGAATCCGAATTTGAAATCGACTGTAAAAGCGTCAATGGACAAATTTAGTTCTCGCGGTAATGTTGATTTTCAAGCTATGAAACAGTTAGCAAGAATGTTTTCGGCAAATTCAGTTCTGTTAGTGGCAAATAGTGTAGCAATGGAAAATGCTTCTAGAAATAGAAGCGTTTGGGAAATTTTGGAATTATCAAGTGCTTTGAATATTTCTTATCCATATACTATGGAGACGGATGCGGTGTTACTAGATACTGTAAATGATCTTGTTATGTGGCGAGGCGGTTATTCAAAGTTATTAAATTCTTCTGATGGAAGCTTTATTGCACAAAAAGCTTCTCAAAGCTATGCAAAATATGCTTATTTGCAAGCTTATTCAAAAGATATATTATCTAAAACTATTGGGCAGAGTGTAATTTTAAGATTTTTCCCTAAGTCTGTTACTCCTGTTTTGAATACTAAAGAAATTAAACCGTCAGGAAGTTATTTTAGATATGAAAGCTCAAATCCAACACCTGGAAAATTGGAAGAGAAATTAGAAGAACCTTTAGAACATGATTATGGTGAAATGATTTATGGCATATAAGGGGATTTCGGTTTTTCGTTAAATTTTGCTTGTGGTCTTGGCGATAATCCATCTTGTGATGTCTGCATAGGCATTACGTATGGTCGATTGGGTTCTTTTGGGTTGGTATTTTTCATATTATCAAAGTTTGAATTGACGCCATCTCCTTTTGATTTATCCATAATAGGGCTTCTTTCAACTTGAACCTGAGTTGTAGCAGCTATTTCATCAAGTTCTTCTATTCGAGCTTTTGTGTCTATAAATGCAACAAATATCACGGTTAATATCGCAGTTAATATTAGAAAATTTTTCATTTTTTTATTGCTCCTTTTTAGTTAATTCTAAATGTTCCAATAAAAAATAAATCAGACAAAATAGTAATTATTTGAGCTAAATATAAACACTTGCACAATAGCAGGAACAATGATAATATGTAGTTGTATATAAAAAGTAACGAGAGGGAAATATGGCAAGATTAATAAGACCAACATGGGCTATCAGATGCGTTCAATCAGGATGTAAGACTCTTTTTGAAGTTGCAAAATTAGAAGATGGTAAACAACAAGAAGTTGTATGCCCTAATTGTGGAGAACATTACGTATATCCTATTACCGAAGAGGATGAAAAGAACTCTTAGTCTTTATGTTTAATGGTACTGATAAACGCTATAATCAGTATAGTGCATATTTAAAGAATAAATTCGGCGTCAAGGTTTATAAAATTACTCTTGATGCCGGTTTTTCGTGTCCAAATCGTGATGGTAAAATTTCTACCGGTGGGTGTATTTTTTGTGATGAAGGCGGCAGCTTTTCACAAGCTCATTCTAATCTTTTATCAATAGAAGATCAGATAAGTGAGGGGATGAAGAACCTTCATGACAGATTTAAGGCCGAGAAATATATGTCATATTTTCAAGCTTATTCAAATACTTATAAACCGGTAAAAGAATTAGAAAAAATTTATAATTCAGCTCTTGGACATCAGGATATTGTTGGCATTTCTATAGGTACTCGACCGGATTGTATTGATGATGAAAAATTAGAGTTAATATCTGGATATACAAACGACTACTATACTTGGATTGAATACGGGCTTCAATCTATTCATAACAAAACATTGAAGCGAATTAATCGCGGGCATGATTTTGATTGTTTTTTGCGTGCATATGAAAAGACCAAAGAAAAGAATATAAATGTGTGTGTGCATGTAATATTTGGGCTTTGGGAATCTCATGATGAGATAATGGAAACTGCTAAAAAGCTTGCGGAACTTGAAGTGGATGGTGTAAAAATCCATATGCTTTGTGCTCTTGAAAATACAAAATTGGCAGAGCTTTATAGTCAGGGTCAGATTGACTTTATGAGTGAGGATGAATATGTGCAGACAGTTTGTGATTTCTTGGAATATTTACCTAAATCAACAACTATTCATCGCTTAGCTGGAAACGGTTTGAAGAAAAATTTGATAGCACCAAGATGGCTCGGTGCAAAATTGGATTGTCTTAATAAAATAGACAGAGAACTGATTAAAAGAAATTCTTTTCAAGGTATAAAAAATTAGTTTACAAATCAGTAAAAATGTGTAATAATAGTTTTGCGAAAGGGACCTTTGTAAAGAATTATTAAACTAATTTGGACAAAGCGCAAAAATTTTATTTTATGTTTTTTAAAGCATTCGAAAAATAATATAATGTGGAGTATTAGATTATGTTAAGCATTCAGCCTAGATTTACGCAAAGATTGCAATCTCAGTTATCATTTAGAGGGGATTATGATTATGGTGACGATAAAGATGGTTTAACTGAGCAAGATAAAGATCTTTTGGACTTAAAAGAAGATTTAAGTTCTTTGAATCATGGGTTGCAAAAATATGAAGATAAGGTTCAAAAACTAAAGCCTGTTACCAAAACTCTATGTTTAATAGGTTCTGGAGCTCTAATGGGTGTTGGTACAAAATTAGGCTGGAATGAAACCGGTAGATTATTAAAAAAAGTAATCTCAAATAATGCTGTTGTAAAATTTAAAGGCAGATTGGGTAAGTTCGCAGAAAATATTGCAACTGGGTTTAAAAAGTTTAGAGATGAAAAATTTGCAAAAACTCCAGTAGGTAAAGTTGTTCTTGCTGCGTGTAAAAAACTTGGTGAAACCAGACCTGTGATGTTTATGAAAAATAAACTTGCAAAATTAAAGACTGTTAAGCCTGAAGCTATATCAGATACAACAGGTGATATCGTAGCATTTTCAACCGGTGCATCAACTACAATAGTTGGAGCAATGCCGGAAAAAGAACAGAAAAAAATAAAAGATATTTCTGAAGATTTTGACTTCAATAACGACTATAGCAATGAGGCAGATTATGACTACAATGATGAGTATTAATCCTACAAATCTAATAAGTCAGCATCAGAATAAACCAAACAAAGTATCACCAGAAAAAAAAGAAGAAATTCGTGATGGAGTTGTTGCCGGTGGTGCGGTTGGTGCAGGATATACTGCTGTTAGAAAAAATGCTCTTAATATGATAAAAGAGACAGAAACTGCTTGCAAAGCTGGAAAAGCTGCTGCTGCAGCAAGAGCTGCAAATGCTGCAAAAGGGAGTGCCGGTTTATTTGCTGGATTAAAAAATAATGCTAGAGTCATTACAAAAAATTTAATTACAAAACTTGATGCAGTCAAAACTTCAAAATATATAAAACCAATAATAAACAATAGATTAACTCGTGCAGCTTGTGGGGCATTTGGAGGTTTTCTTGCGGTTTGTATATTGATTTCAGGAATCGGTACTTTGTATAACAATTCAATAAAAATGGCAAATCATTATGTGCCAAGGGTCGCTGATAGATTTAATCGTATTTCTGATAGATTGGATAGACATAAGGAAGATTAATTTTTAATATTGTATTAATTTATGCCTTGTGCTAGACTTCCTTTATGCAAGAATTTTTAGTAAAAGATATAACCGCAGAAGATTTAAAAGCAGAGATAGCTTATATCGGTTTTGATAAATCTTATTTAGCAAAAGCTACTGACAAGTTTAATTATAGAAATATAAAGGTCTATGGATTAACACCGGCGCAAGCAAATATTTTAAAACAGACAGCTTTAAGTGTTGGAGCTGATTGTGCAACTCATAGAGAGGTTATAACCGGTAAAATAGAAAAATCTGATTGTATTTTGGGTGGAAGCGTATCGCAGATTAGTAAGATTGCAGAAAAGTTAAGGTTCCAGCCTTTTAATCTAAAGGCTCTTGGCGCAATCTTGCTTGATAATTCTTATCGAGTACCTCGAGCTACAAAAATAATGGGAATATTAAATATTACTGAAGATTCATTTTCGGATGGAGGAGTATATTTAGATCCTACAAAAGCATTTGAACATTTTAAAGAAATGGTTAAAGATGGTGCTGATATTATTGATATTGGTGCAGAATCAACAAAACCTTATTCAGAACCTGTAGATCCGCAAGTTCAATTGGAACGTATTTTACCACTTTTGGAGTTGGTAAAAAAAGAAAAAATAAAAATTCCAATCAGTATAGATACTCGTAGTTCATTAGTCGCAGAAAAGTGTATAAAGGCTGGAGCTACAATAATTAATGATGTATCCGGTATGACATATGATTGGTGTATGGCGGATGTAGTTGCTAAATATGGTGTGAATGTTATTATTCAGCATTCTATAGGCTTGCCGCAAAATATGCAGGATAAACCGGTTTACAAAAATTTGATGGATGATATATTTTTGGATTTAATGCAAAAAATTGATTTTGCCGAAACAAAAGGTATCTCAAAAGATAAGATTATTGTTGATCCGGGGATTGGTTTTGGCAAAACTAGGGAACATAATTTTGAAATTTTGAGAAGATTTGATGAACTACATGCTCTAGGTTGTCCAGTATTGCTTGGCCTTTCAAGAAAAAGTATTTTGGATATGCAATATGAAGATAACGAGATAAAAGATATCTTTACTGTGGCACTGAATTCAATTGCTATCGAGCATAATGTTGATATTATCCGAGTGCATAATGTAAAATTGCATAAACAGCTTGTTAAAATGTTAAATGTATAGCAAAAAAAATTCTTTATATGTTTTAGAATACCGGATGATTAATAAAAATGATAATAAAGAGTAAAAGTATAGAGAAATTTGTTAATTATTCAGGGAGAAAACTTAATGCACCTCAACAAGCAGTTATAATGGGTGCATCAGCTGTTCTGTTTCAGCCTTATATAAATAGAAAAAATAAACGTTTGGATGAAGATACTCGAGATATGGCTGTAGCCCGATCAATAGGGAAATGTATTGTCGGGAATTGTTCTGATTTTTTAGCTCGTATTGTAGCTATTTTTTCTGTAGCAAAGTTGTCGAATTATATTACTAAATCAGATAAAAATAATGAAGATATTGTGACAGTATTAACTCCAAAATCTAAGTTGGATATTTTTGCTCCAAATATGAAAGATGGTTTTGCTCCTCGACATAAAAATGAGTTAGTCAAAGATATAAAATCCTACAGATTTGCAATGGGTGCACTTCTTGCAACTGGTTTTGCGGTATTTTTAAAGACAACCATAGAGCTTCCATTGACAAAGAAGCTTACTGATTATTTTTATAAAAGAGAAAAAATGAAAAAGGAAATCCATGATAAAACCGACAGGAATAAGTAGATTTAATAATTATATATTTAAAAATTATGCAAAAGACAGCAGTAAATTACTTGTGCATGTTGGAACCGGAGTGACTGTAATTGGAGCCTCGGCTCAGGTGGGGATGCTTCTTGCAGATAAAGACATTGAGGGACATACTAAAAAATATCTTGTAAATCAGGAAATAATTACTTCCGGTTGTTGTATAGGGCTTTATTATACAATTTGTGATGGAACTCGACGTCTTGCTAATAGACTTTTAGAACAAGGTAAGATTCTAACTGAAAAGGTCGCAATGGGACTTGCAGCATTAAATAAAGAAAATCACAATCCACAAGCCTCAAAATGGAAAGATTCTTTTACAAAAGATGAATTAAAAAAAGGTATATCATATAATTTAGAGCATATTCAGGATACAAAGATATATAAAAATGCTTCAGAAAATTTGAAACCACAAGTTATTGAAAATGCACAAAAAACTTTAGAATCATTTAGAGGGTTTAAAAATGGCTCAAGTGTATTAGCGGTATTGCTTGCATCTATATTTGCCGGAAATATTGCAGGGCCTATTTTAGGAAACTTTATAGCATCATTGCCTGCTAAAAAAGATTGCAAACAGCCTCCTTGTGGAAAATAAATATTTACATGTAATAATTAAATTATGCTAGACAAGATTGTAATAAAAAGTGCTAAAGAACATAATTTAAAAGATGTATCATTAGAAATTCCTAAAAATGAACTCATCGTATTTACGGGAGTTTCGGGGTCAGGCAAGAGTTCTCTTGCGTTTGATACCATTTTTGCAGAAGGTCAAAGACGTTATATAGAGAGTCTTTCTACTTATGCAAGGCAATTTTTGGGACAAATGGATAAACCTGATGTTGAATACATAGATGGGCTTTCTCCTGCAATTTCGATAGATCAAAAGTCTACCAGTAATAATCCTCGTTCAACTGTTGGTACTGTGACTGAAATTTATGATTATTTAAGACTTTTATATTCAAGAGTCGGAACACCTTTCTGTCCTGAATGTGGTGCTGAAATTAAACCCCAGACTATAGATGAAATTGTCAATAGTATTTTAAAACTTGGCGATGGAACTAAAATCCAGATATTAGCTCCGATTGCTCGAGGGAAAAAGGGTGAATTTGTTTCAACTTTTGAAGAATTGCGTCAGGAAGGTTTTGTTAGAGTAAAAGTTGATAAAGAAGTTTACAATCTTGATGAAGATGAAATAAAATTAAGCAAAACTCAAAAACATGATATTTATGTTGTAGTAGATAGAATTGTTGTTAAAGAAAGTGCTCAATCTCGTATCGCAGATAGTGTACAAATTGCATTAAAAAAAGCTGATGGGATTGTTGTAGTTGATGTCATTGGTGATAAAGAGATTATTTTCAGTGAAAAACTTTCTTGTCCGCATTGTAATATAAGTTTTGAAGAATTAGCACCTCGAATATTTTCATTTAATGCGCCATACGGAGCTTGCGAAAGATGTGGTGGACTTGGTGCTGATTTTGTAATTGATCCGAATTTAATTGTCCCTGATAGAAAAAAATCGTTGAGAGATGGGGCAATTTATCCTTGGTCAAAAACTTCTACATCTTACTATGAGGATATTTTAAATTCTGTTTGTGAGCATTACGGAATTAATCAAGACAAACCTTTTGAGGAATTATCTCAAGAGCAGCAGGATATTATTTTATATGGTGGAGATGATTTAGTAAAATTTAGAGTCCAGAAATTTGGAACACATAGATATGAAACAAAATACCATCGATTTTCCGGCGTTATTCCTTTTTTGGAAAAAAGATATAACGAATCTTCAGGTGAATATTGGAGAGAAGAAATTGAAAAATATATGGTAACAACCCCTTGCCCTAAGTGCGGTGGTGCTAGACTTAAACCATTCCCACTGGCAGTAAGGATAAAAGGTAAAAATATATATGAATTTACCTTAATGCCTGTTGATGAGGCTTTAAATTTTATAAACGATTTATATTTAGAGCTTAATGAGTACCAACTTCATATTGCAAAACAAATTCTCGATGAAATCCGTGCAAGATTAAAATTTTTGTGTGATGTAGGATTAGCTTATTTAAACTTGGCAAGACGAGCAGGAACTCTATCAGGTGGTGAAGCGCAAAGAATAAGGTTAGCAACCCAAATTGGAAGCGGTTTGTCTGGTGTGTTATATGTTTTAGATGAACCTTCTATAGGTTTGCACCAAAGAGATAATGATAGATTAATTAAGACTTTAATAAAATTACGTAACCTTGGTAATACATTGATTGTAGTTGAGCACGATGAAGATACAATGCGTAATGCTGATTATATAGTTGATATTGGCCCAAAAGCAGGTATAAATGGCGGAAAGGTTGTGGCGCAAGGCTCTTTGCAGGATATTATAAATTGTAAAGAATCTTTGACCGGTCAATATTTAAGTGGAGAAAAACAAATTCCAGTACCAGAAAAAGTAAGAGAGGGTAATGGTAATTTTCTTCATATAAAAAACGCGTATTTGAATAACCTAAAACATATAGATGTTGATATTCCGCTCGGAAAAATTGTTGTTCTGACTGGGGTTTCTGGTTCAGGAAAGTCTACATTAATGCAAAGTTTAATCTATGAGTATGCGTTGCATAAAGTTAGAGGAAATAAACCAAAACCGCAGGGCGTAGAAGAGATAACAGGTTTTGAAAATATTGATAAAATTATTGATATTGATCAATCTCCGATAGGTAGAACTCCTCGTTCAAACCCTGCAACTTATACTGATTTGTTTACGCATATTAGAGATTTGTATTCAAAAACTAATGAAGCAAAAGTTCGCGGATATAAGCCCGGTAGATTTAGTTTTAACGTAAAAGGTGGACGCTGTGAGGCTTGTAAAGGTGATGGCGTTAATAAAATAGAAATGAATTTCTTATCTGATGTATATGTAAAATGTGCAGTATGTAAAGGTAAGCGTTATAACAGAGAAACTCTTGAAGTTAAATATAAAGGTAAGAATATTTCAGAAGTGCTTGATATGAGTGTAAAAGAAGCTCTTGAATTTTTTGAAAATGTTCCTTCTATCAGGAATAAGCTTCAAACACTCAATGATGTCGGACTTGATTATATAAAACTCGGGCAAAGTGCTACAACTCTTTCCGGTGGGGAAGCTCAGCGTATAAAACTTGCTTCGGAACTCACAAAACGTGCAACAGGTAAAACTTTATATTTGCTTGATGAACCTTCAGTTGGTCTGCATTGGGCAGATTTGGATAAATTGATTAAAATAATTCAACAACTTGCAGATCAGGGAAATACGATTTTAATAATTGAACATAATCTGGATTTAATAAAGGTTGCTGATCATATAATTGATTTAGGTCCTGAAGGCGGAAATGCAGGAGGGCAGGTTGTTGCTACGGGTACTCCTAAAGAAATTGCTAATAATAAAAATTCTATTACCGGTCAGTATTTAAAAGGTGTTCTATAAATCGTATATATTGACGCTTTTTTGAAGATATGTTATTATTATTTATATAATGATATCATCAGGAGATTTTGTATGAAAAAATTTTTATCAGGTATAATAATAGCATTAATGATGGCTTTTGGACAATCTGTTATGGCAAAAACAGTTCCGGTAGAAGCAATGACATCTTTTTCTGCGACCAATCCTCCTGATACAATGATTGTTAAAGTTAAAAGTAATATTCAAGTTACTGATGATATTGTGCTTTTTGAAAACTTTTTGGTAAGAGGTAAAATTGCAATGCAGCAAAATGGTGCATTTGCATTTATCCCTTACAGTTATGTAAATATTCATAATGAAGAAGCTCAATTCCAGCCTCAAACTTATGGTGCTTTTGCTGGAATGTTGAGTAATGGTCAGGTTGTTCCTGCAAAAGCTCCTCTTACTATTAATAAAGGTCAAATGTTTGTATTGAATTTTAAAGATGTACAAAAAGCTGATAATAGTAAAGTAAATAATAGTCTTTCAGGCTCACCTTCAGACGTTTTGATAGATGTATTTGTTCCTGCAACAGAAGAATCTCAAAGACCATTTAGCTCAGATTTGCCAGGTATTCCATTAACAGATTTACCTACAATGGATTCTACAAATAGATATAATCCAGCAATGCCTTTGAGAAGTATTTTGGAACAACGTGAATTTTTAAGATAATATTTTGGTGATAATTAATGAAAAAAATATTTTTAACTATTGGGTTGGTTATGCTTTTGTCCGTATCTCCAGCTTGGGCTGAGCGTTTGCATGTTCAGTCATTGAGCTCATTTTCGACTGCTGCCCCACCTCAGTTTATGGTATTTAAGGCTTTGAATGCTATTGAATTGAGCCCAAGTGTGAAGTTATGGGGTGGATATATTGTAAAAGCACGAATAAGTGAGATAATTCCGCCTAAAAGATTAAAGAGAAATGCGTCTTTTAGAATTGAACCTGTAGCTTATATTGACTTAAATGGAAATGAATATAGTATAAATGAAGATTTTGTTGGAAAATATTCTCCAAAGTTTGAATTGGATAAGGGAGAAATAGCCAAAACTGCAGCCTTATCAGTGGGTAGTTATTTCTTTAAAGGCTTGAGTTTAGGTTATCACGCAGTAGAAGGCGCTGTAAAAAATGAAGAAGGAAATCGTGCAAAATCAAGTGTTGTTTCTGTTTATAAAAATTCACCTTTATCTTATGTAGAAAATGGTCAACAACTTGAAATAAAAGAAGGCGATTTGTTCTCATTTACTTTTAAGACAAGTGATAATGATGATGAAGAATATGAGTAAAGATTATAAATAATTGTTCTTTATTTGTGTAAGTATTTCATGTTATCGTTAGTTAGAATATATGACGTGCATCCCCAGCCCGACATTCCTGCCTTACAGTCGTCATTATTGCTAGGAACAATGGCGTTTTTAAGTATTATGAATGTAAATGTATCTTTACCAATTGTATTAGGAGGGTTTTTGCCGTTTATATCAAGCCACAATACTCCGCAGGCTGTTGAATACTTACCCTCTGTGCCTTTACATAGAGTATTAGGGTTGTAGACATCTCTTCTTATCCACATATAACTTCCGTCAATAAGAATAACTTTGTAATATCTTTTATCGTTATCGTAATTAACCTGATTGCTGCCTTTTAACAGTTTGTATACTCCACTCCCAATACATCCGCTCTCACTTCCGCATTCTTTGCTAATTTTTAAATAAGGTTTGAAATAATTGAAAAAGTTGTTACTTCTCAGCGGATCTTCTCCATCTTCAGCTTCATTGTCATTTTCAATAAAATCCCATTCATCAACGTATCCGTTATCTTTTATTGCCATTAAAAGAGCTTGATTAATTAATGAATAGAATTTTTTGACTTTTGTTACGGTGACTTGCTCCTGATATTTATTAACAACACTTGGTAAAGTCATAGCAGCAATTATTCCTATAATTCCTAAGGTTATAAGTACTTCAGCTAGAGTAAATGCATGTTTTCTATTCATTACTTTCCTCTTCATTTTCTTGATTATACTTATATATGAATGCTAATATTCATATATGAATATAATAATAAATTATTTCATATAAAAAGTCAATATAGGCTATAATCATTCTATTATGAATACTAGGCAAAAAATAAAGATGCTTGCGGTTTCCCGAGGGATGACTCTAAAAAAATTAGCTGAAAAATTAAGCGAAGTTTCCGCTCAAGACTATTCTTATAATAGTCTTCTCGGAAAATTAAACAGAGAAAGTCTTTCTTTACGAGAGGCTGAAATAATTGCAAAAATCCTAAATTATAAAATTGAATTTTGTGATTTACTGAAATAAAAAAGCTTGCACTAATTGTGCAAGCTTTTTTATTTATTCTAAACTTATTAGCCTTTGATTTGGTTCATAACTTCATCAGCGAAGTTTTCTTGACGTTTTTCAAGACCTTCACCAAGCATATATCTAGTGAAGCTTTCGATGTTCAATTTACCTTCGATTAATTGACCAACTGTTACGTCAGGGTTTTTGATGAATGGTTGTTCAAGAAGAACTCTTGATGCCATAAGTTTGTTTACACGGCCTTCAACAATTTTTGCTCTGATAGCTTCAGGTTTTTTCTGAAGGTCTTCTTTTCCCATTTCGATTTCAGTTTCGTGATCAATAACTGATTGAGGAATTTCTGCTCTTGAAATGAATTCTGGAGCGCTTGAAGCGATATGTAAGCAAATATCGTTCATTAATTCTTCATCTTTTTTATCAGCTTTTACAAGAACACCAATTTTTCCGTTGTGAACATAAGATGCTGTGTTGCCTTCATAACGGATAAATCTTCTGAATGTGATTTTTTCACCAATTGAAGCGATTTTTTCTTTGATAACTTCTGATATAACTTTTCCGCATTTAGGGCAAGTTGAAGCAAGAAGTGCATCAACATCAGCTGGGTTAGTTGTAGCAACAACTTCAGCAAGGTTTGCTGTTAATTCTTTGAATTCTTCATTTTTAGCAACGAAGTCTGTTTCACAGTTAACTTCAACCATAGCGCCACAATCAGCTTGGATAGAAGTAGCAATAAGACCTTCAGCTGCAATTCTGCCCATTTTTTTGTCAGCAGAAGCTATACCTTTTTGGCGAAGAACTTCCATTGCTTTTTCCATATCACCGTCGGTTTCAACTAATGCTTTTTTAGCATCCATCATACCTGCACCAGTCTTATCACGAAGTTCTTTAACCATTTGAGCTGTAATATTCATTATGATTCTCTCCTTTTTTATTGTCCGCTTCGTATTGCTGCGGAGGTTGTATGAATAAGAGGGAGACTAGTTTAGTAGCCTCACCTCTTATGATAACATTTATTCTGCTTTAGCTTCAGCTTCTACGCCAGCATCTTCAGCTTTAATTTCTTCAATTTTAGCTTTTTGATTAGCGTTGTTTTCTCTTAGTTGTTTACCTTCAAGAACAGCGTCAGCTAATTTAGAAGTGATTAATTTGATAGAACGGATAGCGTCATCGTTACCAGGGATAACGTAATCAATACCATCCGGATTAGCATTTGTATCAGCTAAGCAGATTACAGGAATACCCAATTTGTTAGCTTCTTGAATTGCAATTAATTCTTTGCCTTGGTCAATAATAAAGATAATGTCAGGAAGTCCTCTCATATCTTTAATACCACCTAATGTTTTGCTTAATTTACCTAATTGTCTGTTTAATTGAGCAATTTCTTTTTTAGGTAATTTATCAGCGTGACCTGAAGCAATAAAATCTTCCAATTCTTTTAATTTGTTAACACGGCCTCTGATAGTTTCAAAGTTAGTAAGCATACCGCCCAACCATCTTCTGTTGATATAGTATGCACCTGATCTTTGAGCTTCTTCAGCTACAACTTCAGCTGCTTGTTTTTTAGTACCAACGAATAATACGTTTTTGTTACGAGCTGCGAATTCTCTTACAACTGCATAAGCTTCATCTAATAAGTCTGAAGTTTTACGTAAATCAAGAACGTAAATACCGTTTCTAGCACCGTAAATATACGGTTTCATTTTAGGGTTCCATCTTTGAGTTTGGTGTCCGAAGTGAACGCCTGCTTCTAAAAGTTCAATCATAGATGCTACTGGCATCGTTTTTCTCCTTATGTTAATTGAGTACTACGGGCTATAGAGTTTCATCCGGCTGGTGTTTAATTAAATCTCTTTTGCTATTGTCGTAGCGGAAGGAATTAATCTTTCCATCCAATCTCGGACTAGGGCTAAACCTATCAAACATAAATAGCCAAATTTATAATAATATAAACATGCTCTTATGCAAATATATTATTGCTGTTTGTTAACCTGTATTGAAAAATGTCTTTAAATAATTTATAATGAATATGACAGCAATAAAGGAGGATGTATGCAAAAACTGCAAATAGATAGAATTTCGGGGGGGGGGGCTACCGACTAACAGTTAGGATAAGCATTTCCGACTTAGACCTCCGATTTGAAGAAAAGAGATAAAAAGCAAACCGTGCCAAGTGACACGGTGGTTTGTAATGCAAAAAATGTTAAAATAGAAAATAGTATATAAACGGAGGATTTATGAAAAAGAGAAATGCTTTCACGTTAGCAGAAGTGCTAATCACATTAGGAATAATCGGTATTGTTGCTACGATGACAATGCCTACATTGATTGAAAAACATAAAAAGAAGGTTTTTGTCACTAAAATGAAATATACCTATTCAGTTTTGAATAATGCATTTCTTATGGCTCAACAGGAATATGGAGATCCAAAAGATTGGGATTGGGGTAAAGGTCTTACTAAAGAAAATACTTTAAGGATTATTCAAACTTATATTTCACCTTATCTTGCAAAAAGTTATGAAGGTTGGTCTACGTATAATGGTTCGGTGCCTATTTATATAATAAGACTAAAGAATGGAATTGCATTGTCATTATTACTTGATGGCTCTTGGGATACATCCAAAGGTGAAGAAGGTGAAAAAGAGGCTTCTATTTCTACAATTTATATTATTGGCTCAATGAAAAATAAACAATCTAATCTGCAGTCTGTGGATAGGGATTACTCAAGAGATGACTTTGTAATGGTATTTAACAGAGGAACTGTTTATTATAAAAATGATAGATTGACTTTTTTTAATCATGGTGGGCATACCAGAGAAGAGATAAGAGACAATTCTAAATATGCTTGCAATAATTCTATTGCTAAAAATATGCGTCTCAATTGTGGTATGCTAATTTTTAATGACGGTTGGGAAATAAAGGATGATTATCCTTGGTAGTATAAAAATGCCGCCGATAATTCGGCGGCATTAAATTTATTAGTCAAGTTTCCAGCTGTTTAGGTATTCTTCTTGTTCTGGAGTTAGGGTATCAATTTCGATTCCCATTGATTTAAGCTTTAATTCAGCAATTTTAACATCTACTTCATGAGGAAGTGTGTATAATTTGTTTTCTAGTTTTCCGTAATTTTTAACAAGGAATTCAATACCCAAAGCTTGGTTTGCAAAGCTCATATCCATTACGCTAGCTGGGTGACCTTCTGCTGATACAAGGTTTACTAATCTACCTTCAGCAAGTACATAAATTGATTTACCGTTATTTAATTTATATTCTTCAAGAGTTGGTCTAATTTGTTTAATTTCTGTTACGTGTTTTTTCAATCCGTTTACGTTGATTTCGTGATCAAAGTGTCCAACGTTACCAACAAATGCTCCATCTTTCATTTCTAGAAGGTGTTCAACATCAATAACGTGTTTATCGCCAGTAACTGTTAAGAAAATGTCACCTTCTTTTGCAGCTTGTGCAATTGGCATTACTCTAAAGCCTTCCATTGCAGCTTCAAGAGCTTTTAGCGCATCTACTTCACATACGATTACGTTTGCTCCCATACCTTGCGCTCTTTTAGCAATACCTTTTCCGCACCAACCATATCCTGACACAACAACTGTTTTTCCTGCAAATAAAATATTTGCAGCTCTCATTACACCGTCAAGAGAGCTTTGACCTGTACCATAACGGTTGTCATATAAGTGTTTTGTTAAACTTGTATTTACACCAACTGCAGGTGCTTTCATAATTCCTTGAGCTTCTAAAGCTTGGAGTCTTATAATACCTGTAGTGGTTTCTTCTGTTGAACCTATAATTTTTTCTGCAAGTTCTGGTCTTTCTGCATAAATTGTAGAAACAATGTCACAACCGTCATCTATGATGATATTAGGGTTGTGGTCTAATGCAACTTTAACGTGTTCTTTATAGGTTTCTACGCTTTCTCCAGCGTATCCAAATACTGGAATTCCCCAATGTTTTACAAGTGCAGCTGCAACATCATCTTGAGTTGATAATGGATTAGAGGCTACAAGGACTGCATCAGCCCCACCAGCTTGCATTACTGTACATAACGCAGCAGTTTCTTTTGTTACGTGTACACAAGCTGATAGTTTTAATCCCTTAAATGGTTGTTCTTTTATGAATCTTTGTTCAATTTCTCTTAATACAGGCATGTCTTTTAGTGCCCATTCAATTTGGTTTTTACCTTGATCTGCAAGATTAATGTCTTTAATATCACATTTGATTTCTGTTGTAACCATTAATTTTCTCCTTTAGTTTTACCAATAAGATTATAAGAATGAAAAAACTGAATAGCAACAATTTGTAATGTTTTCTTTAAAATTAAGTTTATTTATGTAAAAATTTCTTAATATAATGGTTTAGTGTGGCAAACTTTTGTATTTACGTTTGTTATATCGTTAGAAATAAGGAGTGTTTGTGAAAGTAAGTTTAGAAAAAAATAATGCCTCTCAAAATGTTGCATTTAAAGGATTTAAGCCAGTAAAATCAGATCTCGGACATAACATGCTCGAGTTTAACTATACATTTGATGATCATAATTATGATTGCTATTTAGAATTATGTGCTCTAGAAGATGATGGGAATGGTAATTATAAAAACAGCCGAGCTCTTAAAAATTTTGAAAAAGGCAATGCCTTGTCTTATAAATTGCAGTGTGGCCCTAATAAAATAAGTCTGCCTGCCGAATATAATTTAAATACGGATACTCCTTTTGGATATCATTATAGAATAACTGAGAAAGGAAATCCTGATCATACTCTTAAGTATGACGTGGATGCCGGAGATATCATTGACTTTAGAAATGGTAATGAGTATTCACATTTGATTTTTAATATTATTACTCCTGGCGGAACCCGAGGTACTAAGGGTGGTTCAGGTATTTTGGCAATACCTGATGCTTATAATGCTATGTATGCCTATGATAAAGATGGAAAAATTGTTCCAAATATAAAATATTTAGATGCTGTTAAAAGTACTAAGCATTTTTCAAATAAAGTCGGTGGCTCTTTAGCAGGTATTGAGCATGATTTAGAAGCAGGTAAATTAGATCAATATTCAAAAGTATTTCTTACTCCGTTTGCAACTGATGATAGTTTGACACCGCATTCTTATTGGGGTAAAAATTTCTTCCAAATTGCACAATCTCTTGGCAATATTGATAATTACGAATCTTTGCAGAAGAAATTATTTGCACGTGATAAAAACTTAGTTTCAGATGCCGCATTATGTAATGAAGGTTTAGAAGGTATCCATTTTCAACATATATTAAAATGGGGCAAAAAGTCATACGCATATAACTGGTTTAGAGCTGATATATCTCAAGCACCTTTAGGTTTAGGTGTTTTAAGTGAAAATAAGTCTTTTATTACTCATAAAATTATTAACTCTCCATACATATACACTCAACAACCTTCAGGTAGAGTTACTTGGAAAAAGGCTCCTATATGGAATGGTAAAGGCGAACAAGGTACTAAGTACGATCCTAAGAGTCCGACTTACATTCAGGTTATTGACCGTACTTTAATTCAGGGCAAAGAAGGTGATTGTAATTCTAAATTACTGAAGGATTATTCTAAAAAAGATACTGGTAATCCTTATGAAAAAGTTACTCATAACGACACTGTAATCTTGTATCACCATGAGATAAACCCTGAAACTTATCTTGAAAATGTTAAACGCTTAAATGAGTTTAATGCAAGCAGGCCTGATGGACATCATATTACTATGGATTCTTATGAGGCTACAAAAATTTTAACTAAATTTGAATATTTCAATTATGAAGGTAAGTTTGAAGGTAATAAAGAAGATTGGGATGCTAACGTTGATGTAGCAAAATTGAATTATTCTTTCTCAAATTACAATTCAAAATATATGAAAGAGCATATTCCTCTTGAAAAGCGTAATCAGTATAAAGAAATGATTCAACGCAAGAATAACGAAGTAAAAGATTATGCTATTTCATCAGCTCAATATTGGACTAGAAAAACTAATCAAATATTGAACTTGCATGTAGCTCAGACTTTAAAAGGTAATGACTTGAGAACTCCTGAAGATGCTATGAATGCAATTCATAAGGGAATTAAAGATGGTAAATTACCAGCTTCTTTAGAGTTTGAGTTAAATAATAATATATTAAAACATGTATTGTCAGGTAAATATAAATTAAAAGGTGATAAAATTGAGAAAAACTTTGATGAGATTGTAATTGAGAATATGATGGATTTACCTCTTGATTCAATCGAATTCGGAGATAATATTGCCGCTGTATTTGCATCTCCATATCTTACAAAACGTGCAACTGATGAGAGTCAAATTGGTGTATCAAGATTTGAGTTGATGAAGAAAGATAATCCTCATTTATCTCCAGAATATGCAAAAGCATATAATAAGATGAATGATTTGTATCAGCGTGAAATGTATAGTTTTGCATTAGATATTATTGAACGTCTTGAGGAAAAACTTTCAAAAGATCAACAAATAATGTCTTATGCAAATGCTACAAGATATGGAAAATTTGTATTGCCGATTATCGCTCCGGAAATTGCAAAATTTGCAATAGTAAAAGGTTTGTTCCCTGATGCTGAAGTTAAAATAAAACCTGATGGCGGTATTTCTTATGATTATGAAAAATTGAAAAATACTTCATTGCAGGCGTTGAGTATTTATCCTACCTGTCCAGAAGATGAAGCGTTATCTTTAATTAATCGTTTAAGAGGAAAAGATTTAACTCACAAAGGTATTCCAGCAATAAGCGATGAAGATAGAAAAGTTCTTGTAGATTCTTTATATAAAATGCTAAAAGATACAAATCTTTCAAGCTTTAGAATGGCTGAAATGATTGTAGATAGATCTCAAGGAGGTCTTGATTGGAGAATTGATGCTGCAAAGGATGTAGCAGATAAAGACTCTTTATTGAATCATAATACATCATTTGAGACTAGTTGGAATCAAGTTATAGATTTTTGGAAGATGTTTGCAAAGAATGTATACAAACAAAATCCAAATTCATATTTAGTAGCCGAGATTACCGATGTTGGAAAATTATATGATGCTGGTGCAGGATGGGCTTCTGCAAAATATTATAATCAAAAAGATGTCTTGATGAAGTTCCTACGTGAAACCGGAGTTACTGCAGCAGCAAACTATGAATATTTCTTTACTGATGTCGCAGGAATATTCTCAAAAAGTTATGAAAAATATGAAGATCGTGGAGTATTCCAAAATGATAAAATTCATGAATTATTAAAAACTGGTGGTTCAAACTTCTTGCATTCTGGACCTTTAGGCTCAGTAATTTATTCATACAATTTCGTAGATAACCATGATAAACCTAGAGCTCTTCATATGATGGCTCTTGATAGTCAGTTATTCTATTCTCCTCACTTAAATACAAATACTCATAATAAGGATAGAGATAGTGTTGAATATAGAGAAAAAGAAAAAGCATATCGAGTACTTAATAATAAGTTCTTTGGAAATGTTGAAAAGCAAGATGTTGATAATTTCAATTTTATGAGAAAAAGCACAAAAGCAATTGCAATGGGTGATGCTTTAAATAATGCATTTGGTCGAGCTCTTGAGGCTATGCAAAAAAGAGGTACAATCAACGCAGAACAAAGTAAACATATCTATGAAGCGGTTGCTCATGCTATAAGTGATTTGGCAAATGGAAATTATCTTGGTAAAAACTTTGAAGCTGATGCTTTCGGTACAAGACCATTTGATATAACTATTGAAACAGTTATGAGACAAGCTAAGGCTAAACATGGTCTAGTTATTGATAGAGATAAAGAAAATGATTTGAAGAAAACTTCATTTTATATGTGTTTAGACCCTGCAATTTCAAAATTATTGGGAATAATGAAGTTTTTAGTTGCATTACCTGGTATTCCTACAATGTATGCAGGCGATGACATCGCATCTACAGGTTATGAAGAGTTGACTCGTAATATTTATCTTCAAAACCGTTCTGTAATCCACCATGAGTGGTTGGAAGATAGCCCGGATGGTTTGGATTTCGTAAAATCTCATAAAGCTGAATTTGACGCGATAATGGGGTTGCGTAAACGTCCGGAATTGAATGCACTTAATGATGGTGCACCTGTTCTTTTAAATCTGCAGGGTGGTAAAATTTCTCAAGATGGAAAAGATGTTGAAGTTAAATTACCAGCTATTTTACGTCATAGTTCAGATGGCAGAATGACGGTTTCTTTGTTTAATACCGTTGGTGTTACTCATGACTTTGATAAATATAACGATCCTGGTAAATTCCCAGTTGAGATTGGTGGTATAAATCTTGATTACTCGGAAGGTGATAAAACAGGTCTAAAAGCTGGTTTGCCTGGAGGTACCGAGTTTGTTAATGCCAATAATCCTGATGAAAAGTTTGTAGTAAAACAAGAAGGCACTCATTATTATATTGCTCATTATGATAATAGTCCTATAATCTTAAGAGATAATACTTTGAATTTGTATCATGTTCCGCAACATGTTCAAGATCAAATTGATAGGTTTAATGAGTTAAAAGAAGCAATCAAGTCTCCAGTTAATTCTAATGAAAATACATTTAGAAAAATAAAACAAATGGCAGCTTCTAATAAGCCTTCATTCTCAGGAAGATCTGCTCAATTGTATAATCCTCAATATAATTTTGTAACAAAACCTTATGTTCAGCAAAAGAAAGCTGAAGCTGGTTCAAAATTATCATTGATGGCTTATTAATATTAAAAACAAAATCTAATCGGTAAATAAATTAGAGTAATTGTTTTAATGCTTTTGGACAAAGTCCTATGATATTTTCAAGACTGCCGGAGTAGGTTTTAATATAACCCTTCGGCATTTCTTGTATTCCGTATGAGCCTGCCTTGTCAAGAGGTTTGTAATTTTTTACGTAAAACTCTATCTGTTCTGGTGTTAGATTTTCAAATTCAACTTCGCTAGTGACAGCTTGTTTTTTTAATTCTCCAGTTTTTGTATCAATCACTACAATAGCTGTTACAACCTTATGCTTTCTTCCGGAAAGCTTTTCAAGCATTTCAATTGCACCTTGTTCACTATCGGGTTTGCCTAGGATTTTGTCATCTAGGACTACAACAGTATCGGCGCCGATAATTTTACATGGCTCTTTCACTAACGGTACTACTGCGCGAGCTTTGTTTTCAGCTAAACTCTCTATGAATTCATAAGAAAAATCCGTCTTCGTATGGTCTTCGACATACGGGGACGGAATGACTTCAAATTTATAATTACATTGTCTTAAGATATCTTGTCTTCTGGGAGAAGAAGACGCCAAGATAATTTTTCCCATAACTAACATTCCTTTTTTCTAATTATATCAGAAACAAGGAATGTTAAAACTTTTTATTAGTACCCTTGCGGAGCTCTTTGATATCTGGCGTTTTTAGCATTTACTGCATAACAAGCTATATTTAAACGCTGTTTTAAAATCATCATATTGCGATACATACTTGCGTAATCATTCATAGCTCCCATCATTTTATTTGGGTCTACCATTGATTCCATATTGTCGTGATTGTCAACTTTTTCTTCTGCGTATTTTTTGACCAGTAGTTGGTCAATGTAGTCTTCAGCACCTATTGCCATGTGAATGACCTCCCTAAATAGTGTGTATATCCTTTTTTCCTATGAGAAAGAGTGTGTTTTAATATCCTAAATATTCCTTATGTATATACTAAGTATTTTATTCCACAAAAATTGCCCTTTTTATCTCGCTTTGTTACGAAATGTTAAAATAAGTTTTTTGGAGGACTTATTTTTAGAGTTAGGTTTTATAATGTTTTCTATGAAAGAGATTAAGATAGTATCGCCGGTAAAAAAGCCTGAAGATATTGAGCTATTTTCGCATGAGACATCTTGCAGAGAGTATTATGTCTATTATAAAAAGTTTTTGAATAATAATTTTGAGTATGTAAATGAGTTTGTTCAGGCTGCCCAAAAAAATGATTGCAGAATTTACATAAATTTCAAACATGATATTACAGAAGAAAATTTACCTGAAATAAAAAAAATGCTCAAATTCCTTAAAACAGCAGGCATTGATGGTATTTTTATAAACAGTTTTGCAATTCTTGAGGCTATAAAGGTTTTTAACTTACCATTTAAGGTAATTGTTGATTCTTATTTTGATATCCATAATATTGCAGGGATTGATTTTATAAGCAATTTTCATAAGGTTGATGAAATTATTATTACAGAAGAAATCTATATGAAAAATATTGCTAAGATTAAGAAGTATACTAATCTTCCATTAGCCATAGATACTGATAATTTGCCTTGGTGTGCAGAGGATATTAAAAAGTTAAAAGCAATAGATAAAGTTGTAATTAAAGGAAAGTTTGCAAATTCAGAAGAAATTTTGGAAGCAATTGAACTAATTGAAAAAATCTTAGCAAAACCTAAACTTTTTAAGACTCAAAAACTTCCGTTTAAGCACGTGAGAAAAAGTATATACCAAACAAATCATTTTTCAGGCGAGATGGTATCTGCTGAGGGAAAGGATTTTAAATTCAGTCGAAATATCCAAAATTTTGAATGGGATATAAAACGACCAAGAATAAGTAAAGATATCACTTTTGTTCCAAGGGAAGATTTTAAAATTAACTTGAGGCTTTCTGAATTAGAGCAGCTAAAGGAATTGGAAAAATATATTAAGAAAATAGGTTTTAATCCTGTTGATTCTATTGAGTACGGTGAGATTCTTTCAACAAGTGATCTTTCTACAAGCAGCTTTAATGAGATAATTACCAAGGTTAAAAAGTTTTGTGTAAAACACGATATAAAATTTCAGCTTTCGACTCCAAGAATCTTGATAGAAAGGGATTTTGACAGAGTATATGAGTATGTAAAACAACTTTTGCTGACAGAACCTATTCCGTCATCTCTAATAATAAATAATATCGGATACTTCTGGCTTGTTATAAATGATACTGATTTAGAAGATATTCCGATAGAAATAGGTCAGGGAATTAATTTACTAAATAGTATGTCTATAAAATGTTTGAATAATTTAGCACCGATAGATGCGATTGATTTTACCTCGTTTACGGATATGGAAAGTGCTATTAAGACGGTCAAAAAGATTAAAAATATAATCCCTAACCGTAAATATACAATTGCAGGTAATATAAGAGTTCCAAGTTTGGGTTTATGTCCACTGAACAACGATAGTGCGATAATTTCAAGACTTTCTTGTAAAGCGCCTTGTCATAGAGGCGGTTATGCGCTTAAAGATCCATCGTTAAATAAAATTTATCCGTTTACCTGTGACGGTTTTTGTAGAATGCATATGTTTGAAGATAGAATTTTGGAAGATTTTGAACATGTTGATATGCTTCATAAAGCCGGTATAAATGAGTTTATATTTGATTTTTCCGCATTGAATGCAAAATATGTGCCTGTTTTGTTGAATAAATTTTTTACATCTATAAGTTAAAAAATATCTAAAACTTAAAATCAAAACCTTCTAAGAGCTCGCTTGGGGTTATATTTAGAGCGTTAGCAATTTTTACAAGTGTTGAAAATTTTAAATCCACAAGACCGTTTTCAATTCTGCTTTGCGTTGCAGAAGTAAGCAACAGGCTTTTAAATGCAAATTCGTTAAGAGACATTTTTTTTTGCATACGAAGCTTTTTAATGTGTTGCCCGAATAATTGTAACAATTTTTCATTCTGCTGTTGCATACATGTAATTATAGTGTCATAATTCATTTATCCATTACACACGTGTAACACTTGGAGGATAATATGAAAAAAGCATTTACATTAGCAGAGGTATTGGTAACATTGGGGATAATAGGTATAGTCGCAGCGCTGACAATGCCAATATTAATTGAAAAGCATAAGAAGACAGTTTTGACTTCCAGATTAAAAAAGATTTATAGTGTAACTTCTAATGCAATAATTTTATCAGAAGCCGATAACGGTTTTATAAAGGAGTGGGATTTAGGTTCTGAATATTCCAGAGAAAATTTAAAGCGTGTAGTTAATAAATATTTATTGCCATATTTCAAAGTAATTGAGATTGTGGAAAGTAAAGATGATAATGGTTCTTATGCTACTTATGGATTTCGCCTTGCAGACGGTACAACATTACTGTTTAGTCTTGATGGATCTTCTGCAAGCGGGAATCCTCCGCAAACAATAATGATACTTGTAGATTTTAAAGGTCGGCAGGCGATAAATTCTATAAACAATTTAGATTATAGCCGAGATAATTTTGAAATGGCAATAAGTAAAGGTAGGGGAAAATTAAGCTTCTTTGCTTGGGGTGAAAAATCTGGTAGTTATGCAGGAAACTATACCAGAGAAGATATAATAAATCATCACAAATATGGATGTAATTCTAAAGTGTCTAAAACTTTACGTCTTAATTGTGGTGCACTAATACAATATGACGGTTGGCAGATAAAAGATGATTATCCGTGGTAAAATATTATTTTTTTCTTAAGCTTCTTTAAAAATTCCTATGTCCATGCTAGAATTTAGGCATATAGTACCAAATTTGGAGAGGAAATTTTTATAATGCTTGATTTTTTATTGAAAATACTTGGCGATCCTAATGAAAAAAAAATAAAAAATATGATGGGGATTGTAGATCATATAAACGCTTTGGAACCTCAATTCGCAGCTATGAGCGACGAGGAGTTGCGTGCAAAAACTGATGAATTTAAAGAAATTCTTGCAAAACGTCCTACATCAAAAGATTTTAAAACTGATAGAAAATTAGAAAAAGAGGCATTAGATAAGATTTTGCCTGAAGCTTTTGCAACTGTTCGTGAAGCCGGTAAAAGAGTTTTAAATATGCGCCATTTCGATGTTCAGTTGATTGGTGGATATTTCTTGCATAACGGTCATATTGCTGAAATGAGAACCGGTGAAGGTAAAACCCTTGTAGCAACACTTCCAGCATATTTGAATGCCCTTACAGGAAAAGGTGTTCACGTAATTACAGTAAACGATTACCTTGCCAAACGTGATAGTGAGTGGATGGGTAAAATTTATAAATTCTTAGGGCTTTCCGTTGGTGTAATTCTTTCCGGTGGCCGTACAATGGAAGATTTTGCAGCTAAAAAAGCGGCTTATGATTGTGACATCACTTACGGTACAAACAACGAGTTCGGTTTTGATTATTTGCGTGATAATATGGCGCAAAGTGCGGAAGCTCTTGTTCAAAGACCTTATAATTATGCAATTATCGATGAGGTTGACAGTATCTTAATCGACGAAGCAAGAACACCGTTAATTATAAGTGGTCGTCTTGATAAGTCTGCAGAATTATACAAATTGATGGCTCAAATTGCTCCTCAACTTCAGAAAGATAAAGATTATGAAGTTGATGAGAAAAATAAAAATGTAATTTTAACTGAAGAGGGTATTGATCACGCTCAAGAACTTTTGCAAATAAAAGATTTGTTTGATATAAATACTCAGTATGCTCACCATCTATTACAAGCTTTAAAAGCTAAAGAACTATTTACTCGTGATACTGATTATGTTGTAAGAAACGGCGAAATTATGATTGTAGATGAGTTTACAGGAAGATTGATGGAAGGTCGCCGTTGGTCAGATGGTTTACATCAGGCTATTGAAGCAAAAGAAGGGGTTCAAATTCAGGATGAAACTCAAACTCTTGCAAGTATTACGTTCCAAAATTTATTCAGATTGTATCCGAAATTGTCTGGTATGACAGGTACCGCAATGACAGAAGAGGCTGAATTTGGTAAAATTTATAATTTGGAAGTAACAACAATTCCAACTAACAAGCCTGATATTAGAAAGAATTATCCTGACGTAATTTATAAAACAGAAAAAGCTAAATTCAATGCTGTTGTAGAAGATATTATAGCTCAACATAATATAGGCAGACCTGTTTTGGTTGGTACAATCAGTATTGAAAAATCAGAATATGTTTCTCATTTGCTTAGTCAAAGAGGGATTAAACATAATGTCTTGAACGCAAAACATCACGAAAAAGAAGCTTATATTATTGCTCAGGCAGGACGAGTTGGTGCTGTTACTATTGCGACTAATATGGCAGGTCGTGGTACTGATATCCTCTTAGGTGGTAATGCTGAGTATATGGCAAAAGAAGAGCTAGAAAGACTTGGTATTACTCCTGAAAATACTCCTGACTACGAAGAAAAGAAAAATGAAGCTATGGCTGCTGCCAAAAAAGTTACCGAAGCTGAACACGCGAAAGTAGTATCGGCAGGTGGTTTGCACGTAATCGGTACAGAAAGACACGAATCTCGTCGTATTGATAACCAGTTAAGAGGTCGTGCAGCTCGTCAGGGTGACCCTGGATCTACCAGATTTTTCTTATCTTTGGAAGATAATTTGATGAGAATTTTTGGCGGTGATAAGATTACAAGTCTTATGAATGCTCTTAATGTTGAAGAAGATATTGCAATTGAACATCCTCTTATCACAAGACAAATTCAGTCAGCTCAGAAGAAAGTTGAAACTTATCATTTTGATATAAGAAAAAGTGTGCTTGAATATGATGATGTAATGAATATTCAACGTGAAAAATTCTATGCTCAGCGTCGTAAGGTTCTATTCGGCCGCAACTTAAGCGAAGATATCTATTATATGATTGAAAAAGAAATCGATAGAATGCTCAGAGCATATATTTCTCCAGAGCAAAATCCTGAAGAGTATATTTTTGAAGACTTACAAACTATGATAAGAGAATTGCATTCAATAATTCCTCAATTATCAGGGGTTTCAGTTTCTGATGTTCAGGGTTTACGTTTTGATGCAATCTTTGATAAGATTAAAACCCTTGCAATTCAAGCTTATAGAACTCACGAAGAAGAAGTTATAAATTTCTATAACGATGTTGTAGAAAAATATGATGCAAACTTTGTCCCTCAAACACCTTTTAGCGATGACAATGTTATAAGAAATCTTGAAAAAGATATATTACTAAGAGTTGTAGATAATAAATGGATTGACCATTTGCATAATATCGATATGCTTCGTGAAGGCATAGGGCTTAGAGCTTACGGTCAAAAAGACCCGTTGATAGAATATAAAAGAGAAGCTTATGACTTGTTTAATAAAATGATGTTTGAAATCCAAGGTGATACAGTAAAACACCTGTTCAGAACAAAATTTGGTATTCAAGTTGTAGGACCTGATGAAGGTTTAGTATAATTAATTTATAATAGCTTTAATAACTTTATAGGCTTCGGGTATTTTATCCGGAGTCTTTTTTAGCATAGAATTAATTTCTTGTAATAGGGTTTCATTATCTTTTTGATGTCCAAAATCAAAAAGCTCTGTAGGATCGATTTCAAGTGCATTAATAATTTTTTCTAAAGTCTCAGCCGTGCAGAAATTATTACCTGTTTCAATACAACTTAAAGTATTTTGTTCTATATCGACAAGTTCTGCTAATTTTTCTTGAGATAACCCCTTTTTCTTTCTAATTTCTTTAATTCTTCTTCCTACACTCTTTTTTAGTTTCATAAATGACCTCTTTTTGATAATAAAGCTCTATCTTTAAAAATATAACTATGAATTAATGATGAAATATTGAAAAATATCATTTAAAATGATAAGATATAGCTAAGACTGATAATATTATGTAAAAATATCATGGAGGACGAATGAAAAAGGGCTTTACTTTAGCAGAAGTACTTATAACATTGGGAATAATAGGTATAGTTGCTGCTATGACATTGCCATCGTTAATAAACAATTATAAAAAACGTGAAACAGTTGAAAAATTAAAAACTACTTATTCATTAATAAGTAATGCAATGGAAAGAGCAAAAGCTGATTATGGGCTTGAATATAAAGATTGGCAGGGTAGTACATATAAAAAAGATGATTTTGAATTTTTATATTCTACTTACTTTAAACCATATTTATCTACATTTGATGTACGTAAAGGTAAAATATGTGTAAAATATAAGTGTAGAAAAGAATATACAGTATTAAATGGAGGTAGTTTTTATCAACATGATTGGTCAGGTAGTTTTCGGTTAAAAAATGGTGCTTTTATACATATTCATCCTTATCACTGCGGTATAGGTATTTATTCTGATGCTTTGTATATAGATGTAGATGGACCTGAACATGGTGAAAATAAGTTGGGTATTGATGTATTTGATTATATGTTAACTATAGGTCGTGGAGATAGGACTTCTAATCTAAAAAATGGAATACTGACTACGCCTTGTGAACAATTTACACGTGAAGAATTATTGGAAAAATGTTCAAAAACATCTAATTGGACTTATTGTAATACATCTGGAGCATCGTCGTGTTGTTCAACATTGATTATGCATGATGGTTGGGAGATTAAGGATGATTATCCTTGGAAATAGATTTTAACTTTAAAATTTCTATGTTTGCGGTATTATAATTCTATAGGAATTGAAGGAAAAGGAATTAAAATGCTAAGAACAGGAATAGTCGGATTACCGAATGTAGGAAAATCAACTTTGTTTAACGCTCTTACAAGTGCTAAAAATGCACAGAGCGCAAATTATCCGTTTTGTACAATTGAACCTAATGTTGGTGTTGTTACAGTACCGGATGAAAGGTTAGAAAAGCTTGCAGAACTTTGCAATACAAAGGAAATCATCCCAACTGCAATCGAGTTTGTAGATATTGCAGGTTTGGTAAAAGGTGCAAGTAAAGGTGAAGGTTTAGGAAACCAATTTTTACATAACATAAGAGAAGTTGATGCGATTATTCAAGTTGTCAGATGTTTCGATGATCCGAACACAATTCACGTTGCAGGCAGAGTAAATCCGCTTGATGATATTGAAATTATTAATACAGAGCTTGCTCTTGCGGATATCGCTTCTGTTGAAAAAAGACAGGGTAGAATTGCTAAACAGGCAAAAGGCGGAGAAAAAGATGCTGTGATAGAAGATAAAGTCTTGAAAAAACTTCTTGAACTTCTTTATCAGGGTACATTTATTAATATAAAAGAACATTTTGACGAAGATGAAATTCCGTTTGTAAAACAGCTTAATTTGATGTCTACAAAACCTGTAATTTATGCTGCAAATGTATCTGAAGGGGATTTGAAATCAGGTAATGCTTACACTGAACAAGTTCAAAAATATGCAGACGAGCATAGTGCCGAAATGGTGATAATTTCTGCAAAGATTGAAGAAGAATTATCTGAACTAGGCGAAGAATCTTTGGAATACTTAAAAGAACTTGGCATTGATGATAGCGGAATTAATAGAATGATTAAGCACGTATATCATCTTTTGAATTTAAGAACTTTTATCACAGCAGGAGAAAAAGAAGTTCACGCTTGGACTATTCCTGCAGGTGCTAAAGCTCCTCAGGCTGCTGGCGTAATTCATACCGATTTTGAAAAAGGTTTTATCAGAGCTGAAATTACTCCATATGAAGATTTTGTAAAATATGGATCTTATGCGGCTTGTAAAGAAAAAGGTGTGACTCGTCTTGAAGGTAAAGATTATGTTGTACAAGATGGTGATTTAGTACACTTCAGATTTGCGGTGTAGAGATAGTTTTATAAGGATTATATTCAATTAAAAAGGCGGTGTTAATACCGCCTTTTTGAATAATTAACTTTTATTTTTAATTTGTTCTTATAAATTAGCACCGCAGCATTTTTTGAATTTTTTACCGCTTCCGCAAGGGCAAGGATCATTACGTCCTACTTTTGATAAATCAATTCCTTGTGGAAGTTCCGGTTTATCTTCTTGTTCTTCTATAATGCCAAGTGTATTTGAAAATGCTTTTGATTTATAAAGAACAGTTGTTGATGAATAAATTTTTTGTTCCAAATAGTGAGATTTGTATTTTTGAAGTAATTCATCAAGAGTGTAATCGGTTTTTAATATTCCATTTACAATCGGTAAGAAGTTTTCGTGTTTTTCTGCAACTTTTTTGATTAGATTTGCTGAAAACTTATCGTTGTATAAGAAATATTGGATACATTTGTCATAATTTTCAATTTCTGAAGGCTTTTCAACTTCAAAAATTTTGTTGAATGTACCCCAGAAAGGTACTGCATACATACCTAATTCTTCGTCATATATGATACCCACATCATAAGTTTCTTTGTGAGAAGAGAAACCACCTAGTGAATTTTCCAAGAAGTTATCATATGAGTTATTGAATTCTTCAACGTTGAAAAATTTATATTCTTCAGGGAGTTGAATTTTATCAGCGAAATCGGCTTTTTCTCCACCTTCTGCAAAGTCATTAAAGAGTCCGATTAAGTCATCTGCAAATTTATTTGTTGTGATGATTTCATCTGTGTTGAAGTATTCAAGAAACTTTTTATGAGTTTCTTTTATTTCTTTTTCTATTTCTTTTGCTTTTTTAGGATTATCAATGTATACAATTTCTGGGTTTTGAATAATTTTTGCTATTGCAAATCTGTATACATCATCTCTTCTTGTAGTAGATAATACGCCTGAAATTTCTAATAAATAATGTTCTTTTTCGTATTCAAAAATTCTTGCAACAACAAATTGTCCAGGTCCCATTCCTCTGAATGTTGTCATTTTTACAAGAGATGTAACTTCATAAGTTTTCTCATTTATGATGTTATATAAGATGAATCCGTTTTTAGCGATTTTATGGATTTCAAATACGGAAGACAAAGATTTTTTTAGAGCTTTAACAATTTTTTTAGTTGAAGCTGATAGGCCTTTTTGTCTTTCAAGATATAAATCTAAAATACTTTTTCTTTCTTCTCCAAGTCTTCTTTCAAAGATATAATTAAAGCAAGCTGCTTGAAAACTTGTATTGTCTGACGGTCTGCCTATAGTTTTTATGTATTCGTCAAAATCTATATGTACAAACTCGTCTGTTTGTATAAATTCTGCAATTAGTTTTATAACGTCGTTAATTTCTTTGATATTTTCTAATACAAGCATATTTTCTCCCTCTTTTTACGTAAAGATTACTTTAAAAAAAACAAAAACTCAATACCTTACAGGATTAATATCCTTTTAGACTCGGATAATTAACATTTTTTAATAAAAATAAAAAACATAAGGCAAATTTTTTCTAATTCGTGTTTTAATATAAATATGATGAAGAAGATTTTGTTAGTGTTAGGAATTTTACTGTGTACAGTTTGTAGTGCAAATGCATACAGCTTACCACGCTGGACGGGTTTTCCTTTGACTGTGTATTTGCCTGATAATCCTGAAGCTTTGATTGTTAAAAGCGCATTTGAAAACTGGAAAGATAATTCTAAAGGAATTGCTAGATTTATTTATAGAAAATCTAATGTAGCTAGATCTACGTCTAATATTAATATTAATTTCTATAATAAACTTAATAGCGGTAAAGCTTACGAGTTATCAGAAACTTTTGCAACTCGTGCTATGTATACTGTTGGTAAAACTAATGCTTATTATTACCATGTGGACATTAATATTTCACTAAGAGATAAAGATGGTAATCTATATTCAAGACAAGATTTGTATGCAATTTCATTACAGGCTGTCGGTAGAGCTTTAGGTGTGCCTTGCCAAAATGCTGAGGTCGGAGTTATGGTTTGTGATGAAAAATATAATGTAGACAGTGTAACTAAAGAAGATTACCAAGCCTTATTTAGAGTTTATAAAAGAGTAAATAAGGATGAAATGGTGAAATATAGAAACTAAATCTCCATTTTACGGTTGATTTTTTCGATTTTGTTTGAAATTTGTACATTAATAATGTATAATATACTGGTTAATATAGTAGAGAATAAGAGGTTAGAGAATATGAAATTACATATGCAAATCCTAATAGCATTGGGTCTTGGTATTAAAAGAAATTGGCATATATTTTTCGGGATTATTGCCGGTATATTGCTTGGTATATTCCTCCATGCACATTCATTTCCTCTGGTTCAAACGATATTAACATTTATCGGTCAAGTATTTATAAGATTAATACAAATGGTTGTAATTCCGCTTGTTGTATCTGCAATTGTTATCGGTATTACAAGCGTGGGTGATAATAAACAACTCGGCAAATTTGGTTCAAAGATGATTTTGTACTATGGAATCATTACTCTTGCCGCTGTTGTTATTGGTGCGATACTTGCTTTGGTATTTAAACCAGGGCTTGGTGCTGCACATTATATTGCTGAAAATTCCGCTATTGAAGTACAAAATTCTGTAGCAACAGCAATGGCTCAACAACAAGGAAATATTTTGAATATATTCTTAGGCTTTATTCCTAGCAATCCTTTGAATGCTCTTGCAAATGGCAATATGGTTGCAATAATTGTATTTGTTGTAATTTTCGCTATTGCTCTTGCTAAGGTTGGAGAAGTTAACAGACCGATTGTATCTTTCTTTGAATCTGTATTTGCAGCGACAATGAAAATTACAGATTGGATTATGTTCTTGGCTGCTCCTGGTGTATTTGCATTGACTGCTTCTGCAGTATCAAGCTTTGGTGTAGATATATTTATGAGTATTTCAAAATATTTAGGAGTTTTGGCTGTAGGATTTTTACTCCAATTATTTGTTGTATATCCGCTATTTTTGAGATTTTTCTCAAAAGTAAATATTGGAATTTTATATTCAGCTATCGCTGAAGCTATGATGGTTGCTTTTGGTACTGCTAGTTCTTCAGCAACTTTACCTTTGACTATTGCTTGTTGCGAAAAAAGAGGTATTTCTCATAAAATTTCAAGTTTTGTATTACCTTTAGGTGCAACATTGAATATGGATGGTACTGCATTATTGCAAACAGTCGCTGTTATATTCTTAGCTCAGGCTTATGGTGTTGCTCTAACTCCGTTCTTGGTTATTCAAATTGCTTTGTTAGCAATTATTGCTTCTTCTACTTGTGCAGGTATCCCTGGTGCAGGTTTGATTACTATTGCATTAATTCTTAACGGTATGGGATTAAGTCCTGAACAGTTAGTTGCCGGTTTTGCATTCTTGTTCACAATCGAAAGAGTTACTGATATGATGAGAACTCTTGTGAATGTTACATCAGATGCGGTTGTTGTGGCTGCAATTGCTGATAATGAGAATGAAATTAATTACGATTTGTTGAATAATCCAAAGGCTTATGAAGATATTGCATAATAATAAAACGGATGAAATAGCAGGGAAGTTTTTAGGTAAAAAAACTGACGGAAGTGAGTTTTATAATCCGGATTTACTCGTTGCTGTGCCTCGTTTTGAAAACAGAGAACGTTATGGGATCAAAAATGATAATCTTCCATTCTATGGTTACGATATCTGGCATGCGTATGAGTTTTCAGTAATGACAGAGAATTGTCTGCCTGTAACTAGGGTTATTAAATTACGTTATAACTGCAATAACGAGTTTTTGGTTGAGTCAAAATCTTTAAAGCTTTATTTAAATTCATTTAATATGTCAAAATTTGGAAAGTCAATTTCTGAATGTTTAGAGATTTGTAAGGATTTAATAGAAAAAGATTTGAGTGATAAGCTTAAGACAAAAGTCGAAGTTTCTTTTTTGACGGAAAATCGTATTGAAATTTTCGAGAATTTTATTAATATTATGGAATTAGTAGACGAGGCTTCTTTAAAAATAGAAAACTTCAAAGAGGCACCTGAGTTGTTAGAGGTGGAAGAAAATTCTAACCTCAAAGAGTATTATTTAACTTTTGATTCCTTACGTTCAAATTGTAGAGTTACTCATCAGCCAGACTTTGGTGATGCTTTTATTTATTATAAATCCCGCAGGCATATAAAAGAAAGCAGTCTTGTGAAATATTTGACGTCTTTTCGTTCCGAGTATCATTTTCACGAAGAATGTTGTGAAATGATTTTTAAACGTTTATCAGATTTGCTTGATGCCGAAGATGAATTGTTTGTATGTGCTCTTTATACAAGAAGAGGCGGAATAGATATTTGTCCTGTAAGGTGGAGTAAAAATTGTTCTATAAATCCTGCTGAATCATTGCTTGATTTAAATAAATTTGCAAGATGCGGTATTAAACAATGAAAAATAAAACTTTGGGAAATGCCGGTGAAGATTTAGCTTGCAGATTTTTGCAAAAAAACGGATACGAAATTTTAGAACGTAATAAGCGTTATTCAAGGTTTTGCGAAATTGATATAATTGCAAAATTTAAATTTACAATAGTTTTTGTAGAAGTGAAAACCCGTAGCACTGATGAGTATGGGGTCCCTTTTGAAGCAATTACAAAAAGTAAATATGAAAATATTTACAAAGGTGTTCAGCATTATCTTTCGGAAAACAAAGTAAAAGATTATAGGATTGATGTAATAGGGATTACACTAAAACCTGAACTAAAAATTAACCATATAAAAAATGTATCGCTGACTTAAGTTAAGCCAACGATACAAAGGTGAAAAGTAAATATATAAATAATTGAGTTTGGGAGGATTATTTTTTATCGCCTTTTGTAGGAGCATTATGTTCAAGGTTGTTTTGTGGTAATTGTTTATTTAAATTTCGATGTAATTTTTTGTGCTTCCTGTGTTCTTGAAATCCAGGTCTATCATCTCTAAATTCGCCGCGATTATGACGAATGAATTGGGGATGGTGAGGTGGACAAGGTGCTTCCATTCTTTGACAAGGTGGTGGAGGTGGACAAGGGCTTTTTACTGGAGGCTTGCCTATAATTGTTGTGTAAACCGCTAATGCCAATATACATCCAATAAAAGATGTTACACAAGGCATAACAAATCTAAGTACATCTTTTTCTTTTAATCCGAAGCATTTTCTATCTTCACTTAATCTAATTTCTTCATCAGCCATACATTTAAACTCCTTATCTTAATTCTTATATCTAGATAACGAAGTTTGGGAAGAAATTGTTCATTTTATAATTCGTATAACTTTTCAAAAGGTATATTTAGTGCCTTTAGGATTGCAATAAGTGTTGTGAATTTTATGTCGGATAAACCGCTTTCAATTTTACTTATATGCGGTAGTGAAACTCCAACTTTTTCAGCAAGCTCAGCTTGGCTCATATTAAGGCGGTTTCTTTCAGCTCTTATGTTATTTCCGAGTTCTTGTAAAATTTTATTCATTCTGTAGATTAGAATAGCATGTTGACATATTATATAAAATAACGTATAGTATAAATAAATTAATCTAGAGATTAAATCATGTCTAAAAATGAATTAAAAATGAAATATTTGAAAGTTTATACTGAAATTGCAGAGATATCTGGTTTGTTAGATATAGTTATGGCTGTATTGAGGGATAACGAAAATAAGGTTCACAAAACGGATATATTGCCTGTTGCGAATATAATATTTGATAAATTTGAAAATCTTCGTCGTAATTCGGATTATTTTTTATGGGAGATGCATAATAGAAAGCTTATTTAACTGCGCCGTTTTCTATTTTATATATTTTGACACCTTGCAGGAATTCATCTTCAAAAAGAATTGTATCAACAGAGGTTATAATAGTTTGTGTTCTGTCGTTTATTGATTTTAAAAGATAATTTTGTCTTATGTCGTCAAGTTCTGCCAGTACATCATCCAGCAATAAAATTGGTTCATCTCCTGTTTTTTCTGTAATAATATCAAGTTCAGAGAGTTTTAGTGCAAGTACGATTGTTCTTTGTTGCCCTTGGGATGCAAATTTAGTTGCTTCGTTTTCATTTATATAAAAGATAATATCATCTCTATGAGGGCCGACACAGGACTGACAACGTCTTATTTCTTCAGTTTTTCTTTCTTCAAGTGAATTTTTGAAGTTTGCAACAATATCATCAAGTTCTGTTTCATCAGTTAAAAATGAACAATCATATTTTATTTTTAACTCTTCTGTTTCGCTTATAATTCTGTGTTTTTCTTTTGCAATTTTTTCTATTTCTTTTAGGAATTTTTTTCTAAGAAAAATAATATTGCTTCCTGTGATAACTAGCTGTTCATTATATACTTCAAGCAATGTTTCATCAAAGGTTTTACCTTTTGCTAGATCCTTTAAGAAATTGTTTTTTTGGACTCTGATTTTATCATATTTTGATAATCTATCATCGTAAGCAGGATAAATTTGTGAAATCGCTCTATCTAGCCAATCTCTTCTATCAGAAGGGTTCCCTCTCAAAAGGAGCAGGTCTGTTGTTGAAAAAAGAACAGTTTTTAGTACTGATTTAAAATCTTTTGGTCTAGATTTTACCCTGTTTATTTTTAACTCTCTTGTTTTGTCTTTTGTGTAAATGTAGCCTAATTCAATTTCTGTATCAGCTTTTATAATATTAGAATTAATCTCAGTTCTTTCAGCGTCAAAGTTTATCAATTCAATATTATTAGAGGTTCTCGGACTTTTTAGTGCAGATAAAAAATAGATACTTTCAAGGATATTTGTTTTGCCTTGAGCGTTTTTACCGATAATCAAAATTTTATCAGAATTAAGATCCAGCTCTATATTTTTGCAATTTCTGTAATCTGTAAGTTTTAAATCTAAAAGTCTCATATTGTTTATTATACTTCAAACAAATGATTATTTTCTCTTCCTCTTGCGAAAAATATTATATATAGGCTATAATCAAAATATATTAAAATGAGAGGTCAAATATGTTGCCGATAATTACAGAAGAGATTGCTGCTGTGGCATTTTCTGAAATTTTTAAAGATATGCCGGCTTGGCGTAAGCAGATGATTCATTATTTAAAAGAGGAAAATCCAGAGATAAATACAGCAATTATTGAGGCTGCAAATAATTCTGATTTAGATCCAAAAGCTGTAGCTCTAGGTGCATATATGACATATAAACTTTTAGAAACTGCAATGAGTGAGAATGAAAAATTAATGAATTTTGCGGAATAGAGAAAGAGAGAACATAAATGGTAGTAGATATTTCAGAACTGTTAGAAAAATTAGTAACTCAAGGCGGCAGTGACTTGCATATATCAAGTAACTTGCCTCCAGCAATTCGTGTAGACGGTAAGTTGAAGCGTTTGGATTATCCGCCTTTGTCTGCTGAAGATGTAGAAAATCTTCTTTTCCCAATGCTTTCTAATGAACAAAGACGTCGTCTTGAACAAGAATGGGAATTGGACTTTTCTTATGGTCTTGAAGGGTTGAGCCGTTTCAGGGTTAACTTTTACAAAGATAAAGGAAATTATGCGGCAGCTTTCCGTACAATTACATCTCAGGTTCCGTCTTTTGAAAAACTAGGTTTACCTGATATTGTAAGAACTACTGCTGAAAAACCAAGAGGTCTGATTTTGGTAACAGGTCCTACAGGTTCAGGTAAATCTACAACTCTGGCTGCAATGATTGACTATATTAATACAACAAAAGCTGAGCATATTTTAACAATTGAGGACCCTATCGAGTTTGTTCATACCTCAAAATCAAGTATTATTCACCAGCGTGAATTAGGAATGGATACAAGATCTTTTGCAAATGCTCTTAAATCAGCACTTCGTGAAGACCCTGATATCATTCTGGTAGGTGAGATGCGTGACCACGAAACTATTGCTCTTGCTTTGACAGCAGCAGAAACAGGTCACTTGGTATTCGGAACCTTGCACACCTCATCTGCTTCACAAACTATTGACCGTATTATCGACGTATTCCCAGAAGGTCAACAGCAACAAATTCGTGTTCAGCTTGCAAACTCTTTACAGGCTGTATTTTCACAAACTCTTTTGCCTAAAGTTCAGCCTGATGGAACTAAAAAAGGTCGTGTAATGGCTCAAGAAATTATGCTTGTTACTCCAGCTATTGCTAACCTTATTCGTGAAGCAAAAGCAGCTCAAATTTATTCTACAATTCAGATGAACCAAGGAATGGGTATGCAGACTCTTGAAATGGCTCTTGCAAATCTTTATAAACAAAATCTCATTACATTGGAAGATGCTTTATCAAAGACTTCAAGACCTGATGAATTGAAACGTATGATTAACGTATAAGTTGAGTGAGGGCTTTTATAGGCCCTCCTTTTTTAATTGATTTATTCTTTTTATTTCGTTTTCTCATTAGATTTATACTTATTAAATTTTTATATAAATATGTTTGTGTTAATATGAAGTTAAGAGTTACACTAAAATATGAGGAAGTATAAATTATGACACAACAAACAACTCACGAGTCTAATTCGGCTAAAGACCAAATAAGACAAACTCGTATACAAAAACTCGCAGACCTTGCTGATAAAGGTGTTAATCCTTATCCGTATGTGTTTGATAAAAATGCAGATGCTGCTGATTTGCAAGAAAAATATAAAGAACTTCCTGCAGGTGAAGAAACTGAAGATGTTTATTCTGTTGCAGGTCGTGTTATGGCAATCAGAAACACTGGCATGTTTATTGATTTAATGGACGCTTCAGGCAAAATCCAAATTTTCTCTCATAAAGAAAACCTTTCTGAAGATAAAATGAAAATCTTAAAGTTGGTTGATATTGGAGATATTGTTGGATTTACTGGTACAATAAGAAGAACTCCTAGAGGAGAACTTTCTATTAAATCTACTGATTTAAAATTGTTATCAAAATCATTGTTACCATTACCTGAAAAATTCCACGGCTTAACTGACGTTGAAACTCGTTATCGTCAACGTTATGTTGATATGATTGTTAATGAAGATGTTAGAAAAACTTTCAGAACAAGAAGTTTAATTATTCAAAAAATAAGAGAATATTTGACCAAACAAGGCTTTTTGGAAGTTGAAACTCCGATGCTTCATCCGCAAGCCGGTGGCGCTAATGCAAGACCTTTTATTACTCATCACAATACTCTTGATATGGATATGTTCTTGAGAATTGCTCCTGAGTTATATCTAAAAAGATTAATGGTTGGCGGATTAAGCGAAAAGATTTTTGAAATTAACAGAAGCTTTAGAAATGAAGGTATTGATATTCGTCATAACCCTGAATTCACAATGATGGAACTATATCAAGCTTACGTTGATTATAATGAAATGATGGTATTGACAGAAAATCTTGTATCTCATGTAGCTCAAGAAGTTCTTGGTACTATGAAAATTACCTATGGAGAAAATGAAATTGATTTGACTCCGCCTTGGGATAGAAAAACTATGTTAGGTGCTATCAAAGAATATACTGATGTAGATTTTTCAAGTTGCTATACTTTAGATGATGCTAAATCAAAAGCTAAATCGCTTGGTATTGATCCTGAAGAATGCGATAACTGGGGACAGGTTATTGATTTAATTTTCGAGGAAAAAGTTGAACCTCATTTAATACAACCTGTTCATATTATTGATTACCCTAGAGATATTTCACCTTTAGCTAAAGTTCATAGAGATAATGAACGTTTAACTGAAAGATTCGAAACTCGCGTAAATGGTTGGGAAATCGCTAATGCATTTTCTGAATTAACTGATCCAATTGACCAAAGAATGCGTTTTGAGGCTCAAATGCAAGCTAAGGTTAACGGTGATGAGGAAGCAATGCCTATTGATGAAGATTATATTTGTGCTCTTGAACATGGTGCACCTCCAATGGGTGGTTTAGGTGTAGGTATTGATAGATTGGTTATGCTATTAACCAATTCTCCATCAATTAGAGATGTTATAGCATTCCCTACATTGAAAAAAAGAAATTAGAATCAATTTCAAAATAAAAAATACCGGTTGTTAAAGCCGGTATTTTTTTATTTCCTTAATATGTAATTCGCCATCCATCTTGGATGATTTTTGCGGTACACTGGTATCCTGTAGTGTTAGTTTTGCAATTGTTTGTATTATTCATTCCTGCAGGAACCATTCCTCTTTCAGTTACTACAAAACAGAAAATATCTCGACCAATTGTGTTTGGATTTTTTTCCGAGTTTACATCTACAAAAAACACCGCAGCATCATAATCAACATTTATTCCAAAATCGGATCTTATAGAATTTGCAGGATAAATATCAATTAAAACACTAACTCCGTCAGTAAATGTAAATGCGTATTGATACCAACTCGTATTATGTTCACTCCAATATATGGTTTTACTCAAATATCGAGTAGGATACCCCCAACAACCAGGACTGTTAGGGCATTCTCTCATCATTTTAAAGTATGGTTTGTAATATGAATAAACTTTGTTAATTGATTCTGTGGAATTATCAACCATTCCCCAATATATAGGGTTTTCATGTTCAGAAATTGCCATATTGGTTGCTTGTTGGAGTGTTGAATAAGTCTTTTGTAATGCTGCCATATTGGCTTTAGCATCAACTCCTTGTTTGATATCAGGTAAAGTCAGCGAAGCTACCACACCAATTATACCAAGTGTGATTAAGACCTCTGCAAGCGTAAAAGCTTTTTTAATGAACAATAATTCCTCCAACAATATTCTTTTTGTTATTAATTATAACACATTTTCTACTATTTGTGTATATATTAAATTTATTCCCAAATTCTAAAAAAAACATCATTTTAATAATGTAGACATTAACATATTTTTATCATACATTGGTACTATGTTTGAAAAATATCAATATGTATTGGAAAATTTAAGAGAAGCTTCTCATTTAAGAAGAATAAGTAATTTTGATTCTAAGGATGAAAAATATATTTATATAAATAATCGAAAGCTTTTAAATTTATCTTCAAATAACTATTTAGCATTGGCTGATAATAAAAATATAACACAGAAATTTTTAGAAGAAATTGGTGAGCAATATTCTTTTGGGAGTGCTTCAGCACGTTTGCTTACGGGTACATTACCCGTTTATTCTGAATTAGAAGGTTTAATCACTAGTTTATATAAAAGTGGTGGAACGTTGCTTTTTAACAGCGGTTATCATGCAAATGTAGGGATTAATAGTTCTCTTGCTTCAAAAGGGGATGTGATTTTTTCTGATAAATTAAATCATGCAAGTATTATTGATGGTATGCGCTTATCAGAAGGAAAGTTTTTCAGATATCCTCATAACAATATGGATGCTTTGGAAAAGTTATTAATTCGAGAGCGTAAAAATTATAAAGATGCAATTATTGTATCAGAGAGCGTTTTTTCAATGGATGGTGATATTGCTGATTTGAAAAAACTCGTAGAGTTAAAAAATAAATATAACTGTATTCTAGTTCTTGATGAAGCTCATGCTTTTGGAGTTTTTGGGAAAAATGGTCTTGGTGTGAGTGAAGATATGGATATTTTGAACGAAGTCGATCTTCTGGTAGGGACTTTTGGAAAAGCAATTGGATCAATGGGTGCTTTTGTTACAGGAAAAAAAGTTTTAATTGAATATTTAGTAAATAAAGCTAGATCCTTTATTTTTTCAACAGCTCTACCTCCAATTAATATTGCATTTTCAAAATGGATTATAGAAAATGAACTGCCAAAAACTTACCAAAGACGTATAAAAATGCTTGAACTTGGAAGGAAATTAGGTAGTGAAAGTCAAATAATTCCTGTAATAGTTGGACCTAATGATAAGACTGTTGAATTATGTGAAATTTTATACCAAAACGGATATTTTACACTCCCAATTCGTCCGCCTACCGTTCCGGAAGGAACTTCTCGTTTGAGATTATCACTTACTACAGATATAAATGAAAAGGATATGGAAAAGTTATGCAGTATAATTGGCTCAATAAATCAAACAATAAAAAATTAATAATATTTTTTTGCGGTTGGAGTTTTGATAACAAACCGTTTGAAAGACTTAATTGCAGGGATTTTGATGTATTGATGTTTTATGATTATAGAAATCATAATGTACCTATAGAAATACCCCAATATGAGGAATATTATCTTATAACCTGGTCTATGGGTGTTTATATTGCGTATATTTTGCGTGAATTTCTACCTAATTTTAAAGAAAAAATTGCAATTAATGGAACTCCATATCCAATTGATAACGAACTTGGTATCCCTGTTAGAACTTTTGATTTAACCCTAAAATATGTAGATACGGGACTCCAGGGGAAATTTCAGCGTAATTTGTTTAAAGTAGAAGCTGATTATGAAAAATATCTTTTAGCTCCTGTGTCCAGAGAAATTCCTGATCAGGCCGCGGAATTATTGGCACTAAAGGATTATATACAAAATTCAAATATTTCATATGAAAAATTTTATGACCGTGCTATAATCAGCGATGTAGATAAAATTATTCCGACAAAAAATCAAATTAATTGTTGGAATGATAATGCCGAAATTGTAATGTTGGATAGCGGACATTTTCCGTTTTTCAGTTTTGAAAGTTGGGAAGATATTTTAAAATGCAGGCAAACCCAAAATTAGTTAAAAATCAGTTTAAGAAAAGTTTGGATAAGTATGAGGAAAATGCTCTTGTCCAATCAATTATGGCTGAAAAATTAATAGAGAGTCTGCCTTTGACTGATTTTCAAAATGTATTGGAGCTAGGTTGCGGAACCGGACTTTTGACGAAGAAGTTAGTATCCTGTATTAACTATAAAAAGTATTATGCAAATGATATTGTTGAAAAATCAAAGATGTATCTTGATAAAATTTTAAAAGATTATACTTTTTTAGCAGGGAATGCTCAACGCTTGCAGGTAAATTGCAGATTTAATTTAATAATTTCAAATGCAATGTTTCAGTGGTTTTCTAATTTAGAAAAGGTTTTGGAATATTATAAAAGTTTGTTAGCTAAAGATGGAATTATTGCCTTTTCTACTTTTTCGCCTGAAAATTATAAGGAAATTAAAGAACTAACAGGTTTAGCTCTTGAATATAAGACCGTGGATGAGATAAAAGAAATTCTGGGTAAAAATTATGAGCTAAAAACTATTGAAAACTTTGACTATACAATGCGTTTCAATAATCCGCTTGAAATTCTTGCGCATATGAAACATACCGGTGTAAATGCGCTTACGACAAAACATTTGGGCATAAAAGAAGTCAAAGCTTTTTGTGATAAGTATAAAACTACTTATCCTGACTTAACTTTGACTTATTCTCCAATTATTGTTGTTGCAAAATCTAAACAGTAGCTTTTTTTAGTTTTTCAATTACATTTTTAGGGAATGTTAGTAAGGAAACAGTTTTTTTCTTGACAAGTTGGTTATCGTTAATATTTTGAGCGATAAAACTTGCTAACTCTTGGCTATTGTTTACAAGTTTTTTTAAGCTTTTGTAAAATGGTTTTTTATAAGATACCACATTTCCTAACGTATCGACATTAAGTTCTGATTTCCCAAATCTAAAACTAGCCCCTTTGCCTAGCGTTCTTAAATCTTTAAATGATCCGTTAGGTGTTTCGAGTGTTGTAATAATGAATTCATCATTTTTATTACGTGTTGAAATATTTGAAAATATATATTTTAAATTGTGTTTATCTACTTTATTTATAGAGTTTGAGCTATAAAATAGACTTGTGATTTTATTTATATTCATTTTGCCTCTATTGATTTTACCAATTTGTTCTTGTCAAAATTAATTTAGCTTTAGCGTCAAACATTTTATCTTTGTACCAAACGCCTTTAAATTCTCCATCAGGTTTGTACACATATTGCAAATCCTTTGAAACGAAATATATTGCACCAGCTAGTCTTCCGCTTGAGCGATATTGCTTAGAAAAATATGGGTAATTAGGATAGTTTTCAGATATTTCATCAACATATCTTAAAGTTCCTAGCCCATTATAATAAAATATTTGTTTAGGATTGTTTTTGTATTTAATTGCATACATATAAAGCAAATTCTTATGATAAAAAGTGCAAAACTCTGCATCTTTTGTTTCTGTAACATTATTTTTCATAAGAACATAATTTAGTTTAAAATTCTTATCTTTCAAATATTCTTTATACTTTGTTCTAAATTCTTTTCTAGCGTAGTTAACTTCTTCATTTTCACCAAAAAGAATTCTTTGATAATTCCCAATTTCTTCATCACGCTGGATTTGGTTCATATTGACCCAGTCAAACTCAACTCCGCCTGATAAAACATTATCTGCTGCAAATGATATATTTCCTACTAAAATGATTCCCAAAACTAACAAAAATTTTTTCATAATACTCCTTTTTTCTATAAATTATATCATCAAACTTTCGTTAGTAAAAATTTCTAAATTTTTAGTTTTTTATAACAACAAATGCTCATTCAGATAAAAAGAACAGAAAATTTATTAATAAGCGAAAAGTATTGCTATATAAGGGTTTTAAAAATCTTATATATAATTAATATAATTATGATTACTTGACACGGAATTACACTGATAGCAATAGTTTTCGTTATTAATAGTTGAAATGTAACAAAAGTTTAATATTTCATCTAATGATAGTAGAAAATTTCTTGACTAAGAATATTGATGTATTACGATTATAGAACATGGTTAAATTAAAGTCGGGTGTACTATGCCTAAAAACAGAAATACCCGAATAAATATAAAGATTTATCAGCCTGGTTGGGCAAAGGGATGATCCCACAAGGCACCAATAACAGAGGCAGATAAAAGGTTAACAGCCTTAAGTTAGAAAAATATTTTTATGTAGTACGTACACCATTATTTATGAGGTGAATTGATGTCTAAGACAAAATATGCTAAAAGAGTAACACCAATGGGTATTCCTCATACTCGTTTGGATGATTTACCAGATCTTATTGAAGTGCAAAAAAAATCTTTTGAGTGGTTCTTAAAAGAAGGGTTGAAAGAAGAATTGCTATCTTTCTCACCTATTAAAGATTACACAGGAAGATTAGAATTACACTTCTTACCAAACTATACTTTCGACAACGCAAAATATACCGTTGAAGAAGCAAGAATTCATGACGCAACTTATGCAAAACAATTGCGTGTAATGATCAGATTAGTAAACCGTGATAGCGGTGAAATTAAGGAACAGGAAGTATATATCGGTGATATTCCTACAATGACCGATAAAGGTACATTCATTGTAAACGGTGCAGAACGTGTAATCGTTTCTCAAATTGTACGTTCTCCAGGCGTATATTTCAAACGTGAAGTATCTCCGGCTGGAAAACGTTTATACAATGCAACAATGATTCCAAACCGCGGTGCTTGGTTAAAAATCGAAACAGATTCTAACGATTTAATTTACGTTAAGATTGATAAAAACAGAAAAATCCTTGCTACAACATTATTGAAAGCAATGGGTATTACAGTTTCAGAAATGGAATCTTTATTCACTCACTTTGAATTCTTAAAGAAAACATTGGATAAAGATACAGCAGAAACTACAGATGATGCATTAATTGAAGTATATAAAAAATTAAGACCGGGCGATCCTGCTTCTCCGCAAGGTGGAAGACAAATCTTGGAAGCTCGTTTCTTTGATGAAAAGAAATATGATATCGGTCGTGTAGGTCGTTATAAATTAAATAAAAAATTGAACTTGAATATTCCTAAAAACCAAAGAACATTAACAGTTCAAGATATCGTAGCTTCAATTGAATACTTAATCAATTTAACATACGATGAAGGAACAGTTGATGATATCGACCATTTAGGAAACAGAAGAATCAGATCAGTTGGTGAATTGTTACAAAACCAATTCAGAGTTGGTCTTTCAAGAATCGAAAGAATCGTTAAAGAAAGAATGACTCTTCAAGATTCTGAAACTTTAACTCCATTGAACTTATTGAACACTAAACCTTTAGTTGCTTCATTAAAAGAATTCTTTGGATCATCTCAGTTATCACAATTTATGGACCAAACAAACCCACTTGCTGAATTAACTCACAAAAGACGTATTTCAGCTCTTGGACCTGGCGGTTTGATGAGAGAACGTGCAGGATTTGCTGTTCGTGATATTCACCCTTCTCACTATGGACGTATTTGTCCTATTGAAACTCCAGAAGGTCCTAACGCAGGTTTGATCGGTTCATTAGCTACTCACGCTAAAGTAAATGATTACGGTTTTGTAGAAACTCCATTCTTCGTAGTAAAAGATGGTGTTGTTACAGATGAAGTTCATTACTTAACAGCAGATGAAGATGAAAACTTCCGTGTAGCTCCTGCAGACGTTCAATTGAATGATGATAATACATTCAAAGATGAATATGTACCTATCCGTTATCGTTCAGAATTCACAATGGGCGAATCTAAGAAAGTTGACTACATCGGTGTATCTCCAATTCAGGTGATTTCAGTAGCGACTTCATTGATTCCATTTATTGAACACGATGACGCAAACCGTGCATTGATGGGTTCAAACATGCAACGTCAAGCAGTACCTCTTTTAATTACTCAAAGACCGGTAGTAGGTACAGGTTTGGAAGCAAGAGCTGCAAAAGACTCTGGTATGGTAGCAGTTGCAAGTGTGGATGGTACTGTAACAAGAGTTACCGGTGAAGAAATTATAATTACAGACCAACAAGGAAAACCACATTTACATCAATTGATCAAATACTTGAGATCAAACCAAGATACTTGTATTAACCAACGTCCGATTGTTCACGAAGGAGATAAGGTTAACGCAGGTGATGTAATTGCTGATGGTGCATCTACAAATTGCGGAGAGCTTTCATTAGGTAAAAACGTTTTAGTAGCGTATATGCCTTGGGAAGGATATAACTTCGAAGATGCGATCTTGTTATCAGAAAGATGCGTACATGATGATATCTTTACATCAGTTCACATTGAAAAATTAGAAATAGATGCTCGTCAAACAAAACTTGGACCTGAAGAAATTACTCGTGAAATTCCGAATGTTTCAGAAGATGCATTGAGACACTTGGATGAACGTGGTATTGTTCGTATCGGTGCTAGAGTTTATGCTGACGATATCTTGGTAGGTAAAGTTACACCTAAGGGTGAATCTGAACATCCGCCAGAAGAAAAACTTTTACGTGCAATCTTCGCTGAAAAAGCAAGAGATGTAAAAGATAACTCTCTAAGAGTTCCTCACGGCGAAGGTGGTAGAGTACTTGACGTTAAAGTATTTGACAGAGAAAAAGGTGATGAATTACCTCCAGGAGCAAATACAGTAATTAGAGTTTACATTGCTCAAAAACGTAAAGTATCTGTAGGTGATAAACTTTCAGGACGTCACGGTAACAAAGGTATCGTATCAAGAATTCTTCCAAAAGAAGATATGCCATTCTTACCAGATGGAACTCCTGTAGATATCGTATTGAACCCACTAGGTGTACCTTCACGTATGAACGTAGGTCAAACTTATGAATTGTTGTTAGGTTTGGCTGCATACTTAACAGGTAATTACTATGAAGCACCTTCTTTCGACGAAAGATATGGTGACAATAAATCAGAAATCGCAACAAAAGCTGAATTAATCAAAGGTATTAAAGAATCTGGTTGCGATTGGGTTACTGAAGACGGTAAGGTAAGATTGATTGATGGTAGAACTGGTGAACCGTTTGATGAACCGGTTGCAGTAGGTCTTTCTTATATCTTGAAACTTGTTCACCTTGTTGATGATAAAATTCACGCAAGATCTACAGGTCCTTACTCATTAGTTACACAACAACCTTTAGGCGGTAAAGCTCAGTTCGGCGGACAAAGATTCGGTGAAATGGAAGTTTGGGCTTTGGAAGCTTATGGTGCAGCTTATACATTACAGGAAATGTTAACAATCAAATCCGATGATGTAAACGGACGTAACAGAGCTTACGAAGCAATCGTTAAAGGTGATAATATTCCAAGACCAGGTATCCCTGAATCATTCAAGGTACTTGTAAGAGAATTACAGTCAATTGGTCTTGATATTACGGTAGCGAAGAAAGACGGTGCCGAAGTTGATTTGATGACAGATATGGACGATTTGAGAAAATCAGCTCCAAAAAGAACTTTGTCAGATATTGACTCAGAACTTTTAAACATCAACTTCTTTGAAACACCGACTACATTCGGAGACCTATAGTAAGCAAATAATTAAGCGGGAGATTATTCTCCCGCAAATAAAAGGAGAAAACTTAAATGTCAACAAGTATTGATTATTTTGACTATATACGAATTAGTATTGCGTCACCTGAAAGGATTTTAAAATGGTCCTACGGTGAAGTTACTAAGCCGGAAACTATTAACTACCGTACATTAAAACCTGAAAGAGACGGCTTGTTCTGTGAAAGAATTTTCGGGCCATCAAAAGACTGGGAATGTTATTGCGGTAAATATAAAAGAGTAAGACACAAAGGTATCATCTGCGAACGTTGTGGTGTTGAAGTTACCGATTCAAAAGTAAGACGTCAGAGAATGGGCCATATTAAATTGGCGGCTCCTGTATCTCACATTTGGTTCTTGAAAGGTATTCCTTCATACTTAGGTTTGCTACTTGATATGACTTTGAAAGATTTGGAACAGGTAATCTACTTCAACAATTATGTTGTAGTTGATCCTGGAGACAGTGATTTCAAAAAATTACAATTATTAGGCGAAGAAGAATATGAAGATTATATGGCAGAGCACGAAGACTCTACATTAAGAGTAAGTATTGGTGCAGAAGCTATTAAAGAACTTCTTGGCGAACTTGATATTAAACAAATGGCAGAAGAAATGAGAGCTGAGTTAGCTGGAAATGTTACTTCAGTTCAAAGAAAATCTAAATTAATCAAAAGATTAAGATTATTAGATTCATTGATTTCTTCAGAAACAGATCCTACTTGGATGATTATGGATGTATTGCCTGTAACTCCTCCAGATTTGAGACCAATGGTTCAATTAGACGGTGGACGTTTTGCAACATCAGATTTGAACGATTTATACAGACGTGTTATTAACAGAAACAACCGTTTACAAAGATTATTAGAAATGGGCGCTCCTGAAATTATCGTAAGAAACGAAAAACGTATGCTTCAGGAAGCAGTAGATGCTCTAATTGATAACGGAAGACGCGGAAGAACCGTTGTTGGTCCTAACAACAGAGCCTTAAAATCATTGTCTAATATCATCGAAGGTAAACAAGGTCGTTTCCGTCAAAACTTACTTGGTAAACGTGTTGACTACTCAGGTCGTTCAGTTATCGTAGTAGGTCCGCAATTGAGCTTGAATCAGTGCGGTTTGCCAAAAGAAATGGCAATTGAATTGTTTAAACCATTCGTAGTTAATAAATTAATTGAAAGAGGATACGTTCAAAATATTAAATCAGCTAAAAAGAAAATTGAACGTTCTGAAGCAATTGTATGGGATATATTAGAAGAAGTAATCGACGGACACCCTGTATTACTTAACCGTGCACCAACCTTGCACAGATTAGGTATCCAAGCATTTGAACCAAAATTGGTTGAAGGTCGTGCTATTCAGCTTCACCCATTGGTATGTACAGCATTCAACGCTGACTTCGATGGTGACCAGATGGCTGTTCACGTTCCTCTATCAATTGAAGCTCAAACAGAAGCTAGAATGTTGATGTTAGCAACAAATAACATCCTTGCTCCTGCTACAGGTAAACCAATTATCACACCTTCTCAGGATATGGTATTGGGTATGTATTACCTAACTATCTTGAAAAATGAAGATTCAGAACCGAAAGGTTACTTCTACAGCTTCCAAGATGCAATTTCAGCTCTTGAAGTTGGTGTAATTGATTTACATGACAAGATTATCGTTAGAGACGAACATGGTAAGAGATTTGAAACTACTGTTGGTAGAATCATCTTTAACGAAACTGTTAGAAAAGCAATTGCAAGCTAAGTTTGTAGAAAATGCGGTTTGCTATCGCAAACCGCTTAATACAAAACTTTTGATAACGAAATTTACAAAATAAATTGAGGAAATAATAGAATGGAAACAACTTATTCAAATTCAAAACATAAAACGCTTGATTTCATTAACAAAAAAATGGATAAAGGTGCTTTAAAATCATTTTTATCTCAAATGTATTTGGAATTCGGCGGAGCTATCACAGCAGAAGTTGCTAACAGCTTAAAAAACCTCGGTTACAAATATGCGACTAAATCAGGTACTACGATTTCAATTGCAGATTTGCAGGTTCCGGCTGTAAAAAAACAACTTCTAGAAGATGCTGAAAAAGAAATTGAAAAATCAACAACAAGATATTTAAAAGGGGAAATTACTGAAGTAGAAAGATATACAAAGGTAATTGATACTTGGTCAGAAACTACAGCTAAATTAACATCAAGCGTAGTTGATAACTTTGACAGATTAAACCCAGTTTATATGATGGCTTTCTCCGGAGCGAGAGGTAACTTGTCACAGGTATCTCAGTTGGTTGGTATGCGTGGTTTGATGGCTGACGCACAAGGTCAAATCATCGACTTGCCTATTAAATCAAACTTTAAAGAAGG
>CALVBU010000009.1 GCA_944325875.1 Candidatus Gastranaerophilales bacterium
CTATGTATCGGCATAATGGAATAAAAACTTTAATATTTTACTCTATTTGTGTTACATTTCTTAATAAAATCGAAATATTACCGTGTTGGCAACCATTTAATGGAGGATATTTTGTAATTTATTGATTACAAAATCCAATGCGCCTTGTTGTGCTTCGAAAACTCTTTCGCAATCTTTGCATGCTTGATTATAGAATGTTTCGTCATTAAGCAGTTTATGAGCTTCTGAGTAAAATTCTTCAGGGGTTTTAACTACTTTCCCTGCATTTGTTTTTCCTAGTATAGAATAGATATCTTTAAAGTTATGAACATCAGGCCCTGAAATTACCGGCTTGTTGTAAACTGAAGCTTCAAGAGGGTTGTGACCTCCTGTATGGTTAAAGCTTCCGCCAATAAATGCAAAGTTACATATTGAATACATTTTACCAAGTTCACCTAATGTATCAAGAATAATCAAATCTTTTTCTTTAAATGTGTCATTTTCAGAACGTTTGCCATAATTTATTCCAGATTTTTCGATAATCGGAATTATAGATGGCACTCGATTTGGATGACGTGGAGCCAGAAGTAGTTTTATATCAGAAAATTCTGATTTTAGCCTTTTAAAGGTATTAATAACAATCTCGTCTTCACCTTTATGCGTACTTCCTGCAATAAATATTCTATGTCCATCTTGGCCAATTTGAATATCAGCTTCTTTTTTCTTTACATCAAACTTAAGGTTGCCCATGACTTCTGTCTTTTCAGCAGGCATTCCTATTGAGATGTATTTTTCTTTATCTTCATTACTTTGAGCATAAACTGCTGTAAAGTTTTTGAAAACTTGTTTAAAAAATGGTGTTGCTATTTTATAAGACTTATATGTAGAATCTGAGATTCTTCCATTTATGATAGCTATAGGGATATTGTTTTTGTGACATTTATATGCAAAATTAGGCCAAAGTTCTGTTTCTGCAATTAGCACAACTTCGGGTTTGATATTTGCTAAGAATTTATCTATGCAATGTGGAATATCAAATGGAAAATAAGTTATGAAATCAGCTATATTTTCATATTTTTTGTGTGCAATATCCTGTCCTGTTTTAGTTCCTGTGGTTACTACAAGTTTGTATTCAGGAAAAGTTTCTTTAATCTTTTTTGCAAGATTTTCCAGCGCGATTACTTCACCGACTGAGACTCCGTGCATCATAATGATTTTTTCATTTTTGAATGGAATGTTGATATTTCCAAATTTTTCATTCCAGCCAAATGATTTTTTGTGTAAAACTCTTTCTGCGTAATAAAAAGGCAGTGATGCGTAAAATATTATTGTGCTTAAAAATCCATATAATTCCATAAGTTTATTATACACAAAATTAAAATCCGGTAAAATATTTATTATAATGTTATATAATTGTTGACTTTAGTTATAAAAATTTATAAAATGTGGGTATGGCTATAGTATATTTAAGTTTAGGGTCTAATAAAGGTGATAGAATCGGCTATGTCCAACAAGCAACAAGCCTTTTGGGTGCTGCTGAAAATATTAGTCTTATAAGAACTTCTGCTTTTTACGAAACTGAACCTTGGGATATGAATTCCGATACTTGGTTTGTTAATGCTGTTGTTGAGATAAAAACTTCATTATCTCCTGAAGATTTGCTTGCGGAATGTAAGCGTATTGAACATCAGCTTGGCCGTACTCATTCTGATAAAAAAGAATATGAAGATAGAACTATTGATATTGATATTCTTTTTTATAATAAAGATATTATCAATGAAGATAATCTTGTTATTCCGCATAAATTTCTTCATTTACGCGCATTTGTTCTTGTGCCTATGTTAGAGTTGAATCCTGATTTTATACATCCAGTTTTGCATAAGTCTATTTCTGACTTGCACAGTGATTTAGAAAATCCTGAAATGGTATTTTTATATGGGACGAGAGTTGAAATCTAAAGTCGCAATTATTGGTGGGGGCCCTGCTGGGTGCTTTTGTGCTTATTTTCTTCAAAAAGATTTTGATATTACGGTTTTTGAGGCTAAATCTCCGTTAACGACAATTTTGCCTACTGGTGGTGGTCGTTGTAATCTTGCTCATGCAGAATATGATTTTAGAGAATTAGCTTCTAATTATCCTCGCGGAGAAAAATTCTTGTATTCTGTATTTTCAAAATTCGGGACTGCTGATACAATAGATTTTTTTGAAAGTATTGGGGTTGATACTTATGTTCAGGATGATTTGAGGGTTTTTCCGCTTTCTAATAGTGCTGTTGATGTTAGAAATAAATTCTTAGAGAGTTTAGAGTGTGTCAAATTTATAGAAAAAAGAGTTGACAAAATTGAAGAGGATATAAGCGGTTTTACCATTGTTTGTGGTAGTAATGCATATAAGTTTGATAAAGTTGTAGTTGCTGTAGGCGGACATTCAGGATTTTCTTTAGTAGAAAATCTTGGGCATAGTATAGTTTCTCCAAGACCTTCTCTTTGCGGGTTAAAAACAAAAGAAGATTTTGTAGAACTAAGCGGGGTTAGTTTCAGTTCGGTTAAAGCAAAATGTAAGGGTAAGACTTATCTTGGAGATTTTATGTTTACACATACTGGAGTGACTGGACCTGTTATTTATCAAATTTCCTCAATAATGGCAAGAGAAAAATTCCCTTATATTATAAATATAGATTTTCTTGCTGATGGTGATTTTGACTTACAGGGGTTGTTGAACGAAAATCCCCATAAAGCTATTAAAAATCTCATCTCAGAATATTTACCAAAGTCTTTTGCTGAATTTATTTTAGGTAATTTGAGTATTAATCCTGATGAAAAATGCCATAGAATCAATGGCACTTTGAGAGATAAAATTATAGATAAGTTAAGAAACTTTGAACTTACTGCATTAGGTACTCGTCCTGATGGTGAAGTCGTTACTTCAGGAGGAGTTGACTTGAAAGAAGTAGATTCAAAGACTATGGAATCAAAACTTGTTTCAGGATTATTCTTTTGTGGGGAAGTTCTTGATATTGACGGCTTTTGCGGAGGTTTTAATTTGCAAAACTGCTGGTCTACAGGATATGTTGCTGCACAAGGTATTATGCAGTCACAATAGTATTATTAGTTTCGTTTTTAGCTTTTTCCATTACTTTGTATTCTTTATTGTTTGGAAGTATGTATCTCATTGCGATCATAAGTAACGGAACTCCAACGCCTAGAGCACCTATACATGTTCCTAAATTTTTGATTACGGAAATTCTTTTTGTTTTGATTACGTTTTTCAAATAGTCGTCAATATTATCTTTTGGCGCTTTTTCGTATAACATGCTGATATCATCTTTTAATTTCTTAAATTCATTAATATCAAGGTATGCTCTGGTATCAATTTTAGCATTTGTAATATCATCGTTGCTTTTTATTGTTGCTATAAGTTTTGATTTTTTACCCATTTTTACTATAAAGTTGTCCGGGTTCTCGTGGATAAATTTATAAATATCAACGTCAGAAGCTGTTTCTGGACATTTTTGAGCGTAATCGTCAAGGCTTTGTTTAATTGTACCGAGTCTGAAGGCTTCTTTTAAGTGCGGGCTTTCAATAATTCTTGAATCTAAAGCTATTGGGGTTGGTTGTTTTTTGTTTAGAGCTTTTTTCTCAAGATAATTTTTAATCATATCACCTGCAAAGTACATAAATGTCCAAGTACCAGCTTCTTTGATTGTATAGTTAATGAATTCCTGTTTGCTTTCTGAGTTTCTAAGTCTTTCTTCTGTGATAGCTCCATCTAAAAGCATCATATTTTTTGCAGGGTTAAACATAAATTCTTGCAAACCACCGTTAAATGAAATATCTTTGCCTTTTTGTAATTTTACGTCTTTGAAGGCTGGTTTTAATTCTAATTTTTGTGAAGTTTTATAGTTTGCATTATTGTGTTTGTTTTTTTCGGCTATTTCTTCTTTTGCTTTTTTTAATCTGTAGTTTTGTCTGTACTTAGTAAGTCCTGTATAGGCTGCAATTGCACCTCCTGTTGCAAAAGCGAACTTGCCTAATGCAAGATTTTTTACAAGTTTTTCATTTGCTACAGCCTTTTTAATGCTCTCTGCTATTTCTTTTGTCGGAGCTTTCTCTATAGACATTGCAAGAATTTCTTTATTCTTAAAGTTTCTTACATCGAAATTTGGGTCAATCCCTAAAAGTTTATATGCTGTGAAATTGGTTAGTCCTTTAAAAAATGGAATTCCGCCTATCCAGATTGCTTCTGTGCCGAATTCGTCGATAAATCTGTCTTGACTCTCTACATTTTTCCCTGTTACGTATGATCCTGCTGTTAGTCCTACACTGTTTGCTACGTCCTTAACCATAAGGGGTAAAAGTGAGGAATTACTTCCTAATTTTGAATATAAATAGCTTGTTACTGATGATATCATTTTCTTGTTATTTCTCCATAGGAATACTATTGGGTATTCCACTCAATCTGTGTACTACAAGCCCCAGATTAAATTCATTAATTTGACGATTGGGGCATTCGCCTTTATGATTGAGTTTCGTCGAAGTTTTTTTGTCATTATCTAACCTTTCACTTATTTTCTAACGTCCCTGAATAATTAAATTGCTCTTTTAAAGTTTATTTTTTACCTTTGTTTACAAACTAAAAAAGAAGACCTTTTTTTCAAAAGGCCTTGTTTATGATTTTTATTTCTCGACAAAAAGTAAGTGTCTTATTATTTAAACAAGCCCTTTTATTTTACTTACTATACGTCGGTATTGATAATTCTTAATCATTGCTCATCTATTATAAACATAAATTGTTCTATTGTAAAGTCTTTTTATTTTATTCCTTCTTTTGCTTTGATAAAATTTATGAATGTATTATTATTAGAAATGTTTAAATATAATATAGTAGAGAGTAATTAATTTGGGATTGGCGGTATAAAGTGATTTTGTTTTTAATATCATTATTTTTAATTTTAGGTTTTGCTTTTTGTATTGCAAATGTTTTCGAGTCTAAAAGTTTGGTAAGAAATTATATATATTTTATTGTTTCTGCTTTTGCAAATATTATATTTACTTTTGAGCTTCTTTCGATATTCTCAGCAATATCAGAGTTAGGAGTCATTGTTTTAAATTTAGTGTTATTTGTTTTAAGCTTTGCAATTTGGGCTAGAAGCGGTTTCCCGCTAGTTAAAGTTGATATAAAAGAGTTTTTTAATCGTTTTAAGAATGCTCTTTCGTTAGATAATTCGTTATTATTTTTGTTTGCCGGTGTTATATTTGTTTTACTGGTTAGTTTAATTGTTATAATATATGCGCCATCAAATGGTGGAACTGATTTGTTTTATCATGTTGTCAGAGCATTATTTTGGGTAGAGAATGGAAATTTAAACCACTTTAATGTTGCAGATGCCAGAATGGTATCATTCCCAATAAATTCTGAGATACTTTATAGTTGGATTTTCTTGTTATTAAAGAAAGATGTTTGTATACGTAGTTTTTCTTTTATATCCTATATGCTTTATATTCTTTCATTATATGGACTAATGGGTGAATTTACAGCATCTTTGCGTAGAAAGTTGTGGGTTGTTTTCATCGTTTCTTCTTTTACCGCTGTTATTACATATATTTCTTCTAACGATACTACTATAATGGTTTCGGCTCTGATTTTGGCTTCAATATACTTATTATTAGGGGCATTAAAATGTAAGAAAAATTCTATTCTTTTATATATGTCGTCATTAGCTTTAGCTATATCTGTTGGAGTTAAGACTTCTGCATTATTTGTACTTCCAGCTTTAGTGATTTGGTATTTCGTTCTTGGTTGGAGGTTTAGAGAAAAATCTTATAGAATAAATTTTTGGAAGTTTAGTTTGTATTTCATTATCAATGTTATTCTGTTTGCTTCATATAATTACGTTCTTAATTTTATAAATTACGGGAGCGTTATTTCAATACCGTCTTTAACTTATTCTCATCAAAATCAGCTTGGAATAAAAGGTTTTGTGTTTAATTTGCTTAATTATATTATGATGTCTGTTACTTATCCTGAGTATGGAAAGTTTATTAATTTATCTTCATTTTTGGGGCATTTGCAGAGCGACTTGTTTAAACTTTTTGGAGGAGGGTTTCTTATTGGAAGATATTCTAATTCTTATATAGGCACATACCTTATAGCTGATCGTGTAGGTTTAGGTATAGGCGGGGTAATAGTATTTCTACCTTGTTTATTTATTTCTTTTGCAATGTTATTTAGAACATCATTCAATAAATCCTTTTTGCTTAACTCATTTCCTTTATTATTTTTTATCCCTTTTATATTGATGACTTATAGTCTTGCATATATGTCTTTTAATATAAGATTTATAGTGACTTTTGCTTTGATTGCAATGCCTGTAATTTATTATTCTTATCATAAAAAATTAACAGTTTATAAATTTATTGTTGCATTTTTGGCATTTGCTTCTCTTTGGTATGTTCCTATAAATATTACTTATAATAATGTTTTTGATATTTTGAAGTATCTTCGCAGAGGGTATTCTATCAGTGAGATTCAGGAGTCTTTGTTATGCGGGAATTCGTATTTTGGTAAGAATATATATTGTCAGGTTAGAGATTATGCAGAAAAGCTCCCTAAAAATAACAAGTTTTTATATTTTTCACAGGAAGGTGAGGGGATATTTTATATAAAATCTTTGCAACTAAAAGGGTATGATGTAGATGTAGATTTGATGGAGAATGTTGAAAATATTAATTTCGATCAATATGATTATGTGATTACCCTAGAAAATAGGCAGGCTTCTTCTTTATTTGATAGAAGTATAAATTTTGATTCAGATGAATATCGCCGTCAAGGGCTTAATTGCTTTTATAACGAATATAATGGTAATTTGATATTAGATCCGAATAAGGGTAAACCTACTATTTTATATTGTTATTTGGATGGTAATTATTTTAATAGCAGGAATTTTAGTTTGTTTGATATTTTAAAATTCTCTGAGAATATTAATGGTATTACTAATCATTATAGTTTTTATGTGTATAAAAACAACAGAATTTAATCATGGTTAACATACATTGAACTCTTTGTTTGTATCTGATATATTTTCTACTGAGGAGAGAGGGATATGCTGTTGTTTTTTCTATCTTTTATTATCATATTATTAACATCTTTTTTTGCTGTTGCATGTTTTGAAAATAAAAAATTTAATATTGCATTGATTTATATTTTAGTCACAATGTTTGCGAATGTAGTTTTGACGTTTGAAATTCTGTCGCTATTTTCTGCTATATCTCAGGTTGGAGTGTTGAGTTTTAATTTAATTTTATTTATTCTCTCTCTTGCCTATTGGTTGAAGGCTGGAAAACCATTGTATGACTTTGAAATAAAAATGCCTTTAAAAGTTTTTTTTAATACCTTAATGAAGGATAAGTATCTTTTTGTATTATTTTTTAGTTCATGCTTTATGTGTTTTGTTGCATTATGGTTAATAAGTTTTATGCCGGTAGTAAATCCTGATGCTGAAGGGTATCATGTCCTAAGAAGTTTGTTTTGGATTTCTAACGGTAATTTAAATCATTTTGATATTGCTGAATCCAGATGTCTTGATTTCCCTATTAATTCGGAGATTTTATATACTTGGATTCTTCTTTTTGTAAGAAAATGTGTGTGGTTTGGAATATTTTCATTTGCAGGATTCGTTTTGTCGATATCTGCTTTATATGGAATATTGACTAATATAGGGCTCTCTTTGCGTAAAAAGTTGTGGGTAATTCTTTTAACCTCATCTTTAGCTTCTGTAATTGTCCAAATTTCTGGAACTGAAACAGATATAATTATTTCAGGGCTTGTACTTGCTAGTATTTACCTATACTGTAATGCTCTAAAATCCTGTAAGCGAGTTCCAATATATGTATCTTCTCTTGCTTATGCTCTTGCTATAGGGACAAAAACTCCTGCAATTATGTTGATTCCCGGGGTCGGAATTTGGATGGTTGCAATGAGCATTTATTACAAAAAGAAAGATTTTTATAAGCCTTTTTTATCGTTTTTACTTTTTGCTTTAATAAATTTTATTTTATTTGGAGCTTATAATTATCTGCTTAATTTCTTAGATTATGGCAATATTGCTGGGTCTCCTTCTTTGCTTGCTGTTCATCAAAATCATAACGGATTGAAGTCTGTGCCGGCAGATTTTATTAAGTATATTTTTATGTTCTTTGATTTTACCGGATTTACTTGGAATAAAACATTAGGGGTTCATATAATCCATTTTAGAGACTCAATATTGTCTTCTCTTGGTTTATTTGTTTCTCAGGATGGGCTTAATTCTTCAGATTCTTCTTTATCAAACAGTTCTCTTTTGGAACCGTTAATGGGCATGGGCATCTTGGGCTTTTTAGTTTATTTGCCTTGTTTATTTTATTCGCTGGTAAAACCTATTATCACTAGAAAGAAAAAAGATTTATTAATATTTCCGTTTGGAATAATTTTACTGGTGACAATTTTTATGATGGCGTATCAGATTCAGTACATGACTTATAGTATAAGATTTTTGACATCTTTTTGTGTGGTTTGTGCGCCTGTTTTAGCTTATTCATACTCTAAAAAGAATAATCTGTTTAAATTTATTATTGTATTTTTTGCCGTGTTTAACCTTTTGTTTGTATCTACACATCTTTGGGCAAGAGCTGCAATAAGAATATTCTCTTATTTTAGAGAGGGTGCGACAGTATCTCAAGTTCGAGAAATTGCGACATGTTCAGGTTTCTTTAAAGGAATAAATAAGAACCCTTCGTTAATCTCTAATTATCCAATATTTAATATAGCTTGTGGCATAAGAAATAAGTTACGGTTAATTGATAAAAGAAATAAAATTCTGTACTTTTCTAATGCTTCAGATACCCTTTTAATAATCAAAATGATGGAATTTCAAGGGTATAACATAGATTTTAAAACCGCTGAAAATATTGAAAATATTGATTTCAGTAAGTATAACTTGATCGTGACGATTGATGATATTCAAGTTTCTACAAATGTTCAGAAATACAATAGTCGTAACTCAGGTTTTGATTACATTACAGATGGTATAGTCTGCTCTTATATTGATTTGAATGATATGCCAATTTCACATGCTTCTAATTCATATCCGTATAAATCTATATGTAGATTTACGAATTATTTTTTCAAAAAGCATGGATATAAATTCTATAATGAATTTGCGGTTGATTATAGAGAAAATGGACAGTTATCAGTAATTAAATTTAAGTTCTATGAAAATACAAATAATCCGGTAATTACCCCATTATATTAAGTTTACGTCCGCTAGTTGAGAGCATGCTCTGAGCTTGAGCCTTAATTTCTCTCGCTTTTGCTGCAACTTTATAGTCTTGAGGAGAAGGATCTCCAGGTGCCATAGCAGAGCGGATAACGATATTTGCTTCATCAATGGTTTTTTGCGGATTGTTAGGGTTTAATACAGGCATTTTTATGGCAACATGCCCTCCAACAGGAATGCCGTCGGAATTCTTTTCAATAACTATTGAACCAGCCAAAGCTCCACCTGCAGATTTATGAGCTTGTTCATGCGCATAAATCTCATTGTAATTTCTTTGTATTAATTCTTGCTTTTGCTGATTATTATTTTGTTGAAGTAAGTTTGAATAAAGACTACCAAAGTTAACATTCCTAATCATACGCCTAACCTCATACTATTTCAGAAATATTATACTACATAGATAGTAATTGTTCAACTATTTATTACGAATTATAAAAGCATTAAAAAAGACGCCTTAGTGGCGTCTTATTCTAAAATGGTACTCCCAGGGGAATTCGAATCCCCGTCTACACCGTGAAAGGGTGTTGTCCTAGGCCTCTAGACGATGGGAGCCTGATATTTTTGAGTTTAAAGTTTTTGATTTATTCTCTAAACTCTGGGGTTTCCCTTCCACGTTTTCTATAGTACCAAAACAAAATTTTTTGTCAACAACTTTTTTTTATATTTTTTATATATAAAAATTTTAGAGTCTAAAAAGTTGTTTTTATAATGTATTATAAAATTTCTAAACTGTTTGTAATACGCCTTTGCCCTCTTGAAAGATTTTTATTTTTTATGTAAAATATATATCATATAAGTAGAGATAGGAGCTAATTAATGTTTGAACGTTTTACGGAAAAGGCCATAAAGGTAATAATGTTGGCTCAAGAAGAGGCTCGCAGGCTCGGCCATAATTTCGTCGGTACAGAACAGGTTCTACTTGGTCTTATCGGAGAAGGAACTGGTGTTGCTGCAAAAACCCTTAAATCAATGGGGGTAACTCTTAAAGATGCCAGAGCAGAGGTAGAAAAAATAATAGGCAGAGGTTCAGGATTTGTAGCGGTAGAAATTCCTTTTACACCTAGAGCTAAGCGTGTTCTTGAATTGTCTTGGGATGAAGCTAGACAATTAGGACATAACTATATAGGAACCGAACATCTTTTACTCGGGCTTATCCGTGAAGGTGAAGGTGTAGCTGCTAGAGTTTTAGAAAATCTCGGTGTAGATTTAAACAAAATTAGAAGTAATGTTGTGAAGATGTTAGGAGAGTCAAAACCTCAAACAGCTTCAGCTGGTTCTTCTAGTTCTTCTTCATCATCTTCTGGTGGTGGAAAGACTAAAACTCCTAGTCTTGATGAATTTGGTCGTGATTTAACTCTTGCTGCTCAGGAATTGCGTTTGGATCCTGTAGTTGGCAGAGAAAAAGAAATCGAACGTGTTATTCAAATTCTTGCAAGACGTACTAAAAATAACCCTGTTCTTATTGGTGAACCAGGTGTTGGTAAAACCGCAGTGGCAGAAGGACTTGCTATTAGAATTGTAAATGCTGAAGTTCCAGATATTCTTGATGGAAAAAAAGTAATTCAATTAGATATGGGCTTGCTTGTTGCTGGTACTAAATATCGTGGTGAGTTCGAAGAACGTTTGAAAAAAATTATGGATGAAATTCGTCAAGCAGGTAATATAATCCTTGTAATTGATGAAATGCATACGCTTATTGGTGCAGGTGCAGCAGAAGGTGCTATTGATGCTGCAAATATCTTGAAACCTGCTCTATCAAGAGGTGAAATTCAAGTTATTGGTGCAACAACACTTGATGAATACAGAAAATATGTCGAAAAAGATTCAGCTTTAGAAAGACGTTTCCAATCTGTTATTATTGAAGAACCTACTATTGATGAATCAATAGAAATTATCAAAGGTTTAAAACCAAAATATGAAGATCACCACAAACTTTTAATTTCTGATGAAGCAATTGTTGCGGCTGTAAAATTGTCTAGTAAGTACATTACAGACAGATTTTTACCAGATAAAGCAATTGACGTAATTGATGAGGCTTCATCTAAAGTTCGTTTGAAAGTATCTACTCTTTCTCCAGAAGGTAAAGAACTTGAAAAAGAGTTAAGAGACTTAATTAAAGAAAAAGAAGAAGCTATCAGAAATCAAGAATTTGAAAAAGCTTCTCAACTTCGTGATGATGAGGCTGATTTAAAAGATAGAATTCGTGAGATGGCTCAAAAATACAGAGAAGAACACGAAGCTAATAAACCAACAGTAACTGCAGAAAATGTTGCAGAAGTTATCGCAACTATGACTGGGGTGCCTGTTACTAAACTAACTGAAGGTGAAAGTGAAAGATTACTTAAGCTTGAAGAAACTCTTCATGCTCGTGTAATTGGTCAAAATGACGCGGTTGTAGCTATTTCAAAAGCTATCAGACGTGCCAGAGTCGGTTTGAAGAGCCCTAACAGACCAATCGGAAGCTTTATATTCTGTGGTCCTACAGGTGTTGGTAAAACTGAACTTGCTAAGGCTCTTGCTGAAGCTGTATTTGGTTCTGAAGATAACATGATAAGAGTTGATATGTCAGAATTTATGGAAAAACATTCAACTGCAAAACTTATCGGTTCACCTCCAGGTTATGTAGGTTATGATGATGGAGGTCACTTAACTGAACTTATCAGAAAGAAACCTTATTCGGTTGTTCTTTTCGATGAAATTGAAAAAGCTCATCCGGATGTGTTTAATATCATGCTTCAAATTCTTGATGATGGTCGTTTGACTGACTCTAAAGGTCGTCATATTAACTTCAAAAATACTATTATCATCATGACTTCAAACGTCGGAGCAAGCATGATTACAACAACATCAAGATTAGGCTTCTCAACTTCTGATGATGAGTCAAAAGACAAATATGAAAAACTTAAAGAAACAGTTTCTGAAGAAATGAAAAAGGCATTCAGACCTGAATTCTTGAACCGTATTGATGAAACTATCGTATTTGCTCACTTGTCACAAGAAGAAATCAGACAGATTGTTGACTTGATGTTAAAAGACTTATTTAAACGTCTTGCAGAAAGAGATTTGTCTGTTGAAGTAACTGATGAAGTGAAAGATCATCTTGCTAAAAACGGTTATTCTGAAGCTTATGGTGCAAGACCGTTAAGACGTCTTATCCAACGTAAGATTGAGGATAACTTGGCAGAAGAAATCCTCTCAGGTAAGTATGAGCCAGGCGATACGATAAGAATAACTCTTGTTGATGATAAGATTGCTTTTGAAAAAGCAAGTAAGAAAAAGTCAAAGGCTAAAGAAGAAGTTACAGCAGAGTAAAAATAATAAAAAGAGCCGATTTTAAAAATCGGCTCTTTTTGAAACTATAAGATTTAAGGTTGGAATGGCTAAGTTTTTTTATAAAGCATTAAAAAATAATAAAATAGAAGTGAAAGGATATATAGAAGCTGAAAATCCTCGTGAGGCTCGTGATAAAGTCCGTGGATTGGGATTTTTACCGACTAATATCTATGAAGAAACTTTTGAAAAACAGCCAGTTGAAAATTCAGTAGCGAAAATTTCAAGATTGTCGTTGAGTGAAAAGATATTTTTTACATCTGAACTGCAAGTTATGTTGGCTTCAAGTATTCCTATGATAGAAGCATTAACTACTGTTGAAGAGCATGCTCACAAACCAAAAATAAGAATAATTGCAAATGATTTAAAAAATAAGATAGTTAATGGTAGTACTTTTTCTGAAGCTTTGCAATCTTATGAAAAAGTTTTTGGTCCTGTATATATTGGGCTTTGTAAGGCTGGGGAAGCTTCTGGAAATTTAGATAAAACTTTTGAGTATAACTTAGCTGTCTTAAGAAAACAAGATGATTTGAAGGCAAAAGTTATTAGCATGTCTATTTATCCTGCGATTACAGTGCTTATTTTAACTGCTGTCTTTATAATTTGTGGTAAGCTTGTTTTTCCGGCGTTTATAAGTGGTGCAAATATTTCTGCTGGAGATATTCCCTGGACTGTTAATTTTGTTGTTGGAACGTGTGATTATTTGTTTAAGTATTGGATGATTACGCTTATTACTTTTATTGCAGGAATATGGGGGTTAATAAAAATCTGGGAGCAAAGTTGCTTTAAAAAGTTTGTTGATGAACAATTTTTAAAAATTCCGCTCGTTTCTGATTTTATTAGGTACATTAATCTATCTTCATTTTTTGCCGTATTAAATGTGGCTTATGAGTCTGGAATTACTATTGTTTCATCGTTAGAGTTGGCAAATAGTACGCTTTCTAATACAACTATAAAAAAAGAAGCAGAATGTTCCAAAGCGCTTGTGACAAAAGGAGAAGAATTGTCTCAATCTTTTGTTAAATCAGAGCTTGTTCCGCCAATTTTTAACACTTTAATAGTTACAGGTGAAAAAAGCGGTCGTTTAGGACAAATGTTTCGCGATATAGCTTTAGGTATCGATAAAAGGCTAGAGCTGGTTATGTCAGCATTATCTAAAGCTTTTGAACCTGCATTGACTGTAATTATTGGAATAGTTGTCGGGTATATTGTTATTGCCTTCTTCCAGTTGTATGGAAGTATGATTGGCACAATGTTTTAGTTCCCTTTATTAAAAAATCTCATAATCTTATCAATCAAACCTTCTTCTTGCGCCATTTCAGTGTTTTCAAGTTTTGCAAGTTTTCTTCTGATTGGTTCTGTTTCAGGTGAATCCCCTGTAATTGATAAGTATTTTTGATAATATTTTACAGCTTCAGGTTTATTTCTAAGTTTTTCGTATTTTTCTGCAATTTGTCTTATTAAAACAGAATTTCTTTTATCTGTTTCTAGAAGTTTTTCTAAGTATTCAACTTGAGTTGCATAATCTCCGATACTTTCTCTGAATTCAGCAAGTTTTTTTAGTGCAGTTTTATTTGTTGGCTCAAGTTTGTATAGTTTTTCGTAAAATTCAATAGCATGGTTTTTCTCGCCGGTGCTTTCTAATAAAATTGCAAGAGAATGTATTAGATCTGCATCATCATCTTTTAATTGATAAGCATTTAATAAATCATTTACTGCGATATCTTTATTTCCGCGTGCAAGATTATATTTTCCCCAGTTTATATGAGCGTTATAGTCATCTTGTTTACCTTCGTATATTAAAGCTTTCATTTGGAAGCCTAATGCAGTATTAGGTTGGAATTTTTCATATTCTATAACGTTTTCCAAAGCTTTATCAAATTCTTTTTCCTCGTAATAGTACTGAGCTTTGATTACATAAAAGTCAGAATTCCCGATGTATTTTTCTTTGCATTTCTGAATTTCAGAGAATGCTTCATTTCTGTCTCCTAAGGCTAAAAGGCATTTTATTCTAAGTAAATCGTCATTTGTAATGTCTTTAGCAAGTTCAGGTTGATTATTTTTCAAATACAGTTTAGCTAAATCTTCTTTTATACTTTCTGTATCAAACCCTTCTTTTCTGGCTCTTTCTAAGGTTTCTATGGCACTTCCTACTGCATTTTCAGATAAATAAAGATTTGCCAGTTTTTTATAGACTTCTTCATGAGTATGATCAAAGTCAAGAATTTTTAAATATTCATCGATAGCTTTTACATTATTTCCAACTTGTTCATATAATGAGCCCAGAACAAATCTTGTTGAGCATTGAGCTTCTTCATTATCAGCCGTATGAGTTAAAGCTTTTTTGAAATCGTTAATAGCATGTTCCAGCTGGTGCATAACAGAATGCATGTTACCTCTGTAAATATAATATTTAAATTTATCAGTTGTAACATAAATGTCCATAAGCTGTTCATAAGCCATTACGTTTGTTGCATCCATTTCTAAAATAGCAGAATAGTATTCAGAAGCTTCATCTTTTTTGCCAAGCATCATAGCAATATGTCCGAGACGTTCTAAAAGCCCTAAATCTTTAGGGTTTGTTTCGTATGATTTTTTATATTCTTCGTATGCTTTATCGTATTGTTCGTTTTCTTCATATTGTTCTGCTAATTGTAAGCTCATTATAGTTATACTCCTTTTTTATTTATTATATATGAAAAAAGCCTTGAGTCTTCTCCAGTTGGGCTAATTATATTTGTTTTGAGTTTTTTCTATCCCATTTTCAAGATAAAATTTAACGGAGTCTATGCTTCTGTCAAGGACTTCTTTTAATGTATCAAGTTGATCTTTGGGAAAATTTTGCAAAACATAATTTTCTGATGGAATATTTGGTTGAGGCCCAATTCCTATTTTTAGTCTTGCGAAGTCTTTTGTTCCGGTATGTTTGATTATGGATTTAATCCCGTTGTGGCCTCCATCCGAGCCGTTTGCACGGTATCTTATTCGGCCTAAGTCAAGGGCAATGTCATCATAGATTATTAATAAATCTTTTATATCAATTTTGTAGTAATCCATAATTGCCCGCACAGCTTCTCCGGATAAATTCATAAATGTTGTTGGTTTTGCAAGGATAATATCTTCATTTCCAACTTTTATTCTCGATATATATGCCTTTAGTTTATTTTCTAATTTAAAGCTGACACCTTCCGTTAATGCCCATCTATCAAGCACCATAAATCCAGCATTATGGCGTGTCATACAATATTTATCCCCGATATTTCCTAAGCCTGTTATAAGTTTCATACATCTACCTTTTATATTTATTATTTTAACCTAAATAAATATTACCGCTCCTGTTTACCATGTTTTCGCTTAACAAAATGATAAGAAAGTTTTAATTTAATAGTGAATTTAATTAGAGAGGATACATACATGAAATCTAAAGACAAACCTATTGTACAAGAAAAAAGTTCAGAAAAAGTTGCTAAATTTCTTGAAAAAAACGGATTACATAAAAAAGATTTTGCAGAAATGATTGGGGTAACACTTTCTTATGTTTATAATTTAATAGATGATACCATTCCATTTTCAACGAGAGGTACAACTCTTGAAAGAATTGCTACCGTTATGGAGATTGAACCGGAAGAATTCGAAGAGTATAAAATACCTCAAGAACCAAGAGTTATAGATGATTTTGTGGAATATTTGCATAGTGAAATGAAACATAAAAAGATGTCTGTTGTAAATTTCTTGAAAGCTTTTCCGAGAAAGAAACGTTTAGAAATAGTCGATATCTTAAGGGGAAATCTTCCAATCCCTATTGATTATAAAGAATTGACAATGATTGCTCAAGTTTTAGAAATGAATAAAGAAGATGTCTATAATATGTGGGAACGTCGCATGAAAAATGTACTTGAAACTAATGGTATGAATATTTATGCAAATGCAGCATTAGTAAATGCTATGTTTGACTGTGCTAAAAAATACATTAGTTTAAAATAGAATTTCTTATTTTAGCAGTTCTTTAGCCGGAATTGTTAATATATCTTTATTTTGCGTCTTTTTTAGTAAATCATTGACTTCTTGTTCTTTTAAATTGACATTTACTTTTTTAAAAGCTTTACCAGATTTTCCTCCGTAATGAATTATTATGTCATTGTGGTCATAATATGCTTTTACGGAGGTGTTTGGTGTTTCTAGAACTTCACCTTGAAGTTTTGTAATTGACCAAAACCATTTGAAATTTTCATCAAGTTTAAATTTGTCGTATAAATCTTTATCTATCAAAAAACAATAGCCGTCAGCTCTTGTATTTGCTCCATCGTTTACAGCTCCATATGCAGATATACCATACTTATGATTTTTTAATAGTAATTCTAGCCAATCTGGATGTATGATTTTAACATCTGAATTCAATAATAAGTAGTATTTAGCATCTTTTGATGCTAATGTTGCTCCAAAATTGTTCCCTTTAGCAAAGAATAGGTTTTCTATTGAATAATACAATTTATCTATGTATTTTAATTTAAATAGAAGTTTTAGTAATAATTTTGTAAACAATCCAGACTTGTTATCAACAACAATTGATTCATAATTAGAATTTTTTGTCTTTTTTAATGATAAAAATGTTTTTAATACATATTTAGGTGCGTTGTGTACTAAGATTATTATACTGGTTAACTCATTCATTATTCCATAAATCCTTTTACTATTTGTTTTAGCCTGTTAGCAAATGCTTTATATTTTGTAGGGTTTGTTACCAAACCTTTAGAATCTTTACAGATTTTGTAGACAAAGTGTTTATGTTTATTTATTCCAATTACATTTAGTAATTGGAATATTCCATTATAGCGGAAAGTATCATAATGTTTTAATACTAATATAACTGGTGTTCCCAATGCCAAACAAGGAAGTGCACAATGTATTCTTGATGTTATTACAAGTTTTGCTTTTGAATATTTTCTTAAGAGGTTTTCTGCTTCCTTAAAGCATTCTTCACTATTCATATTAATGGGATAGCTATGTTTTGTGTGTTCAATATTGCAATCCTTGTATTTAGCTAGTATATTTTTAAGTTTATTATCTATTTTGTTTTCACTTGCTTCATCTATCTCATAATCACAGAAAATTATCGTGTTATTTCTTTCACTATCTGGAATTTTATATTTAAAATCAAGAGTTGTAGTTAAACAACTTGAAAAGTAAGCTTTTATGCCCTTTAACATTAAAAAGTTTCTGGTTGTATAATCTCTACATCCAATAGGTTCATGTTCTTTTAGATATTTAATAGTTTCGTCAGGGATTGCGTATAGATTATTTAAGTGAACTGCAACTAATAAAGGGTTAATTTTGTCTGAAAATTTAATATTGTTATTATGTATCCAGTACCAAGCATTTGCAATTAGATCAATATTTTGACCATCATAGTTTGCAATATTATCTCTATCTACTAAAATTGGAGTTTGGGTGGTTGGTAAATATTGTTTAGCCGCTAAGCTTTGGATATAATCACCAATATTTATAAAATCAGGTTTGTATTGACAACTTTGTGGTGTCGCATATCTATAAGCATAAAGTCCAAAATTGTCATATTTATGTCTAAAATTTTTAGGGTATGTTTCAAATAGTGTTAGGAATTTATTTATAAATTCTCTCTTTGATAATGTTACTATAATTTTTTGTGTTAGTTTTGTTTTCATTAGTAAAGTTACCTTTTCATATTAGTTAAATAAAGTTTGAAGTATTAACCCAGCTAAAGCGCTTATTCCAAATAAAATTGATATAATTAAAATTGTATCCTTTAGTTTTTCATTTTTCTTTAAAAGAATTAGCATACCAAGTCCTGCACTTGATGATAATCCTGCTATTACAGATCCAAAACTTATAGCATGTTGAATGTATAACATTGTAATAAGTATTGATATTGCACAATTTGGTATAAGTCCTATTATAGATGCAATTATAGGTTGTAGTGGAGAGTTATATAAAAATACTTGTTCAAGGTGTCCTTCTGTTTTTGTAAGGACTAAATTTAAGAATAAAGTTACTATAAGTATAAAGATAAAAATATTTAAAGTGTGTTTAATTGGATGAAGAATAAGATTTCTTTTTTTGAATCTGTCGTTAGAAATTTCATGTTGGCAGCAGCCTTTTTCCTGGATATCTAAAGTGTCAAGTCTTTCTGAATCCAAATCTTGCTCATTTTCAAATGGCTTAATAATAGCGTCAACTAAGTATCCTGTTATTATTGCGAGAAGAAATTTTGTAAATAGTATAGGTATGATTTTTGGAACCATCTCCGGATGCGCAAGAAGTACAGGGATCGCTTCATCTGATGTTGATATGTAGACAGCAATTAATGTACCTCGAGTTATTAGTTTTTTTATATATAGAGTACTAGCAATAACCGAAAATCCACATTGTGGAACAAGTGCCGTTAACGCCCCTAAAAAAGGGCCGCTTATTTTTGAATGGTTTGGTAAGTTTTTTATTTTTTTTGAAAAATAAATTTCAAAAAGTTCTATAAAAAAGAAAATGACAAATAAAAATGGCACAAGATTTATGCTATCAATTAGTGCATCTTTTATAAAGTCTGCTATTGGCAATTGTTCTATTATTTTATTAGACCAACCCAGAATATATGCGTTAAACGCATTTAGACTTTTTATTATTTCAATAATCATACTCACCTTTGCAATTTCATGATATCATAAATAAATTTTATAACACAATAAAAATTTGCGCTTGGCGCGATTCGAACGCGCGACCTATCCCTTAAAAGGGGAGTGCTCTACCTGCTGAGCTACAAGCGCAAATTTTTTATTTGCAATGCTATTTAATTTTCTTTAATCTTCAGGGGGTAATCATTGTATTGGAAAATTTCATCTTCCAGTCAAGAGCTATCCGCCCCTCTCTGGGTCCATACCGTTTGCCAGTCCCAGTAAGATTAATTTAACAAGAACAAAATTAATTGTCAATAGTTTTTGTTAAATTTTTTTATCCAATTTTTGTAAAAGGTTTTTCTTCTACGGGTTTATTGTATCCAAGCTTTTTCTGGTGGCGTTTAAAGAAGTAGTATCCACCTGACGCAATAGCAGCTGTTCCAAGGATACTTAATGCCACAATTCTGCCTAATTTTGAAGTTGATGTTGACATTGTTGCATTTTCAGCTTGTACAACAATTTTTTCTGTTGCTGTTCCAAATTTTCCAACAAAACGCTTCATTGGTGATTTATTTCTAGCTTCCATGCCTTTATTTTTTTCGAATATTTCGTTCATATAACGTTCATTTGCAGTTTTGCCACCGTTATAGTCAGAATTTTGGTGCCAATCCATTTTATCTCTTTGAAGACCAGCGTTTTGTACCATTTCTTTATATGGTATAACGTTTTGATTTTTTATTTCATCTGATAATTGGTCTTGGATTGCTTTCTTGAATTCTTCATCGCTTGATTGCATTGCCATTATTATACAATCTTTCAGTTCAAATGTTGCATTTTTCCATCTAGCACCATCTAAAATTCTTGCATCGTGTCCAGGGTCTCCATTAAAATCAAGTTTTCCTCCTAAAATTTCTTCAAGTCTTTCGCGTTTTAGAAGGTATGGATTTTTTGTTAAGAATCCACGCATTTTATTAATGAAATCTGGAGAACCTCCGGTATTGATAGAAATACAAGGTGTTGCAGATGCAAAAGATTCTAACGGCGTAATTCCGCATGGCTCAAATCTTGAAGAGAATAAAGTCCATGTTGCACATCCAACTAATCTATTAGAGAAGAAGTTGTTAACGTACATTATGTTTCCGGCATATTTTCCGTTATCAATTTTCGGTAATTGTACTTCAATTAGGTCTTTAATCCACTTGAATTCTTCAGCGCCTGAATCCCAAGTCCCTGCTCCAAAGATTGCTTTTGTTCTTAATTTAACTTCTTCTGGAATATTTGTGTCTTTTAAAAACTCAAAGTATTCTTTTATTGCACCTACAGATGCTGGGAAATTTTTCTGAGGGTCTGGTCTACCCCATCCCATAAATAGTTTATCGCCTTCTTTAAACCCTGAAAGGTGTCCTATTACAGAGGCGCCATTTTTAATTTGAGCATCACTACAAAATACTTTCGTTACTCCATTTTGACCGCCAGTTTGGAATGCATGATCTACAATGTTTAGTAACCATTTTGTATTGTTTTCTTTTGCTTTTAAAACTTCATCAATATTGTCATTTATGATTTTTCCATCTTTATCTAATTTATATTCATAATTGTAAGTTTGGAATCCTCGTTTTAATTTTGAAAGGATATTAGGATGTCCTTTTCTATGGAAGTCTGCTTTAGGGTTATCTAACTGTAAGTTAGCAGGTGTGCTTCCATTAGTAACATCGTGAGTTTCAATTTCAGCAAGTTTGTTTGTCATCCCTAATGCAATTTCAGGTGTGTCGGCGTTTTTCATTTCTTTACCGTAGTTCATGGACACAGTACCTGCTGTGAAGTTTTTACTATCTTCTTTTACTGCTGCAACAGGAGTCATTGAAATATTGTAAGTTCCAAAATCATCCATAAAGTTCTTAAAATATGGATCAAAGATTTGTTTTACAAATTTTGCTTCTGCCGTTAATTCTTCACCAGGTTTAGGTGCGAATTTATCCCAATTCTTTTCTATATATTTTAACTCTTTGATTTGGGAGTGATTTCTTATAGCTTCAACATCCTGTTCATCTGCAATGAGTCTGAAAAATTCAAAAGGATTATTCATCCAACCCTGGTAATCACGTCCAGGGTTATGGAATGTTCCATGAGCTTTTACTCCGCCATTGTAGTATTCATTTCCTTCTGCAGATTTGTTTGCAATATAATGCATAACCATAAATGCTGGACGGTCATGTAACCAGAAGTTTGCAGGTCTGAAATGCCCGTGTTCTTTTGTGTCTAGTTGAGGAAGACCTTCTACAAGTGCTCTGTTATTGTCTGCATAAAATACATTGGTACTTACATGTTTTATACCATCAGTGCTTCCTTCTGTTCCGTAAGCACCATAGGCTCCGTAAGCTCCATAAGCGCCATACGTTCCATAAGAGCCTCCCACTTTAGAATTGATGCCGTAGGCATTTTCAAATTTAGCCAAATCTTCTGTGTGAATGAAATATGTTGTATTTCTTTCAGGAACAGCATCTGCTGCAGTTTCTCTTATTTTCGCAAGTTTGTCTTTATAATCTTGAGTTTCTATTGCTTTGTAAAATTCGTCATCAATTTCGGCCTTAATTTTATTCAGCTCGTCGTTGATTTTCGAGTTATATTCGGTTTCTAATTCTCCGATTTTTGGATTTGGCTCAAATGAATATGGATCTTTTTGGAAGTTTCTTTCATCAGCGTCATTTAGTTCTTTTAATTTCTGTTCATAATGAAATTCTGCTTCTAATTTTTCTTTAATCTTATTAACATGTGGAGTGAGAATATTATCTCTTGTTTTTGCTTCAAGTTTTTTTTCTGCAACGACTACAGGATCAGAAAACTCATCTGTTCCAAAAAATCTGTATTTAATTTCTTTTAATTCATCTATTGCAGTGTCAGATGCTCGTTTGAATGAGCCTTTTACATTTTCATCTTTTAATACTACGAATTCAGATTTCCCTTTCGTATCAGGTTCAACTTGAATAACGTATTCCAAGTTTTCAGCTTTTAAGTTGAGTCTTTTAGCGACTTCTTCTAATGTTTCATTTTGTCCTGCTTGGTGGAATTTATCTTGAGATAAGCGTCTTTCTGTTATATGACCTTTATCATCTCTAGTAACTTCAGCTACGATAACACCTCCGTTAGGGTTACCATAAGAATGATAAGGTGATGCGTCTCTTACATCGGCTTTTTCTTTTAATCTCCAATTGTTTGGACCTTCTAATGCAACAACACCAAGGCCGCCATGGTTATAGGCATTTAATCCGTATCTTTTGTTTTCAGGGGCATAGGATATAAATTGATTGATGTTTTTGTCTGCACCAGTAAATGTAAGGCTAATATATGGCACTCTATTTTTTCTTGATATTTGATCTATAAATGCAGGTGCTACGTAGTTTAATGAGCTTACGTTATTATTTTTGTTTAAATTGTTGATAATATTAGCTTGTGTGTAGTTTTCTTGTTTTTCTAATTTACTCGCATAAATCTGCGGTACAACCGAAGTAATACGCATTTAATACCCCTTTTCTATTTAACCATGCTGCAGAAAGAATTATCTTCTGCATATATAGTAAAATGCTGACATAAATTTTTTCAACAGCGGGGTGGGTAAATGTTAAGTAATATTAAGTAAACTTTTTTCAATAATTAAAGTTTTTTATATAACTTTAAAGTAAGATTGTTATGTAAAGAGTAATAGTTGTTTTAACTTTGGCAATTATCTCTTGAATACAGATTATAATAAAGGGTGTATATGGACAGACTTTTTGGAATTTTGGGTATTATTTTAATCTTTGTTATTTGCTTTTTGATGTCAAATAATAAGAAAGCTATTAATTATAAAACTGTCGGTATGGGATTTTTATTGCAGGTAGGTCTTGCAATATTTATTTTTAAAGTTCCTCTTGGCAGAGCATTGTTTATGAATGTTGGAATGTTTATACAAAAGATTTTGGACTTTGCAAAAGAAGGTGGAGCATTTGTCTTTGGCCCTTTGATTGATAACGAAAAATTAAATCTTGTATGGGGCATGGGGGCTAATGTTTTTGCTTTGCAGTTAATATGTTCTCTAATTTTCATGATGATATTAGTTAATATATTATATTACTATGGCATTATGCAGAGAGTTGTTCCGCTTTTTGGCAGAGCAATGAATAAGATTATGTCTGTAAGCGGAGCAGAGGCATTATCAAACGTTGCAAGTGCTTTTGTTGGTCAGATTGCTGCTCAGATTATGATAAGACCTTATTTAGCAAAATTAACTCGTTCTGAGTTGCTTGCTTCAATGGCAGGTAGTATGGCTTGTATTTCTATGGCTACAATGCCTATTTATATTGGTATGGGAATCCCTGCTCATTACCTTTTGGCTTCATCGTTTATGGCCGCACCAGGAGCTCTTGTTATTTCGAAAATTATTTATCCTGAAACACATGTGCCTGAAACGAGTGAAGATTTTAAAATTACCTATAGTAAAAGAAAACGTCCTTATATAAATGTATTTGATGCAATTTCAGCTGGTGCATCTGAAGGTATGAAAGTTGCAATTAATGTTATTGCGATGATTTTAGCTCTTGTGGCTTTAGTGGCAATGATCGATTGGTTTTTAAAAGGCTTTGGAATGCTTTTTGTTAAATATTTGCATATTAATTTTGCATCATTTGATATGACGCAGCTTTCATTAAGAATGATTTTAGGTAAAATATTTGCTATATTTGCGTACTTTATGGGAGTTCCGTTACATGAAGCAACTACAGTTGGTAGTCTTATGGGGACAAAGCTTGTATTAAATGAAATGGTTGCTTATGTTGATTTAACAAATCTTCCGCAAGCTCTTTCTGAAAAAAGTTATTTAATTACTTGTTTTGCACTATGCAGTTTTGGTAACTTTGGCTCTATTGCAATTCAACTAGGTGGTATTGGTGAATTAGCTCCGAACCAACGCAAAAATTTAGCAAGACTTGGGGTAAGAGCTTTAATTGCAGGAACCTTAACTTGTTATATGTCTGCAGCTATTGTAGGTGTATTGTTTAATTAAATAATTTATTTAGGCAAGTGATCTGCCCAGTGCTCATCAAGGTCACGTATGAATCGATGAGCATCAATTACATCATCATATGTTATAGGATCTGGTCCATCTTGAATTTCTAAAGCTAGTTTGGACTCGTCTTTTACATCTATACCTGAAAATCCTAAAAATGCTACGCCAAAGCTTTTCCCGCAGTTTTTGCATACCAAATGAGTTACTGTAAGTCCGGGTTCTTCTCTTTTTATTATAAAAGATTCTTCGTCAAATCCTGTTTTACATTGTGAACAGCATAAATTTTCAAATAATGCTTTCAGTTTCTTTTCCATATTTTTCCTCTTTCTTCTATTATATAAAAAAATTTTTAAAAATTTTTGTTAAAAAGTGTTAAATTGATAGCTGGCATGGGCATAATATTACATGTAGGCTTATAGGAGAAGTTCTAATGGAAGCTATCAACTTAATTCTGTTCGGATTTATCGTTTACACTGCATTAATCGTAGTACCAAGCATTTGGGAAGAATTAACTACAGAAGGATAAATCTCTAAAATAATAGACGATTGAAGTGTTGATTTGTTTCAAAATTTTTATCGCCAATTGAGAGTGTGTGGTCTTTAAAAAGTGTTTAATATACGCTTGTTATTCAAGCGGGTAGAGTTTTGCGTCCTTATTCGGGTAAAACTTCTTTTAGGCACTCTAAGGCAACATCTGTGACAAAATCCATATCCGTTTTGTCTATAATAAGTGGCGGATTGAAATAAATTACATCACCGAGCGGTCGGAGAAGTACGCCTTTTTTTAGGGCTTTTTTGTAGATTTGATAACCTGTTCTCAGTTTCGAATCGAATGGCTCTTTTGTTGTCTTATCTTTAACCAGCTCAATAGCATTTATCAATCCTATATGTCTTATATCGCCGACATTTTTATGTGAGGCGAACTTTTCTTTTATAATTTTATTAAAATAAATTGCATTTTCATTTGCTTTTTTCAATACACTTCCATCTTCCAGAATGTCAAGAACAGCGTTAGCTGCCGCACAGGCAAGCGGGTTTCCGCTGTATGTGTGTGAGTGCATAAAGGCTTTATGCGTGTTGTATTCGTCGTAAAATGCATCATATATTTTTTGTGTAGTAATAAATAGTGCGCATGGCATATAACCTCCGGTAAGCCCTTTTGAAAGACACATAATATCAGGAGATACACCAGCATGGTTGAATGCAAACATTTTTCCTGTTCTGCCATATCCTGTGGCTATTTCATCAGCGATTAAATGGACGTTATATTTATCACATAGTTCTCTTAATTTTTTTAAGTATAGTGGCGGATAAACTTTCATTCCTGCTGATCCCTGAAGTAGTGGTTCTACAAGAAGAGCAGCTGTTTCATTCCCGTATTTTTCAAAAGTTTCTTCAGCTTTTTGGGCACATTCGCAGGTACAGTGGTCTCTGTCTTTTCCGTAAGGACATCTGTAGCAGTCAGGCCCTTCTATTCTTACAATATCCATTAGTATAGGTTTATAAAGCTCTGTATATAAATCACAGTCACCGACTGATAATGCGCCTATAGTTTCTCCGTGGTAAGCTTCAGATAATGCCATAAACCGTGTTTTTTGAGGATTTCCAGTTTGCTCGTGGTATTGAAAGCTAACTTTCATTGCTGCTTCAATTGCAGACGAGCCGTTGTCTGTAAAGTTAAATTTGCAAAGTCCATCAGGTAGAATTTTTGCTAATCGTTCACAGAGTCTTATTGCTTGTTTATGAGTAAAGTTTGCGAATATAACGTGTTCTAGTGAATTAAGTTGTTTTTTTATTTCTTTGTTAATATGCGGGTTACAGTGTCCTAGAAGATTGCACCACCATGAGCTAATTACATCTACATAGCGATTCCCCTCTATGTCATAAAGGTAAACCCCTTCCCCATGATCAATTACTATCGGAGGTAATTCTTCATAATCTTTCATCTGTGAACAAGGGTGCCATATATATTTTACATCACGTTTCGACCAGTCTTTATTTTCGCTAAATTCCATTTTATATCTCCTTAAAAATTGATAAAATTTCTTCTTTTTCTATATTAAGATCATTGTCATTTTCTTTTACTTCTGCAATGACTTTTACTCCAGTGAGTCTTTCTATTTGTTTTTTATTATCACGTTGCATAAAATCCTTTTCATTATATTTATTCAGAATTATGCCTTTTATGTTTATTCCGCAATTCTTGATGTATTCGACAGTTAGTACTGCATTATTAATTGAACCGAGTTCTGCCCCTGAAACAATAACTACATCCAATCCTAGAAGTTTTATTATATCGGGTAATATAATTTGTTCATCTTTTAAATTAAACGGGCAAATAATGCCTCCAGCACCTTCTACAACTAGATAATTATAATCTTCTTTTTTATCTTGAAAATCCTTTAGTATTTTTTCTTTTTTAATTGATACTCCTTCAATTTCAGCAGCTAAATGTGGAGATACTGCTGTTTTAAATATATATGAAGCAAATTTAGATGGGTCATCTTTAATTCCAGCGGTTTTTAATACGAATTCACAATCTCCAGGAATTAATTTGCCGTTTTTTAATTCTGCACCGCTTAATGCTGGTTTATAGTATCCGCAATTTAGACCTAAATCTCTCATCTTTTTTACGATAAGCGCTGAGATAAATGTTTTTCCTACATCAGTTCCTGTTGCTGTTATAAATATACCTTTGTTCATGTTACTGTTACCTCTCCCATAAAAATAACACCCTTAGTCTAGAACTAAAGGTGTTATTTTTCAAGTTATTGTTTACATTTATGTATATGTTCTATAGTGAGCCGCCACCACCGTCATTGAAGTAGTCATAGTGACGAATATCATCATAGTTGTTAACAGGTTCTGATGGACCAACTGGTTGAGCCTTAACTGCTTTAGCTGTTGATCTGTTTCTTAACAATGCATCAAAGTTAGGTTCCATTGTTAACTCAAAGTGGAATCGACCGATTTTATGGTCAGTTTCCCAAGAGTGGTTAATTAATGGGTAGCCCCAATATAAACGACCTGTCAAGTCTCCTGGTAATTGAACTCTTAAGCCCATACCAAGTGATGCCATAAAGTAGTTGTTATCATAATAATCTTCACCGGTAGATGGGAATACACCACCAAAGTCTGCAAATACTGCACCTTTAATATACTTACCAATGAATGACATTTTTTCTTTTGAACGAGGGCTTGTGATTTCACGTGGTAACAATGGGAACATCAATTCGTTGCTGATGTAGAAACCGTTTTTACCAATCATAAGACCTTCAGAGTATCCTCTTACAGTTGCCAAACCACCTGCTTGGAATTGGTCAATGTATGGAATATGTTTGTTATTAGGTATAACTTGATAATTTGCTCTCATTTGACCTATAAATCCGTGAGAGAAATCATGTAATCTTACTGCACCACCGGAAATTTTTACATAATTTGAATCACTATCGAATATTGGAGCAGCATAGCTTACGCCTTGGTTCAAGTACCAAATACCATATTTTGTATCTTTACGCATATTTAAAGCTACATCAACACTTGTTACTTGATCTAATCCTAACTCATCATCAATACCAAAGTTTTTGAGGAAGCCCATAGTGGTTCTAGCTCTTTTGTAGTTTAAAGCGGTATAAGTCTTTAATTCAAAGCCAGGTTTTCTAATAATTGGTTGTGAATAGTAAAGTGAATACATATAAGCTTTACTTCTTAAGTCTAAGTCTGCGAATTCGCCGTATTTAATTTTAGAAAGACCTGAAGTGAATAAGAAACCTACACGACCATCTTTTCTGTTAACCGGAATGTTATAATCAACAAATGGGCTGACAGAACCTCCACTGAAATAAGATCCGATGGATAACTTATCTCTATTATGGAAAAGACTGTCTGCATAAATCATTGCACCACCTCTTAGGTTACCAGTGGTGTAACGACCAGCGTTATCCATAACACCAACAACGTGGAATGGGAAGTTTTCGTGAGCTGTAATCTCAATATCTGTAGTACCGTCAGCTTCACCAGCTTTAAGGTTAGCTGAAAGGTTTACACCTTCGTTATAACGGTTAAAGTCTAAGATATCTTTTTCTAGTTCGACAATATCAAACAAATCCCCTTTTTTCTGAGGTAATCTGTCTGTAATATATTTATCTCTTGTATATTTATTTTCGTGAACTGTAATGTTACCGACACGGCTTTCTACAAGTTCAATATATATATTTCCGTTTGTAACTGTTTGTTCTGGCAAAAATGCTTTTGCGGTTACAAAACCTTTTGAAGCATATAATTGGTTAATTTGGTTTACAACGCTTGTTATATCGCCGATAAACACGTTTTTACCAATGATAGGTCTAATAATATTGTCAATTTCCTCTTTTGTTAAAATTTCAGAAGGTGATACTTCAACGGAATTAACATATACACCTTTTGTATCAATATCCTCAACCTGTGCTTGCATTAATGATCCGTTAGGGTCATAATTTCTAATTACTTGATTTTCTTTACTTGGGTTTTGTACAGCATTTTTTCGTCTTTCATAACGATTATAATCATCGTTAAGATATTGCTGATCTCTTTTGAATTCCAAAGAATCTGTATTATGTTTATAATTTGTGCCACTTTCCATTTGGATTTGGTTCAAAATCGGAATGTCAGGTGCCGCAAATACTGGGGTAACAGATGCAGGAATAGCAAGGGCAACTGTGGCACATAGGCCTAATATTGCCTTTGATAAGTTCATTTTAATTTGATTCTTTTCCATCATACACCTTCTGTTTGTACTGTATATTCAGTTTATTCCTATTCTCTAACTTAGATATTAAAATAAAAACAAAATCTAAATTTTTATTGCGATATATTTACAAAAATTTATAAATTAGCAACTTTGGGAATTGACCTGTTATTATTATATAGGATTGCTATTGAGTTGTAAAGATGCTTATAAAAAGTTCACATTTTTAAATGAGCAATTTTTAATAAAATCATTAAATTAATGTACAACAGCTCGTAGGATACAGAGGTTATAAAGGAGGAAAAATGAAAAATTTAGGAATGGTTACACTTGGTCTTGCAGCATTTGTTATTGGTATGACTGTAAATAATTTTGCAATGTCAGATGTTCCACCAAGTTATAGAGTTGCCGTTGTTGATGTTTCAAAAGTAGTTGGATCTTCAGCTCAAGTTAAAGCTCTAAAACAAGAACAACAAGCAAAAGCTACTGAAATTGTTAAATATGTAGAAAAAGCTAGAAAGGATGTTGCAGCTGTAACTGATGAAAAGAAGAAAAAAGCTCTTGAAGATAAGTATTCTAAAGAATTGTTAAGCAAAAGAGATAAATTAGAAAAAGAATATACAACAAAATTATCTGCAATTGATAAAAATATCTCTGCTACTATAGAAGCTCAAGCAAAAGCTAAAAATTATAATATCGTATTAGCAAAAGGTGTAGTTCTTTATGGTGGCGATGATATCACTGCTGATATTATTAAGGTTGTAAAATAATTTAATTCAATATTTAGATAATATTTATTAAATAAAAAAACTCCCGATTGTAAAAATCGGGAGTTTTAATTTTATACATCTTTATATGAACCGGTAAATTTATTAGAATATATCGTATGTAATATTTCATGCGCTTTGTGCGAATTTGGATATTCAAGATATTCTTGATAAAGCTTTTGTATTGAAGGGTTCATATGTGATTTTCTTAAAGGAAGTTCGCTGTCTTCTTTATATAAGCCTTCAGCTCTTTCGCCTTTAATTTTACTGTCATCACAGCTTCTTGGCTGACCGCCTCCGTTGATGCAACCTCCTGGGCAAGCCATAACTTCAAGCATTTGGAAAGGTGCAGTGCCAGCTTTTATCTCTTGTAAAGATTTTTCAGCTTCTTTTAGAGTAGAAACAACTCTTACTACAAGTTTTGTACCTTTTAAATCCAATTCGACATCTCTTGAACGGTTTTTAGTACCTCTTAGAGGTTTGAAGTCAACGTCTGTTAAAGGCTCTCCTGTTGCAAATTCGTAAGCTGTTCTCACTGCAGCTTCAGCAACCCCGCCTGATGCTCCAAAAATTGTACCAGCACCTGAATATTCTCCAAAAGGTGAGTCGTGATCTTCTGGTTCTAGTGCATTAAAGTTTATTCCGGCTTCTTTAATCATTCTGCCAAGTTCTTGAGTAGTCAATACATAATCGGTATCAGGTCTGCCGTTTCTTGATAATTCTGGGCGTTTGCACTCATATTTTTTAGCTGTACAAGGCATAATTGCTACTACTACTAAGTTTTCACGAGCAATACCAAGTTGATTTGGTAATAAATCAACTAATACCGGTGAAAGCATAGACATTGGGGATTTGCAGCTTGATAGGTGATGAAGCATATCAGGATGTTGATCCTCCAAATATTTAACCCAAGCTGGACAGCAAGAGGTAAATAGTGGTAAGTTTTGACCTGATTTTACTCTTTCTAAAAATTCAGTAGCTTCTTCCATAATAGTCAAATCTGCTGAGAAGTTTGTATCAAATACTTTGTCAAATCCGATTTTTCTAAGTGCAGCATTCATTAATCCGATAGCGTTTTCTCCGGGTTTTAGCCCGAACATTTCACCAAGAGCTACTCTTGTTGCAGGTGCCATTTGCACTACAACAGTTTTTTCTTTATTGGTAATTTCACTCCAAACTTTTTCAATTTCGGATTTGATAGTTAATGCTCCGGTAGGACAAACTGCCGCACATTGACCACAGTTTACACAATCTACCTGACCTAGTGGTCTTCCATTCATTGGTTGAACAACCGTTTTTGAGCCTCTGTTTGCAAAGCCTAAGACTGCATGGCCTTGGAATTCTGCACAAGCTCTTACACAAGCTCCGCAAAGGATACATTTATTAGGATCTCTTACTAATGATGGAGAACTATCATCGATTGGTAAATATTCATCAGGCTGTTTTTCTGTGTATCTGATTTTTCTTATACCGTATTCTTCTGCGTATTTTTGAAGCTCACAATTGCCTGATTTATCACAGGTTAAGCACTCTTTGTCGTGATTTGCAAGAAGTAATTCAAGAACAGTTTTTCTGATTCTTCTTGTTTTTTCAGTGTTTAAGTGAATTTTTAACCCGTTTTCAGGTGGCATTGTGCAGGATGATTGAATTCCTCTGCCTTCTACTTCTACAACACACATTCTGCAAGCTCCGAATTGTGTTAAATCGGGACGGTAACAGAATGTAGGGACATTCATGCCTGCTTTTCTTATAACTTCAAGCAAGTTTGGTTCGTCTGTAAATTCAACTTCTTTACCGTCTATGAATAATGTTTTTTTATCTGTCATAATTTATTTTCCTTATACTTAAATATTGGTTATTCCAAAACTATTGCTCTAAATGGACAATTAGTTAAGCAGGCTTCACATTTAATACATTTTTCTTGATTAATATGATGAGGTTGCTTAACTGTACCTTCAATAGCTCCAACAGGACATGTTCTAGCACATTTTGTACATCCTTTACATAATTCAGGCTGGATAACGATTTTTTTCATCGCTGTACAAACTCCTGCTGGGCATTTTTTGTCTTTAATGTGCGCAATATATTCATCTCTAAAGTATTTCAAAGTTGAAAGTACAGGATTTGGTGCAGTTTTTCCAAGACCGCATAGAGAACCTTCTTTAACTGATAGTGCAAGTTCTTCTAATAAGTCAAGGTCTTTCATTTCGCCTTTACCTGCTACTATTTTTTCTAAGATTTTAAGCATATTTTTTGTACCTTCACGACAAGGAACGCATTTACCGCAGCTTTCGTGTTGCGTAAAGTTCATGAAAAATCTTGCTACTTCTACAATACAGGTGTCTTCAGCCATTACAACAAGTCCGCCAGATCCTACCATTGCGCCGGCTTTAATTAGGCTGTCGTAATCCATTGGAAGATCAAGGTGTTCTTCTGTTAAGCACCCGCCTGACGGTCCGCCAATTTGAACGGCTTTGAATTTTTTACCGCCTCGAATACCGCCTCCGATGTCAAATACGATTTCTCTTAATGTAGTGCCCATTGGAACTTCAATAAGACCTGTATTGTTTACTTCACCTGTTAGCGCGAAAGTTTTTGTACCTTTTGATGTTTCTGTACCGAAAGATGCGAACCAATCTGCACCTTTTAGCATAATTACAGGAACATTCGCAAGTGTTTCAACGTTATTAATTAATGTTGGTCTGCCAAATAAACCTTTATTTGCAGGGAAAGGTGGTTTTGGTCTAGGCATACCTCTTTCTCCTTCAATAGAAGCAATTAGTGCAGTTTCTTCACCGCATACAAATGCTCCAGCGCCCTCTTTAATATGAAGCGTGAATGAAAATTCACTTCCCATAATATTTTTACCTAGGAAGTGTCTTTCTTCGGCGTCTGCTATGGCTTTTCTTAAACGTTTAATTGCAAGAGGATATTCTGCACGTACATAAATATAACCTTCATCAGCGCCGATAGCAAAAGCTGCTATTGCCATACCTTCAAGAAGTTTATGAGGGTCTCCCTCCATAATGCTTCTATCCATAAATGCTCCAGGGTCACCTTCGTCACCGTTACATACAACATAAGACTTTCCACCTTTATTAGCTGCAGTAAATCTCCATTTGCGACCTGTAGGGAAGCCTCCGCCCCCTCTGCCTCTTAGTCCTGATTTTTCAATTTCAGCAATTACTGCATCCGGATCATTTTGTTCTATTACGTTTGCTAATGCTTCGTAACCTCTTACTGCAATTGCTTCATCTATGCATTCTGCATTAATGTGTCCGCAGTTTGCAAGAGCCGTTCTTGTTTGTTTTGCGTAGAAGTTAATATCTTCTGATTTGTGAATATGTTCATGTGTTTTTGGATCTGTATAAAGAAGTCTTTCTACAGGTTTGTCATTAAGTATATGGCTTTGGTATATTTCTTCAACATCTTCAAGTTTTACTTTTACATATACTACGTGTTTGTCCGGAATTAGAACAAGTACACCTTGTTCACAAAAACCATGGCATCCTGTAGGTACGATTGTCATTTTGTCATAATCTGTTAATGGTGATACATCTGCACCAAGTTCTTTAAATTTTTCTATTACTTTTAATGAACCGTTAGCAACGCATCCTGTTCCTGCACATACAAGCACTCTAAGCCCTTGTTTTTTTATTGCTTCTTGAGCTTTAGCTTGTTCTTGTTTTATATCAATATTTAATGCTGTTTTTTCCATATTATCTGTCCTCTTTTAAAAGGGTATCTAAAACTATTCTTATTGCATCTGATGTCATTTGCGGATAGACTTTTCCGTTTATAACTACAACCGGAGCTAGCCCGCAAGCGCCTAGACAGCTGACGGTTTCCAATGAAAATAGTCCGTCATCAGTAGTCATTTTGCCATCAGTAAGGTCTAATCTTGCCTTAATTGCATTTAATACTGGCATAGAACCTCTTACGTGACAGGCTGTTCCATCGCATACTTTAATTTCAAATTTACCCTTCGGTTCAAGTGAAAATTGTGCATAAAAAGTGGCTACTCCATATACTGTTGCAGGAGATAGCCCTTCTATTTTTGTACCGATATAAATCATTGCATCTTCAGGAAGATATCGGTATACTTCTTGAACTTTTTGTAAAATCGCAATCAAATTGGATTTTTTACCCTCGTAAGAATTGATAATTTCATCCAATTTAGATGTGTCGATTTTATGAGGATTCTCTACACTCATCTCGCACTCCTATAATCTATGTATAACACTATGATTGTATTTTCTTTAACCCAAAAACAATTACAATCTTAGTGGTATTATTGCACATGATGGGTGTAAAATCAAGTTTTTAAGATTCTCTAAAAGGATTGTTTACTTTTAGGAAAAATTTTATATTTCTTATAATTTGTTGAAATTTATTTGGCCTTGGAGGTTGGTAAATCGGTTGTAACCCATTGTGGGCTGTATAGTGTGTTATTCTTTTTTTAGGTTGATGTTTTGGACGTAACAAACTAAATCTTCCGCTAAATGAAACATTATTTGTATACATTTTTTATCTCCTATTTTTCGTTTATAAAAAACAAAGATTTTAAAATTTGCTTAATTATTAAAAAATGTTATATACATTTTTTGCATAATTTATTTATTGGGCATTGTTCGCATGCAGGTTTTGTTGGTTTACATACGTTTTGACCGTGAGTTACAAGCAGCGTATTAATATCTATCCAGTGTTTTACTGGAAGTTTTGCTCTCAATGCAAATTCGGTTTCTTCTGGGCTCTTTGTTTTTATATATCCAAGACGGTTAAAAATTCTATGGACATGTACATCTACACAAATTGCAGGTTTGTTGAAGCCTCTGCTCATTACCAGATTAGCTGTTTTTCTTCCGACACCATTGAATTTTATCATTTCATCTATTGATTCCGGAACTTTTGAGTCATATTCATTAACTAGTTTTTGAGATAATTCAATAATTTGTTTAGCCTTATTTGCATAAAACCCTACAGGATAAATTGCTTGTTCTAATTTTTTGACATCACATTTTGCAAAATCTTCAGGTGTTTTACCCAATTCCAACATTCTTAATGTTGCAGGGTATGTGGTTTTATCATTTGTTCTTAAGCTTAAAATGCAAGATATTAATACAAGATATGGATCATTAAAGGTATCCATTAACTTTACAAAATCGCTTCTTGGTTGATCGGCTTTTTTTAATAAATCTACGATTTCATCTATTTCTGTCGTATCTGCTTTTTTAAGCATATTTAAACTCCTTATTAGATTAGAATCATAGCATTAATCAGGAGTATATTCAATGACATCTTTTATATCGTATTTAAAATAGTTACAAATTTTATAGGTTTTTAATTCTTTGATATAATTCCTTCTATATCAAGAGATATTTTTAATTTTAATGCGTAGATGTTATCTTTATTGAATTTTTGAAGTTTTACGGCATCTTTTTCTGTTGTAACTATATTGCCTTTTATATTTTCTATATCTTTCAATTCATATTGATGATGATCATCAAAAGGAATCATTTCTTTCAATTTATATTCAGTTAGAAAATCGAAAAATTGTCCAGGTTGTCCTATTGCGCATATTGCCGTAATTTCACTATCTTGTGAAAGTTTTTCTCCTGTTTTTATATTATAAATATAATCAGGTTCTGTTTTGCAAACAAATGTCGGAATTTTCATTCTTTTTGCTGTTATTTTGGCTATTTTTTCTGCCCTAGTATGGTCGACGTTTTTGCTTACAATAACCATTTTATCGATTCGTTTAAAGGCTTCAGGACCTTCTCGAAGCGGACCTGCCGGTAGTAATTTTTCATTTCCAAATCCTTTTTCACTGTCTGAGAGAACTATATCAAGATCTCTGTGAAGTTTTCGATGTTGGAAACCGTCATCAAGAATTATATAATTAACACCGAAATTTTCTATTGCATATTTAGCTGCTTTATAACGATTTTTAGAGGTAACAACTATTGCACCTTTTGCGTTTTCGGCAAGCCAAAATGGTTCATCGCCTGCTAAGTTTGCATTGTAATATGTTTTTTTCCCATCGGATATCAAATTTATTTGTTTATTAGAGAGTTTCCCGCCATATCCTCTTGAAATAATTGCAGGTTTCTCGCCTTTAGCTAACAAATATTTCGCAATTTCTGCTACAACAGGAGTTTTACCAACTCCGCCTGTTGTTATATTCCCTACCGAAATAACATAGGCATTAACTTTTTTCGGTTTGATTATTTGTTTATCGTAAAGAAGATTTTTGAATCCGCTTCCTATCCCGTAAAAAATTGATGCAAATTCCAGAAGTTTTACAAATGCTCCTTTTGCTTCTTTATTATAGTGAATTTTTGTAATTTCTGTCTTTAAATTTTTCATGATTTTTACCGTAAGCATTTTCAGACTTGATTAAGATTAGAACATTAATCTGAAAAGAAGGAAACGTTTATTTAATTTTTCTGAGAATTTTCTTAGATTACATGCTGTAGCCGAAGTCTCTTCCAATAACGTTTGTAATTGAGTTTTATTTTCAGGTGTTACTTGGTTTACTGTAGCTAATGTTGTTGTAATCTGCGCCATTGCACTGTTTGCGTTATCTACAGTCATTGTAAGTTTACGTTTTAGTGCTGTATCTTTTGTCATTGAATTTACAAAGGCACTGATTTCATTAATATTATGAGCGATAGTTCTTATATCTTGAGCCATTTGTTCAGCTTCTTTTTCATTACCCATAATTTTGTTTAAATTATTAGCTAACTGTTCAACTGAATTTGAGGCTGAATATATTGAACGTTTAAATTCAGGGTCGCCTATTATGTTGTTGATATTTTCAGATAGTTTGTTGAAGTCATTTGTTGCTTGATTCATTAGAGCCATCAATTCATCAATATCTCCTCTTGAATCATCAAGTAGTTTATTTACTTTCTCTACAGTAGTAGAAGCTTGAGATGTTATATCATTAAGATTAATAACAGTAGCTTTTAGTTCTGCAATTGTTTGATCTGACAATAACTGATTAATCTTTTGGTTTGTTTCTGTTAATGTTTCTGCGGCTTTGTATTGCCAATCCATAAAGTCTGCTATTCTCATAGGTTCTATAATTGTATATTTAGAATCCTGTTGCGGAAATGGCAGTACTGTATCGTCCAATGTAGAAATTCTTAATTTTTTACTTCCATCTTTTAGAGTAACAGTTTTTCCTTTTACAAATTCAGGAAGGATAAGTCCCGGAAGATTAATTGTATAATCTATTTTATAGGCATATTTTGATTTGATTCTTTCTCTGTCTGCAGGTGGAATTGCTTCTGTTGAAATTGTTTCAATATTTTTGATAATACCTACATCGTGATATTTATCACTAAGTTTCATTTCTACAATATCATCTTTATATAAGATATCTTTGCTTGTCATAGGTATATATAAAGTCTTTGTTTTTGGAGGAGTAATTTCTAGGAAAAGTTCTCCGATAAGACCTGACTGTTGAATGCTAAACAATGATGCAGGAGGAATATCGATATCAGGTTCAGTAATTACAAACTTTACCTTTACATAGTTATTTTCACCAGTGATTACCGGTGTAACTTCTTCGACTTGACCTACTCTTAGTCCCATCATTTGAACTGCGGAACCAGGGCGCATGCCGTTAACGTCCTGAAATTTTACTTCAATTCTTTCTGCTGATGATAATGCACGACCTTTAACCCTTAATACAATTCCTAAAAGCAATACCAATGCTATTAGAGTTAATAGTCCCACTTTAAATGATGATGAAAATTTCATATATCCCTTTCCTTAATAAACAGATTTATACAAGTATTGTATCAAAAACTGTTTTTTTGTGCAAAAAGGTTACAGATAATTTGCAAGAATATTTTTTACATAATTCTGAGTTTCCGGATATGGCGGAACTCCATCATATTTATCAACAGCGCCAGGACCTGCATTATATGCTGCAAGAGCTAATATAATATTGCCGTTATATTTGTTAAGCATTGATTTTAAATATCTTACTCCACCATCAACGTTTTGTAACGGATTGTATGCATCTTGAACTCCTAAACCTTTTGCAGTTGCTGGCATGAGTTGCATTAGACCCATTGCTCCAACTTTTGAGGTTGCTTTTGCGTTGAAGCCTGATTCTTGTTTGATTAGAGCTTTTACTAATTTTTCATCAACACCATGTTTTTCACAAACTCTTGAAATCATATCTAGAATCTGTGATTTTGAGGTGTTATTATTATTTACTTGGTGGGCAGAACTGATCGATGGGGTTGTATTTATTTCTTTTACGGTGTTGTTGAATGTTTGAGATGGTACATTTTTTATAATGTTCGCTTTAACATTCATTGCCTGAGGCCCGAGAAGTAAATTTCCAAAATCTGTTGATTTACTTGTTTGCAGAATGTTTTCAAATGATTGTACATTCTTTTTATTAGCGGGATAAATCGCATCCATAGGGTTTTGTGCAGCTGGCTGTTGCGGTCCGTATATTTGATCTTGTATGCTGCGTACTTGATTACTTAAAGCTGCATATCTTTGCATTGCAGCTGATTTGCCGCTAGATGACAATAAATTTTGTATCATTTTTGAAAACATAATTACACTCTACCCTTGTCCTGATACCCTTATTATATGTTCAAACTACTACCCTGATATCATATAAACTAATGATTTTTTTAATAATGTCAATAAGTAGTAGTTACACCTGCAGAAATTTTATTTACATAGTTTACAAGTGCTTTAAATACAAACGGATGCAGTTTTCCATCTTTCACATCTTTATAAATAATTGTCAGGGCTGTTTTTTCATCCAGAGCTTCTTTGTATGCTCTTTTTTCGGTCAAAGCCGAGTACTTATCGGCAATTGATACAATTTGCAAGTTTAAGTCTGCATTGAAATTTTTATCAGCAAACGGATACCCTGTTTTTTTCGCATTCTGATGATGGTTTTTAACGATATTTAATGTTGTTTTATCAATATCGCTGTTTTTTAAAAGTTCATATCCTAAAATTGAATGTCTGTGCATGATTTCGGTTTCAAATGGATCTAATTTACCGTTTTTATTAAGGATTTCTTCAGGTATTAGAGCTTTACCTAAATCGTGTAAATATGCGCCATCAGATATGGCTTTTAAGTTAATTTTATTCTTTAATGAAAATGGTAGATTGTCGGCAATACCTTCTGCTATTCTTTTTGCGTCTGAAGCGTGATTATTAAGCAGGTTATTTAGCTGTTCCATATTTAGTTTTACAGGGACGCCTACTTCATTAAGAATTTTGGAAATTTTTGGGTTTGTCTGTATTGCTTTTCTTAAATAAAACTCAGTTGTGTATCGGTTTGTTGAATTGGATTCAAATTTATCAGATGTAAGTTCTCCATTAAAACTTACATTTGATTTCGGATAATTAGTTCCTATTCGGTTTACGCTTACTCCGTTTTGAAACAGAGGTCTTAAAAATTCTATCGACACTATTTTTCCACACTAAATTTTATAGACACACTACCTATATATTTATATAAAGTTTTTTTATATAATTTAATTTACAGTTTATATAAAAATGTTAAGATAAATTTGCATATAAAAAATATATTCAGAATTAATCTTATCATTAATTTAGGTGTTAAAATGATGACTATGAAAGAAATAAAAAAAGTAATTGTATGCGGACTTGGAGCTATAGGAACAATTTATGCTGATAAATTTCAGCAATATGATCCCGAAAACTTTAGAGTGCTTGTTAATGAAGAAAGAAAAGCAAAATATTTGAAAAATCCAATATCTTTTAATGGTAGGATTTTAAACTTTAATTATTTATTGCCTTCTGAGAAAGATTTTAAAGCAGATTTGATTATTGTTGCAACTAAATTTAATGGACTTGATGATGCTATTCGAGAGATGAAAAATTGTGTTAAAGACGATACAATTATTTTATCTTTGCTAAATGGCGTGACAAGTGAGGATATTATAGCTGCTGCCTATGGCAAAGAAAAACTTCTGTATTCATATTTTATAGGGCATAGTTCAGTTCGCACAGGAAATTCTATTGTTCATGACGATGTGAATAATATTGTTTTCGGTGCAGAAAATAATTTGAATAAAAATGTCCTATTAGTAAAAGAATGTTTTGATAGAGTGGGTATCCATTATACAATTCCAGAGGATATAAAACGTTCAATGTGGCTTAAATTTATGTTGAATGTTTCGGCAAACCAGCCTACTGCAATTTTAAAAATGACATTTGGTGAGATGTTGAGAAACCATAATTTTATGGATTTATCTATGAAAATTATGGAGGAAGTTCGAGATATTGCAAAGGCTGAAGGTATCCATAATACGGATACGATGATAGAAGAAACTATAGAACATCTTCATACAATGATTCCTGAGGGTAAGACATCTATGTTACAAGATGTTGAAGCAGGAAGAAAAACTGAAGTTGAAATGTTTGCAGGTACAGTAATAGAGTTTGGTAAAAAACATAATATACCTACACCATACAATTCAATATTGCGTAGCATGATTAAAATTATTGAAGAAGACAACATATTAAAAGCCAATGAAAAACTTAGAGTATAGTTTTTCATTAATACTCAATTGAGTTTTGTTGTTCTATAGCTTGGTTCCGCATGTTTTGAATTTCATTTAATTTCTGATTGACTTCATCTTCAATGCTTTCGTGTTTTATAGGTGAAGTTTCAATATTTGTAGATGTAGAACTTTTGATAGAAGGCATTGTTAATATAAATGCGATTGCAATTATAAGTAGTGTTATTAATAATCCTATAGCTCCACTTGCAGAAAACTTTTTCATACAAAAACCTCGTTACTTTAATTTATTTCTTTTTATAAATAGAGTTACTGCTTCTTCTATTGTTTTAGGCGTATTAAGGTTATCTTCAGGCATAGAGGCGTTACGTAGGCTATTTTTTACAAAGAATTTATTATATAAAGATAACCCAGCCCATATAATTACAGAAGATAAAATAACGCCAAGCATTGTTACTACAAATTTTGAGGCTGTAATAGATATTCCTGTAGCAGGTTTTGTCGGTATAGAATCAGCTACAGCAGGTATGTGCTGCGCAATATCTTCTGTGCATATACCTGCTTGTGCTGATAATAATATGATTAATCCAAGTAAAACTAGTATACTAAGATTCTTTATCTTCAACTTTTTCCTCACTTGTTGTTTTCTTTGTTCTTGTACGTTTAGAAGTTCCACGGTTTGGGCGTCTAGTTCGTTTTGGTTTTTCTTCCTTTACTTCTTCTGAAGTTTTTTCAGTCTCAGTTTCAGTTTCTGAAGTAGCTTCAACTGGAGCTTCTTGTTTTTCTTCCGGTTGAGGTGCATTCTCTACTTTTGCTTCTTCAATCGGTTTTTCTTCAACTTTTGGTTCGTTTATTGCAGCTTTAGCTTCAAGCACTTCTTCTGCAATTTCTGGTTTAATTTCTTCATTTATTTTTAAAACAGTCTCTGCTGTATGAACTTCATCTGTTACGGCTAGAGGTGTTTCAACTTTTGAGGCATCTTTCTTTTCAAATCTTGATTTTCTGCCTTTACGTTTTTTCTCAGTTTTTTCGACCTCTTGAGTTGCTACAACAGATGGGTTTTCTACCTGAATTTCAGGGGTTGGAATTTGTTCTTGAATTTCATTTTCAACCGTTACCTCTTCCATTTGAGGTTTATTATTTTGTTTATTGTTGTTATTGTTTTTCTTAAAGTTGTTTACAGGTAATTTTAATTTTGCAGCTTTTGCTCTGTATTCACCTTCAGCAGTAGGAGTTGCAAAGTTAAAATCTATTACGGAACATCCGCTGCCTTGGCAGTGAGGACATTTTTTAGTAAAGATTTCTGATAAAGATTGTCCTTGACGGTGACGAGTAAGTTCTACAAGTCCTAGGTCTGATAATTGACCGACTTGAGGTTTTGCTTTATCAGGTTCAAGTGCAATTTCAAGTTCTTCCAACATTGCAAGTTTATCTGCTCTGGACATCATATCTATAAAGTCTACAATAATCATGCCGCCTATGTTACGAAGTCTTAGTTGTCTTGCAATTTCATGTACAGCTTCAATATTGGTTTTTAAGATAGTTTCATCTTGAGTTGAAGAACTTGTAAATTTACCGCTGTTTACATCGATTACGGTTAAAGCTTCTGTTTGCTGTATAAATAAGTATCCGCCTGATGGCATATTCACTTTTACATTTAAGGCTGCTTTAATTTCTTTGTGAATGTCGTAGGCTATCAATAGTGGTTCTGTACCTTTGTATAGAGTTACTTCGATATTTTTGCTGATATGCCAATTTTGAAGTATGTTTTGTACTCTGCTTAACGCAAATGCTGTATCTACAACGATTTCTTTTACATCTTCAGTGCAAGCTTCACGAATTACTCTATATAATAAATCTTGATCTCTATAGATTAAGTTTGGAGGATTTAGAGTTTCAGCTGAAGTAATTATGTTATTCCATTTTTCTAAAAGAATTTCTAAATCTTCTTGAATATCAGCTTCGGATTGACCTTCAGCTTCTGTTCTTATAATGACGCCAACACCTACTGGTTTAATTAGGTTCATTATAGCTTTTAGTCTTGCGCGTTCTCTTGAGTTTTCAATTTTTTTACTAACGCTGACTCCAGGTTCATAAGGCATTAGTACCAAAAATCTGCCAGGAAGACTTATTTCGGTAGTAACTCTTGGACCTTTATGACCGGTTGGTTCTTTAACTACTTGAACTATCAGTTTTTGTTTTGGTTTAAGCTTTTCTTTTAAAGTACCTTTGCCCATAACATCCTGAGCGTGTAAAAAGCCCATTTTATCAGTTCCAACGTTTACAAATGCTGCATCGATACTTGGGAGGATATTATCTACTGTTGCAAGATATACATCTCCAAGTAGGACATCTCCTCTATGAATAAAGAAATCTGTTACTTTACCGTTTTCTAATACTGCAGCAATGTTGTCTCTTTCAGCAATAATAATCTTTTTACCTTGCTGTTGATCTTTAAAATTTCTGTTGTTTGCCATTTTAAAATCCTTATAATTCTCTTAAATCTCTGTCAAAGAATCTTGTACGTTTAATATTAAACGATACATCAGGTGCGATTATATTCATTAGAGCATCTGCTCTTAATGCAGGAATTGCATCTTCACCTATTCCTTGACCTGTTTTTAGTACTATGAACAGACTATCACCTTGATATCTATAGCTTTTTACAGCCGGTTTTATGTCTGTTTTTTTGAGTAAACCTTTTTTGTTTTTCTTCTCGATAAAAATTTCTTCGGAAGATAAAACTTTGTCTGTATTATACTTTAATTTTTCAAAATCGTAAAGATTTTCATTTGCAGAATTGATTTCATATTCAGCCCATTGTGCAGTTATATCAATTGCTGGCGCTGATTTATCAATTTTAACAATACTTAGTATTTTAGATTGTGGAGGAAGAACTTTTTCCAACTTTAGTTTAAGATCTTCTGATTCTAAATCATCAAATAACTCTATATCAACAAATTCTGTGATACTTTCCGCAAACAAAGGTAATGCTACACCCATTGAAACTTTCATTGAAGGGTTAAAGCCTTGAGAAAATACTACATTTAAATCGGTTCTCGATAATGCTTTTAAGAAGGTATTTTGCCAGTCTAAATGAGAGAAGTATTTCAAAATTCCGGTTTTTGTAAGTTTAATTCTGTATTTATAAATTGGTTTATCATAAGGTTTGCAAGTCTTTGGATCTTCTTTTTCTATATTAACAATATTTTGAGCTTCTTGACTTGCTTTAAATGGTTTATCCATAACTTTATGAGTTTTTAAGTTTTTACAAACTCCGCAATCTACACATTTTGTTTGGCAAGTAGGAACTACGTGTTCAGAACTTTCATTAATTTCAAAGGCTTTTTGATATTCGCTGATAAACCATTCTTTGTCTACTCCGATATTTATAAAGTCCCATGGAAGAGGCTTTTCTAAATCATATTGTTTTTCAGCAAGCTCGGTCAAATTAATTCCAAGTTCTTCTGCTGTAGTGTACCAGACATCCTTATTAAAATATTCGCCCCAAGCATCAAGATAACAACCTTTTTTATAAAGAGCTTCCACATATTGACATAAGCTGTCATCCCCTCTAGTTAAGACTGCTTCCAATAGCGATACAAATTTTTCGTGATAATTAACTTTTACACCTTTTATTGTTTTAATTTGTTCTTTTAAATATTTTATATGTTCGGTTACTTTGTCCAAGTTCATTTGTGGACACCATTGGAATGGTGTGAATGGTTTTGGTACAAAAATTGATAATGTACAAGTTAAATCCATTCCATGAGTAAGTCCTTTTTCTTTTTTTATAAGTTTACAGCGATATCTGATTTTTCTGAATAATTCAGCCATTTCATCCATATCTTCTAAAGTCTCTGTTGGAAGGCCGCATATAAAATAGAATTTTATTCTTGACCAGCCGTTTTCATATAAAGTTGTGACGGCATTTATAATCATATCTTCTGTGATATTTTTCTTAATTACATCACGTAAGCGTTGGCTTCCTGCTTCAGGTGCAAGTGTCATTGTTGATTTTCTAACGCTTTGAACTAGATTTGCAAGTTCTAAATTAAAACCGTCGATTCTTTGGCTTGGAAGAGATACTGAAATCTTTTTCTTATTAAAATCTACCGCAAGTTCTTTTATTACTTCATTAATATTCGCGTAATCATTTGAGGATAATGAAAGTAGTGAGTATTCATCATATCCTGTATTTTTAACCAATTCTTTGGCAATTTTGATAATATCTTCAGCCGAACGTTCTCTTATTGGAAGCGTTACGTGTCCTGGTTGGCAAAAACGGCACATACGACCGCATCCTCTTCTGATTTCTATTACAGCTCTATCTTGCACAGAGGAAGAAAATGGAATCGGATAGGATTTTAGTGCGGTTTCATATGTTAATTGAGCTATTCTCTTATTAACATTCTCTCCAGTAAGTTTTGACCATCTGCCTGAAGTCTCACCTTCACAAAGAGCTTTTATGCGCTCGTTACGTGGAAGATTTTTTGTTTTTTCTAAAATTTCGCAAACTTCAAGAATACTGTCTTCTCCATCACCAATCATAAATACATCGATAAAATCAGCTAAAGGTAGCGGGTTAAAAGCACAAGGACCGCCCGCTATAATAATCGGATCGCTATCAGAGCGTTTATCGTTACGATATGGAATTCCTGCCATATCAAGCATTTTTAGTACAGTCGGATATGACATTTCATATTGGAGTGAAAAACCGACAGCGTCAAAATCTTTTATTTTACGTTTACTTTCCAGTCCGTATAGCTCTTTTGGTTTGAAATCTGGTTCAGGTGCATAAACTCTATCAGCCATATATTTAGGTTGGTTATTTACTAAGTTATATAGAACCCTTACTCCAAGGTTACTTATACCTATTTCATATTTGTCAGGGAATGCAAATGCAAATCTTACATTTGCACTGTCAAAATCTTTATTGAATGATAAAAATTCGCCGCCTACATATTGATACGGTTTATTACATTTAAACAAGGCGTCGTGATAATCTCTAAAAAAACAATCCATATCTATATATCCCATTAAGCTAGTTCATCAGGAAAATACTTTTCAATTTCTATAATTTTACCATCAAGAGTATTTTCTTCAAATGATTTTATAAATTTAAATAAATCATTGTTTGGTACGTCGTAATTGTATAAAACGGTTTCCCCTTTGTATTCACGCATTACTCTTACAATGTAATGACAGTCTTCTGCGTATTTAAGTAACAGTTCTGGGTTAAATTTGTTTCCGTTTGCGTCTTTGTCAATCCTAACATAATTAAATCCGGCATAAAATTTGACTTTTTCCTTTGTCGCTGGCGGTAAGTCTTTGTTATGCCTTGAAAATATATTTGTTACTTTACGATTGATTTCATCTGTCATATATTGTTATTAAACTATATTTTTTCTAAGCTGGCTAAATATTAAGTTTTTATACAATTTTGGATTGTATAAACATATTTTTGAGTATTAAATTTTATTTTTAATTACACTTTATATAGAATTTAAGGTTAAATTTTGTTATAGGAGATTATGCTGTGAGAGTTAAATTGTTCCAAGATCTAATTGATGTTCTTAGGGGAAAGTTGGAATTTAATTTTAAAGATCCTAACAGGTGGCTTTCAATTTTAGCAATAGGTGAAAAATTTATTTATAGAAATCAAGATTCTAATGATTTGATTTTAAGACATTTGAATTCAGATAAACCTGAAATGATTTGTAGATTTGGTACGCTTGAACTAGAAACAGTGCGACATTTCTTTAAGTATAGAAATAAAAAGAATCATTTTATAGATGGACATAGAAAATCTTTTTCAAACACAGCTGGTTTTTTCCCAGTTGATGATTATAATATGACAAGATTTGCCTGCTTGCAACTAAATGTCTTGGAACATGTTGATATTATGTGCTGTAGATGTGAAGCGTATGAAATCGAAATTGTTGAAAAATATTTGAATCAAGATGGAGAACTTGCTGATATATTAGCTATTTCGCAGCCCTTTTGTTTTGAGAACCCTTGGATATCTGCGTTAAAAGGTAAAAAGGTTCTTGTAATCAATCCATTTGATGAAACTATAAAAAAACAGTATGCGAAAAGGGAATTGTTATTTAAGGATCAAAATGTTTTACCAGAATTCGAGCTTATTACATATAGACCAGTTCAAGGTATTGGACATAGTAAAGATTTACTTCCATATAAGAATTGGTTTGAGGCTTTAGATGCTATGAAAGCCGATATCAAGAATATTGATTTTGATATTGCAATTATTGGAGCTGGAGCTTATGGCATGTTTTTGGCTCAATATTGCAAATCTTTAGGAAAAAAAGCTGTTCATATGGGCGGGGCAACTCAACTTTTGTTTGGTATAAAAGGTAAACGTTGGGATAATTATTTGAACAGTTATTATAACCAATATTGGACAAGACCTTCAGCTAGTGAAACTCCCGCGGGGGTTGAGCTTTTTGAAAATGGAACAATGGCATACTGGTAAAAAATATCGAAGATATTAATCTTCGATATTTTTTTCGATGTGTTCAATTATATCTAGTGCTAATTGTCGTCTTAATTCTTCTGGTGCATGTTTTAGATATTCCATTGCGTGTGAAACTTTTATATTCTTATCGTACCAGCGTCTTAAAATATATTGATACTGCTCTTCCAGACTCATTTGAAAATCAATATCTTTAAGTTTGTCAATAACATATTCTGCACATAAGGTTTGTAATTCTTCAGGTGCAGTTTCCCAAACTGCTACAGCTCTGCTTACAACAGGATCTATATCATACCAACGTTTTTGTTGCTGTTCCATAATTTTTCTCCTATCATTTTTCTTTTAAGAATAGTATAAAATTTTGAAATTGTAAATTTGTACCAAAGTTTTTTATGTGTTGTATAATGCTGTTATGAAAAAGGGAATAGCTTTATTTTTATTAACAGCTTTTTTAGCAATGAATAACCTTGTATTTGCCGATCCAGTTTTTGAAGGGCATGCAGAAAAAACTGACCAATTACAAAAACTTCAAGATGAGTTGTTTACAGGTCAAGTTGAGACTTTGGAACGCTCAGATGTTATACATATGACTGTCTCTCAAGTGCTTGATTCTAATATTAATATTGAAGGGGATGAATTTTTTGCAGAGGTTGTTAATGATGTAGAAGGAGATTCTGGCGTAATAATCCCAAAAGGAACTATTGCTCATGGTAGAATTTCTCAAACTGAGGCTGCAAAACGATTAGGACGTCCGGCGCAAATTTCTTTGGATTTCGATTATCTGATTACGCCAGATGGAAGAGAAATACCAATTGAAGGCCGAATGTCTACTAAGTTAAACCCTGTAGTGCAAACGTCTAAAATTGTTATGCAAGATTTGGGCTACACTGTAGCTGGTGGTGCAGTAGGAGGCTTTTTGGCGCTTAATTGGCTTGGTATTGAAGCTGCAATTGCATCTCAAGGTTATACTCTGGCAGGTGGTGCAGCACTCGGTGGTGCAATCGGGCTTGGAGCAGCACTTATGAGAAAAGGTCATGATGTTCTAATTGCGCCAGGGGATGAAATAAAAGTAAAAGTTAATACTTCAGTAACACTTCCGGTGTATCGAGAAACGGCACTTATGCAGCATGAAATGTTCTATCCGGGACTTGATATTATGATAAGTGATATTAAACATGAAGAAGATCCTTTTGGAGAAGCTAATACTATTACGTTGACAATAATGATTACAAATATGTCAGATAAAACTTTCTCTGGATTGGATTTGGCACTTGTAAATGATTATAATGCTGTTTTTAGACCGTCAATTTTTGGTGATACAAAACTTATGTTCAGGCAAATTAAACCCGGAGACAAAGTTGTAGGACATATTTCTTTTGCAGTAGATAATATAAATCGTAAGTTTTGGTTAACTTTTTACGATAGAAGGACTAAAAAGCCTTTGTCGAAAATTTCAATAGATAATGCATATAGAAAAGTTTCAGCTAAAACAAAGAAAAAAAATGAAAAACTAAGAAGTAAAAAAAATAATTTTAAAAAGGTTCCGGATGTTTTGGAAATGGAATTGTAATAATACTTTGTATAAGCTTGCATTCCAGAATTTTTATGTTACAATGTTAGTAATTAGTCAGAAAAAGAAAGTAGAGGAATTATATGGTGTGCGGTAAGTTAGAAATTGATATTTTAAACTCAATTTGGCGAATGACAGATGAATATGAAGATAGAGATATTTCTATTCAAGATGTTGTTGATGACTTATCCGAGAATGGTATTGAACGTGCATATACTACTATTAAAACAGTCATGGACAGGTTGACTGTAAAAAGTGTGCTTGTTCGTTATAAGGTTGGTAAAAAATTCTTCTACAAAGCTACTATGAATAGACGAGAAATGGCTGTCGATTCTGTAAAAGAGCTTGCATCACAGTTTTTTGATTCTGATTATGTAAGCTTAATTAGATTTGTAGAAAAAGAATTTGATTTAGTAAAATAATATGGACGGAGAATTTAATAAAAGAGAGTATGTTGCTTTATTGATACGAAAAGTATTAATAGGTGCAATTACTGTTGGTGAGGCTGTTAAAAATTTCCCTTTTGACAGCGGAGACAAGAGTTTAGAGGCAGCATATCATGCTATTGTTCATTATGAAGCCGATGAGGATTTGAGACGTCGTGATATTCTTTATCGCGAGGAACAGGATGATTATTTGGAGATGATTTCTCAGACCTTGGAAAAAGGGGAAAGTCTTCCTGATAATATAATCAGAAATTATGAAAAATATTATTCAGAAAAAAGTATTCCTCACAGTCATGATAAGGCTGGAAGTATTCGCAGTTTTTTAAGGTTTTTGAATATTAAATAGATTTATGTTATTTTAAGCTTATGATAGAATTATTGATTTTATATATTGTATCTAAACGTGAATTTACTATGTACGCTATCCAAAAAGGGATAGAAAGTGAATTTGGGGTTTATACAAGACCCAGCTTTGGGGCTTTAAAGCCTGCTTTGAGAAGGTTGGAATTTAATGATTTTATTACTACAAGAAAAATGATGTCTGATGGTGGTAAGCTTTCTGTTTATTATTCGATTACAAAAAAAGGTATGCAGGAACTTAAAAAGTTGGTTTTAGAGCCGCTTAGTGATAATCCGATTCAGTTTGTTTCTAATGCTAAAATAAAGCTTTCTTGTGCTGAATTTTTAGATTATGCAGAAAAAAAACAATTATTTTTTGACTTAAAGTCGCAAGCTTTGAGTTTTAAGCTTTGTGCCGAAAATATTTTGAATGATGAATATACAAATAAGAATTTTTATCAAAAAATACTTTTAGATAATTCTGTTTGTGAATATTCTAATTTAGTAACCATTATAGAAGGATTTGAAAAAGATAATGAGCGCAATTGTTAATAAAGTTTTGGATGGCTCTATTGCTCAAGAATTGGAAATTGAAGCCGGAGATGAAATTCTTTCGATTGATGACACTCCAATGCTTGATATGATTGATTATAACTTTTTATGTAAGAATGATTTTATTACGATTGAAATTAAAAAGAAAAACGGTGAAATCGAAGTATTTGAGTTGGAAAAAGATTATGATGAAGATTTAGGTATAGTGTTTGAAAGTGCTGTATTCGACAGAGTTAAACCTTGTTTAAATAAATGTATATTCTGTTTTGTTGATCAACAGCCAAAAGGTTTGCGTGATACATTATACGTAAAAGACGATGACTATAGACTTTCATATTTACAAGGAACATACATAACGCTAACGAATTTAACTGAAAAGGATAAAGAACGTATTCAAAGGATGCATTTAGGACCATTTTATGTTTCTGTGCATACTACTAATCCTGAATTGCGTGTAAAAATGCTAAGAAATCCTAATGCTGGTAAGGCTTTGGAAAATTTAAAATGGTTCAGAAAGAATAAAATTCCGTTTCATGCTCAAATAGTTTTATGCCCAGGGTATAACGACGGTGAGGAACTTGAGAGAACCCTATCTGATCTTGCGGAATTAAAAAATACAGTTTTGTCTGTAGCTATTGTACCTGTAGGAATTACACAATTCAGAAAAGAAGCCTTGAAACAAGTAGATAAAGAGTGTGCTATTAAAACTTTAGAAATAGCATCTAGATATAAAAAAGTTTGCTGTTCTGATGAATTTTTCCTTTTAGCAGGACAAGAAATTCCTCCAGCTAAGTATTATGGAAACTTTTCTCAACTTGAAGATGGGGTCGGGGCTATAAGACTTTTGCTAGAAGACTTTAAAAAATTATCAATTCCAAAAAGTATAAAGAACTCAACAAAAATTCTTTTTGCAACATCTTATGCTGCTAAAACGGCTATTGAAACTGTTTGTAAGAAACTTGATAAAGTAAAAAATCTTTCAACAGAGGTAGTACCTGTAAAATCAAACTACTGGGGGCAGGATATTACAGTAGCAGGGCTTATTACAACAGATGATTTAATTGAATCATTAAAAAATAAGGATGGTGATTTTGTTGTAATCCCTTCTGTTATGTTAAGACCATATAGCGAAGACTTTTTGGATGGCAAAACTCTCTCTTATGTAAAAGAAAAAACAGGTAAAGAATTTTTTGTTATTCAAAATATTTATTCTATGAAAGAGTTAACGGATTATTTAAATACTCTTTAATTTATTCGTAAAGTTTTTCTATATCAAATTTATATTTATCTAAATTGTCGAATTCAAAAAAATCTTTTAATGAGATATTCATTGCTCTTGAAATTTTAAATAATACGCTGATGGATACATCACGTTTTCCCGATTCAATCATTGCGATATGTGAACGAGATATCCCTGACTCAAAAGCTACATATTCTTGAGTTAGGGATTTGCTGAGTCTTATTTTTCTGAGATTTTCTCCTAATGCCTTTTTAAATTCTTTGCACATATTCATATTTTATGATATGTTACTGTAAGTGACTGTCACTATTAGTGACATAACTATGATAAGGAGGTATATATGCAGCAAAGATTATTGTTAATCAAGTCAGGTTTTACTCTGGCAGAAGTGTTGATAACTCTGGGTATTATTGGTATTGTCGCTTCATTAACTCTTCCCTCAATAATTGCAAACACAAGATATAAAGAAGCAAGTGCAAGACTAAAGAAGTTTAATTCTACAATGGCACAGGTTTTAATTTTATCAGAAAATGATAATGGGGCTGTAAATAGCTGGGATATGAGTTTAAAGCCTGAGGATTTTGTAAGGAAGTATTTTGGACCATACATTAAATCCTTGAAAATTGATTCTGCAGATGAAGATAGAAATACGGGACGTATTTATTTTACTGATGGAAGTACTGTTTCTATACAAAAAGGGCGTTGTATGGATATAAGTTTTGATGTAAACGGAGATCGAAAACCAAATAAATCTGGTTATGATCAATTTGTTTTTTTAGCGTGTGACAAAACAATAACCGAATGGTGTTCAAATAAAGGTTGGTGTACATACTATAAACCGAGTTATGATCAATCTCGAATAGAAAGGTTAAAAAAATGTAAAACAATTCCTAGTTACTGTTCAGCTTTGTTAGAATATGATAATTGGGAATTTAAGGATGATTATCCTTATAAACTTTAGTAAAAAAGCCTCTCTATATAGAGAGGCTTTTTTTATACTAATATCTTTCCAGATATTTATCAATTTCCCATTGAGAAACGTAAGTTCTAAATGAATCCCATTCTTTTTTCTTAGAAGACATAAATTCTTTAAATGCGTGTTCTCCAAGGGCGGCGCGACTAACTAATGATTTATCCATTAAATCTAACGCTTCAGCAAGACTTCCTGGTAGGGAATCAATTCTTTGTTTTTTACGTTCTTTAGTTGTTAATTTGTATATGTTGCTTTCAACGGGAGCTGGCGGATCAATTTTATTTCTTACACCGTCAAGGCAAGCTTCCAATATAGCTGCAAATGCAAGATATGGATTGCAAGCCGGATCTGGTGAGCGAAGTTCTACTCTGGTTGCGTTGCCACGTTTTGCAGGTACTCTTAATAAAGCACTTCTGTTTGCAAGTGACCAAGCTAGATATACCGGAGCTTCATAGCCTGGAACTAATCGTTTGTAGCTGTTTACTGTTGGGTTTAGAATAGCAGTTATGCTTTTTACGTGTTTTAACATACCGCCAATTGAGTATTTTGCGATATCTGATAATTGATATTCAGCTTTTTCGTCATAAAAAGCATTTTTGCCGTCTTTGAATAGAGATATATTACAGTGCATTCCTGAGCCGTTAATGCCATAAATTGGTTTTGGCATGAATGTTGCGTGTAAATTATGTCTTGCTGCAATTGCTTTTACTGCAATTTTGAAAGTTGCAACGTTATCAGCAGCAGATAGGATATCTGTGTATCTGAAGTCAACTTCGTGTTGACCATCAGCAACTTCGTGGTGTGAAGCTTCAATATCAAAGCCCATCTCCTGTAATGTTAATACGATATCAGATCGGACATCTTCACCTAAATCTTCAGGTCCTACATCGTAATATCCAGCTCTATCTTGAGTTGTTGTAGTAACGTTTCCGTCTTTATCTCTAGCAAACAAGAAAAACTCAGCTTCCGGTCCGATGTTCATAGAGAAGCCCATCTTTTCAGCTTCTTTCATTACTCGTTTCAAGTTACATCTTGGACATCCTTCAAATGGTGTTCCATCTGCGTTGTATATATCGCAAATTAATCTTGCAGAATGGATTCCATCTTGTTCTCTCCAAGGTAAAATTTGGAAAGTGTTTTTGTCTGGATAGAAAAACATATCTGAGGTTTCTATGCTTCTAAAACCTTTTATAGAAGAACCGTCTAACATGATTTCATTATTCAGGATTTTTTCAATATGTTGTGACGGTATTGTGATATTTTTTACTTGACCGTTTATGTCTACAAATTGAAGCTTTATGAATTTGATATTATATTCCTTAATAAAGTTTTTAATATCGTCATCCGTAAAATTCCTGTTGTCGAGTCTAGTGTGCATAAATTCTTTCATGTGACCTCTTTTCTTCTAAATCATTAATTTAAACTACGTTTCTTATTAGAATACTTTTTTTGAAAAAGGTCAAGCATTTTTATATTAAGAATGTATAAAGACGCGGGTTTTGGGATTTTTTATAATAGCGATTTTTTTATTAAAAATATAATTAATTGTTCTTTTTTGCAAAAATCTTTTGTATATAAAAAGAAAAACCCTATCTTTCGATAGAGTTTTGGAATTCTTTTTTGTAATTCCTCGTGTGTAGAAGGTTAGTGTGTAGTAGGTAGTGTAGTTAGTAAGTGTGTATTTTATGTCTCGTGTTTATTTAATCGATATTGCTTACATATTAATAAAGTATTTTGAAAGTATATAATTGCTATATCTTATTTATTTCGTTACATTTCTTAATAGTATTGTTTGAATGCTTTATTTTATAAGGGTTTAAGAGTTGAGTTGCAATATGCACATAATAAAAAACCCTATCTTTCGATAGAGTTTGGAATTCTTTTTTGTAATTCCTCGTGTGTAGAAGGTTAGTGTGTAGTAGGTAGTGTAGTTAGTAAGTGTGTATTTTATGTCTCGTGTTTATTTAATCGATATTGCTTACATATAAATAAAGTATTTTGAGAATATATAATTGCTATATCTTATTTATTTCGTTACACTTCTTAACACTAATCTTCGAAAACCGCTTGAGGAAAGACTTCTTCTATTAAATTTTCAGCTTTATCAGGTGTGAAAAATCCGATAGAAAATTCTGCTGTATTTTCCCCTAGTTGTTGAGCTTCCGGAACGTCAATCGGTGGCCCAGCAGGGGTAGATCTGGCTGGGTTTTTCGGATTAGATATAATACCTGTACTTCTTAAAAGAGTTATAGCCAAATTGTTTTGGAATACTTCATATTCTGTGAGACCTTTAGTTATAATGCCAAAGCCTTGGGTTCCTACATATCTTTGCATTGGAGCAAAGTTAGATTTTGTTTCTATACCTTTAACTTTTGGAAGATGTTTTCTCATATCATAATCAGGATCAAATGAGCGTTTAATTATTGAGTTCAAATCTTCTGAGTATGTTTCAGTTATGGGGTTTTTTAGTGTAAATCTTACTTGCCAAAGTTTATTTTTTAGTTGATTATTCCATTTTATTTTAAAATTGATAAGGTTTTCTGATTTAAAAAACTCTACATCGAAAAAGTTTGTTTTTATTATATTGGCATCAAGTCCGTATATTTCTGCAAATTCACCATAGTCATCTTCTTTTGGTGCAAAGTTATATGTATCACCAAGATCTTCTCGTCTTAGAAATTCTATTTTGATATCATTTGCAAAGAGTTTCCCGTCTTTTACGTATATATTAATATCAGTTAAATGGGTTGGTTTTTTGCGTAATGTATAGATTTTAGTATAGTCTTCTGTAATTGGAATTCTTTGTGTATCGTATAGCAAGCTATTATCAAACCCGTTATTGGTATTTATAATTTCATATCCATCAAGTTCTTTATTGCTTAGAATTTCCGGAGTTTTAAAATTATATGTAAGTCTTAATTCTTCTACAATAGCATTTGCAATTTGAAGGATTTTTTCATACCTAGTGACATTTTCTCTGTGGACGGCATCTGTAGAACATCCGCAAATCCCGTCGTGAGCTTGATTTTGTAAGAGTAATTTGTATGCATATTCTATTATACTGTTATATTTTTCTCCGTAGTGTTTTTGTATTCTATTTGCAAAATCAAGTTTGTATGTACATTCCGTGTTAAGCTGTTTAATTCTTGTTCTCGCAGAGTAGCATCCAGGGAGAACAAAGGTTTTGGTATTGTCCCGAAGTTCTTCATTCCACTCAAATTTGTCGAAGTTATCTTTTACAAGTTCAAAATATTCAAAAGGAGAACCAATTTTTATTTCGTAATCTTGTAATATGTCATTAACTTTTTTAACCTGTTCAGCAATGTCAGGTTCAACTCCTAGATGGTCTGCCCCTATAGGTAAGAGAAGAACATCCGAGGATTTTTCTGAAATTTTGTCAAGATTACCCTTAAGCCATTCTGCTTTTTGTTCAATAGTCATATTAGCAGAGAAAATGTCCATAAAATATCCGCGAATAAGATTTACTGTATTAATTCCGTTAAATTTAAATTCAGAAGGTATATCTCCACAACCTCTCCAAACAATGCATTTATCAATTCCGTATTTTAAAAATAATTGCGGGATGTTTTTACTATGTCCAAAAGTGTCAGCTAAGTAGCCAATAAAGTCATTGCAACCGAAATCTTTTGATATTTTTAATCCTATTTCAAGATTTTTTTCAAAAGCAGTTTTGTCTGTTAAATATTCGTCCACAAGAGTATAACAAGGACCTATAAAAAGTCTTTTTTGGGAGATTAGCTCTCTAATTAAATTCTCTTTTTCAGGTCTGATTTCAAGATAATCTAATAATGCAGAAACTTGTCCATCAAAATAAAATGATGGAATTTTGTTTTGCTCAAGCATATCTAAGATATTGTCAAATACTCTTAGCAAACGCAATCTAAAAATCTCAAATTCTCGATACCACTCTCTATCCCAGTGTGTATGAAGGTATGCAATAACTTTCTTTTTCATATCTATCTTTATACTCTATTATTCTAATTCGTGCAAAATTTTAACAAAAAGTTATTAGCTTATTGGAGAATGCCTTTATTTTTTACCTGATTTATATTTTTTGAATAAATCGGAGGAGTGTATTATGAGAAAATTTGCAATAATTTTATTAGGAATTTTGTTATCTGTAAATGGTGCATTAGCGACAAGGTATGTTACTACAACAACTTATCCAAGTAATCCTGCTTATAATCCAAGTATTTATAATAATCCTTACAGAGCCTATCAACGACCTGTGAGAACTGATTATGGAAGACATCCTCGTCCAATATATGATAGACCTTATGATAATCCGAGATATCAAAATCGTTATGATGCAAATTATACTCAAACAAAAACAACTCGTGTTGGAGGTCTGCTGAATTCTATAAGTAATATGTTTATGGGGACACCAACTGGCATGACTCCTCAAGTTAATCCGTATTGGGATGGGGATTTTTATGCTCCAAACGGAAAACAAACTGATTATGTAGGGCGCAACGGATGGATTCATACCAACAATCAAATTGGTTCAGGTACAGGTGTTCATATTATTGACTAATCTAAATTTATCATTAAATATATCATACGTTTAGATGTTTCTGATCTTGCGGTTATATAACATAATAATCACAAGAAAGTATAGTCTAAAATGCCTTTTCGTTATCGATTACAAAAAGTATTAGAATTCAGAATCCGAAAAAAAGAAGAACAACTGTTGGTCGTTCAAAAAGCACAACAAGCGGTCTTTATAGCTGAAGAAAATATTAGAAAAAATAACGAAGAGATTGAGGCTACAAAACAGAACATGCGACAGGCTAATCCTATGATGTATGAGACGTATGATAACTATCTTATTCATCTTTGGGAGAAAGCAAAAGAACTTGAACAAATTCGTGTAGAAGCTCAAAGACAACTAGATATAGAAAAAGCTAAGCTGGTAAAACTTGAGCAAGGTGTAAAGGTTCTTGAAAAACATAAAGAAAAAAACAAAGAAGCCTACATCGCAGAAGAAAAAGCTGCAGAATTAAAAACTTTTTCAGAATTAGGTGTAACAAGGTTCTATCGTCAAAATCTTGAAAAAATTGAAGAAGAAGAAAAAGAAATTCTGAGACAGCTTGAAGAACTGGAGGATAGTTAGTAAAAATGATAAATGTTGATACAGCGGCTACTGCAATTTTTGGTAATAGCGGGGTTACGACCGGTAAATCATCAGTTCAAAAAAGCTCAGATAAGAAATCTTCATTTCAAGATGAATTAAAAACTGCTGAGAATGATGATGTAAAAGAAACAGAACAACAAGAGCAAGAATCAGAAGTTAAAGAAGTATCTCAAAAAGAAGATACAAAATCTAATAAAAAAGAAGATAAATCATCAGCAGAGCAAAAAGAAAATGAAGCTTCTAAAAAGACTGACGAGGCTGAAGGTGGAAATAATGAAACTTTAAAAGGCGATGTGAGTATGACAAATACCCAAAATGCCAATGGCGATGACTACGCAGCTTTGTCTGATCAGGTAAAATCGTTCATTCTAAAAAATGGTGGTCAATTTAATATGAATGCTATAAATCTTATGACTGCTACAACAAGAGCTGAAATCGCAAATGTTGCACCTTCTGTAGATTATTCTTCAATCAAAATGTCTGATGCTGATGCAAAGTTTTTCTCAGATTTAGTTAATAAAACAGATATGTCAGCGCAGAGTGTTGCCGCAGAGTTTCAAAAAGCTTTAAATAATGGAAATGTACAACAGGTTCAATCTACAGCAAAAGCAACTGCAGCATTGATTGCAAACCTTCAAGAATCAGCTAAAACAAACCAACCATTTAGAATTGACTTTGATCAGGATGTTTCTGTAATTTTAAAAGTTGATAAAGAAGGTAAAATTAATGCTAATTTTATTCCCGGAGATAAAGCAGTAGAAGCTTATTTGCGTAATAATATTGACTTTTTAAAACAAAGATTCAATGAAGAAAATATAGCATACGGAGATTTAAATTATTCTAAATCTCGTCAGGAAAAAGAAAAACAAAATAGAAATAATAAGGAGCAGGATAATGAATGATTCATTTATTACAGCGATGAATACACAAAAATCGACCCAAAACTGGATGGATGTTATTGCTGATAACATGACTAACATTTATACTCCGGGTTTCAGAGAAAAACAAGTGAACTTCAAAACCTTCTTAGGTGGAGCTATTGCTGATGACTATGATAAGAAAATTAGTCAAGGTAAATCAACTCCCGGAACTTCTAATGACAACTTGTATCTTGAGGGTAAAGGCTTTTTCTTGACTAAGACTCCGGATGGAAAAGATGTCTATACTCGTTTGGGTGAATTTACATTTGATGGTGAAGGTGTTTATAGAGCAAGAAATGGAAACACCGTTCAAGGTTATATTCTAAATGATAAGGGTGAAATTATGCAGGGTACCAAAAGTATTTCTGCTGATTTGTACCAAGAGACAGCCTTAAAGGGTGGTGCTCTTGATATCCCGACCACAAATATAAAAATGTGGATTGATCCTAATAATGGAAAATATCTTGGTAAATATGATGAATTTGAAATAAAAGAAGATGGTACAATATACGGAAAAGCTGATAATGGTAAACGTACTGTCCCTCTTTATCGTATTACAACAAGAAATTTCCATAATGCAGCAGGATTATATGAGTTTAAGGAAGGGCAGTTTATTGAAACTGAAGAATCAGGTAAACCGCTTTTGGGCTATGGTGCAATTCGTTCAGGATTGTTAGAAATGTCAAACGCCGATTTCAAAGGTAATATTTCTTATTTCCAAATGGCAAAATTGCAACTTGAAATTTCAAATAAACTTGTATCTACAAATAAAGAACTTCTGGAAGAAGCTCTAAGATTGGTAGGAAGTTAATGTAAATATTTCCGAACGTATTTATTTGTTCGGGTTGTATATAGACACAATAATTCAAACTCCATTTATGAAGAGGGATTTTATCCCTCTTTTTATTTGACAATAGCATATTTTTTAGCTATTTTTAGCTAGGGCTACTTCTTGGAATTATATTATGTCGTTGTTTGGTTCATTTAAAAATATTGACAACCATAAGGTTATTACTATTTTAGGTATAAAGATAAAAATTAACTTATATCTATGGCGGAGTTTTATGGGGTATAAATCTCCTTTTAGGATACCTTTTGGGGTAGCTATCCGTTATAAATCTTTTTTACCAAGGGTAGAGTTTTTTGCTCATTATTGCCGTAGGCCAAATTATGACTTTAATGGTGATAAATTTGAATCAGATTATAATAAATTAACTGCTGGGCTTGATGATGCGAGTCTTTCAAACGTTAATAATGTAGTTTCTATATATAAAAAATATCAGGAATTATTTAATAAAAAAAGCATTTCTGCAAAAGAATTAGGAGAATATATCAGTTTAATTAATCCAACTGAAGAGGAACTTACTGCTGTTGAGCGTGATTGTTATTCAAAAATAAATGTGATTAATTCAAATGAATATCAGTTTGGTATGTATAAGTTGCCAATTAATCATTTTGAATCAAGTGTATTTTATCATCGTCATAGTATAGATGTGCTTAATTCTCTGAGTGTAATCAAAGAAAAATGTATAATTGATGTAGGTGGTTTTATTGGTGATTCAGCTTTAGTGTTTTCGCCTTATACAAATAAAAAGATATATTCATTTGAGGCTTCTCCTGAGAATTTTTATTTAATGCAAAAAACTATTGCGATGAATGATTTGAAAAATGTTATTCCTGTACAGTTAGCTTTAGGGGCAAATGTTGATGAAAAACTTTATTTATCCGGAGCAGGGTCTTGTACTGTTATTGATACGGATGAAGAAAAAAATAAAAGTAGTTTATTTTCGATTGCTTCTACAACTTTAGATGATTATGTTCAAAAAAATAATTTAGATGTAGGCTTGATAAAAGTTGATATAGAAGGGTATGAACAAGAGTTTTTGAAAGGTGCAGAAAATACTATTAAAACGCAAAAGCCGGCTTTATTAATAAGTATATACCATAAGCCTGAAGATTATTTGTATATAAAACCATTAATTGAGTCGTGGAATTTAGGATATAAATTTAGAGTAATATGCCCACCGGAAAATCGACTTTTTGAAACTTTATTAGTCGCCGAAGTTGTATAGTTGCGTTGGTATAATAAATATGTTAATATAGATATAACTATATATGGAGATGGAAAATATGCAAAAGCTTGATTTAACAACTGTTTTCGGGGGGGGGGTAACCCTGATTTAAGTTATAGCCGAGTTTTTCGGCGTTTTCGAGTTTTTGTAATTGTTTGAGTATATATTATTTAAAGTAATGTGATTTGGTTTATTAGGATGCCAATTGTCACGTTACTTTTTGTTGTTATAAAAAGTGAAACTATTAATAAAGATTGGAGGTTTTAATGTCAAGGAGAAGAGGTTTTACTTTAGCAGAAGTGTTAATTACACTTGGAGTAATTGGAGTTGTCGCTGCAATGACCTTACCTATGCTAATTCAAAATTATCAAAAAACAGTACTAAAAAGTCAGTTTAAAAAAGTTTATGCAGAATTCTTTAATGCTATAAAATTAACTCAGTCAAAAATGGAAGCTCCAGTGTATTGTTTTTATTGGGATAAAAGCCCTTATGGTTATAATGCTGTTTGTATAGAACATAATGAATATGGATCTTGTACAAAATGGGAGACTCCAACTGGAGATAAGTTACCTTCAGATTACAATGGATTGTATTCAAATTGTAGATCTTTTTATGATAACTTATTTGGGCAGACTTTAAAAATAGCAAATTATTGCCCTGATAATGCATTGTCAAATGGTTGTATTACAGAAGATTATCGTGGTATCGATAAAGTAAAGACAGAAATAGATGATAGTGTTCAATATGATCCAAATTCATCTTTTAGTGATAATACAATTAAGAAAAAATCTGAGGCTTGGGTACTTGTTGATGGTACGGTATTCTTAAAGTATTGTAATAGTAAATGTACAACTCCAGTTTTTACTATTGATATAAATGGTCATAAAAAACCTAATAAATGGGGATATGATTTGTTCTCTTTTCAATTTAAAGGTACTCCGAATGATGGTATAACAAAGCTTAATCCTTTAAATTATTATTATGAAAAGGGTGGTTTTACTACTGCACAAATGTTATTTGAGTCACATAGATAAATTACTTAATATAATTGCTACATGACGCCTTTTGAGATATCCTGTAAGTATGATTAAGCAATTAAGACTAAAAGATTATATATTAATAGATGAATTAACTGCTAATTTTCATCAAGGTTTAAATGTTATTACAGGTGAGACAGGAGCAGGTAAGAGTATATTGATTAGTGCAATTGATCTAGCTTTTGCTCCTCGAGTCTCAAAAGATGTAATAAAAAATGGCAGGGAAAAAGCTGTAATCGAGTTAGTTATTGAAAATACAAAACATGATTTATCTAAACTTTTCCAAGATAATGGTATTGATGATTTTGGCTCAGAAATTATTCTATCAAAGGAAATAACACAATCAGCTGTGAGAACTCGTTTGAATGGAACGTTAATTAATCAGGAGTTTCTGAAGCAGATTAAGACTTTATTTCTGGATATTCATTCACAACATCAAACCTATGTTTTTATGCAGCCCAAATACCATATCACACTTTTGGATAATTATGCAAAAGATGTTTATGGAACACTTTTAGATGATTATAAGGATTTGTATAAAAAATATACAGATACTGAAAAACTTTTAGAAGCCGCAAGGAATTCTGCAGATACTACAGAATCACAGATTGATTTTTTGAAGTTTCAAGTAGATGAAATTGAATCTGCTGAAATTCAGTCTGAAACTGAGGATGAAGACTTGAATTCTGAGCTTGAAGTTTTAGAGAATGCTGAAAAATTAAAAGAACTTACAGGTTCTTCATATTGGGCAATCAATGGAGATGATGGTTCTATAATGGAAGCTTTAACTAAAATTAAGCAAAATATTTCAAAAGCAGCTTCTCTTGATAAAAACTTGGAAGAATCTGAACAAAATCTGGTAGATGCAATCGAAAGACTTCGTGATGTAGGTTCTGAGTTACGTGAATATAGCCAAAATCTCGATAATGATACAGAAAGACTTAATGAAATTCAAGAAAGGTTATTCCTGTTAGATAAGTTGAAACGTAAATACGGCGGAACCTTAGAGGATGTCTTGAATACTTATAAAAAGCTTTCTGAGGAACTTTCAGGAATTGAATTTTCTACAAAAAATATAGAGGAGTTAGAAAAAGAACTTTCTTTATTAAAAAATGAATTAACTGCTCAGGCAGAAAAGATTACAGAAAAAAGGATAGATTATGCCAAAGTCCTTTCTGTTTATATTCAAGAAAAGCTAGAACATCTAGAATTGCCAAAAGCTCGTTTTGAAATTTCTGTAACACCAAAAGAATTATCTCCAGATGGTGCGGATAATGTTGAATTTTTGATTTCAACTAACGTGTCAGAGGATTTAAAACCTCTTGCAAAAGTTGCATCAGGTGGTGAAATCTCCAGAGTAATGCTAGCTATCAAGTCTATTTTTGCTCAATCTGATGATATTGATACTGTTATTTTTGATGAAATCGATACAGGAATTTCAGGGAAAGCTTCTCAAAGTGTTGCTGATGAAATAAAAGAATTGGCGAAGTATCATCAAATTATATTGATTACGCATCAGCCGATTATTGCATCAAAAGCTGATAAGCATTTTTATGTAAGAAAATCTCAAGATGATGAGACAAAAGTTGAGGTATATGTCCTTACCGGGGATAATAGAATAAAGGCGCTTGCAGAGCTTGCGGGTGGAGATATTAATGAACAATCTATAGAGTTTGCTAAATCTTTGATTGGGGCATAAATATAAGGAAAAAAAGGGGGTATTAATGGATTGTCCAAAATGCAAAATCGAGCTTGGGGTGTATAACCGTGACGGTTTGAATATTAAATATTGTAAGTCTTGCAAATCTATGTGGATTAAGTTTCCAACGTTACAAAAAATCGGAGAAATGCTAGATTTAAAGGTTCCACTTATTAATCCGGTCGAAATGGAAACTATAAAAGTAAAAGAAGAACCAAGAATTTGTCCTGAATGTGCCAAACAAATGGATAAAGTTTATTTTAACGGTATAGTAGTTGATAAATGCTCTGATTGTAACGGTATATTGTTTGATAATGGAGAATTATCGAAGTATTTTAATTTATTCCTTAAAAAGCCTGTAGGGGTTATTGATAACTTGGTATTTGTCCAAAATGCATGTTCTAATTCTCTGAAAAATGATGCTAATGAATCTTATTCAAAAGAACTTGAAATTCAAAGCAAAGAAAAAGAACGTAATGTATTTTCTGTAAACGGATTTTTCATGGTTTTTGTAATGTTGATTTGGGCATTTTTCATTTGGACATTCTTTGTGTTAAATTTACCATTTATTGCTATAATTCTTTTGATTTTATTAATTGTATCATTGCCTGGGTATAAACTTTTAAAGCCTCAAGAAGCTTTGGTTTTGACTTTCTTTGGTAAGTATATCGGCTCTTTAAAGGGTGCAGGTTTTCATTATGTAAATCCATTTGCACAAAGTGTTACTTTTTTCCTTCCAATATCTTTAAAGGCTATGACTCTTGATAATGGTAAACAAAAAATTAACGATGAAATGGGTAACCCTATTGAAGTTGGTATTATTGTAATTTGGGAGGTTCAAGATACTGCGAAGGCTATGTTTAATGTTGAGGATTACAAAACATTCTTGGCTGCTCAAAGTGATTCAGCTTTAAGAAATATCGTAAGAATGTATCCTTATGATTCTCCGGAAGATTCTGGTATCCAGTCATTACGTGGAGATAGTCAAGAAATTTCTGCAAAATTAAAAGCTGAAATTCAGAAAAATGTAAGAGTTGCCGGATTAAACATTGTTGATGCTAAAATTACTCACCTTGCTTATGCTCCTGAAATTGCAGTTGCAATGCTTCAAAGACAACAGGCTGCAGCTGTCGTTGATGCTAAAAAAGCTATCGTTGAAGGTGCTGTTGGTATGGTTGAGATGGCTTTGAATAAGCTTAGTGCAAATAATATTGTTCAATTTGATGAAGCTGAAAAGGCTAAAATGGTTAATAATCTTCTCGTAATTTTATGTAGTAACCGTGAAGCTCAACCTGTTGTGAAAAATAATTTATAAAACAAAGAAGGGCGAAGCCTTTTGGCTTCGCCCCTATATTAATCCTCAATAAAATCTCTAAAATATTTTAGTTCTTTAACTTGTCTGATTTTTTTCAGAGCTATGTCTTCTAATTGCCTAATTCTTTCTTTTGAGTAGCCCATATTATTTCCTAGTTGTTCTAGTGTCATCGGAGTGCTTCCGTTTATGCCGAAACGGCAGTTTATTATTTCTCTTTCTCTATCATTTAGTGTTTTTAAAAGATTTTCTATGCTTCCTTTCATTGCTTTATTTTTCGCATGAGTATCCGGTGAATTATAACTTTTATCTTCGATGTAATCTCCTATACATAAATCCTCAGTAACAGGAGTTTCCAGACTTATTGGCTCTTTTATTATTGCTTTTTTGATTGCTTGTATATTTTTTACGGTTAATCCAAGTTTTTCACAGATTTCGTTATCCGTTGGTTCTCTTCCGAGTTCAAATGATAGTGTTGTGTATGCTTTTTTGTATTTCCTTATTTTATCTGCCATATGGACTGGAATCCTGATTGTTTTTGAGTTGTTTGCGATTGCTCTCATTATTGTTTGCTTGATCCACCAGGTAGCATATGTTGAGAATTTAAAGTTCCTTGAGTAATCAAACTTTTCTGCTGCTTTAATTAATCCTAAAGACCCTTCTTGGACTAAATCCATGAACAGTACGCCTTGACCGATATATTTTTTTGCGATGCTTACCACAAGTCTTAAATTAGCTTGTACAAGTTTCTTTTTTGCGATTTCGGCTTTTAGCTTTTCGCCTTCTTTGATATCTTTTCCGAGTAGTTTTTCTTCTTTTGAGTTAAGTAATTTAATTTTTCCTACATCTTTCAGATACATTTGAAGAATGTCGTCTTCTTTTGCGATTGAACTGAATGTTTTTGGCTGAGTTTCTAGTAACATATTGTCGTTTAAGTCGTTATCAGTATCTGATAAAATATCTTCGTTTTCATTTCTTTGGATTGAAAAGTCGCTGTAAAGGTTATCTATTTCCTCGCTAATCTTAGTGTTCAGTGTCATTAAAATCCCTCTCTCTTGATTAAACTTCTCTTGGTATATTAGGTAAGACGATTAACTAAAAAAAATGTTTCAATTAAGTGTTATTTAATTGGTAATTGTAAATAGGACGTTTTTTATTTAGTATAGATTTAAGGAGTAAGTATTTATGAGCGAAGAAAAAGACTATAAATTTTATATAAATCAAGGTATTGAATTAACTAATAAGAGTGAGTTTGATGAAGCGCTAGTATCTTTTGATAAAGCTATAGAATTAAATAATAAGGCTGAGCTTGCATATTTTTCAAAAGGTATTGCTTATCATAATTTAAATCAGTTACAGGCAGCTTATGAAAGTTATACTAAAGCAATTGAATTGAATCCTAAAATGATTGACGCATATTTTAATAGGGCTCAGTCAATTTTTGCTTTTGAAGCTCCTGATGAAACTGAATTGAGAAATGCTCTTTCTGATTTAGAAAAAGCTATTGAGCTTGATGGAAATTTCTTGGATGCATATTACTATGCGGCAGTTGTTATGAAAAAATTAGGACAGTATCAAGATGCAATAAAATACTTAGATATTGTTATTGAAAAGGATCCTTTGGCAGTTTATTCTAAAGCTCTTAAAAAGTTAATTTTACAAAAGTATTTAAAATAATAATAAAAAGGAGGTTATGTTTATGGATTTGATGGAATTGTTTATAGAACGTCATTCTGTAAGAAAGTTTTCTGATAAAAAAGTTGAAAAAGAAAAAATCCGTGCAATATTAGAAGCCGGTAGGGTAGCTCCTACAGCAGTAAATTTTCAACCTCAAAGAATTTATGTTCTTGAAAGTGAAGATAGTCTTTTGAAACTAAAAGATTGTACAAAATTCCATTTTGATGCACCTGTAGCATTTTTGGTTTGCTATGATAATACTGTTAGTTGGAAACGTTCTTATGATAATAAAGATATGGGAGAGGTTGATGCTAGTATTGTTGCTACTCAAATGATGCTTGAGATAACTAATTTAGGGCTAGGTACAACTTGGGTTGGACATTTTGATCCAAGTGCTGTAATTGAAAAATTTAATTTGCCAGACAATATAAAGCCTGTTGCAATCTTTCCTATAGGTTATCCAGCAGAGGATTCAGCTCCAAATCCACGCCATTATGAAAGATTAGATCTGAGCGAAACTGTAAAATTTATATAATAAAAAAATCCCTAAATAACTTAGGGATTTTTTATTAGCAAAAAACTTTATTCATTAATTTTATATTATAGGATTATAAAATTATGGAGATATAGATATAAATGTTAGTTAAAGGTTTACAAAATCCTGCACATATGATAGTAAGACACTATAACCGTGCTAAGTGTCTTAGGGTAATGGGTGGAGTATCGTCAGTCATGAATTTGATGATAGGTGTAAATAATGCTAAAAATAACCAGCTGTCAAATATGCTTATTTCTTATGGATGTACTTGTTTGTGTCTAAAAATTACTCATGCTTGTCATCAAATGGTGAAAAGTCTTAAGCCTGAATATATGAATATATTAAAACGCGCTAAACAAATATATAAACACAAGTAATAATAAATGGAGCGTACGAGACTCGAACTCGTGACCCCGACACTGCCAGTGTCGTGCGCTACCAACTGCGCTAACGCCCCTAGTGAAGAAATCCTACTTGTGAAATTATTAATATCTAATAAAAAAGACCGCTAAATGCGGTCTTTTTTATGGTGGGCGTTAGAAGACTCGAACTTCTGACCCTCTCCTTGTAAGGGAGACGCTCTACCAACTGAGCTAAACGCCCTTAATCTTGGGGTTTGTCTTTCGACATTTATTATCGTACCAAAAAAAATTTTGATGTCAACTACTTTTTTTTATTTTAATCATCTATAAGTTTAAATCCTTTTGGAAGACGGTTTTCAATTTCTTTGGCAAACTCTGAGAAAGACATCCCAAAAGCATTTGCAAGTTTCCATAATGTTGTGATTTGTACATCCCTTTTCCCTTTTTCTAATAACGCTATTGAACTGTTTGAAATATCATATTCGTAGCTAAAAAGGAGTATACCTTTGTTTTGTTCCTGTCGTTTTTCTTTTATTAATTCCCCAATAGCATTAAGTAGAAGCTGTTTTTGAGGGTCTTGATTTTTTCTTATGTATTGCATGTTTACAATTCTAATTAGATATGATAAATTGATTATAGTTAATTAAGTATATCTAATTAGGTATAGCAAGGAGAGTATAAATGAAGTTAAAAGCTTTTACGCTGGCAGAAGTTTTAATTACATTAGGGATCATAGGTGTAGTTGCGGCAATGACATTGCCAAGTCTTCTTAATAATAGTCGGAAGAAAGAACTTGAAACAGGACTTAAAAAGAATTATACAGTAATTCAACAGGCTTTAATGATGTACCAAGCGAAAAACGGTACATTATTAAAACCCCAGGATACAGGATTACAGAGAGATTCAAATTCGTTGTATGCTCTTATAAAGCCATATTTTTATATATTGCATGATTGTGGACTTTCTCATATAAATGGCTGTATGCCTTTACCTGATGATGCAGAAAGTAGTGAGAGAGTATCTTATTTATATAAAACTTATAATAATAAAACTATGACTTTAGGATATTTAGATGATGGACAATTTGTTTTAAAGGATGGAAGTCTTATTCTAATAGAGAATCCAGGAAGTACGGCTGATGGGAACTTTCGTTGCATAAGTGTTGATGTGAATGGGTTTAATAAAAAGCCTAACCGGTGGGGGCATGATTTATTTACATTTCAATTAATGGATGATGGAAAACTTTTGCCAATGGGAACATCTGGTACAAAATTTTCAGATAAATCAGAATTTTGCTCAACAACTTCAAGTAGCAGTATAAATGGAATCGGTTGCACTTATTATGCTTTAACGGATAAGGATTACTTTAAAAATCTTCCTAAATAATTCGTGTTATAATAGGCTTATGAATATAAATGATGAATTGACGGTAGAGATTGAAAAGCTTTCTAATTTAGGGACAGGAATTGCTCGTGTAGACGGGTTTGTTATTTTTGTAGATAATGCTTGTCCTCGAGATATTCTTAAAATTAAAATTACTAAATTAAATAAAAATTATGCAAATGCTAAAATTCTTGAAATTATAACTCCATCACCTCATAGAATAGAACCGTTTTGTGCAATGCAGAAGGTATGTGGAGCATGTCAATTACAATTTATAGATTATGATTATCAATTGGAACTGAAACGCCAAATCGTCGAAGATGCAATGCGTTCTATTGCAAATTTAGATTTAAAAATACCAAAACCAATTCCAAGTCCGGAAACAAGAGAGTATCGTCATAAAATACAATATCCGATATCGCAGACAAAAGTGTCGAGAAGATTGCTTGCGGGGTATTATAAACCTCAAACCCATGAGATTGTTAATATAAAACATTGTCCAATTCAGCCAAAGATTTGTGATGAAATTATTGAATTTATCAGGATTAAATCTTTTGACTTTGGAATTTCCGGATATAACGAAAGAAAGCATGTCGGTGATTTAAGACATGTTGTACTTAGAGTATCTGCGGCAACCGGAAAAGTTTTGGTGACCCTAGTTGTAAATTCTAAAAAAGTTTTTCCTAGATTAAAAGATTTTTGCAATGATATTTTTGCTGAATTTAAAAATGTATCCGGTGTTTGTGTAAATTTTAATACTAAACAAACAAATGTAATTTTAGGGTCTGTTACCGAATGTGTTTGTGGAAAAGATTTTATTAAGGAACGTTTGCTTGATAAAACCTTTAGAATTGGTGCAAATACATTTTTCCAAGTAAATCCTAAAAGTGCTGAAAATATTTTTGCTTACGTGAAAAATTATATAAAAGATAATTTTGAAAACCCGATTGTTCTTGATGCTTATGCTGGAGTTGCAACTTTTGGTATAAGTGTTTGTGATGTAGCAGAAAAGGTTGTCTCTGTTGAGGAAAATAAGGAATCTATAGAAAAAGCTCAAGAGGTTATAGAACTAAACGAAATTAATAATGTAGAACTTCATAATATGGATACAGCTTTGTTTTGTAAAAAGACAAAACAAAAATTTGATGTGATAATCCTTGATCCGCCAAGGAAAGGCTGTACACAAGAATCTTTGGATGAAGTTTTAAGGCTTTCAAAAGGGACAATAATTTATGTAAGTTGTAATCCTGCAACGCTGGCTAGAGATTTAAAATATTTGTGCGAAAAAGGCTGCAGTGTTTCAAACATACAGCCTTTCGATATGTTCTGTCACACCTATCATGTTGAAAATGTTGCCGTTATTACAAAAGCTTAGAGAGCTATTTTTCTCCAAATTTTTTAATTGTTGCTTTTAGGAGTTCATGTGCTGTTGTTATAGTTCCTAAGTCTTCAGCTTCATAGGTTAATAGTCGATTATTTAAAAATTCTCTCATCGTTTTTATTTCTTGAGAAGAGATTTCTTTGTTTTCTCGACTTATGTAGTCAGTTGAATTTTTGATGATTTTAATAATGTAATTCTCATCTTTTAGTCTTGTTTTCATTTCTCTATAATACATAGGAATTTTTTGTCTGATACCTGACATATATCCATCAAGAACTTCACAATGAGCTTTACTAATCATAACAGGCATTTTTTCTTCACCCTTAATTTTTAAATCTTGATTATATGCGTTCGTGAATAATGGACGAGATATATCTTCTCTGAGTCGAGTTTTTATAACATCAATATTATTTGCGATTCTTCTTCCTGGAGATTTTTCTGGATAATTAGCTTTTAAATCTATGTGTAATTTATCAAAAGAACGAGCAATGTTATATACATATTTTGATTCTAATTCTTTTGCATTGGCATAATGAGGACCATATAGCATAATTAATTCAATAGGTTGTTTGTTTTCACTTTTGCCAACACCTCCTGTTGGAACGAATCGCATTTGAAAATCTGAATAGGTACTGCTTCTAGGTCTGGAAATTTCAGCTTTTTGCATGAATGAGCCTAATGGTGCTAAGTCTTCTTTTGAGACGCCGTTTTGACGAATCTCAAGGTCTGGAAATCTTTCAAATTTTAAGGTTTCTTTGTTTAATATTTTTATTGGAGCTATTTCGTATCCTTCAAGTTTCATTTCTTCAAGAAATTGTTTGAAAGCTCCGATATCGTGCTGGTTTTGCCAGTATGCAGTTCCTCTGACTGTATCTTGAACATAGCCTTGTCTTGAGTATTTATCCATATATGACTCAAGGGTTTTTACTGGATGTTTTATATTATAGCTTTCATCATAAGAAAAACCGATATTTGAGAGTTTTTCACAAACTTTTTTTAATGCTTTATGGAAATGAATAGCCCTAGCTTTTAAATTGGGTTCATTGATAATATAGCTTTGCATAATAGCATTTTCAATTGTATTTCCAATGGTCTTTGGTTGATATTTAGCAGAAAAAGAAACAGTATCTTTTGCCAAAGGATTTGAATACTTTGTTTGAATAATATAATTATTATTCAAAGATTTCTTTTGTGCTAAATTTTTGTTTTGAAGGTTTGGGATAATTGGTAGTATATTCATGAGAAATCCTTTCAAGTTTTTCAACTTATTAAAAACTCCTGAATGAAAAAATTTACATTATTTCTTGATATTAAGCAGTATTCTTAATGTAAATTTACAAACTTCTTTTTTGTAAAAATATTTTGTTTGTATTAAAATGTAGGGGTATTATAGTATTAAGTAATAGCATATAAACAAGGAGGTTAGGTAAAAATTATGCCAGGAAAAACTATAACAGTTGATGGTAACTACGCTGCCGCACATATTGCTTATGCTTTAAGTGAAGTGTCAGCTATTTACCCTATCACTCCTTCATCTACAATGGGTGAATGGATTGATGAATGGGCATCCCAAGGTAAAAAAAATATCTGGGGTAAAACTGTCAAAGTTGCTGAAATGCAATCAGAAGCCGGTGCAGCAGGTGCTGTTCACGGATCATTGGCAGCAGGTTCTTTGACATCTACTTATACAGCATCACAAGGTTTGCTTTTGATGATCCCTGTTATGCACAAAGCTGCTGGGGAAATGCTTCCTCACGTAATTCACGTATCAGCTCGTGCATTGGCTGCTCAATCATTAGCAATTTTTGGTGATCATACAGACGTTATGGGTTGCCGTAATACAGGTTATGCAATGTTAGCTGCTAACTCTGTACAAGAAGAAATGGATTTGGCTTTAGTTGCTCACTTAGCTACATACAAAGCTAAAGTTCCATTCTTGCAATTCTTTGATGGATTTAGAACTTCTCACGAAATTCATAAAATCGAAGAAATTTCATATGAAGATATTGCAAAATTAGTTGAACCAAAATATATCGAAGAATTCAGAAAACGTGCGTTACGTCCTGAAGCTCCTGTATGTAAAGTTGGTGCTCAAAATACCGATGTTTACTTCCAAGGACGTGAAACAGTTAATAAATACTATGATGCAGTACCTGATATCGTTCAAGAATACATGGATAAAGTTGCTTCAATTACAGGCAGACAATATCATCCGTTCGATTATGTTGGTGCTCCAGATGCAACTGACGTAATCGTAGCTATCGGTTCTGGTTGTGAAACTATTGAAGAAACAATCGAATACTTGAATGCTAAACGCGGTACTAAATATGGTTTGGTTAAAGTTAGATTATACAGACCATTTGACGTTGAAAGATTCAAAGCTGCATTGCCAGCTTCTGTTAAACGTATCGCAGTTCTTGACAGAACTAAAGAACCTGGTTCAATCGGTGAACCATTATTCCTTGATGTTGTTGCAGCATTGGAAAATAAAGGTATCAATATTATCGGTGGCCGTTATGGATTATCTTCAAAAGAATTTACTCCATCAATGGTTCTTGCTATTTACAAACACTTAGCAAACAACGGATTCCACGGATTTACAGTTGGTATCGAAGATGATGTAACTCATAAATCATTGAAAATTGAAGAACATATCGTTACAGAACCTGAAGGTACTACAAACTGTATGTTCTGGGGATTGGGTTCAGATGGTACTGTTGGTGCTAATAAAAACTCAATTAAAATCATTGGTCAATATACAAACAAAGATGCTCAAGCATACTTTGCTTACGACTCTAAAAAATCATTTGGTGTTACAGTTTCTCACTTGAGATTCGGTGACAAACAAATCAAATCTACATACCTAATTACAGCTCCTGACTTTGTATCTTGCTCAGCTCATGCATACATTGGCAGATATGACTTGTTAAAAGGTATCAAAGAAGGCGGAACATTCTTGCTTAACAGCCCATACTCTAAAGAAGAAGCTTTTGCTCACTTAACTAGAGATATGCAAAAAACAATTATCGATAAGAAAATCAAATTCTACAACGTAGATGCTGAAAAACTTATCGAACAACAACCTGGCTTAAGAGGTAAAGGTGCAAACACCGTAATGATGGTTGCATACTTCAAAGTTTCAGGAATTATTCCGTTTGAACAAGCTCTTGAAGGTATGAGAGAAATGACTAAGAAAACCTTCAAGAAAAAAGGTGACGATGTTGTTAACATGAACTTAGCATTGATCGATGCTGCTGTAGACGCAACTGAAGAAGTTCCAGTTCCAGCTTCATTAGATGGTGTTAAATGTGTTGATGACGTAAAATTGATCCCAGATGACGCTTCAGATTTCGCTAAGAAAATTATTGAACCGTCAATGAGACAAAAAGGTGATGACATCCCTGTATCAGCAATGTCTTCAGATGGTGTTATCCCTACTGGTACAGCTTGCTTAGAAAAACGTGGTATCGCTCCTCGTGTTCCAAAATGGAACCCTGAATTCTGTATTCAGTGCGGTATCTGTGCTTCAGCTTGTCCTCACGCAGCTATCAGAACTAAATTGGTTGAAAAGGAAAATCTTAAAGATGCTCCTGAATCATTCAAAACAATTGAAGCTAAACCTAATGAAAATGGTGAACACTTCAAAGTTCAAGTATACTGCAAAGATTGTACAGGCTGCGGAGTTTGCTTGGATCAATGTCCTATGGCTAAAAACCCTGAAAAAGCAGCTCTATCTTGGTCTACAATTGAACAAGAAGAAGCAGTTGGCGAAGTTGTAAATGAAAAATTCTTTGATGAATTACCAGATAACGTAATGGGTAAAAATACAACTAAAACTATTAAAGGTGCTATGTTGAGAAAACCATTATTCGAATTCTCAGGCGCTTGTGCAGGTTGTGGTGAAACTCCTTATGTTAAATTGGTTTCTCAATTATTCGGAGAAAATGCAATCGTAGCTAACGCAACTGGTTGTTCTTCAATTTACTCAGGTACATTCCCTACTATCCCTTATACAACTAATAAGGATGGCAGAGGTCCAGCTTGGGCTAACTCATTATTTGAAGATAACGCTGAATTCGGTTTTGGTATGAGATTGGCAGTTGATCAAAACAGAGATACTTTGAAAACTTATGTTGAAAAAGTTCTTGAAAATGAAAAAACTCCTGCTGATTTGAAAGAAGCATTGCAAGCAGCTATTGCTCACTTTGACAACTCAAAAACTGAAGAAGCTGTTAAAGCTCAAGAAGAAGCTAAGAAAGTTATCGCAAAATATGCTGATTGCGGTTGCCCTGACTTAGCAAAAGTTAGAGAACTTCAAGATTACTTCACAGATAAATCAGTTTGGATTATCGGTGGTGACGGTTGGGCTAACGATATCGGATACGGCGGTATTGACCACGTTCTTGCTCAGAACAAAAATGTTAATATCCTTGTTCTTGATACCGAAGTTTATTCTAACACTGGTGGTCAAGCTTCTAAATCAACACCTACAGGTGCTGTTGCTAAGTTTGCTACAGGTGGTAAACCAACTTATAAGAAAAACATGGGCTTGATGAGCATGTCTTATGGATACGTTTATGTAGCATCAGTAGCATTGGGTGCAGATAGAGCTCAAACTCTTAAAGCATTCCAAGAAGCTGAAGCTTATGATGGTCCATCTATCATCTTTGCTTATGCACCTTGTATCGCTCACGGTATCGATATGAGTAAAACTCAAACTGAACAAAAACGTGCAGTAGAAGCAGGATACTTCCCATTATACAGATATAATCCTGCTAACCCTGAAGCTCCATTTACTTGGGATGCTAAAGATCCTAAAGGCAGCTATCAGGAATTCATCAAATCAGAAGGACGTTACAAATCACTTCTTAAAACAAACCCTGAACATGCAGAAGAATTGTACGCTCAAGCTGAAGAAGATGCTGCAAAACGTATGGCTGTTTACAGAGCAGTCGGAGAACTAATGAAGTAGTCAATACTTTAAAAAGTCAAAGAAAACGCCGGATATATTTGTCCGGCGTTTTCTTTAGTACATACCCGAGGCTCGCATTTGTTGATATGGATTGTAATTGAACATTCGCGTTCGTTGCGGCATAGGGTTTGTCATAGGGGTTGGGGTAAACATTGGTTGAGGTTTAGGTATTGGTTTTTCTATTTCTTCCGGTTTTTGCAGCGGGTTATGTGCAACAATGGAATATATTGCTGCGTTATTTAGTGTTCCGCCGTATGCATGTAATTGTTCGGGGGGATTATGAGTCTCATTAATTATTTTTTTGTACCAACCTTGAGCTGAGGCGGGGGGTATTTTTATTGCATAAGGATTTGTGGGGGGCTGAATTTCCCTTAATTCTGGAGGTGGGGTATTCCCATCTATTGGTTTTATATTTTCCTGACTGGAGTTGTCACCACTAACTATTGGTGGAACATTATTTTCCACGCAATTATCTAAATTGTCCATAAACAATCCTACCTAAATATTTAACACCTAACCTATATTAATAAACGTTTTTTGTTTTTAATTATTGCTTTATAGTCTTTTTATTTTTAAATTTTGTTAACAAATAAAAAAAGATGCCTTTTTGGACATCTTTTTTTTATTTTATTATTTAATGATATTCTTAATCTTCGTCATCGACATCTGTATTGTTGTCGATATCTTGCGCTTCAATGATTTCTCTTTCTGTTTCTGTTGCAATATCATTATTTTGTTTGTTTGCTTCTATTTTTTCAATAACTTCATCTGGCATATCTTTTAGATTATCATTAAGTATTGCTAGATCTTCTTCGTTTTCTGGAGTTTGTTTTAGGAAATCGTTTTCAAGTTTTAACTCATTCATTCTTGCTTTTGCAAGATTTAATTGAGTATCTTTCATTGCTGTATAATTTTTATTGAATTCGCGTTTTTTATCAATATTGTGATTAATTGTATGGAAGAATGTAGTTAATAACAATGTTTCTGGCAATATTGATATTCCGAATTTTGCACCATTTTTAATTACAGATGGCATTTTTTCTGAAAGTTTTGTAAGTGGTTTTTCTAAGAATTTCGGAGTTTTTATAACGTTTAGAGCATTTGCAGCTTTTTCCGCAGCTCTGCCTAATTTTTCATAAGTTTTAGGCCCCATTTTGCTAAGAAGTTTTGACGCTGCTTTTGGAATAAATAATAATGCTGCAGTACCTGCTGCAAGAATTCCCATAACTGTCAATATTGGATGTTTGCTTTCTGCTTCTCTAACATCTTTAGATTTTTTAAGTGCAAGGTTGTTTCCACCTACAACTGCATCTGCAACTCCAAGAGTTACAGCCCAAGGTAGTGCACCAGCAATACCTGTAGCTAATTTAGAGGCAAATCCGCCAATTTCTTTTCCAAAAAGTGAAACTTTTCCTTTTGTAAGTGCTGCTGCAGATAATCCTGCTGCTAGTGGAATAGAATACCATAATGCATTTGTGATCTTTTGATGTTTTTTATCTTTAACTTTGTCCATTGCTTTTAAGTAAGCATATTCACGGACCAGCTTGTCGTCTTGAACGATAGCTTCATCAATTCTTTCTCGAGACCCTGTAAATCCCTTACCATAAGATGAAATCGCATTTATTTGCATATTCTACACCTACACTTTCACTTTTATTATACAATATTAAAGTAAGAAAGTAAATTTTTTTGCTAATAGTATATATTATTTTAAGAAATATTTACATATAGATTATGTTTATTATAGAATACAGAAATGAGAAATTTTTACATCCATACAATGGGCTGTAAAGCCAACCAATTTGAAAGTTCTATTATAATTGAAAACCTTGAAAAAAACGGTTTGAAACATGTTTTTAAAATTGAGGAGGCTGATATTTATATATTGAACTCTTGTACTGTGACTCATAAGAGTGACAATGAGGCTCTATATCTTCTTCGCAATGCAAAACATAAAAAAAATGATTTGATTACTGTTCTTACCGGTTGTTTTGCGCAGATAGAAAAGTCAACACTATTGGAGAATGATTTCATTGATTATGTAATCGGTAATGATGAAAAACTTGAACTATTCAATTATATAAATACGAATAATAAGTGTCATGCGATAGATATCATGGATCTTAAAACTTTTCATAAAGTTGCTCTTGATGATATGTCAAAAACTCGTGCAAGTTTGAAAATTCAAGATGGTTGTGATAACAGATGTTCTTATTGCATAATTCCTTTTGCTCGTGGAAAAAGCCGTAGTGCAGATATTGATTTTATTATCGAACAAATTAATAATCTTTCTAAACACGGTTTTAAGGAAGTTGTTTTTACTGGAATTCATATCGGATTATGGGGTAAGGATATTGGGCTGACCTTATTGGATTTATTAAAAGAGGTTGAAGTAAGGACTGATATACCTCGTTATCGACTTGGTTCATTAAATCCTTTAGAGATTACAGATGAATTATTAGACTTCTTGAGCAAATCTGAAAAGTTCTGCCCGCATTTTCATTTATCATTGCAGTCAGCTTGTAATAAAACTCTTAAATCTATGAATAGATTTTATAAAGTTGAGGATTACCTTGCGCAAATAGATAAAATAAATTCAATGTTTGCGCTTCCGTTTTTAGGTAGTGATATTATTACAGGGTTTGCAGGGGAAACTGATGATGATTTTGAAATTACAAGATTAAATCTCGAAAAATCAGGTCTTTCTCAAATTCATACATTCCCTTATTCAAAACGTAGCGGAACAGTTGGTGCAATGCGTGAGGAGCAGGTTGACGATAAAGTTAAAGAAAATAGAGCGAGTGTCGTAAAAGCTATTTCTCGCAACAAATTCAATGATTTTGTGAATAAAAATATTAATACCGTTCAAGAAGTTTTAATTGAAAAACATCCCGATAAAGAAGGTTATTTAAAAGGGGTTACAAGAAATTATCTTACAGTTCATATTGATTCAAAAGACAAAAACCTTTTAAATACATTGCAGAAAGTTAAAATTTCAAAGTTTGAAAATGATAAAATTTTCGGTTCAATTATATAAATAAAAAAAGGACTCATTCAAGAGTCCTTTTTTTTTGAATTAGTTACGCTCTGATAATTTAGCAAGTAATCTTAGGATTTCAAGGTATAACCAAATTAGTGTTACCATTAATCCAAATGCTCCAAACCATTCATATTCTTTTGGAAGCATTTGTTCTGCACCTTTTTCTATGAAATGAAAGTCTACGATAAAGTTAAAAGCTGCAATAAGTACAACAACAACACTGAAGCCAATTCCTATTGAACTTGAAGTAAAAATTTGTGGTATTCCTCTACCAAATAATGATGCGATTATTTGGATAAGATAAATGATACCAATAGACATTGTTGCAGTAAATAATACTGCTCTAAATTTATCTGTACATTGAATAACTTTTGCTCTATATAGTAAAAGCATAGAGAATAATGCTGCAAATGTGCCTGCAACTGCTTGTAATACTATACCAGAGTATGCAGCTTCAAAAAATGCAGATATGCCGCCTAAGAAAAATCCTTCAGCTAATGCATATAAAGGTGCAAGGATTGGTGCGAATTTACCTCTTGAAAAAGAGATGATTATTGCAAGAATAAATCCAACAACAGCTCCACCAATACAAAATAGTGATGCTTTATCCATAAATCCTGTAGCTATAAGCCACCAAGTGTATGCTGCACCTATGATTGCGAGAGCAAGCAACATAAATATTTTATTTATTGCTCCGCTTATTGTCATAGGTTCGCCTTCATAAACACGAGTCTCGGCATCAAATGTGTTTCTAAGTATAGGATTTGCCATATTAACTCCTTTCTTCTATAATTATATAATAATATAATAAAATGATTATAGCACGAATTAGATTTAGTTGGGGTGATTATGTATCTTGAGAATATAAGAAAATTTGTTAATTATTTTGGTGTTGGACGAAAATTTAAACTGGTGGGTTTTGCTTTTCTCTCTCTTGTTGCGGGTTTTCTTGAATTCTTAGGGATTGCATTAATTTATCCTTTTATAATTATGATAATAAAACCTGATACTGCTATTAATAGTCAATTGTATCAAAAATGGGTTATGTTTTCTGGAATAAATTCTCCATTGTTGACAGCTTTGATACTTGGCGGTGTCGCTTTGCTTCTTTTTGTTTTTAAAAATATCTATATGATATTTTACATGTTTTTGCAAAGTCATTTTATAAATAACTGGAAGCAGAGTATTGTTAATAGATTTATGGAATATTACTTATTTGCACCTTATGGAAATATTATGAGAAATTCTTCTGCGGATAAGTTGTATGTCGTTAATAATCTTCCATCTCAAGTAATGAGTAGTTTTTTAATACGTCTTTTGAATTTGATTACTAACTCTATTATAGTTTTAATGATTATTGTTTTAATTATGTCAAAGTTTCCAGTTGCAGGGCTTGTCACTCTTGTTTTTGTTATCTTTAGCATGATTTTCCAAAATCGATATTTTAAGAATAAGACTAAGCAGATTACTTTGTTTTTAAATAAAAAAATTAAAACTGTGAATACTTTAACTTGTGAAAGTATTGATAATTTAAAAGAAGTAAAAATGATGAATGGAGAACAGGTCTTTTATTCTGAATATGAGAAAAAGGCAAAAGATATGATAAATGATATGGCTGAGTTTGAGTTTTTTAATAGCATCCCTCCATATATTGTAGAGATTCTAATTGTTGTATCTTTGCTATTAATGGGATTGTTTATATCAATTGGATCTTTTGCTAATCAGCCGGCCATGGTCGCATCTTTTGCGCTTGTTGTAGCTGCAATTTTTAGAATAGCTCCAGCATTAAACCGTATTCAGACTTCAATTATTAATATTTCGGTTGGAAGAACTTTTGTAAAAGCTCTATTAAAGGAATATGAAGCATGCGGCTTAGATAAATTTGAGCCTGTGTACTCTAATGATACAACTTCTTTTAGTTTAAAAGATAAATTGGAATTAAAAAATATAACTTTTTCATATAAAGCTGATAAGCATGTTCTAAAAAATATAAACCTTGAAATTAAAAAAGGTGAATTTGTTGGTATTGTTGGCCTATCAGGAGCAGGCAAGAGTACTCTGGCTGATTTAATTACAGGCCTTTTAGAAGCTGATTCTGGTGAGATACTGATAGATGGTGTAAAACTCACTCGAAAAAATTTCCCTCAATTTAGGAAAATAATTGGGTACGTGCCTCAAGAAATTAATGTTTTAGAGAAATCTTTCCGTGAAAATGTGGCATGGGGAGTTCCTCCTGAGCAAATCGATGATAATTTAGTGACTGAAGTTCTTTTAGATGCGCAGTTAAATGATTTGTTGAAAGAATATAAGGATGGTATTTATTCTGTTCCATTTGTTGATTCAAAAGGACTTTCTCAAGGGCAAAAGCAAAGATTGGCAATAGCAAGAGCTTTGTATAGAAAACCAGAGATAATGATTTTTGATGAAGCAACATCATCATTAGATGTGCAAGTTGAGCATGAAATTACTACCATGCTTGAAAGATTGAAAAAGTCTAAAACCATGATTTCTATAGCTCATAGATTATCTACGTTGAAGTCTTGCAATAGGCTGATCTATTTGAAAGATGGCAAAATCGTTGATAGTGGAACATTTGCCGAATTATCAGCGAAATATGAGGATTTTGAAAAGTTAATAAAATTATCAGCAATAAATTAAAAAAAGTACTTTACAATAAAAATTTTTTAGTTTATAATAATCACATAAGCCCCACCTGAGATGGTTGCAGTGAAAGGGGCAAACCGATTAGGTTCTGTTTATATTTATAAAATATTCCTCAGTAGCTCAATGGCGGAGCAACCGGCTGTTAACCGGTAGGTTGTTGGTTCGAGTCCAACCTGGGGAGTTTTTTATTGCTTGTTTTTGATTCGTTAAATGTAATTTAACGACCGGTTTGATTTGTACGGATACTTTGATTATTTTGGACAGCCCGCTCTGTGAAGGCGTTTTCGGGTCGGAAATTAAGTTTACCCAAAAAATCAAACTGCCGAAATGGACTTTTTGGGTGTATTTTAACGGGACATTTTGTCTGAACGCATAAAAAGATTATTCTGCAAAGTTGGCTTTGTGTTTAAGTTTTAGCGGTCGGAAGTAATCGTTTTACATGTTACAAAATGGTCTTTTCTTGGTCATCATTGTCCGATTACTGTCCAATAATTGTCTTAAATTTTTGAATTTAAAGCCAGTATTATAGCCTATTTCGCCCTCCCAATCTAACTTGTACGGATAAAGCGATTATTTGACTTTTGAGGACTATGTGAGTAATTTTAAATTTATTTTTGAGGTAGGTAATTTTTTACAATTGGTCGGATACGGATTTTTATAATTACAAAACAATACGAAAAGTAAAAAATATATAAACAGGTAGTCCTAAAATCAAGATTTAATTATAGTGTCCGTTCAAACTCATTAATTTTATCTCTATATGTATAAATTGGTAATAACAAAAATCTATCAATCAAGTCAAGAATTTCTGAATCTTCTTGTAATTCATAAACTTTTAATATTGTTTCAAATAAACTACCAATCTCAAAATTTACATCAGTATTTTTTAAATTTTCTTCTTCTTTTAATTCAATAAATCTATTTATTATCAATTTATATTTATTTAAGTATTTTACATTTATCAAACTTTCATTCAATTCATATATGAAATGTGTATAGGATAAAAATGCATTTGAATTAACTATTAGTTCAAATAATGGATTTAAAAATAATTCTTCAGGTTTATTGTATTGATGTATAAATTTTAGACAGGTTCTTTTTATCTCACTATTATTATCATTTAATAATTTGGCGAAATTCTCTTGATAGAATGTGGTTAGTCTTATTTCTTTATTATTTGCATATTGAGATAGGACTTCTGCTGCACCTATTTTATTGTCGATATCATCAGAATCGATATATTTTAATGCCATATCTCTTGCTTTGTCAAAATGCAGACTATAGTGAGTAAATATTCCAGAAATCAGTTTTTTTACATCAGGAGTATTGCTTTCAATATTTTTTAATAATTCAAAATAAAATTCAAAATTATCAATAAAAGATGTTTGGCTAATAAATTCTCTAACATACCCAGATTGAATAAACTTGTTATCCGATAAAATCAACTTTTGTAATATTGATAAAGCATAAGTATTATTATAATTATACAATTCGTATAATGGACATGTAAAAGCAACCTTAGTTGCTAGGTTTAATGTATGAATACTATCAAAAATAATATTAAACTTGTCCTTAAAATTTATATCCCTAGATAATATTTTTTTTAACAACCATAAAGCCTGACCATTAGTACAATTTATTGAAACCATATCAATATCATTATTATCCCATTCATCATTGTATTGCGGATTTATAATAAATTGAATTATCAAATTAATACAATAATCTGATAAATGTACTCCAGTATTATCAATAAAAGAAGTTAGTAATTTTATTATGCTATAATTAAAATCTTTATTAGTTATCTGTAAACAATATTTAATCAAATCTTCTTTTTCTTCATAATAACCCACTAAATTTGATAAACCTCTTAATATTGCATTAATATAGTATAATGAAGTTTTATTTATATCTAATTCATAAATGAAATGTAAGAATTTTAGTGGTTCTTGTGAGATGATATCTTCCATAACATTAGATAATTCAAAGGCTCCACCAGAACAAGGTGAAAAACTACTATGATTAGTTTTATGTTTATATATTGCATTTTTCCACTGCTCTAATGTCATTTTAAGAGCTTTTTCTTTTGGAATTGGGGATACGACAAGTCCTCCTTCAATTCCTGAAGGTTCTTTTAGAAAAGTAGTTGTTTTGAATTTTCTTTGTAATTCAAGTAATTTTAATATTGCAGCAGGATATTTAAGTAATCTTTTTTTATCTAATGAATCTAATAGTTTGACCTGAACATGATCTATTGGGCTATATTCAAAATGCTTTTGTTTTTTTAAATTTTTAAAATATTCATATTCATCTTTGTTTCTATAATTTAATATTGTTTTAATTAACTTTTCAAATAGATTTTCATTACAATTTTGCGTGAATTTATTTAATAAATGCATTATTAAATAATTATGATTTGAACTGTAACCAACGTTATAAATGTGAGGATTATTGATAATATATTCAACAATTTGATCTGAATAATCTAGAGGTAAATAATATAAACTTTTTAATATTAAAAATAAAATAGTTTCGTATTCTGAATATTTGTATTTTTCTATAAAATTCCAATAACTAGTAGGTTCTTGTTTTGCAAGAGCATTAAGTGCAATGCTAAATACTTTGCAAATATTATCTTCATAACCATAAATACGATGATACAATAATTTATCATATATCAAATCATTATGAGTATATGTTTGGGAATTTTTAATACCATTTAATAAATATTTAAAATCAATTTCTATAAATTTTTCCGGATATTTGGTTATATATTTTTTAATGTTATTAATATATAAAGAACTATCATTTCGATTATTACCACTTAGTATTTCCTGAATAATTTTATTAAGTAATATTCCATATAATTCAAAAACTTGTTCTGTTTGAATGAAATCTTTCATAACATATTGAAGATGGCCAAATAAAGATTTAATACTAATAGAATCATTTTGTAATAAACTTTTAAGAATATTATATAATCGAGTATTTTTGTATAAATAAGGCGAAAATAAAAATCGCGATAATGTATTTGGGTATCCTATTAATATTATCTTAGTTAAATGTGTATCATTTAATTGATTTACTATCAAGTCAATTTTTTCAGCATATTTATCTGCAAACATAGTCAAAAGTTCTGCAGCTTGATTAAAATTTTCATTCTCTATATCTATTAAATTTTCTAAAAGTTCTCCTGTATTATATTGGATAAGGAACTCAGCTTCTTTATACTCATATTTATTTAAAATTGCATTTTTAATTGTTCCCTGAACCGTAATTAAAATATTTATCTCATCGTTTGTTAAATTTTCGAAATTTAAAAGCACATCCAAAATTAATGTTCTTATATGTACTCTGATATTTTCACTATTTAAGATCCTTTTTAGCTCAAAGAGATATCTTCTAGTATCAGCTATTCTTAAATATTCTAAAGATTGTCTAACATTTGATCTAATAAATAGGCTTTGGTCACTCGTCAATATAAAATCATATAAAGATTTTTCTGTATTTGCTGCTAGTGTTCTCGCAAAACAATAATCATAAAATGTTTCATGAAAAAATGAAATATTTTGTCCGTTTTGACAAAACACACCTTCTGATAATAAACGATTTAAATTAGTTTTGTATCTATCAAAAATGCAATGTGGTGCTGTAAGAATTTTCTTATTATTAAGATAAGTCACCAGTAAATTTATCAGTGAGTACCATGCTTCATCACCTATAATTGTACATTTACTATCCCAAAATGCATTATATAATTCTATTTTATTTTCGTAATTTAAATTTGTTATATCTGTATTTTCAGATACAGCACATAACATTTGCAAATGCAAGGGGATAGAAAATAATTTAAGAGATTTCGCATTTATTCTATTTGTATTTACTCCAAGATTTACTAAAGTATCTGTAACTACCTCATTTGATAAATCATTTATGAAAAATTTTTCTACAAAGTCCTCGTTTAACTGGATAAAATCTTTTAATCTTAAATCTTTACTTAAATCAAAGTCACGGCAGGCAATAAGTACTTTTATATTTGTATATTTATTTACTTGTTGTAACAGTTGGTTTATCACAAGCCATTTGTTAACACTTCTTCCGGAAACAGAGCTAAGAGAATCTAATTGGTCGAGAATTATTAAGGCAGGTTTATCTTGAGCAATATTTGCTAACAAATCAACGGGTGAAATCCTTTCATTATAGATATATTGACCTAATTCTTCACAATTATTAAAATTATCAAAAATTCTTATATCTATAGGTATGATTGTATAACCATTATCTTTTAATAAGTTATCAACTTCTTTAAGTATAATACTTTTTCCACAACCAGCAGAACCTAACACAAAGAAATATTTTTTATTATCTGACGAATTTATTTTATTAAAAATGTCAAATATTTCTGTTCGTTCAATTTTATATTTTCGGTAAAATGACGAGGTTGAATTGATAAAATTATTATTGTAATCTTCTAATTTAGTTAAAAGTTGAGAATTTAAATTATAATCATTAAAAACGAATCCTTTATCTTCTTGTAAATATCTTATTAAATCCAGTTTTGTAAATTTTTCATTATATCTTTCTTGTGAAAAACGAAAAAGTGAACTAAAAATATCATCTGAAGTTGGAGACTTAAATATACAGTTAATTAAATCAATGATATCTTTTTTTAATGTATTATTATCTTTAACCCTAGTCTCTATTCTTCTTAAAAAATCAAAAATATAATCATCAAGCTTATACTGAAAGTCCTCTGAAGTTATATCTTTATTAGCAAATTTTATGCTTGTAATTTTTTCACGTAATTTAGAAATAATATCCTTTGTTTTTTCAGATGTAATCATAGAATTGAAAAACGTAGATTTATTTTCTGCCTTTATAGCTCTAGCTATAATTTCGTCTAGTTCCGTATTGCTTGATGATAGAAATACACATATAGCATTTTTATCTTCATCAATTCTTTTTATAAAATTATGTAAAATCCTCTTTCTATAAAGATTTGAAATTGTCCATTCGATATCATAATTTTTAACCTGTGTACAATAATTCTTTTCTCCTTTAGTTACAATGTACTCATAGCCATCTTTTATTTCATCTGGCTTTTCAAAATAAATTGAAGAAGAATTTTCTTTATCAAGCAATATACGACACATTTCTTCTACCGCCCAATACGATTCATATACATTCCCGGCTTTATCAGCAGAACCACCTTTTAGTGCCATAATAACTCCTTTAAGGAGATTATAGCATAAACAAAGGTTCATTTTGATGTAATTTAAAAATTAAAATTGAATCCAAATTTTATCATCACAAAACAACACAATTCTTAGTAATTGTATTCCATTATAGATTAAAACGAGTTAATGTATGTACGATGAACAATACT
>CALVBU010000010.1 GCA_944325875.1 Candidatus Gastranaerophilales bacterium
TGAACTTAGCGTTTTTCTCTTTCTTTGGTTCATTTCTTTCTCTTTTACTCGCAATAAAAGAGAAAGAAATGAACATAGTTATAGCATATATTATGTTAACGATTTGATTATTATAGACATTATCATTATAATTTTGTTATGGATTTAATAGATACGAGCAACATAGACAATTTAAAAAATCGAGTCAAAGAAAAGCTAAATGAAACCCAGCTATTTAAGTTTAAAGGTACGGTATCAAAGCTATTAGGGCTTACCGTAGAAGTAAAATTACCTGGCTTAAAAATTGGCGATTTATGTTTTATTGAAACATATGACGGCAGACAAAAGCCTGCCGAAGTACAGGCTTTTAAAGGCGAAGTTGCTCAATTACTTTTACTTTATGACGGAGAAGGTATAGGACAAGGAAGCTTGGTAACCTCAACTGGTAAACCTATTATTATCCCCGTTGGAGACTTCTTACTTGGAAGACTAATTAATCCTATGGGCGATCCTATAGATGGAAAGCCTATGGACACAACTGGAGCTCAGTGGAGACCAATAGAAGGCCCGCCACCTGGACCTTTCGAAAGACCTATCATTACAGAAATGTTCTCCACAGGTGTCAGAGCAATAGATAGCTGTATGACAATGGGTTGCGGACAGCGTTTAGGATTATTTGCAGGCTCAGGGGTTGGTAAAAGTACACTGCTCGGTATGATTGCTCGAAATTCTGATGCTGATGTGAACGTTGTTGCTCTAATCGGAGAACGTGGTCGTGAAGTAAAAGAATTCGTTGAAGACGCTCTTGGAGAAAAGGGTATGGCTAAATCGGTACTTGTTTGTTCTACAGGTGACCAACCTCCACTAATTCGTCAAAAAGCTTTACTTACGGCAACTGCGGTTTGTGAATACTTTAGAGATCAAGGTAAAAAAGTTTTCTTAATGACAGATACGGTTACTCGTTGTGCAATGGCCGGCCGTGAAGTTGGTTTGTCACTAGGTGAACCACCTACAATGAAAGGTTATCCACCATCTATTTTCTCTTGGCTACAAAAAGTTCTTGAACGTGCCGGTAATAGCCCCAAAGGTTCAATTACTGCACTTTACACAGTTTTGATGGAAGGGGACGACATTTCCGACCCTATCGTAGATATCGTGCGTGGTATTGTTGACGGACACATTTTCCTTTCAAGAAAAGTTGCAGAAATGAACCATTACCCAGCAATTGATGTACTTGGAAGTATTTCAAGGCTTATGTCGGCAATTGCAACACCGGAACATAAAGCTGCCGCAGGTAAAATGAGAGCACTAATGGCTCTTTATAGAGAAAACAAAGACTTAATCGATGTAGGTATGTATCAGCCAGGAACAAACCCTAAGCTTGATACTGCAATTGAAATGATGCCACAAATTAACGCCTTTTTACAACAGCGAACGACTGATATTGTAAGTATGGATACAACTATCAACACTCTTGTTGATATGATGAAAGACGTCGAAATTTAAAGCTTATATCTAACTACGGAATTTGAGCCTTGTGCAGAGATGAATAATAAATTACCATCAATATGCAAGCAGTAAGGCTTTGGAATATTTCCTATCAACACAGACACAACTCCTGTCGAAGATATTTTTAATACGTTGTTAGCATTGTAATTTGCGACATATATATTTCCCGCAGAATCTATCTCCAAGCCAATAGGCCCATTCAATCTGGAATCTTTAACAAACAATCTTCTTTCTCCATTTGGAGCAATTTTGAAAATTGCATTATCTGAGAAACCAGCAATATAAAGATTTCCATTCCTATCGGTAACCATACCGGTCGGACTGCCAAGATTATTATACACTCCATTAGTTTGCGATATTTTTTCTGACTGCTGATTAAGTTCTTTTTGCTCCTGTCTTATGGTCTGCATATCTGTTTTCAATGTAGACGCAAGCTCTTGAGCTTTCGAATTCACAATACTTGTCTGCGGGATAAGCGATAAATATGATTTTGCTTGATCCGGCTGACCAAGTTTTACACTTAAAGCAGCAGCCTTGTAGACAGCTTCATAATCTGTTGGCTTTCTTAAGATAATTTGTTTAAACACAGATAAAGCTGCATCATCTTGTTTTATAAATTCTAAAATAGAACCTAAATTATAATAGGCATCAATATAATCAGGTGAAAGTTCGGTAGCTTTTCGAAACGCCTCTATAGCTTCTTCATACCTACCGACTCGATACATATCAACCCCTTTGTTATATTGAAGTTTTGCCTCAGTTGAAACTTCAGCCGCAAAAGAAATATTCACGGCTGAAATTACAACGATTAATATTAACAAGATTTTTTTACTTAATTTCATCTAGTTCCTTTATCAACTTTGAATTTTTCTCTGCAAATTCATGACCTCTTGCTATTATCGCAAGTTTTAAGATATTCGCAAGATTAATAGTCTCCATTGATTTAAAATTGTCAGGAAGTCTCAAACTCCAGTTTGCATCGCCTGATGTACCTGGTTTGTTATATACATCATAGATTTTAAAGTAATCTGTGAAGAATATTTGAATATTTTCAGCTTTTGATGCAAAAATTTCAACAAGCTTTGTTTGAGCTAAAAATTCAGCATTTTTTGTTAACTCAACTATCAAAGCATCTTTATTATCCCAATCAGGGAAATCCAAATCTTCTACAAGATTTTTCACATGCAAGTAGCCTTCATGAGAATTAACCATTGAATCTGCCCACATTTTAATTGGCTCATTATCGTGAGTACCAACCATAGCCCAAGTTTTTTCGTTAATATTTTTACATCTGTATGGATGTTCTGGTTTTTCAGGAACTACAAACTGTGTAAGCTTCATACCCTGAAGTCCATATTCTTTCATTACAGCAGCTACAGGATTTGTAAGTGTACCAAGATCTTCACAAACAATTGCGTCTTTATTTAGACCTTCTTCTTTTGCTGCCGCAATAACAACTTTTTCTATAAGTCTTCCGTATTTTTTTATTTGAGCTTTTGATAAAGTTTTAACTCTTTTTTCTTTATCAGCTTCAAGAGTCATATCCAAATCTTCCATTGATGGAATTGCATATTTTTTCAATTCCGGATGTTCTGGAGATGAATAAAGTCTGCCAGCACCTTGTTCAATTTTAGGTTTTTTACCAACTTTATATACCCAAGGATCTATTAAACCTACAATATGGTCAATTCTTACACCGCCCGGATTTTCTTTGAACATCTTTTTGAAAAGATTTTTCATCAAAATTCCACCTTCATCCAAAGAACCATCTTCATGGAAAAGTTTTTCTGGGTTCATAACAGGGAAGCCCCATGCCTGACCATCCTTAGAGAAGTAATCAGGAGGACAACCTAGCATCCATCCTTCCAAGAATAATGATTGGTAAGCCCAAGTGTCTCTATCAGAGAAAGCAACTTGTCTATCAGCAATCATTTTAATATCTTTATGCTTAGCATAATCTAAAGTTTCTTGAGTTTGTTGTTCAAGAACAAATTGTACAAACTTGTAAAAATCAATTTCATCTGCATATTTATTTGAAATTTCTTCAATACGTTTTGCAAATTCCATTTTTTCTTCTATTGATTTTGGATTAAACAAGTTTTTATCTGTTTCAGAATTCCATAATGGCCAGTAATCGTTTCCATGCTCAATTGAAAGAGCTTCATACAAGCTATCTTTATCTAACCATTCATTATTTTTACGTTTAAATACTTCAAAATCTTTCATTGCTTTTTTAGAAGCTTTTGCTTTAAAGTTATTCCAAGCTTCTAAAAGAGCTTCACCTTGTTTTTTATAAATATAAGAGTATGCAGTTTTATTGATATCTTTATTTGGATTTTCTTTTACTATCTCGTTATAAGTTTCTTCTGAAAGAATATTTCCCCATTTTTTACCTGTAAGTTCTTTCAAATCAATAAACAAAGGATTACCTGAGAAAATAGTACCTGTATAAGGGGAAGAGTCACAGCCTTTAGTCTTACCAGCAGGCCCAAGCTGAATTGCATTAAAAATTCCTGATGCAAAATCAATAACTTCTTTTCCGCCGTTGGAATTCACACTTCCGAAGCCTGTATTTTCGCCTTCTGCAGCCGGAAAGCTTCCGCTATGTATAATCAAAGCTAAGTTCTTTTTACCTAAAGCTTTTAATGCTTTATGGATAGTTTTAGTTGCATTTTTTTCTAATGTGCAAACCATTTTATACCCCTTTCCCCTAATATATATACTATAACAACTCGATGGTATCATAAGCAAAAATTTTTGACAATAGGAAACCTATTTATTCAGAATTTGGTACACTAACTATTTTACTTTTAAATACGAATTATTTTTTGTAATATAATTATCTTATGAAAAGCAAACGGATTATTTTTGGATATATTATTCTTATTCTTATTGCCTTTAGTATGCTTTATCCGTTTTTTGCAATGATTAATTTATCATTTGTTCAAAGTGATAAGATTTTCACTCAAGCTGGTAAAATTATATATACAGGTTTTACTTTAGACAATTATAAAAATGTATTCAACCAAATCCCATTAAGCAGATATTTTTTTAACAGCCTTGTTGTAGCTGTAATCACCACAATCGGGCAGGTACTTTTTGCATCTCTGGCAGGATATACCTTTGCAAGACTTAAATTTAAATTCAAAAACATTTTATTTTTAATCATTCTAATAACAATGCTAATTCCGCCTCAGGTAAACATTATTCCATTATTCTTTTTAATGCGCGAAATGCATCTGATTGATACATATCAAGCATTAATTTTACCTGGACTATTTGGTGGATTTGGAATTTTTCTTATGAGACAATATTTTCTCGGATTACCTAAGGATTTGGAAGAAGCCGCTAAAATTGATGGTTGCAATCTTTTCGAGACATTTTTCAAAATTGCACTTCCACTTGCTATACCAACAGTTGCGACACTGGCATTATTCACTTTCGTAACTACTTGGAACAGCTTTATGTGGCCATTAATTGTAACTAATTCAGAAAGTATGAGAACTTTACCTGTCGGGCTTGCTATTTTCAAAGGAAGTTTCAGAGAGATTACTCTTTGGGGTGAATTGCTAGCTTGTTCTGTTATATGTACAATTCCGGTCATCGGAGTCTTTTTATTGGGTAAAAAATATTTTATCAATGATATTATGCAAGGCGGGGTAAAAGAATAACCTTATTTTGCTTGCCAAAATCCAGAATTTAAGCTATATTTATCTTCGTAAAGATTATTTTGGGAGAAAATACTAATGTTGGAATATTTTTTAGGCTCATATATTGTTACAATTGCAGGTTTAATAGGTGCATATTTCTGGGGTGAACACGTTCATAATGGTAGCGGTTTAACCTGTATTTTTATAGCAATGGTTCTAGGTGTATTAGAAGTAAGCTTATCTTTTGACAATGCAGTTGTTAACGCTATGAAACTTGAAAAAATGTCTCACAAATGGAGACATAGATTCCTAACTTGGGGTATCGCAATTGCTGTTTTCGGTATGAGATTTTTATTCCCAATTCTTGTAGTATCAATCTTTGCTAAATTAAGTATGCTTGAAGTAGCTAAAATTGCAACTTCTAATTCTACATTATATGCTCACTATTTACATGAAACTCACGCACCTATTGTTACATTCGGTGGGATGTTTCTTATTATGCTATTCCTTAATTACTTCTTCAATCACGAAAAGGATGTACACTGGATTAGACAAATTGAAGCTCCGCTTTCTCATCTTGACCATATAAAAGGAATTGAAGTTATTATATCTCTTATTTTACTTTTAATCACACAAAACTTTGTACCTGCTGAAGTTAAATTGCACGTTTTAATCGCAGGGATATGCGGTATATTAACATATTTATTGATTGATGGAATTACTCATTATCTTGAAAAACATGAAGAAATGCGTGCTGCTAAATGTGCTGTCCAAGGTGCTGGATGTACAGGTTTAATAAGTTTCATCTACCTTGAGCTAATAGATGCTTCTTTCTCTTTAGACGGAGTTCTTGGAGCGTTCGCATTAAGCAAAGATATCATTATTATTACTATTGGCCTATCTATAGGCGCGATGTTTGTTCGATCTTTAACAATTATGCTTGTTGAAAAGAAAACCCTAGCTCAGTTTAGATATTTGGAACACGGTGCACATTGGGCAATTGGAGCTTTGGCTCTTATTATGTTAATTTCTACAGTAAAAGAAGTGCCTGAAGTTGTCACTGGACTTGTAGGATTAGCATTCATTGTTGCTGCGTTCATCTCATCTGTTCGTTACAATAAAAAATTAGAAAGATCCATTGCTGAAGAAAAGGAGAATAATGCTTAAACTCCCACTGGTAAGCTTTATAGTTACATCTTACAATTATGAAAAGTTCATAATAAAAACACTAGAAAGTATCATTAACCAATCCTATAAAAACATTGAACTAATTGTTGTTGACGACGGTTCTAATGATAAATCTCAAGAACTAATTGAACATTTTATTAATTGTAATCAAGATAAAAGAATTACTTTTATCAAAAATTCAACTAACAAAGGTCAATTAGCTTCTATGCTTACTGGACTTGCTTCTGCTAGAGGAGAATTTATAAGTTTTATTGATTCTGACGACATTCTATTACCTGAATATGCAAAAGCTCATATAAAAGTGCATATGGTAACTAGCGTAGCTTTTACATCTTCATTAATTGCGGAAATTGATGAAAATGAGGTTATTCACACAATTTATTCTATTGCATCAAATCAGAAAGAACCACATTTCAAGGTGAGAAACTTAGAAGAACTTTTTAAATTTGATGTAGAACACCCTGATTTTCAATTAGTAAAAGCCCCTTTTGGAGGGTGGTTCTGGTCTCCTAACAGTTCTGCTATGTTCAGAAAATCTGCAATAGAACTATTATTAAAATATAAAAACACTGATAAATGGAAAGTTTGTCCTGACAAATTTATATTTAATTTCGCACATTTGATAGGTGGTTCTGCCAATATATTGGAACCTTTAACCGCTCATAGGCGACACAAAGATAATGCAGGCAATGCTTCTTATGTATCAGGCAACAAAAAATATAACAATGATAATGTTACATATTTAAATTTAAAAAATAATATTAATATCAGACCGGAAACTATAAGTTTTATTTTAAAAAACAGAAAAGATTTTGAAAAAATCTATGGCAAAAAAAACACCGCTAAACTTATTTTAACGGTGCTTTTCTCATATATGTATTTAATTAAACAATTTATTAGCTTTGGAATAAAGTAAATGTTTTTTCTACGTTCTTGGAGATCAAATTCTTAACGGTATCATATTCGGTTGTAAGAGCAGAAATTTCAAGGTCAAGGTTCTGCATATCAAGTTCAAGCTGCTCTTCTTTGTAATTGATTTTGTTTTTCTTCTGTGTATATGCAAGTTCTGCTTGAGTAATTGCATCTTCATCATTTGCTTCAACGATGTATTCACCGGCATTATATTTATCTTGATAATAATAGCCATCTTGGTTTATTCCGGTTATAAATAATTGACCGTTTTTCAATGCATTATCTAAGTATTCTTTATCATCTATGTAAATATTTTCATACCAACCATTTTGACAAAGGTTATTAAATAATGCGCTGTAGAATTCTGATTCATAAATCTGTTGAGTTGTCAGACCATTATCATTTGGATTCTTTATCTTATAATAATAGCCATAGTCATCTGTTACATATGATGATTTTGAACCATCTTGTCTAATGTAATACGTATCATTATATCCTTCCTTACCTTGTGCATAGAATGTAAGGAATGATTCAGCTAAGCTTGATAAGCTAAGTGCTTTTGTACCATAGTTTTTATTCTTAGATGCATTTTTATTAACCCATCCGTTATAATCACTTGCACCCTTAATAGCATCATTATAAGCATCATTTGAATGGTTTCTGCTACCTAAGTCTTTTGTTTCACCTAAAAGAGCAAATGTTTCTTGTATTGCATAATTAAATGCTTGAATATCAGTTTCATCTTCACCAACATCAAGTATAGCCATAAAGCCTTGTACTATTTGGTTTGCAATATCAATAACAAATTTATCTTCTTCAGATGCACCTTCTGGGTACATATCTTTACCTAACAAGCCATCAATACCAGCTTTACCACCACAAACACCTGATGAAACACCAAGTACATCTTTGATAGATGAAGCTAAGCGTTTGAAGAAGCTCTTACTATTTTTCTCATTTGTAAATGCTATCGTCACATTTTCATTTAATAAATCTGCTAATGTAAAGTTAATTTCTTTGTTTTCATTTGAAACTCTATTACCATTAATTGTTATGTATGCTGATTCTGGAGATAAGTTTTCTTTAAATAGCATATTATCTTTTGAAATATCTTTATTTGGATCATATTGAGGAATAGTGAATGTTAGTAATTCCGCAAGTTCTCTTTCAGCATCAGTACCTGTATCAATCTTACTACAAGCTAAATCTATATAGTTGATCATATTGGTAATTGTCATTTCATAAGCATCAGTTTTGTCCATCAAGACTCCACCAACACCAACTTGACTTTGCCAGCCTATAGCTCGACAAGATTGAGCAGATGTCTCTGACATACCACCACAAGCTACCATTGCAGTCAAGAATGCATCATACATTTCTGGTGTAGGATTATTTGTGCCACCTTCTGGAATACCAGCAAGTTTTGCGGCTCTTGCCATATCTGGATTTAATGCTATCTTACCATCTCGACGTGATACCATCCAAGGTACATAATCATTTATTTCTGATGGATACATTAATAAATTATATGATAAGTCGTAAATATAAGAACCAGAACCATCTGCATCCCATACAAGTTTTGTTGTATTAAGAGCTTGTTGATACTCTTGAGTAGCTGCCTCTAATTCGCGTGTTAAGGAAAGCTTCTGCTGTGCAATTTGCATAGACTGAAACTCACAGCTATTCTTTCTGGCTGTTATAGCTAAAAATCTTGCTTGTGATGCTGCCAATCCCATTGTTGTTCCGCTTTCCTTTCGGTTTTACTTAGTAACATGTAGTCCTAGTATTCTTATTTACGGAATTACAACTATAAAACTTTAAAAACATGCACCTATCTTGTTACAAATATTTACATACTATTTTGAATTACACAGTCATAGATTTTATCAATTTTATCTTTCATTTCAGAAAACTGATCTTTAAGATCATGAAAACTATGAATAGAGACAAAGCGTTCTTCTACATCTTCAATAATTTCTCTATGTTTTTTCTCAAGTTGCTCTGGTGTCACAACAATTCTTTGTTGGACTAAAAAAATCATCACCGCTATTAATATCGGTGAATATTGCAAAAATTGTTCCATAAACTATCCCCTTACAAAGTAATCGGCCAATAAAAATCTACAAGATACGATGCAGCATCCATTGGGTGAGAAAGGAATTTCAATTCTTTTGTCTGTTTAATCTGCTGATAAGTCGGGATATCTATTTTTGAGCTTCCCTCTTTATATTTAAGGTTATAGATATTGTATAAGAGTTTTTCGCATTTTTTATCCACGTACAAACAAACATCCCCGTCTGCATTTCTTACTTTAGCATTAAATGCTGCAATTCTGCTTTTTATTGGTGGATTATAAGCTTTTATATTAATATCAACATCATATCCATACTGTAACAGTTTTTTCTTTATAATTACATAGTTTGTATATTCACTCGTACAACTTCTATTATCTCCTGAAGCATCTCCATTAATAATAATTTTCCCTTTATGCTTAGGATATCTTCGACAAAACTCATCACAGGCACCGGCCGTTGTTGTATTTTCCATTGCTATTTCATCAAAATAAAAAACCTTATCTTCTGTAATATGTGCAAACACCCAACACATAGGATCCACGTTAAAGTCACAAGAAATATGTAAGTCCATTTCAGGTTGATAGGATATATCTTTAACATTTTCATCTGAGAACCCCTTAACTACAAGATTATTATTATATTCACCATTTTGAGCTAGAACAAAAATCCTGTAATACTGCTCATCATATATTTTCTTTAATTCATCACAAAACCCCTCAGGCAAGTAGATATTTTGAGTAGTAGGAGCTGATATTAATCTGTAATTCGGAGCGGAATTTTCGACAAATGTACTATACACCCACCCGCGATACATTTCAGGATTTGTATGTCCAAAAATTCGATACGTAAAGTTATTCCAAGTTTTCTTTACTCTCTGCCTCATTCTTGATAACAGAACTTTAAAAGTATCATAAGGAATATCAGACATTTCTTCTATCTCAACAAAACCCAAATTTAAAGATTTCAGCTTATTAGGCTCATCAAAATGTCTGAATAAAATTTCCGATCCATTTTTAAATGTAAGTTTTTGCAATGAAGCTGACCATTCGAAATCATCACCCTCTACAAAATTCATATTTTCAAGATGTTCAAAATATGACTGTAAAGTAGTATCTCTTACAAGAGTATATGTCTGAGCGCCAACTAATCCCCTAATTCCAGGATATTTTAAAGCAAGCAAAATTCCAAGTAATGACCCTGCAAAAGTTTTCCCTGACCCATAACCACCCTGATACACAGCTACATCCAAAGAATAATTGTGAGGAATTTCCAAAAATTCCCTCTGCGATTTTAATAATTTATATTCCATAACTGATTCTTCCATAATAAAAAAGCCATTCCGAGGAATGACTATAATAGATTGGATTTTCGCATTAGCGTTATAGTATAACAAAAAATTTTCTAATTAAATAACCAAATGGCTAAAAAAAGTGCCGCAGCATGAGGAGGAATTAAATATGCGGCACAAAATAAGAGAGTTAAGAATTTACAAGAAAATTATTAGCATTTTCAATACCGTATTGCTCAAGTGCAAATTTAAAACATTCCAACCAGTCAATTTGTTCTGCAACTGTCGGTACTTCTGCAAAAGATTTCACAACATCAAACATCTCTTTTAAACGAAGTTTACGTTCAAAACTTGCCTTACGATCACCGTATCTGTAAATATATGTAGAATTTCTAATATCATCATTTATTCTTGTGAACATATATTTTCCATGGTCATCTATTCTTATTAGCTCATCTCCGAGTTTAAAATTCGCAATTATTTCAGCAGTTTTTTCAACCATTGGGATAATAATTTTTCTATTTATTGAATCCAGCATCATATTCAAACGAGCCTCTTGACCACTCACAGAATAATTAAGTTCAGTGGCTGTGCGCTGCACTTCCTGCAAATTTCCTGCCATATTTTTGAATATACCTGTAGCACTCTCTGTTGTAGATTTGAAATAATTTAAGAAATCCCAACCCTGCATCGCCTTATCAAAACTCAATGGAGTTGGCGCATTTGGCATTAAAGCTGCATCATATTCAATAATCTTTCCAGGTCTAACATCTTGTTCACCTTTAAAACAGCCTTTTGGAGCTAAATATGGAGGATTAATCATCAACGCAAGCGCATCAATTTGTTTATTCAAAATGGTAGAGGAAATATTATTCAAAACCAAAGCGACTTTAAGTGGGGAAATTCCTCTGCCAGAATCTGGAGATTCAATAATATTTGCATAAATAAAAGGGTTTATAACAAACGGATTGACCTCAAATCTTATAACTTCACGACGGCCTGCTATAGTAATTAATCTGTTTCGTAAAATTTTACCGTCAGAAAGTTCAATATCTCCCCAGTATTCAAGAATTTCAAGCTTGTTATCTTCAACACTATCAAATTCATTTTTATTTCTTTTCTTTGCCACCACCCCTTTCAATACTTCCAGTTTTTCTTTTGTTAAAAGGTTATTTGACTTATCACAAAAGATCTCATCAATCGTTGCGTAAGTTCTGTAGATTTTTGCACAACTATCCCATTTATCCCGATTAGATTTATCGAATACAAAATCTTCTGCCTTTATAAATTTAACTTTTGCATTGTCATAAACTACTTTATCTTCCAATACAAAGTTTTTACCATCAGGTCTAGACAGTTCTTCTTCGAGAGTCTTTGCTCTTCTCACTTGCTTAATTATTGTCTCCCAGCCTACAAAAAGTGTACATTCTCCTGTTTCGACAATACTGTCAATAACTTTCTCAAGTTCATTCTCAATATTCATTTGCTCAAATGTATTCACCAGCATAGCTTTTTGCCTGTTTGCATATTCTTGTGTCTGAGGTGTTGTACCTGTCACATCAAACATAGCATCAGGATGTGAATATAAATTTTCACTAATATGAGATTTTAAAGTTTGAGCTAACTCGTATATATCCGGAAGCTCAATTCTGCTTCCCCATCCATTTACACTTTGTCCGGCAGGATTATATATGGCATCTCTAACAAGTTTTATATCAGAGAGCTGTTGAGTTCTGTAATCTTCAAATTTATCATACTTTTGAGATATATCATTAACCAGAAGAATTTCATCCTCAGGTCTTATTTCCATTGTTAAATCATCGTTTGTTATTTCCATATTCAAACCTTTCCAATTTGATTTATTTAATCAAAGAATAAACTTCAATATCCTGAGGTCGTCCATTTCTAATGGTCTCTGATTTTAAAAGTCCTTCTTTTTCAAATCCACAACGTTTTAAAAGATTTATGACTCTGAAATTTTCCGGATAAATCATTGCCTTAATCTTTTTAAGCCCCAATGTTTTAAAACAATAATTAAAAAATGTAAGTGCAGTATAATAAGTAAAAGAACCCCAAAACTTCTTATCAAAACAAGTCGTAACTTCGGCCCCATGCAAACAATTACTATCTCCCGTAAAGTTTTCCAAATACACAAACCCTGCGACTTCCTCATCAGAAAATATTACCCAAAAATATGGAGATAATTCTTCCACTAAATTCAAAAAATACTCCAAAAAAGTATTTTCCTGAACCGCAAAATCATCCTTTAAAAATCTTTCAAAACGGCGGTATAAAAACATTATTTGAGGAATATATTCAACATTTATAAATTTATTTTCCTCTCGATTTATAATTATTGGTCTAAACTGTAACATCTATCTTCTCAAATTTCACATAAGCATCATCTGTGGTAAATGCACTCAATTCACCATTATAGATTTTTTCTCTAATTGAATTTTGAATTCCAAGCAATGCTTCAGCCTGCATACCGTGAATAAAAGTTTCAGTTTTATTTTTGCGATTAAAAAGTCTAAAAACAGCTTGCTTTGAAAATATCTTTGACTTCGGAACTTTTTCAATCTCTGTTATTACCTTTTTTTGAGGCTTTTTTCTAGCCATTTCCTGCTCTGCTTTAAATTCTTTTTCTATTTTCATTTTTATCAATTCATCAAGAGATGCGTTATTTAATAACATCTGCTCAATATCATCATCTTTTGGTTTCATAAAAATCCTTTCTTTCAAATTTTGTTATCATCAAGATTTGAAATTGTAATAATCTTTGCAGGCCTATATCCATCATCAGTCTTTGAATTGAAACCTAAATACTTACATAAACTTTCTAAAGCTTTTAATGCAGCAGAAGTATCTCTAAGTTTCTTCTTCCCTGTAAAATTTCCTTCCTTATCCAGAATATCTTCTTCTTCTAGAGAAAACTCTGCAATCTGTAACAGCTTTTGAATTACGTACCCCTTATCAACTCTCAGGGAATTTATACGCCCTTTTAGTCGAATTTTCATTTCTTTAATTACGTTATTATTAGCTAAAAGCCTGTTAGCGGTTTCTTTGAGATTACGAGATTTATAACCTGCATTTTTTGCGGAAAGCTCTCCATCAACTGTTTTTATGTATTCATCTATAAAATTTTTCTGTTGCTGCGTTAACTGTTTCATTGTTTATAATTATTAACATTTCTTATCATAATTTGTGTTTTTACTAATAACGTGCTATAATGAACATGCTATTTATATTTCGGCTAGTGTAAATCTTAACAGGGGGGAATGAAAAATAACTTCCTGTTTTTTTTGCGATTTTTTATTTAGAAACGCCGAAACCTAATTAAAGGCGAGTAATTAGCATCGATAGCCGATTTTGACCGCAAATTTGCAAGCGCATTATTATACATAGATAACCAATAACTAAATCTAACATGCTGTGGATTCCCCTTTAACCTCAGACAACTTCCATAGACAAGTAAAGGTTCTGCAAAAGCCTGAGGAATAACTGAACTATCAGTATCATTTTCCAATACTAATTTTTCAGTTCCATCGGCTGTTTTTGCATAATTAGATGTATAATAAAGAATTTCAGCAGTTTGAGGTTTTTCAAATATTGGAATTAACAATTTGTCATTGAATGTTGTATATGTATTCCTTGGTTGAGAATTTATGAAAAACTTCTCAAAATCAGCATCATATTTATACTCATTACCTCCTATTAAAAACATTGCAATTTTGCCCGCAATAGGATTTTGAATTTCTGAAACTTTTGCAGGAATTTCAAATTCTTTTCGGCGTAACAAAAAATTCCAATTTTCAGAATTACAAATTTCTGTATTTAGAGTATTTATAATATTTTTAATTTTTAAATGCTCATTTTTAGTCAATTCTGTAAAAGAATAAACCTGCTTATAATTTAATTCAATAAGGCATTTATTTATCAATTCAAAATAATTCATCAACTTATCCTTTCCCGCTACAGAAGGCGGTAAATACCGCCTTACTGCCTCGGTTAATTTGCTTAATTATTTAATCAAACCCTTACGGAGTTGTTCCATAATTGCTTTTTCATATTTAGCAAATTCTGCACCACTCATTTTGCCGATTTGCTCACGAGTAAAAACCCTTGCTTTTGCATCGTCAAAATTTGAGTTTTGCGCATTTGCTCTCAATCTCTGTTTTGCGATTTCGTTTTCGTTATTTAACGTTTTTTCGTAAGCTGTTTGTTTTAAATATCTTTCGATTGCACCATTTTCAAGGTTTTCAATCATTTTCGATATTACGGAGATTTCATCTTTATCACCTTCAAAACCAGAATTTTTAAGATATTCCAAAACCTCAGCTCTGCCATTTTTATTAAAAAATCCTGCATTTTCTGCTTCAAATTCATCAAATGCATTATTATTTGGCGCAACTTGAGCCTTTCCTTGACTATTGTTAACCATGTCATACGCCTTATTTATTACATAGTTCACTAAATATTGTCCTTGCGTATTATTAATTACACCATCATCAACAAGTTTTTGAATTTTGTTGAGATCGTTTATTACAATACTTTTTACATCATACATTGGAACTGGCTCTTGAGGTTGAGGAACAGCCGGTTGTCCTGATGTTTGACGATTATCGGCATAAGATAATCCCCCGCCCATTGTATTTTGTATTTGATTATTATTCATAATTTTCTCCATCCGTTTTTTGATTCAATGAATTCATATACTCAACTGCAAATTCGATAGAATCATCAATAAATCCCGACAAAAGTGCAGCTATTAAAGATCTGAAAATTGCAGGAACAGGTAATTTTGAAGTGACATATTCTATTGCCATTTTCTTTTTCAACTGACCTGTAGAACTTCCAAGAGCTTTTTCCGCAATAGCAACAGCACTTTGTGCCAGCTGTTTTATAGTTTCCTTTAAATGTTTAAACATACCATTCCTTTCTCAAAAAGTACCTTTAAACCACCTTAAAAAGGCTTTTATAAAAGATTTAAAGGCACTTTATACAGTAATTAAAGACTTACGGTCCAGTTGGTTCGGTAGGTTCTGTAGTTGTTTCAGATTTAACAACCATTTTAGCCAATGCTTTTGGTTGAACAGTTTTTGCACCATACAAATATAAGCCTCTAATTAAATCTGAAAAACTGTCTTTATCACGTAAACTTTCAATTTTTGCGAGTTGAGAAGCAAATGTAATTGCATCATTTGTACCTGCAAGAACGTAATATTTACCAGAAACATCTGATAAATTAGTACTTACAAGCACATCCATGCCTGCAATTCTACCAATTGCACCTTCTCTTAAAGTTTCGTCAGCTACATTATGAGCACCAATAAATTCAGAGCTTTGAAGTAGGTATGATTCAATTGTAGGGTTAATAACTACCCAAGGACGTTTTGTTGCAGATACGGCATTTGAATTTTTCAAACATAATGCTAATTTTACAAATTGAGAATAAATAGTTGTTTTATCTAAAGTAATTGGTTGAGAATCAGACCCTACAATATTTGCACCGTCAACATTTGCATGTTGAGATAAAAGGTAAGAATCTTGAACTTCTTCAATAGCTTTTTTTGCATTTTCCAAATGAGCTTCCATTATATCTGTATTAGATTGAACTTGAGCAACATCATTAATTTTAAATGCAAAGAATTTTTTCTGATCAATTACAAGATCTGTAGAAGTAGGTTCCAATTCATCATAAGTAATATTTCCACTGCCAACGGTAGCAACACTAACAGCAGCAGGAGTAATAATTTTAACGGAATCCCCTTGATTTTTAATTTCGCCTTCGTAATTTCTGTTTACGCACTGTAGCATAACACATTCTTTTTGAAGCATTGAGTTCAATTTCTGACTCCAAATTTCAGGAATGAATGCAGAGTAAGAATTTGTTGTGTGTGTACTCATGTAATTTGTCCTTTCTTTTAATTTTGTATAAATAAGCTGAGTGGTGCTTTAATCATCGTTATATATTTCGCGGAATTGAAGCCCTATAATTGCACAAGACTCATTAGCAAGATCGCCGCTCACGCAAAGTTGTATTGCATAATTTGACTCTGAAATTTCAGCTTTTTCTAAAGTATCTCTATTTATTGACCAAACAGGAAGCGAATCTTCATCCTTAGCCCAATGACAAGGTAACTCATCTGAAGTACTATCATCAGCCCAAATAAGATGCTCCATATGAACCGAATATATTTTTTCAAAATCATCAAAATACTCGCTATCGTAATCTTTGTATACCGAGAAATTGAAGTTATTATCATACGCTTCATCTAATATGAAGTAAAATTCATCAATGATTTTTCGATGATGAATAGAACCTAAAGACAAAAATGGAGATTTCCACATAAAAGTAATAGGCTCGCCATCAAAAGTAACCCCATAGTCTTCTTGATAAATATTGCCTGATGAATCCGCAGTAATTATATAATCATCAAAAACACAAGCATACGTAATATCTTGAGGAATAACTCTTTTATACCAAGATTTATTAACATAATCATTTATCCAAATTATGTGAAAATAATTATCATCAGTATACGGAAAGAAATACCAAACTTGATTTCTATTTTCATAATGCAAGCTTAAACTTTCATCTAACCTAACCTTATTAAAATTCTCAAATTCCTCTGAAATATTTTTAGAAATTTCAGCCCCTAACTGAATTTGATTTAATTCACCTACTTGCTCTAAAGCATAAATTCCACTATTCAAAAAATATTGTTTATTTTCGACATTAACAATACTACGTGAAGAATATGCGCCCTTATTCGCAAACGGAACAATGGCAAAATCTTCTTCACTCATACCGGTCAAAAGATATACCTCATTTTTCTTATATATAGCAAGATAATCTTTATAAGGCTTTAAAGCAGTAATTTCATCTGTATTAGTATGGAAATTTCTTATATAACCTGCATCACCGGTAGTTGAAAAATCATCATATGTTCCTAAGGCTGAGTAATATATAACGGATCCTGATGCAACCCATACTCTACCATTATATATACTGATAACTTCACTATACACAGGCTTTTCATTTTCATCAACAAGCTTGCATTCAACAACTTCATTTTTCTCATTGTTTTTTATATAAAAAAGAGAATCTGAACTACTAGAAATTAAAACTCCATCCAAAAAACTTGCAAAAACAGGTTTGGTACCTGTTATAGTTTTCTCTAGCTTACTAAAAGACATACTATCTTTATCATATATGTAAATTTTGCCTGAAAGAGTTGTAATTACAAGCTTTAATCTCTTTCCACTTCTCATTTCAAACAAGCCGGAAATCGCTTCTTTGTCTGGTATTTCTAAAATCTTCGTATTACCTTTTTGCTTAATAATACCTCGGTTTTGCAAAATTTCGACATTTTGGGAATCTGCCCAATAGATTTTTTTAGTATCACTTCCGAGTTCAGTTTTCGTCAGAGCTTGATTTATTCCACCTGAAAGGTTGTAATAGGAAACTTCCATAAATTATTCTCCTTGTAAATTTTCCTTGTACCATCTGATTTTTGATCTTATAAATTTACCTACATCAGTTTTATCCACCCAGGAATAAGGTGGAAGATAGACAATATCAATTTTGCCAGCACTTGATGTAGATGGATGTTTTAGCCCAAATTCATAATGGGTCATTATTGTACTAGGATTTACCGGAATAGAATATTTAATAGAAAGCTCTGCGCAAAACTTCATTGCCGCTTCAAATTGAATTTTCGTAATTGGATATTTCCCAATATCTTTAGAACTTTTAAAACCACACATCGCACATAATGCAACACCAATTGAGGCCGTATTGCCACCACCGGTATGAGCTGCATAATATCCGGCAAGACATCGTAAATTATTTTCAGGTTTAAATTTTCCGTTATGAATTTTCCCATCTTTATCTATCAAAAAATGGTAATGACTTTTCTCTAGCTCAGTCGGATAATATAAACCGGCTGTCCAATGAATAATTATTCTTTTCATAGTACTCCAATATATAATTATTTACCGAATGGCTACCAACCATTGCGGATTGTCTTTGGCATATAACATAGCTGCATGGGTTCTGTTTCTTGCCTGCGTTTTCAAAACTATTTTATCAATGTAATCCCTTACTGTTCCGTAAGAAATGTTTAGTTTGAGCCCTATCTCTTTATCTGAGTAACCCGAGGCAACCAAAGTTATAACAACCGTCTCCTTTGGTGTTAATTTCATTTCACATTCCTCGCTGAATATTCCTTCCGGCTATTCTTTATTTCATAATACCTAAAGAAAAATAACCATTTGGCTATTTTTTTAATAATAATTCCTTCATAAATATTTATTAATAAAAAGGGATGAAATAATTTCATCCCAAAGAGAGTAAGATAATTTAAAAGGATTATAGATTATTATTCAGATATTTATTTTCACATAGTCCTATTTTCAGGGAACTTAAATTTGAATAGCACCTTTTTTTAACGCCAAATTCATTGTAATTAAGGTAAAATTTCCCTTGATATATTCGAGGAAGCTTAGCAGGTACTTCTTCATATAAAATAGATTTCTTTAAATCTTCAAAGAACTTTATTGCTTTAGCATTGGTTCTTCTAACAATTGAAATTTCATCTTTATCATTTACTCGAGTTAGTTGAACTACAAAATGACCACATATCGGACATTTTTTAAGCACATCTAGCTCACACAACACAAAACTATCCCGCGGCACAAGCCTATAAGACTTTGTCTTATGCAAAGCCCCGCAGCAATGTATATATCCCATACACATAAACCTCTTCCCGAAATATCGGCAAACGATTTTACCATCAAGGGTTTGAATCTTAACCGATTACATATTCAGTATAACGTATTTAAAAAATAAAAAAAGACGCCATTTCAACCGCCATGCAATCATCACCATGATTTCATGGGTTGGTAAAATTACTCAAAAAACTTCCTATATCTAATTTAAGCACTGAAGCAATCTTTAAAAAATTATATAAAGATAAGCTTTTTTCACCTCTTTCGATAAACCCAATATAAGATAGACTACAATCAGACAACTCCGCAAGCTTTTCTTGTGAAATTTTCTGGCGCATACGTTTCATTTTTATAGCAAAACCTAATTCTTTAAGAAATTCTTCCTTCTGCATTTTTCAATTTTATATTATTGACAAATTTCTTGCTATCTCCTATAGTAGTTTTATAGCTACTATAGTAAATTATTATTAACGATAATGAGGAATACACTATGAAAATAAGAGCTTTTACCTTGGCTGAAGTGCTTATAACATTAGGAATAATGGGGATAGTTGCATCTATGACAATTCCAACAATAATTCAAAAACACAAAAAAAATATTGTAGAAACTAGAATGAAAAAATTTTATTCTACAATTAATCAAGCCATTTTACTATCTGAAAACGATAACGGAGACAAAAAATATTGGACTCCCAAAAACACCGATGAACTTTGGTCTAAATATCTGAAAAATTATTTAAAAAATATTGGTATAGAAGATATCAGTTATGTCAGGCCTAGAAAAATTGTATACTTTGCAGATGGAAGTGCTGTCATAATTGATATATACTTTGAAACAGATGAAGATGGAAATACTTCGTTACAAACCACAGGTGGACATTTCTTATTCTGCCCAGAAGCAAAGTATTGCCGCGTATCTACACTTATAGGACCAGAATTTGAAAAAAAAAGAAGCTCTAAAATATTCTCCTTTGGCTTTTGGCCAAATACATCTGGAGAAAAATGGAAATATCATTATAATAAAGGAGTTGAACCATATAAAGTAAGATGGAATGGAGATATGCAAGAATTAAAAACCAAATGCTATGATAAAAGTGAGATTCAATGGTGCACAACTCTAATACAATTAAATAATTGGAAAATTCCAGATGATTATCCTTACCAACTATAATTATTTAACACATAATTCGCAACACATCTGGCAGGCACCAAAGACTTTAGCTGCTTTTAAATTCTTTCTAAAACACCTATAGTGTGGCAGATTAAACACTTCTTTTATGCTCATATCTTTGACATTACCAATTTTTTGAGATAAGCAAGGATAAACATCACCTGCTGGAGTAATCATCATATTTGAATACGGATAAATACAAGGCTTATAAATTTCAGAAACCTGCTTATCTGCAGGAGTATTGAAAAATTCTTCAATCTTAGATAGCGGATCTTTAGAATATTCAAACTTTGGAGAAAAACGGATTTGGACTTTTGATTTCTTACTCAATGACTCCAACTCTTTATACACTTCCTTAAAATGCTCCATATCAAAGTATTTTTGAATAGGATAATTTGCATTAAACTCCGGAACAAAACTATCAAACAAAACTGAATTTTGTTTTAAATTGTTGTTACGCAAAAATGAAATTGAAAGAAAATTAAATTTCATCTCATCGCACATTTTATATAATTTAACCAAATCATCAAGATTATTTTCAAGCACAATAGTCTTAATATCAATCATAGGACGTTTTTCTCTGGAATTCATTTTTTCAAAATTATTCATAATTTTATCCCAAATTCCGTCCTTAGCTCGATTTATGTCGTGATTTTTACCAAATCCATCCAAAGAAACTGATAGAAGCATCATTTTACTTTTTATAAAAGCATCGATTATTTCATCATTAATCAAAACACCATTAGATACTACATTTAATTTGCCCATAGTCTTCTTGGCTGTTTTCATAAGAATATCGACAAAATCCTTTCTCACAAGAGGTTCACCGCCGACAAGAGTCACAAATGAATAAAAAGGTATTTGATCAATAATTTTATACCAATCTTCAGTAGATAATTCTTCTTTATTTCTATCATCACCAACATAACAATATGGACATTGCAAGTTACAACGATATGTCAATTCAAAAAAGTATCTTAAAGGTACTAAAGCTTTTCCAGAATTAGACAGGTATGAGGGCATTGCATAAAGATTACGTCCCACATCAAAAATATTAGATAAATTCATTGATAAAACCCTCTCAAATAACTTACGGCAATAATAAAAGACTTGTCCAAATAAACAATATACCTGAAACAATTCCAATCATAGACAAATGCCAATTTCCATATTCTTTAGCTAATGGAAGTAACGTATCAAAAGAAATATAAATCATAATCCCAGCAACAGCAGCCATTGACGCCCCAACCATCATTTGCGGCAAAAACAATTTCAATAAAAACATACCAATGACAGCACCAATAGGTTCAGAAATTCCTGATAACGCCGCATATAACATTGCATATCGTCTTTTCCCTGTTGCTTGATAAACAGGAAGAGCCACCGCAATACCCTCAGGGATATTATGAATAGCAATAGCAAGTCCAACTGATAAACCTAAAGTCAAATCCTGAGTAGATGTCATAAAAGTTGCCATACCTTCAGGGAAGTTGTGAACACAAATAGCTACTGCTGTTAGAATTCCTGCGTGTTTAATCATCTTATTATGCTTAGACGGCATATCAGGATTAAACATTTCATCCTCATCAACGTGGTCAGGAAGAAAATAGTCAATCAGAATTGCAACAATTAACCCAATAATAAAACTGATATACACTATCCAGTTATATTTATGAGGGAAAACAGCTTTTAACATATCTCCAGCTGAAGGAATAATATCAACAAAAGACAAAAATATCATAACGCCTGCCGAAAAACCAAGTCCGATAGATAATACTTTCATATTATCTCTCTTGACAATAAAAGCTACTGCTGCACCGATTGCTGTAGCTAATCCGGCAAAAAGTGTAATTAATAAAGCTATTCCATAATTTTGTGGCATAATAATTATTTCTCCGAAATAATATTATCACAAAAATTTTTACTAAGTAGAAATCATCAAAATTTAATAACTAACTTTCCACGGATAATCATCTGGAATTTTCCAACCGTTCATCTGTATAACCGCTGTACAATATTGTCTTTGTCCATTTTTGCATTTATCACTTAAGCTCTTAGGATTTCCATCCCAATACAATTTATAAGGTCCAAAGTCGTAATTTTCATTAGCTGAATATCTAAAAAGAAAGCTACATCTTCCTGAACCGTTACCAGTGGTACTAAAAACGCCATTTTGATATTTATCTCTACATTTTTTAGGATTTCCAACATAAAAAACAACATCTTCACTAGTCCATGAACTATAAGACATTGCACTGCCATCAGAAAAGTAAACTGTAAAAACTTTAGATTCTTTTTCAGTTTTAATTACTTTCATATATGGTTTTAGATATGTATTAAACCAATTTTCTATATCATCAATAGTTGCAGTAGCAGCCTCATCAGAATCATCCGAAAAAGTGTTAAAAGTGCTGCTCCAGATTTTTCGATCACCATTAACACTTTCTGACATTTGAATAGCTTGATTAATTGCTGAATAAAAATTTTTTCAGTCTTGCTTCAACAACACTGTTATTATTCTTCTGTATTAAGGTCGGCAATGTCATTGCAGCGACAACCCCGATTATTCCTAATGTTATCAGCACTTCCGCTAGCGTAAAAGCGTTTTTCTTTCTCATAAGTCCTCCGTTTTTATACTATTTTTTATTTTAACATTTCTTGCACTAAAAATCACCGTGTCTATTGGCACGGCTTGTTTTTCAGTTCTTTTCTTTCAATCGGAGGTCTAAGTCGGGAATGCTTGACTTATCTGTTAGTCGGTAGCCCCCCCCCCCGAAGTTCTCTCTATACCTATCTCTTGCATATCTACCTCCATTGAACTGACTCTTTTATTTTATCATATTTACAAGCCGTTTACAAGCCATTTGAAAAATTATTTGTTCTTGTTATAATCTGGATATGAAAGATATGTTAGATAAAATTTTACAAATAGAGAAAAAATACATTGAGCTGGGAGAAACTCTCTCAGATCCTGCTGTAATTCAGGATTATAATAAATTCAGAGATTTATCAAAACAAAGAAAATCAATGGAAGAAACAGTCCATTTATATTACGAATGGAAAAAAGCAACTGACGCTATTGCAGAAGCCAAAGAAATGCTTCACTCTGAAAATGATGACGAAATGAAAGCTTTAATAAAAGCTGAAATTGAAGAAAATGAAGCTAAAATTCCTGAATTTGAAGAAAAAATGAAAATATTACTCCTACCAAGAGACCCAATGGATGATAAAGATATTATGCTTGAAATCCGTGGCGGCGCTGGCGGAGATGAAGCTAACATCTTTGCTGGAGATCTTGCTAGAATGTATATGAGATACGCAGACAAACAAGGCTGGCAAACACAAGTATTGAGTAAGACGGAATGTGAAGCCGGCGGAGTTTCAGAAATTATTATTTCTATAAAAGGTGACGCCGTATACTCAAGATTAAAATACGAATCCGGTGTACACAGAGTACAAAGAGTTCCAGCTACAGAATCTCAAGGCAGAGTCCACACTTCTACAGCGACAGTTGCAGTAATGCCTGAAGTAGATGATGTTGAAGTTGAATTGAATATGAACGACATAGAAATAACAACAGCAAGATCTGGCGGAGCTGGCGGTCAAAACGTAAACAAAGTAGAAACTGCAGCTCGAGTATTCCACAAACCAACCGGAATAATGATTTTCTGTACAGAAGAACGTTCTCAACTACAAAACAAAGAACGAGCTTTGCAAATCTTAAAAGCAAAACTTTACGATATGGAAGTTCAAAAGCAAATGCAAGAAATCACCGACCTTCGTCGCTCACAAGTCGGAACTGGCGATAGAAGTGAAAGAATCAGAACATACAACTTCCCTCAAGGACGTTTGACTGACCATAGAATTAACCACAACCTTAACGTATGGACAGTTATTGATGGCGAGTTGGATGAATTAATAAAATTACTTATGGAATATGACCAGAAACTAAAACTGGAAAAACTTGCAGAAGTAAATTAGGGAAACCACTAAATGATAGAAAGAAAATGTGCTGGATGCGGTAAAATAAAAAACAGAGATGAAATGATAAAAATTACCAAAGAATATCAGCACGATAACATAGTCATAAACGGAAATTCTAAAACATTTGGCAGATCCGTATATCTTTGTTATAATAAAACTTGCATAGAGGCTGCATTCAAAAAAAATAAAATCCAAAAAATATTAAAAGCTCCTCTACCACAAGACCTGAAAGGAAAATTAATAAATGAGTTTTGAAACAATAAGAATAAATGAATTAGCAAAAGAATTAAAATTAACCAGCAAAGAAGTAATAGAAAAACTTGCCCAGATTTCTATTACTGGCAAAACTCATTCAAGTACATTAACAGTTGATCAGGTAAGAAGATTAAAGGATTTTATTAATGCTGGATCAGTAAAAGAAGTAAAAAAACCAAAAGCATTTATCGTAAAAAAAGCGAAAAATGTTGAACAAGAAAAAAAAGAGGCTGAAACTGAAAAATCACCTAAGAAAGAGGAAACGCCTAAAGCAACAATAGAAAGACCTAGAGTTGAAATCGTAAAACCTCAAAGTCGTTTGGAAATCGTTAGAAGAGCGCCAAGACCAGCAGTTAAGCCTGAAGGTGACAAAACAGAAAAAACAGCCCTAAAGAAAGATGAAACCAGAAAATATCCACCAAGGAATCAAGGTGAAAAATTTGATAGACAAAAGAAATTTGCAGGTTCTAAAGATGGTCAGTCAAAATCTGATGACAAAAAAACAGAAAGACCAACAGGAGTAAAAAAACCTATAGAACGTCACATCATTTCACAAGATATTTATGAAACAAAAAGTTCATCAAAAAAACGTTCTGATAACAAGAAAAAAGATAAAGAATTTAATAAAAAAGAAGAACAAGAAAGAATTTCATTAGAAAAAGCTGCAGCACAAAAGCATAAGAAGAAAACCCATAAAGCAGAAGAAGTTCAAGAAGTAAAATCAATCGTAGTTAACCAAGCAATGACTATTTCTGAATTATCAGAAAAAATTCAAAGAACTCCTGCTGAAATTGTTAAATTCTTAATGATGAATGGAGTTATGGCAACTGTTAACCAACTTATAGACGTTGACGTTATCAAAAAGATTTGTGCAGAATATGAACTTGAAGTTCTTGATGAAGATTTAGATGCATATATAGAAGAAGAATTAGAAAAAGAACAAGAGAAAAAAGCTCTAACAGAAGTTGATAAAAAATTATTGAAAAAACGTGCTCCTGTAGTAAGTATTATGGGTCACGTAGACCACGGTAAAACAACATTACTTGACAGCATTCGAGCTTCAAAACACAAAATTGTTGCAACCGAAGTCGGAGGTATCACTCAGTCAATTGGTGCATATACGGTTTATCTTGACAACAATAAAGAAAAGAAAATTGTATTTGTAGATACCCCTGGTCACGAAGCATTTACAGAAATGAGAGCTCGTGGAGCTAAAGCTACAGATATTGCGATTTTGGTTGTAGCAGCAGATGATGGTATAATGCCTCAAACAATTGAAGCTATTAACCACGCAAAAGCTGCTGAAGTACCGATTATTGTAGCTGTAAACAAAATCGATAAACCTGGTGCAAATCCTGATAGGATATTGCAACAGTTGACAGAACATGGACTTGTTCCTGAAGAATGGGGCGGTGATACAATCACTGTAAAAGTTTCTGCTCTTCAAGGTACTGGTATTGATGAATTGTTAGAATATATTCTGCTCGTTGCAGATATTCAAGACCTAAAAGCAAACCCTAAAGCTGAAGCATCAGGCGTTGTAATAGAAGCAAACCTTGACAAAGGAAAAGGTCCTGTAGCTACATTGCTTGTTCAAAACGGAACATTAAGAATCGGAAATTGCGTTGTAGTTGGAACAGCTTGTGGTAGAGTAAGAGCATTGCTATCTGATAGCGGAGAAAAAATTCAAAAAGCTGAGCCGTCTACTCCTGTAGAGATTTTGGGTCTAACAGAAGTTCCACAAGCTGGTGACAGATTTGAAGTTGTTAAAAACGAAAAAGAAATGAAAGCTATCGTTGAAAAACGTCGTGAAAAAGAACGTGATAAACGATTAGAAGCAATGCTACCTGCACATATAAGACGTGAAGCTGTTGCTGGAGATGAAGATATTCCTCAATTGAACTTAATTATCAAAGCTAACACTCACGGTTCTGCAGAAGCGGTATCCCAAGCAATTGCTCAACTTGAATCAAAAGAAATTACTACAAAGATTATTCACGTTGGAGTTGGTGATATTTCAGAAGCTGACGTAATGCTTGCTTCAGCATCTGGAGCTTTAATCTTAGGCTTTACTGTTAAAACTGACAACAAAGCGGCTGCAGCTGCCGATAGAGAAGGGGTTACAATCAAGACCTATGATATCATCTATCAAATCCTTGAAGATATGGAAAAAACAATGCTTTCACTACTTCAACCTGAAATCAAAGAAGTTGAACTTGGTAAAGCTGAAGTTAGACAAGTATTCACAATTGGAAAAACAACAAGAATTGCAGGTTGCTATGTAACAGAAGGTAAGATTGTAAGAAGCAAAGCTGCAAGACTTATAAGAAACGGTAACGAAATCTTCAAAGGCGCAATTGATCAACTTAAACGTTTCAAAGATGATGTTAAAGAAGTTGCACAAGGCTTTGAATGCGGTATATCTTTTGCAAAATGGAATGATATTGAAGTTGGCGACATTATAGAAGTTTCAACAACAGAAGAAATCGAACGCTCTGAATTATAGTTGTTCTATAAAAGATTATTTTCTACCAAGGATAATCATCTTTAATTTCCCATCCATCTCGTTTAATAATTTGGAAACAAGAGGCTATACCTGTGTATGGAGATTTACAATATTCATTTGGAGCATTACCCACACCTGGACCATTCATTAATCTATCTCTAGTCAAGCTGTTTGCTATCGTTGCCATATGAGTAACTTCAGTCTTTGGTTTAGTTAAACGCCAGTTAATACGAGGATTTGGAGCTAACCAAATATTATAACCAAAACGATATCTTGTTAATTTTTTATTGTTTATTTTGCTTGCAAATGGATAAAAAACAACTTCTAATAAACCATCTTGAGTATAATTACTCAGTTCCAACATACTACCATCACTAAAATAACATCTTCTTTCAGTTGTTTTAATACAACTCATTTGACTTTTTATTTTTGAGTTATAAAAATCCTTACTTTGTGTTGTATTTTCAAAAACCCAAAATTCTGAAGAACCATTTTCTAACTCAGCCAATTCTATAGCATTTAACAGAGTATTATACATTTTTTTTAACCTTAAAGGTACTTCCTTTTTTTGATAAGTATTTATAACAACAGGTAATGTTAATGAAGCTACAACACCAATAATACCCAAGGTTATTAAAACCTCTGCTAATGTAAATCCTCTTTTCATAATCCTCCTCGTTACAAAGTATTAATTTGTTTCATACTATATGAATATTATTCATGATTATAAATATATTTTCATAATTTGTCAATCCAAATGTATAATACTGCTATGAATGTACGTGATGAAGTAAAAATAATGCTAGGTACAAAATGCATGACAATTACAGAACTTGCAAAGCGAATGACAGAAATTAGTGGAAAAACATATACACAGAGTCTTATTTCGCATAAACTTGCAAGTGAATCACTTAAATACACTGAAATGAAGATGATTTGCAAAATTTTAGGATACAGAATTTATATTGATATTGATGAAATTCGTTTAGGCCGTTAGGAGATGTTCACATATAATCTTTTTATGTTACAATCCTCTTAAAAGGAGATAATTATGACACTTAGAAACGAACGTGTTAGAAAAGAATTAATGAGAGATATTTCTGAAATCTTGAGAAAAGAAATTAGAGGCCTAGCTGGAGTAGTATCAATTGTTGATGTAGAAGTATCTCACGACAATTCATTTGCAAAAGTTATATACAGTGTACTAGGTTCTGAAGAACAAATTGAAAAAACAAAAGAAATCATCAATCACAGTACACCTAAAATTCGTTTTGAGGTTGGCAAAAGAATTAGACTAAGATTAACTCCTGAACTAAAATTCGTCTACACAGATTCTTTAGAAAAAGGTTCCAGAGTAAGCGAAATTATTGATAAAATATCCAGAGGAGAACTGTAGTAGTAAATGTTTGGCTTCTTGAATATTTATAAGCCAAAAGGAATGACATCTCATGATGTCGTTGCTGTGTTGCGCAAAATTACCAAAATAAGACAGATAGGTCATACAGGGACTCTTGACCCTTTTGCAGAAGGAGTTTTACCTATTTGTATTGGCAAAGCTACAAGATTAATAGAATATTTAGAAGATGATAAAGAATATCTTGCAACTGTTCAATTTGGTAAAAATACAACTACATACGACATTGAAGGCGAAATTACTGAAAGTTTTGCAAATAGAATTACTCAAGAGGATTTAGAACACACACTTAATAAATTTAGAGGAGAAATTGAACAACTCCCACCTATTTATTCTGCTATAAAAGTTAATGGTAAGAAATTATATGAATATGCAAGAAAAGGCGAAACAGTTGAAATTAAACCAAGAAAAGTTACAATAAGTAAGCTTGAATTAAAAAACTTTGATTACGAAAATCAAACAGCAGAACTACTAATTGCCTGCTCAAAAGGCACTTACATAAGATCAATTGCCTATGATTTGGGCAAAAACTTAAGGTGTGGAGGGCATTTAACAAAATTAGTTAGAACAAAAGCCGGAGCTTTTACAATTGATACCTCAATCCATTTAGACGGAATAAACGTAAATGAAAATCTTATTAACCCTATAGATATAATGCAACTTGATAAAATTGAAATATCTGACAATGAACACGAAAAAATATTACATGGGCAAGCTATAGAAAATAAGACTAATTGTGTTGATTTTGTAATTTTGATTTATAATAATAGCATAAGCGCAATCGGATACGCGGAAAATAGTATAATCAAAGTCAAAAAGGTATTTTTATAAATGAAAAGATTTTTTATAACTCTTGGAATTATTATGCTTACAGCATTTCCAGCAAATGCTAATTGCAATAACAGTGATTTTATATGTCCTTCTGAAATGCAACTATCTGGAGGATTTGCAAGAGGTCTGAGTACAATAACTGGAACAAACTTTCTTGCTACAAAAACTGCACAATCAATTTTGAAAAGCCAAATAAAAAAAGAAGCTCAAGGCGATTTTGATGTAAAAATCCAATCCTACAGTCTTTCTGACTTAAAAGCTGGCAGGTTTAAATCACTTGAAATTACAGGAAAAAATGTAATTGCAGACGATGTCTACTTATCTCTTCTAAAATTAAAAACTCTATGTGACTATAACTATATTGAATATGACACAAAAACAAAAACTGCATTATTTAAAGAAGACTTTGGAATGGCATTCGCAACAACTATTACAGAAGATGATTTAAACAATACAATGAAAGCAAATGGTTATAAAGAATTAATTGATGAAATAAATTCACTTGGCAAAAGCTACAGACTATTTAATATCACACAGTCAAAAGCAAAACTTAGAAATAATCAATTTATGTATATTTTCCAAGTAGCATTTCCTTTCATAAATTCAAAACAGAATATCGTTGTAACTTCAGACGTAAATGTATATGATGGAAAATTATACCTTTCTCATACTAAAGTTGTAAATGATTTATTCTCCGTTGATTTAAGCAAAGTTTCAGATATGATAAATTTTTTGAATCCGTTAAGCTACTCTTTAGGTATACTTAAAGATAAAGACGCAACTCTTACTGTAAGGGATGCTGTAATAAAAGATAATAGGATTGACATTGACGGTACAATTATAGTATTAAAAGATGTAGTAACCGAAGTAAGGAATTAATAATATGAGAGCAGATCAAAGAGTATTTTTAGGACTATTAGGTGTAGCAATGGTAGCAGCCTCTGTATTTTTAGGGTTAAAGCTTCTTGCACCTGGAGATACTACAACAGAAATTCCTGGAGCTGTACAAGAGCCCCCTGTAGCATCTGAACCTATTGAAAAACCAGATGAACCTGAACAACAAAAGCCTAAAGAATACGTTGATGTGGTTTTCATTGGACAAAACGAAAACCATGAAGAAGTTTATAAAATCGTAAAAAGAGAATATGATCCAGATATTGATGGTTCAAAAATTAAATATGCAATTAGTTCTCTAATTTTAGGGCCAAAGCAAGGTGAAAAAACAAAAGGTGTATATTCTGAAATTCCGGCAGGAACTGAAATTATTGGAGTTCAAGAACGCCCAGATAAAGTTATAATTAACTTGTCATCACAATTTGAATACGGTGGCGGAACTGACAGTGTCTATAAAAGACTTTATCAGTTAATTAAAACTGCAAGAAAAAATACAGAAAAACCGGTTTATTTATACATAAACGGACAACAAGCTGATGTTATAGGCGGTGACGGAATAATGATTACACAACCTCTCAGCGACAGTTCTTTAGGCGGTTAAAAAGTGGAAAAAGATTTAGATTATTATTTAAACCTTGATTGGACATTGATTGAAGGTGAGGATTTGGATTTTGAAGGAAAACCTTACCATTATGTTATGATCGAAGAAATTCCTAGTTTTTGTTTCTGTGCAAAAACTATAGAAAAAGCCAGAGAAAACTACAAAAAACAACTAAAACTAACCCTAATGGTTATGCTTGAAAGCGGAGATCACATAAGAGAACCCGGAGAAGAAGACGACGAACCCGACTGGGAAAGCCTGTGCCCTTAATAAAAAGTGTGATATAAAGGAGAATTTATGAGAAAAGCAATATTTTCAGTTGGATATTATGCCGGATTCTTTTCTGAAATTAATAATATGATTTTAGCTTTGATGTATTGTAAATTTAACAATATTGAATTTATTATTAATTCAAAAAATAGTGCTATGTTTGGCCCTAACGGCTGGGAGGAATATTTTTTACCATTTACTAAAGAAACTAAGATACAAATACCTAAAAAAATAAATTTTAGAATGCACAATAATAAATTCAGATTAAAAGATTTGTTAAGAATTTATCTATACAAACTAAAAACCAAAGCTAATTATATGACTTTCGAGATTTGGGATAAGTTTTATTATGAATACTGGGGAAAAGAAAATGATATCAAACACCAAACCGCTCGCTCAGAAATCATTCAAAACATATGGAAATATAATTTAAAAACAAAAAATAATATTGAACAAAATATTGCAAAATTAAATTTACCTCAAAATTATGCAGCTATTCATATTAGAAGTGGCGATAAAATTATAGAAACAAACGCTCTATACAATCCAGATGATTTAATGGAAACACTTATGAATAATTCTCAACATAAAAACATTTTTGTTTTTTGTGATAATTATGAAAATTATGAATACCTTAAAAACAAATATAAAAATTTCAATTTTTATACATTATGCAATACTAATGAAAGAGGATATGACAATGAAAAATTTCAATCACTGGATTTTACCATAAGATACAAAAAAATAATCAACTTACTTGCAAATATAGAGATTTGCAAATCCTCAGACTTTTTTGTAGGAACAAGCCACACTAACACTGATATATTTTTATCGTGGATTATGGACGCTAAGAAATTTATACTCTTACCTTGGCATGTAAATGAATACCACTCTAATAAAAGTCAATATTTTAATGTGAATAAAATTTAATTCTTATAAATCTCTGCATATTGAGGATTTACGGCAAGCCATTTGAAGGTTTCTTCACCGGTTTCAGGAATATCAATAACAAAAGTTCCGCCGTAACGCCCTCTTGAAAAAGCCAAATATCCTTCTTTTGCAAGATTTTGGAATGCTTTTCTTATTGTATTCGGACTCAAATCCATCTGCTTTGATAATTCTTCGATTGATGGAAGTTTTGAACCTATTTCATAATTTTCACTAATCATTTTTTTGATATGGTTCTGAGTTTTTTCATAATAATAAAATGCAGTATCTTGAGCTGATGCAAAAATTGATCTTTCAAATTTTGCAGAAGTTTCATTTCCTTTAGAATAAGGCATTTTAATTACAGTCGTTCCATAGCGTCCTCTACGAGGCAACAAAATTCCATCATCAATAAGAAGTTTTAATGCATCGTGAATAGTTTTTATACTTACCTTTAAAATTGCTGATAACTCTGCATGAGCAGGCATTTTTTCGCCAAGTTTCAAATTTGATTCAATATACATTTTCAAATCATTCTCAACTTTTGCAACAAGAGTCTTATGCTGAGTATTTTCAGGCATTGCAGACTTTTTAAAATCTAAAGATTTCAATACCCAACCTGCATCTTTGGAATTCTTAAACTTATGTTCTAATATTCCTATAGTACAGAGATATTCCAACGCAAGTCTTGTAGTATTTGCAGAACAGCCGATAGTTGAAGCGATCACTCTTGAGGAAGGTAAATTTTGACCGATTTTAAAGCTTTTTTCTATAATCAAATTTTTAATATCTTTTATTGCAGTCTCTCTTTTGGAGGTCAATTTACGCACACCACGATCAGACTCTCCTATGAGCATAGTTCCAATACACTGTTTTGAACAAACAAAACCTGAATCTTCCACATACCGGACTGCATTTTGAATAGTTCCGACACTTACACCTAAAAAATAGGCTAAACTTGCTTTTGAAGGCAATAAATTATTAACACTTATCTTACCGGATTCTAAATCAGACTTTAACCAGTCAATAAGCCATTTTGCAATAGCAACAGCCTTTGATTCAGTTATGTTTTTTAAGTCCGGCATTGGAAAATCAATGTCAGAAGTTTTTATTTGAATTAAATCAGATTTTTGCGGCAAAATAAAGTCATTATCAGTCATACACACATCCTTTTGTAATACTACACTATTTATAAAAAAACATCAATATATTTTTTGTTAGTTTATGAAGAAAAATGACAAAAAAGACCGCATTAAAAATTGCGGTCTTTTAACAAATCCCAAATCTTAGTAACCATGCCCTTATTATAGAGAAAATTATTCCAATAACTCTTCAAGGATAGCTGCATTTTTACCAGCAGTAGTTGATTCACGAACCTTTTGTTTATAAATATAAGTTCTCAATGCTTCACGGATTAATTCACTTCGTGAACGATTTTCACCATCTGCAACCTGGTCAATTTTGTTCAAAAATTCTTCGGGCATAGAAATTAGTACTCGTGCCATATATTCTCCTTTTCTGCTACTGATATAAATTCTCGCTATATCTTATAAAAAACATTTTGGAGTAAAAAAGTGCTATTTTTTATATTGTTTTTATATACTATTTTTTAAAACTCCCTATTTTCAATAGTTTTCGGAATCAAATCTCTTAACATATTTTAATATTCTCGTTTTTATTATACAATCTATTATGCTTTACAATCAGGTTAGTTTAATGTACTATAGAGGGAAAGAGGTCGTTTATGGAAAAAAGTTTAAAATATAAGAGAGTATTAATCAAAATCAGTGGAGAGGCATTATTAGGAGATCAGCAGTTTGGTATTGACCAAAAACCGGTTTCTATGATTGCCAATGAGATAAAAAAAGCTAGAGAATTGGGAGCGGAAATTGCAGTTGTTGTCGGTGGCGGAAATATATTTCGCGGAATGAAAAACAGCGCAAAATTAGGAATGGACCAAGCATCAGGTGATTACGTCGGAATGCTAGCAACCGTAATGAACGCAATTGCACTTCAAAGTGCATTTAATCAAATCGGCGTTCCTTGCAGAGTTCAAAGCGCTCTTGCAATTAACCAAGTGGCAGAGCCATACATAAGACACAGAGCAATCAGACACTTAGAAAAGGGTAGAGTTGTAATCTTTGCTGCAGGTACAGGCAACCCATTCTTCACTACAGATACTGCAGCTGCATTAAGAGCATCTGAAATAAATGCAGAAGCAATGTTAATGGCGAAAAATGGAGTTGACGGCGTCTATACAGATGACCCTAAAGTAAACCCTAATGCTAAAAAATTAGAAAAAATCACATACGATGACATTATTAAAAACGGATTAAAAGTAATGGATACTTCAGCATGTGCATTGTGCAAACAAAACAACATTCCTATTGTTGTATTTGATTTTGATGCACAAGATGGTATAAGTAAAATTTTGCAATCCGAAGAAATAGGAACATACATAAGTTTATAATTTACAAAAGAAAGAGGTAAAAATGTCAGATCAGGCAAACGATTCTTTAGACGAATTATTCTTATTCGGCGAAGAAAAAATGGAAAAAGCTATTGTTCAGCTAAAGCGTGAGTTTGGACAAATCCGTTCAGGTCGTGCTAATCCACTTATTTTAGACAAAGTTGTAGTTGATTATTATGGAGCACCTACACCTTTAAGACAATTATCACAAGTAAGTGTTCAAGAAGGAACTACTCTTGTAATCACACCTTATGACAAAACTATTCTAAAAGAAGTTGAAAAAGCAATTATCAAAGCTGAAATCGGTATCACACCAAATAGTGATGGTATCTGCATCAGATTAGCATTCCCACCTTTAACAGAAGAAAGAAGAAAAGAAATTGTTAAAGACGTTAAGAAAATCGGAGAAGATGCTAAAGTTGCAATAAGAAATATTCGTAGAGATATGACTGATTCTTTGAAGAAAATTGAAAAAGATGAAAAATTACCTGAAGATTCAGTAAAAGATAATCAGGATAAAATCCAAAAATTAACTGATAAATACACAGGTATTATCGACAGTAACGTTTCTGAAAAAGAAAAAGAGGTATTAACAGTATAATGACAGAAGAGACTAAAGGCTTGAATAAAAACGCAACAAGAATGCTTACCGGTTTTATAATGGGAACTATTGCGATGGTTTGCATATTATACGGAAAGCTTGCACTTTTATTTTTATTGTTATTTATTATTTTTTCAGCATCTAAAGAATACGTAAAAATACTTGAGCATAAAGGTTTTTATCCAAGCCTTAAAGTCATGTTTATTGCTGAAATACTAATTGCTGTAATAGCATATTTTCAGCGACTCGACTTGGTAACTGTAGCATTAACTTTTAGCGTAATAGGCGCTTTTATGTGGGTACTATTCAGAGGCCGTCAACCATACATTGCTAACGCTGCAACTACTGTACTTGGGATGATTTATTGCGGATGGTTTCCTCTTCATTTAATATTTTTACGTTCTTTATCAAATGAAAGATTTTCTGATGGACTAGGTTTTGTTGTAATGATGTTTTGTGCAGTTCTTCTTACAGATATTGGTTGTTACTATGCAGGAAGACATCTTGGAAAACACAAACTAGCTCCTGTAGTAAGCCCTAACAAAACTATTGAAGGCTCAATCGGTGGCGGGATTTCTGCAATCATCGGATGTATCGTAATCGGATATTTTATCGGATTAGAATGGTATATGTCTGCTATTGTCGGCATCCTTTGTACTATTTTTGCTCAAATAGGCGACCTTTGTGAATCTTTAATCAAAAGAGATGCTGGAGTTAAAGATTCTGGACATTCTCTTCCTGGTCACGGGGGATTTTTAGATAGAACAGACAGTTTTATTTTTACAATTCCTGTTATGTATTACTTTACTAAACATTTTATATTCTCAAATGATATACTTACAGGACTTATCCACTTTGTAAAAGGATTATTCTAAATGTCAACTGTCAGCGAAATTTTTGAAATTCCAACTCTAGATCAAAAGTTATTTGAAATAGCTCTAACGCATCCGTCTTATACTAAAGATAACGGATTAGAATATGTAGAGTGTTATGAAAGACTAGAGTTTCTTGGAGATTCAGTATTAAAACTTTTAATTTCTGATTTTCTGTATAAAAAATACCCTTTGTATACAGAAGGTGATATGTCAAAGATTCGCTCTATTGCAGTTTCTGACAACACACTTTCTAAAATTGCATTTCAAATAGGGTTAAACAAACTAATAAGAGCCGGAATTCATGATGAAAAGCAAGGTGTTACTAGATTAGAATCAGTTACAGCCTGTGCTTTTGAAGCGACTCTTGGAGCTTATTATCTCGATGGAAAACTTGAAAATTTAAAAGAATTTATTGCAAGAGTTTTTAATCCATACATAGAAGAAATTGATAAAAACTTTGAGAAATACAATGCAAAAGCAATTTTGCAAGAATTCACTCAAAGCCTTACCAAACATACTCCTGTATATAAACTACTAGGAACCAAAGGACCTGAACATAATAAAATATTTGAAATAGAAGTCTCTTATGAAGGTAAAGCAATAGCAACAGGAGAAGGCAGAACCAAAAAAGATGCAGAACAAAATGCAGCATACGAGGCTTGTAAAATACTGGGGGCAATATGTCAGAAATAATAATATCTCCATCAATATTATCTGCAGATTTTGCAAATCTTGAACGTGATATCAAAAAAGTTGAAAATGCTGGTGCTAAATGGCTTCATGTAGATGTTATGGACGGACATTTTGTTCCTAATATTACTATTGGAGTACCTGTTGTAAAATCAATAAAAAAAATTACCAATCTACCGCTAGATGTACACTTGATGATTGAAAACCCTGATAAATATATAAAATCATTTGCTGAAGCTGGAGCAAATATTTTAACATTCCACTACGAAGCTTGCCCTGATAATATTCAAAATATCATTGAAATGATTAAAAGCTATGGAATAAAAGCAGGACTCTCAATTAAACCCAAAACAAAACCAGAAGAAATCCTTAAATATCTACCACTATTGGATATGGTGTTAATAATGACAGTAGAACCAGGTTTTGGCGGACAAGCATTCATGCCGGAATGCGCAGAAAAAATCCCTTTTATCAAAAAACACGCCAATAAGGATTTAATAATACAAGTTGACGGGGGCATCAACTCCGACACGGCAAGAATCTGCACACAATACGGTGCAAACTCTCTTGTAGCCGGAAATTATATATATAAATCTGATAATATTAAAGACGCAATTCAAAGTTTATACTAAACCTCGTTTTTGTTTACGTTTTAAAATTTCTTCAGGATCAGAAAGCACTTTATCATCAACAGTTGCAGGATCTTCTTTTGCTACTTCTTCTTTTTTATTCTCGTTTTCTTTTGCTAACTGATCATTATCGGCGTCATTTACTGTATTATCACCTTCAGCTTTATTTTCAGCAGCCTTAGCATCTGTTGTATTAGTTTCGGCAGGAATTGCTCCTGAAGCCTTTGAAATTTCATTTATGCTTGTATTTATCATTCCTCTATGTTGAGTATTTTCAACTCTATCAGAGGCAAAAGTTCTATCACCTAAATCACTTTGTTTAAGTTCCTCTTCACCACTCTTAGTAGTCATTCGTCCGGTATTATCCAAGAATCCATTCAACTCTGGTAACTGACCAATACTAACGGTTTCTTTACCAAAGTTTCGACCGGTCAAGGATGTAAATTCAGCAGTACCCAGTTGCGTTAAAGCATTATCTACAGGAGCGGATAGACCTTGAACCGTACTCAAACCTTCTTGTCCAATTGAGCGGATTTCATTATTTATTCTTGAAGCTTCTTTTGCAGCTGCTTCATCTCCTGTTCTTGTATTATTTCGTCTGGCAATTAACGATTGAATTCGCGCAATCACATCATCCTTAGCAGTTTCAGCATCTGCAGAATTTATTTGAGCTTGTGACATATATTCTTCCATTGTATCCATCATATTTTGGATTTCTGCTGTATACTGGTCACTATATCCTCTAAAGGCTCTTGCTTGCAAATGTGCCGATGCGCCATCTGCAGTCATTTTATCCCTTATTGCTGTAGCATCCGTTGGATCAACCTGATCTTCAGCATTTGCACCAGCATTTGAATTAACTGCCTGATTTGCATTTATAGCTTCTACAGTAGTTGCACCTCCAGCCATTTCATAGGTTATATCCTCAGGAGCATTCTCAAGTTTTGCAACCTCTTTTGCCCACTGCAATATATAATCAGGAACCTCTTGCCCCTGTTGCTCATATTCGATAATCTCATCCGACGTACATTGTTGCCAGTTTATGGCATTATCCTTCTTTGCCGGACGTATTTGTTGACTGGAAACTGAACCTATTGCATCTACCATTACGTTCTCCTTTTTATTTATTCGTTCTAGTCATCGGTTAGAACAATCAAAAACTTTAATTTTGTTAAGATATGTAACAGTTTTTATATAAAGTGAATATAAGAAGTCAATATTTTTTTAATGGAATTTTTTATATAGATACAAGAGAGAAATAAAGAAGAGAGGTTCTAAATATGGCTAAGTTGTTAACTTTAACCAATACAGTTTCTGATACCTATAAAAATACTTCAATAGCTTTAAGTGAAGTAAATTTATCTAATAAGTTTGTAGTACGAAAAACACTTGTCGAACTGATGAAACAATCATTTTTCCACGGATCAAACAAGTTCGGTAACAATTTTATTGCATAAAGTCGTTGGAAATAAAGGAAGTAAGGAATAAAAGGATATGAAATAATAAGACTGACAAAAATATGTCAGTCTTTTTTTTATTATTCTTAACAAAACCCCAAAATATTGTAGAAATTCTAAAAAACATCCGTATATAAAATAGTGTAATAGCAATTTGGAGTTTATTTGGTTTATGGGTATGAACATTAGTTCTATGGGTCAAGTAGCATTAAATGTAGCAATGGACAGCGAATATCAAAGAATAATTCGCGAATTAAGAGCTTTAGGTATAGAACCTACAGGGAACAAAAGCACCGACAAAGCAAAATTAGAAGCTGCAAAAGCAGCTTTAAGAGCTCAAAATGAAGGTACTGTTCAAATACAAGCGGTAACTGGTACTAATGAAACTGAAAAAGCAGGTGCAGAATCATCAGCCGATAATATAAAAAATGATGCATCCATCCAAGCTCAAAATATGACTGGTGCAGATCAAATTGCAAAATTAAATAAACTAAAAATTTTAGGCTTATATTAACCTATACATTTACCAGTTTGTATAATATAACATTTTGCTCAGCTTTTGAAAGTGTTGATATTTTACTCAAAATATTATTAACTTTTCTGCTAAGGCAATCCATATCTGCACCTACAATAGCTTCTATTGCAAAAAAGTTTAGGGCTAACTCTTTTACCTTAATTTTAAAATCAGCTACATCTTGATCTGACCAATCTTTTGGCACGCGAGATTTATTTATAAATGTAGCAATACGATTTATCCATAAGATATTATCAGCATCCTTTTCTACTACATTATTCAATAGTATCCTAAGCTCTTTATCCCCAATAAATTCCTGAACTTTTATAAACCTTTTTGCAAGATTAGCTCTAGTTTTCTCGTTAAAACTATTAAAAAAGAATACTGAAATTTCGCTAATCATGTTTGTAGTAGCATTTTTCAATTCTTCAAGTGCATTTTTATAATTATCAACCAAATCATCACCACATTCAGGAAGCAAATTTCCTGTAAGAACTTTTGGAATATCTCTATAAAATAAACTAATAGGGTCTTTAGCATTCATAACGACATTTCTAAAACGCAGAGTCTTTTTAGTCAATCTTTCTGTATGGAGAGTATATTTATCTAATTCTCTTATAAAATAAATTAAGGACTTTGTTATATCTAAAATATTCTTTGTACTATTATTTGATAAAACTTTTGAAACATCCACTAAAACAGGCATATCATCCATTACAGTTTTTTGAATTTCAAAATTTTGAGGACAAAATAACATTCTATCAAACATTAATTGATTTAACTTTAATTGGAATTGTAATTTTTCATAAATAGCAAGAACCTCTTTATTCTTAGCCAAAACATCAAGTAACAATATGCCGACAATTGATTTTGTCAGGCCATAAGACATAAACTTTTCAAAGAAATCTGTCAATTTAACTTTTTTACCTTGAAGGATATAATCTTCAATCTCTTTTTTTAACTCAATACAACTTGAAGCATCAGATAACAAGTCTCTTTTAAGATAAGATTCGATTGAATTTGCTTTTAATTCTTCCCCTTCAAGAAGATGTCTTGCAAGACATCTAATAGCTTTAGTCAACACCGGAGGCATTTTATCAAGCTTCAAATATTCCAAATTAATCTCTGGACGTTTCGGAAATTCTTTACTACACCAAGATATAATTGGATTTTCTTGAAGATACAGTTTACCCTTTTTCATTAAGAAAAACTCTTTTTTCTCTTCTTTAATAAATTCATTTGTAATGGCATACTTTTTTAAGTCTTTGACTTGAGTATTAGTAAGACCAACAATATAGTTTAAATCAGGATTTTTAAAAATAGTTGGATCTTTTTCAATACAAGACAATAGTTTGTTCAAATGTTCCATAACACATCCTTTCTAAAATTTGCACAAAAAAGCACAGCAAAGTTGCAACTTCACTGTGCTTAAACAAAAAACTTTCAGTTACTCCTTGCAAACACATATATCATCTATGGATAAAGCTTAGCAAGGGGTATTATAACCATTTATATTATTTACTATAATTCTAGAATAAAAAGATTTTTTAATTATTTTTTAATTATTGTCCCGAATAAAATTGGATAATAAAAGTTTTTTGAGACAGAAATTACTTTTAAATGATATTTTTGTTCTATAATTACCGTAATGAATAAGTTTTTTGTATTAATAATAATACTAGTATTTTTTGGAAAAGCACCAGCTTTTGCCTTTGCTCAAAGTAGTAGTATTGATTTAATGTTTAATTATCCGTTTTATAAAAGACCATCTTCAAAAATCAGAACTCAATCAGCAAAAGTACTTTATAAAGAATTAAGAAATGAAAATATTTCACTTGATTTTATGATGTATGGGATTTATATGCAACCTGAAATTTTCAATCAAATAGTGAGTTTATGTAATAATCCAAATATTAAAGTCAGAGGAATTGTCGATGTAAATACTAAAGGACAAAACGATTATCCAGATACTCATAAATTAAAAGCAAAATGTAAATGCATAAAGACTGATTTTGCTACACGGGATGAAATGCAAGAATATTATGACAAACAAAAGAAATTAGGTTATTTAATGCATAATAAAGTTTTTGTATTTTCAAATAATCATGTTTGGACAGGCTCAACTAATATCAGTTCAACTTGTTCTGGGGGATTTAATGCAAATGTTTCGTATTTAATCAAAGATAAATTGGTTGCAGATTTATATAGACAAGAAATTTCACAAATGTATGACGATGAAAAATTTCATATAGATAAGCAAAAATATTTTATAAGAGATTTAAAAATTGAAGATGGAACAATCTTAGATATATATTTTGCACCTAATACAGATATTTTAGATGAAGAAATTATTCCAAATTTTAGAAATGCTAAAAAATCAATATATGTAGCTATGTTTTATTTTACAAATAAACATATTTTAGAAGAATTAATAAATGCTAAAAATAGAGGTGTCGATGTAAAAGTAATAGTTGACGCATCATTTGCAAAAAATTTTAATAAATATGTAACTTTATTGAGAGATAATAAAATTCCAGTAAAAGTTGAGAACTGGGCAGGTAAAATGCATTGCAAACTAGCTGTTATTGATAACCTTATAACTCTTACAGGATCTTTGAACTGGACAAATTCTGCTATTAATTTTAATGACGAGAATTTTTTAAAACTTCAAAATCCAATGATTGCTAATAAAACAACAAAATTTTTCGATAAACTTTGGAAATCAATACCAGATAAATGGCTTTATGGTATTCCTGAAGCCGAAAGTATAGATTCAAAGTACTCATGTAAAGATGGAATTGACAATAACCATAATGGACTAGTGGATAATGAAGATCCCAAATGCAAATTAAATACTATTGAGTAGATTATAAGTAGTTTCTTTAGTCTTCTTGGTATTTTTTGCTTTTTCTTTAATTTTTTCTATGTTTTCATTTATAATCATTTCTCTAAGAGTTCCAAATGAACACCATCTGAAAATTTCACCATTTGATTTTCGCCCAGTTTCTTCATAATACATAGCTTTTTGGTATAATTCAGGATGCTTTTCGTACAAATTTATCCAATCTATAGGTTTTTGATAAAAACAAAAATAACAACCGTTCCTAGCTCTCCATTTGTAATATTCAGGATAAAAAATTCCATTATTAAGAAGAATTTTTTCGACATCACTCTTGTTGATTTGGTTTTCTATAAATGGATATTGCGGTTTTATAAGTTTTTTTCCTGTTTCTGTTTTTGGAGAAATTCCTTTTCTCCAAAATTCATCAGCTCTAATACCAATGTAAAAATTAAAAATACCATTTCCCTCTTTTTCAATTTTCTGGTAAATATATTTCCATGACGGCTTAACTTTTAATTCAAAAGTACAATACCTTCTATGTGGAGCAGGAATTAAAAAACTTGTATAAAAAAGATGATCAAAACTTTTTTCTGGTTTTACTCTTATAATTTTTTTATTCAAAAATATTTCAATCTTATTCAAATAGTCATAAGTTTCTGGCAAATCACAACCAGTGTCATAAAATACTAATTCTAATTTTTCAAAAATTTCAGGCATATTCTCTTTCATAAAAAAGGCAAGAGCTGTTGAATCTTTGCCACCTGACAGAGATAAAATATGGTATTCTTTTTCCATTAGTTCTCCTTATAATAAGTTACACAAAAGCACAGCAAAGCTGCTACTTCACTGTGCTTAAACCAAAAAACTTTCAGCTACTCCTTGCAAACACATATATCATCTATGGATAAAGCTTAACAAGAGGTATGATGACCATTTATATTATTTACTATAACTTTCAAATAAAAAGATTTTTTAATTATTTTTTAATTTTTTAACTAAAAAAGCACCCGAAGGTGCTAATTTTAAAAATGGCGGGAACGACGAGGCTCGAACTCGCGACCTCATGCGTGACAGGCATGCGCTCTAACCAAACTGAGCTACGCTCCCATGTCTTTGGTCTTTCGACAAGTATTATTATAATATGCTAAATTTTTTTTTGCAATAGTCTAGCAAAAAAATTTTTTACGAGATTTTATACAAATATGATAAATAAAATTCAATCGCAAAGTACCTTTACTGGGAAATCACAACTTAAATGTAATATTAAACTAGCTAGACGCGTATTTTTTGCAGAATTCGCAGACGTAAAAAAACCTGCATCTTATAGCAGCTTGCCAAAAGAAAAACAAGCTGAACTAGCTAAAGAAATTAAAGAATCAAATATGATTTTAAGAGTTATTAGAGAACTTCAACGGACAGCATTTGAAGAAGGCGGAAACTATGAAGTCTTTAGACGCTTAATAGGAATGCTTAAAACATTTAAAGTCGGCAATTGCGCTGAACTAGCAGAAACAGGAAAAACCATCTGCAAAATGAATGGGTTAAAAAATTGTGACATATTTACTCTACATGCCAAATCTCCTGATGGCAAAGTAAGAGAACTCGATCAAACTATTATTGCGTTTAAAGTCCCTAACTCACTTAATAATAGAGCAACTAAAAAAAACGGAACTCTATTTACCCCTAAAAAAGATACCATTATTTTTGATCTTTATATGAATGGGTTTTATGGAAATATTCGCCAATCCCGCAAATTATACAAAGAATTTGGACTTAAACCTGAAGACAAACTATTATTTAAGCCTGAAAATACCTATGAGCCAAATAAAGAAACTTTAAATAAATTAAAACAAACATTCCCTAAACTGGTATTCAATAAATGAATTTATCAACACCATTAAATAATTTAAAAATTGCAACTAAAATCTCAGAACGAGTAAATGAACGCTTTCCTTATGTTTCCCCAAACAAAATGGCTCGCCTTAATTATAATGAATTATGCCAAGATAAAGAACTATTAACGAAGCTTAAATTTAAGCAAATGTTCTTAATGGAAGCCCGCGAAAAGAGAGCTCACCTTCAAGATAATCCAGTAGAATTTTATAAAAGATTAATAAACGATACTGATAGAATTCGAGCACTTAATTGTCAGGAGTATTCTTACTTATCATATTTAGGCATGAGAATTAACGGAATTAAAGACTGCAAAGCTATAAAACCTTATTTAGCAGAAAATGATAAAGTCATCGATCATGTATTAATACAAAATGACAATATTTTTCTTGATACTTGGCTTGGAATTGCTGATTTTGGAAACAAAGTTATAGATTTATATAAAAAAATATTTCACATAAATCAAAACTCGAAACTTGAATTTATTGAAAAACCAATCGTCAAACTCTCAGATGAGGAAGTTAATAAAATAAAACCTCTTATTTCGGAACTTGATTTAACGATTTAAAAAAGACCGATAATTAATTTATCGGTCTTTTTAGTTACATATTAATTTAATTTAAATTCTATTGGTATAGAGGTGCTAATTTTTTTGATTGTTGAGGTATCACACCTTCTTCAATTGATTGATATACTCTGTAATCTATTTGAGGGAAACAGTTATCAATACTTTCAATTTCACTCAATACAGATTCATCAATATTACCACCTTCAATCATGTCACAGATTTTTTCAAATCTGTCAACGTGTTCTCTAAATCTATCAGTAGCATAGTCTTTAGCTTGCCATGTAGTAATTAGGAACGGCCAATCTGAACTTTGAAGAAGTAAATTTTCTCTAGCCATTTGTTTTAGAGCTCTTAGAAGTAATTTATCTTCAGGAATTTCAGGATACTTGTCTACAATCGAATTAATACGTTTTTCACAAGCATGGATAATAGGCCACATCCATTCTGTTAAGTGGTTATTCCATACATAGAAGTGACCACCTTGTCCCCAAGAACTTTCAGGAATTTGAATAGCTTCTGTTGGCGGATGAGCATGCAAGTATTCACCTGCAGTCATTCTTTCTACTTCTGGAAGATATTGATTGAATTTTCTAATTACTTGTTTAATAAATTCAACACCTTCAAACCACCAGTGTCCGAACAACTCAGTATCAAATGATACCATTACAAGACCTTCTTTACCATTGTGAGCTTTTTTGTAATCATTCAACAAATGATAAATTAAAGTTGTATAGTGATCAGAGTTTTCGCTAATTTTATTTAAAGCCAATACTGGATCATATAACATTTTATCACCTAAATCAGTATTAGGAGATGTTATTCTCCAATAATGCATACCAGATTTATCATCTTTTTTGTGGAATTCACGGAAACATCCATCACCAGGATATCCATCAGCAGCTGACCATACTTGATATCCTGCTCTATCGTTTCTACCCATTACTGCAACTTGTGCATCTGGTAACCAATAAGCAGAGTATGTATCATAACCTGTAGCTGGACGTTCAGGCAAAGGAATATATTCAATATTTCCGTAAACACCAATTACACGTCTATTACCGATTGAATTACCACCCTCTATTACATGTGATTCTGTAAAGAAGTATTCAATATCGTTATTTTGAAGAGTTACTTCAATCGCAGGTCTCCAATGTTTTTGACCATCTTTACCTACATATTCATAACCTTGTCTATAAGCACATTCAGGAAGCCAGCAACCTTTTGCTTTCTTACCGAATAGTCTTTTTGTTGTATCCGAACCAACTTTGAATTGCGCATTCAAATTGCTGTCAGTTGCAAGAAGTGGTGAAAAACCGTGAGTTGCTCCAGAAGTTGTAATCTCTATACAACCCAAATCTTGGTACTTTTTAAATTCACCAATTAAATCCATTCCGTATTTATTTACAAAAGAATCTTTAATATGATTGAACCAATCAAAATAATATTTAGCCAAATATTTTAAGTGTTGAGAATGAGCAACTTTAGGATCTGGATATCTGTCTAAATCCTTTGAAACTTGCTTAATTCTAGAATCTAAATATTCAACAAAACCATGTTTTAAATGCTCATCATTAAGTTGTTCAGCTAGAATTGGTGTAATACCAACAGTTAACTTGGCTTTGATACCCTCTTCATATAGCTCGGAAATAGCGTTCAATAAAGGAATGTAAGTTTCTGCCATACATTCATAAAGATTCTCTTCCCCGAACGGCCACATGCCCGCTTTTCTATAATAAGGAAGGTGGCTGTGTAACATAAATACGAATTGTCCTACTGACATTTGCGCCTCCATATCTCTCTTACCTTGAATTATTATATAACTATAATCCAATTCTTTTATATTTATATATAGCACAAATGGGTAAAAAATATAATCCTTAAGAACTAATTCTCTTGAATACTGTTACAAAAGTTAAAATATATTTTATATACATAATATACACAAATTGCAAATTAAAACTCAACATGATAAAATCCATTCAGAAAGGAGAAATTAAACATATGAAAAACGTAGTAATAGCTTTAAAACACGCTGGGGGGGGGGGGCAACACTAAGTACAAACCTTCCCGTATAGTACAATTTATTAAAAAATCAATTACTTTATTAAGGTTAATTCCACCAAGAAATCAAAAAGTTTTATCTGTATCTGATTACAAATTATTAAATGCATTTACTCTTGCTGAAGTATTAGTCACCTTAGGAATTATTGGTATAATTGCAGCGATGACACTTCCGACTCTTGTAAATAAATATCAAAAAAAGACCTACATTACAGGCTTACAAAAATTTTATACACAAATATCTCAAGTAATGTTATCTATGAAACAGCAAACGAGTTGCGAGGATATGAGTTGTATGGGGTTTGGAGGAAGTATAAATTCAGCCTGGGTAGAAAATGCAAAAAAATTATTCCAACAAAATTATCACATTTTGAAATTTTGCTATGGAACTTCAACATGTGAATACGAGGCATTTTTTATCAACGGAACCAGCAGCGGAAAAATATTTACAGCTAATGAATTTGCATTTAAAACTGCAGACGGATTCATAATAAAAATAATGCCATGGAGTGGAAAATGGAGCTCACTTACCGTAGATGTGAATGGACCCAAAAAGCCAAACGTAATCGGTAGAGACATACACTTGTTCAGAATAAACGAACAAGGCGAAGTCCATCCATATTATGGATATAAGTATGCACTAACTCAAGATGGCGTATTTAATCCGAACCTATATTGGAAAACCAATCCAAATTTATGTAATCCTAAAAGCACAACATCAAATGGATCTTACGGTTGTACAGCAAAAGTCATAGAAGAAGGCTGGGAAATGAATTTTTAAAAAGCTTAACATAATACTTGAAAAAAAAAAGTTTTTAAAATAGTATAAAAGTACTCACATCCTCGAGTACGGTGCAGTCATTAAGCACCACAAGACTTAGAAAAGGAAAAACAAAATGGCAAATATTAAATCTGCTAAAAAAAGAGTTCTTATAGCTGAAAAAAACAGACTTAGAAATGTAGCATTCAAATCTTCTATCAAAACTGCTTTGAAAAAAGTTCTTGAACTTGCAAAAGGCGAAGATAAAGAAGCATTAAATGCAGCACTTTCTAAAGCATACCAATTATGCGACAAAGCTGTTTCTAAAGGTATTCTTCACAAAAATACAGCAGCTAGAAAGAAATCAAGATTAACTATCGCTGTAAACAAATTACAAGCTAAATAGTTTAAATCAATTTAAAACTCTAAAAAGCTCTCTGTCAAACACAGAGGGCTTTTTAGTTTCTGGTTAAAATTATGTAAAGATAGTGGCAATTATTTATTTAGTGAGTATAATTATGGTATTAAGGACAAATTTTAGCAGGAATAACACGATATGACACAAACTCTTGAGAGAAGACAAATCAAAAATATTGATTTTAATATAGATTTAGCTCAAAGCTTTGGAATATATAAAAATAATGCCGAATTTTCATTACTAGATTACGCAAGTTCGGTTAATATATCTTGCGGATTTCACGCAGGAGATCCAATGACAATAAAGAATGCCCTACTAAAAGCAAAAGAAAAAAATGTTGTAGTTGGAGCACATATAGGATTTGATGATATCCAAGGTTTTGGTTATAGGCCAATGGAATTATCAGAAGATGAAATTGAAGCTCTTGTTATTTATCAGGTAGGAGCATTAATGTCATTTGCCAAAACATACAAGCTAGAAATTGAGCATGTTCGTCCGCACGGAGCTATGTATAGACAAGCTGCAGAAGATTTTACTTTTGCAAAATCAATAGCAAAAGCAATAAAAAAATGTTCTCAATGGCTTGTATATTATGGAGCATACGGAGACGTCACAGCAAATGTGGGTGAAGAAATTAATATTCCTATAGCCCACGAAATTCATTTGGAAAAAACTTATAATACAGATGGTAGTATAGATTTCAGTAAAAAGGATTATGAAAACATATTCTTTTCTATAAACAGATTAAAGAATCTTCTAGCTACATCTCAAATAGATAATGCTACAGGTGGTAAAACTACAGTTATAGCTGACACAATTCATTTTTCAAACAAAATTGCGAATGCAAAAGAATTGATAAAACAATCAAAAGAATTAATTACCCCTGTTCCGGTAAATTACAAAAATGCTTGTCTTTCAGGATGGGTTGAATAAGGTGATGGAGATGAAAAATTTTAGAAATAGTGTAAAAATGCCAAAAGATGCAGGATGGTTAATTCCTGGATTACAAGTTAAACGTTGGTTTGCTTTAATATTTGTAGGAGCTGTTATGATGGCTCTCGGGTTTTTAATTCTTTGTGATATAAAACCTGTATTTTACACAATGGAATTCATAAGAAAAGTCGCTACAAAAATCTCTACAGAATGGGTAGCGTTTACAATCATAATGTTTGGCGCTGCAATATTTTTTAAAGGCTGGCAAAAAACAAACTTATCAATCCTTGACCTAAACAACGGAAGAGAAAAAGAAACAATATTAGAAGCTTTATACAGAAGAAGAAAACTTAACAGAGGACCTAAAATTGTAGCAATTGGTGGCGGAACAGGCTTATCAATGCTATTAAAAGGGATTAAGCACATTACAAATAACATTACTGCTGTAGTTACAGTAGGTGATGACGGAGGAAGCTCAGGAAGACTAAGAGAAGATATGGGAATCTTACCTCCTGGAGATATCAGAAACTGTATTGCAGCTTTAGCTGATGATGAAGATTTAATCACAAAATTATTCCAATACAGATTCAAATCTGGCGAAGGACTAGAAGGTCACAGTTTTGGAAATTTATTCTTAACAGCATTATGCGCTATTACTGGAGATATGGTTCGCGCAGTAAAAGAATCTTCAAACGTACTTTCAATAAGAGGAAGAGTTTTACCATCAACTCTTGATGATATGAAACTCGTAGCCGAAATGGAAGATGGAAGAATTATACATGGTGAATCAAATATTCCTGAAGCTCACGGCAAAATCAAGAGATTATTTACAGATCCTTCACACTGCAAACCTCTTGAAGATGTAATCACAGCAATTAGAGATGCCGATTTGATTATCATGGGCCCTGGAAGCTTATACACCAGTGTTATTCCAAACCTTTTAATTGAAGAAATTGCAAAAGAAGTAGCTCAATCAAGTGCAAAAAAAATATACGTATGTAACATAATGACTCAGCCAGGAGAAACTGATAATTACACAGTATCTGATCACGTAAGTGCATTAATGAAACATGCTAACAGCAGAGATATTTTAGATGCTGTACTTGTAAACGATTTTATTCCGCTAAATCTGGCAAGCAAATACAAACTAGCAGGTTCATACCCTGTTAAAGTTGATATTGAAAACATTAAAAAATTAGGGGTAAAAATATTCCCTAAAAAACTTATAGAAGATAACAAAGAAGGACTTGTTCGCCATAGCTCAAACAGAGTTGCAAGAGCCCTATATTATTGGTATAAAAAAGAACATAAAAATGAAAAACGAACAATATTCTCTCATAAAAATTTAACAGCTAAAGGCTAGATATGTTAAAAAAAATCACTGTAAACACAATTCAAAACTATAAAAATAATAATGAAAAATTTTCAGTATTAACAGCATACGACTATTCAACAGCAAAATATATAGATGAAGCCGGAATTGATATTGTTTTAATAGGTGATAGCCTTGCAATGGTAGCCTTAGGATACGAAACAACCCATAGTATCGGGGTTGATGAAATGAAAATCTTTACAAAAGCTGTTGCAAAAGGAGCAAAAAGAGCACTTGTCGTAACCGATATGCCATTTCTAAGTTATCATACTGATATATCATCAGCTGTTTTAAACTGTGGCGAAATGATTAGACTTGGTGCCAATGCTGTTAAAATAGAAGGTTATAGCGATTACATTATAGAGGTTGCAAAAAGGTTAACAACATCAGGTATACCTGTTATGGCACACTTAGGATTTACACCACAATTTCTAAATACTTTAGGTGGCTACAAAATCCAAGGAAAGACGCAAGAAGCAACAGAAGAAATCCTAAAACAAGCAAAGCAACTTGAAAACGCAGGAGCATTTTCATTAGTCTTAGAAATGGTTCCTGAAGAGAGTGCGAAATACATTACAGAAAATCTTAAAATACCTACAATATCTTGTGGCGCTGGAAAATATTGTGATGCTCAAGTTTTAGTATCAGATGATGTTTTTGGAAAGTATAGCGATTTCAAACCTAAATTTGCAAGAAAATATGGCGATATGAAAACTCTAATAATAGACTGTGCAAAACAGTTTAATGAAGATGTTAAAAACGGGAGATTTCCTAATGAGGAGGAAATATTTAAACTAGATTAGGTAAATACCTTACTTCTTAGTAAGAAACTTTCCACGGATAATCAGCAGGAATTTTCCATCCATTGTATTGAATTAAAGCTGTGCAGTAACCACCTGGAGTCATAGAACCTGTCACTCCACCCTCGGCACAGCCTTGTTTTAATTGGGTTTCAGTGCCATCCCAGTAATACTTCCAAGGCTCAAATCCTTTATTAATATGATACTTCCATGCAATTTGGTTCGTATCTGTTGGTTGAAAATTAAATAGAAATACACATCTACCTATCGAATTAATACCATTGTTATATTGATTCAGACATTTCTTAGCATCTCCTGGATAAAACCACCAATCTCTAGTTGTATGCGATCGAGCTTGCATTGCACTTCCATCAGGGAAATAAACCATTAATGCTCCATCAGAAAGTGTTTCAGTTTTTATAATCTTTAAATACGGAGCTAAATATTTATTAAACCATTTTTCTTGCTCAGAACTTCCTTGAACAGGATTTCCCTCATCATCAATCTCTGCACCTGATAAATCTTCAAACCAATATTTTTTATCTCCATAATCAACTTCTGCCATTTTTACAGCTTGGTTTATTGCCGAATAAAATTTCATTAATCTTGTCTCTACTACTCGGTTATTATTCTTCTGGATTAGGATCGGCATAGTCATTGCTGCTACTATACCTATTATTCCTAAGGTTATTAGCACCTCTGCTAAGGTGAAAGCATTTTTCTTTTTCATAAATCCTCCGTTTGTATACTATTTTCTATTTTAACATTTTTAATAACAAAATTCACCGTGCCACTTGGCACAGTTTGCTTTTCAGCTCTTTTCGTTCAATCGGAGGTCTAAGTCGGAAATGCTTTTCTCAACTGTTAGTTGGTAGCCCCCCCCCCCGAAATTATAGCTATTTGCGGTTTTTGCATACATCCTCCTTCATTTTTGCTATATTATAATAATAACATATTTGTGTCTTTTGTTCAATCATTTGAAAACTATTTTTTTATGATACTATTTTAAATAGAGGGAGTATAATTATGATTATTCATCAAATAGAAGAATTAAGAAAATTAATAAAAAGTTGGAAAAAAGAAGGCTTAACAATAGGACTTGTTCCTACAATGGGAGCCTTGCATAATGGACACCTAAGCTTGATAAAAAAAAGTGTTGAAAAATGTGATAGAACAATAGTTTCAGTTTTTGTAAACCCAATACAATTCTGTCCAGGAGAAGACTTGGAGAAATATCCTAGAACATTAGATGCTGATACTAAATTATGCGAGGATGCCGGAGTTTCAATTGTTTTTGCACCATCTCCTAAAGAAATGTACGGAGAAGGACATATAATGTCAAATGATTTTTTAACCTACGTGATTCCTCCATTTTTCTATGTAAATAAATTATGCGGAAAATCACGTGTTGGTCACTTCGATGGGGTTTGCACCGTTGTAAATAAACTTTTCAATATTGTACAACCTGATTTTGCATTCTTTGGAGAAAAGGATAGACAACAGTTAATAATTATTAAGAAAATGGTACATGATTTGAATATTCCTGTGGAGATTATTCCATGTCCTATAGTCCGCGAAGAAAGCGGTTTAGCACTAAGTTCTCGTAACAAATACTTATCTGAAAATGGAAAAAAAGAAGCACTTGTCCTTAATAGGATTTTATTTAATATAAAAACATGTTATAATAAAGGAATAAAAGACGTTGAGGCATTAACTGAAACAGCATATTCATTTTTAAATGCAAATCATACCTTAGAATATCTGGAATTCAGAGATAAGAACAACTTAGAAGAAAAAAAAGTTGCAGACGATAATACTATAGTATTTATAGCATTACATGTAGAAAATGTACGTCTAATTGATAATATTGAACTATAAAGGCGAGGAAGATAAGTGCAGAAAAATTTGGAAAGATTTAAAAAAGTTGTAATATTTTCAGGTCATATATTAACTGTTGTTCAGATAATTTCTATTATATTAATTCTTTTAACTTCCCTATATTGGTTTTTTGAACTAACAGAGATTCATGCACTAGATTTTATGACTCCATTTATAAATGGAATTAAAGCTTCTATGCAAGCGAACTTTGGAGAGCAACTTAAAAAAGGCCAAGCAGGTCTAGATGGTTCTTTATTTATCTTTATAGCACTAACTGGTCTTGTCATATATATTGTTGCTCAATTAAAAATATTTGCTCAGGCTACTGAAAAAAATCTTAAAAAATTGATAATAAAAACAAAACAAAAAGAAGAAGAGGCTTTTAATATTCAATTAAATCTCGAAAAACAAAAAACATTGCTGGAATACAAGAATATTGTTATTCTTGTAAATATATTTTTAAAAAGCCTATTAAAAGATATGTATCAAACAGAAAATGATACAAAAAAAATTGACAAAAAACAAGAAGATGCCGCTCTAGTTGCATTTTACAATTTAATGAAAACAGTCCCAGGATGTGGATTTTCTAAGGACGGCAATACCCTAATTATTACAGCAAAGAAGTTTGAACTAATAGATGTAATTCTTTTGAAAATAGATGAAAGTCTAGAGCTATTAAAAAAAGATTATAAAATGAAAAAAATTAATCTTTCAACCAAGATTGCTGTAGACGTATATACAGACAAAGTTCTTTTGAAAGACGTATATACAGATTTAAAAACACTTTTAAAATTAAATTTACCAAACGAAATGATTTGCTACGGAAATTTCTGCAATAGGTATGAACTAATGAAGAACCCACAATTCGAAGCATATCTAAAAGGTACATACGACATAACAGATGATGAAAATATATGGGCATTAGTTAAGAAAAATTAACTTTTGACTTGATTTTTTACATGGCTTTTGGTAGATTAGTAGAGTACGCCGCAGACAATTAGTCGGGTTGAGATGAAACAATTCGTTAAATGTTAACAAACAGCTAATCGAGGTTACACAAGTCGAATATAATATAGAAATTATATGCCTATGTGTGATTTTGCGGTTCCGAATATAAGGATTGCAAAATCTTTTAGTATTCGGGCAAAACAAAGGTCGATAAATAAGTTACAATAAAAGGAGCAAAAATGGCAACAAAAGCATTTAAATCAGCAAAAATAGATGCAATGAAAGAAAAGTTTGAAAAAGCTCAAGTAGCAGTTGTAACAGAGTATAAAGGTTATTCAGTAGAAGAAATTACAACATTAAGACGCAATCTTCAAAAAGAAGGCGGCGACTACATGGTAACTAAAAACACTTTGGCAAAAATCGCTGCAAAAGGCACAAACTATGAAGCAATTGCAGACTTATGCAAAGGTCCTATTGCTGTAGCATTTGGATTTGACGATCAAGTAAGTCCTGCAAAAGTTGTATCTAAATTTATTAAAGATTCCAAAAAAGGTGAAATTCTAGGTGCTGTTTTAGAAGGAAACTTACTATCAGCAGCAGAAGCAAAAGCATTAGCAAATCTTCCATCAAAAGAAGAACTTTATGCAAAAATGCTTGGTTCAATCAATTCTCCAGCTTCTGGAATCGTTGGATCTGTCAACGCAGTTATGGCATCACTTACACGTGCTATTGCAGCTGTTAGAGATCAAAAAGAAAAATCTGCAGCTTAATTGAAGCAGAAACAGTTTAATTTAATCGTACAAAACTAAAAATTATAAAAGGAGAAAATCAATGAGTAATGTAGAATCAATTTTAGAATCAATTGAAAAATTAACTTTATTAGAAGCAGCTGAATTAGTAAAAGCTATGGAAGAAAAATTCGGCGTATCAGCAGCAGCTCCAGTAGCAGTTGCAGCAGCAGCTCCAGCAGCAGCTGGTGAAGCAGCAGCAGAAGAAGCTTCTGAAGTAAGCGTAATCCTTGCATCAGCTGGTGCTAACAAAATCGCTGTATTAAAAGAAGTTCGTGCTATCACAGGTCTTGGCTTGAAAGAAGCTAAAGATTTAGTTGATGGTGCTCCTAAAGCAGTTAAAGAAAACATCAAAAAAGAAGACGCTGAAGCTATCAAAAAACAACTTGAAGCAGCTGGCGCTACTGTTGAAATCAAGTAATTATTTCAATATAAAAATAAAAACCCCTGTGTGTAAACTCAGGGGTTTTTATTTAATTAATAGGAGAATTGGATTTGAAAAAAGTTTTAATTTATACCTTAACTAGTTTATTAGGAATAATACTTATCCAAAACCAAAGTATAGGAGTTGTAACAGTATCGAACTGTGACAAAGTTTATATGAAAAGTCTCGATAGCAGTCCAATGTGTCATGGTTGTACAATGGGTACAAGATGCCAATACACCTATTCTGATTTATTAACAAAAGAATGCAAATTCAAGATGCTTGGTTCTTATCCGGAATTAAAAATCGTTAAACCAGAAGAAGCCTGCTATAGCAAATCGAAAACGGCAACAGGAAAAAATTATGACGCATTAAAATATAAACAATGCATTTATGAATACCAGAGATTATTGATAGCTAATCGCAACGGATATTGCACTAAACTATATAGAGACACCCAAAATATAAACGGTGAACAATGTCACATTATATTCTTTTATCAATACCGACAGAAAAAAATTCATTCAATATACTGTAATGGAAATGTAAAATATATAAATCCATTACCAACATACTTACATCCAAGTTGTACAGAAATTTGCGGTAAACCGACAAAACACGAATCTAGTGAAAACTATAACGGTAAAACTAATAAAAAATTACAAAACCAAAACTCAAATACAAATATACAAAATAATCAAAATAATAAAACACAAGATCTACACAATAAAAATATAAGAATAGAAGATGGAGATCAAAACCTTATTAAACGACTTGAAAATTGCGGTAGTGAATGTAATGGAAAATAATTCTTAATAGCAGAATTTTGCATATTCACAAAATTTACATTTTTCTGAAGATAAGTCAAACTCTAAAGTTTGGCTTATTTTATTACAAATTTTAGTTAGATATTCAACATATTGAACTTTCTTCTCAGAATAAAAATCAATTACATAATTCTTATTATTTTTTAAATCAATATAAATAAATTTTAAAGAATTATAATTTTTTAAAACTCTATCCGCACAAATTAAATACACCATAGTTTGGTAATCGTATTCCGGATTTTTTGGAATTGCACCTGTTTTATAATCTAGAATAAAATAATCATCCCCATCTTTCATTAATGCATCTAACCTGCCACCTACCCAAAAATCATTGATTTTTGCGCTCAAATTATATTCAGAATTTACATAAGTTTTTTGGAAAAATTCATTCTCCAATAGTTTTTGCCAAATTTGCTTTTCTTCAGGAGAAAGAGCTGGTAATAACTTAGAAATATCTGCGCCTTTTAGATAATAGTTAGCAAGAGCGTGAATATTTTTACCTTTTTCAAAAAAGGAAACAGGCTGAGGCACAGAAATATTTTGAACATATTTAAAATAATATTTTTTTTGACAATTTTCAAAAGTTTTTAACATATTTGGTGAAAAACTATTCATATAAAACCTCTCCAAGCAAATTTTCAAAGATTATAGAAGGCTCTTGCGATACAATTTTTTCAAAAGATTTTGCTTTTCTTGAAACTGTAAAATAGAGTTTTTGCTTTGCTCTTGTAATAGCAACATATAATAATCGCAAATTTTCAGCAATTAACTCTTGCTTCATATCATATTCACTTTTAGGTAAATAATTAGGATTTAACTTTTTCACATTTTCAATAAAATCAGAAGATTTAAGTTTTATTTGAGAAAAGTCCAATGTCAAATTTTTCTCTGTCATTTCTGGTAAAAATACATAATCAAATTCATCACCTTTAGATTTATGCAAGGTCATAATCTGTACTTTGCCTTCTAAAAATCCTCTATCACTCTCGTCTTCTTCTGAGAAAAACTTAAAACCGCTTAAACTATTTCTTTTTGCAAGTTCAGAAAGTCTTTGCGCAATGATTGCAAGGTTTTTAGTATTGACCGAAATTCTTTTTATCAATGTAGAAATAAGATAAATATTTGACTTTTCTATCTCACCTGAGAAATAATACATCCCGATTTTGATAGCAAGCTCATCGGCAGTAAGATAAGGGAAGAAAAGCCAATAATTTAAATCCCAATAAAACTGAATAAGAGAAGCATTTTCTAATAAATCGCAATCTAAAGAAACAAATGGATTTTCATACTTTCTAATTTCAGCCCCAAGTCTTTGCTTATAAAAACCGAGTTCAGCTAAAGTTTCATAACTATCGGCAATAACACCATTATCAAACGGATGTAAAATCATATTCATCACAGCGAAAATAACTCTAAAAATAGATTTTTGTTCAAGGCATTCACTGCGGGTAATACTTTTTAAACCACTATCATTTATAAATGAAGTCCATTGAGCAACTTGGAAATTATTTCTCAACAAAATTCCGACAGTAGCTTTAGGATTTTTCTTAAACGCATTTTTTATTTCTTTTAAAACAAAATTCTTTTCTTCAAGAGTCTTTTCAAAAATTCTAGCTTCCAAAGGATCATCACTTACAGGATTTCTTCCTACAACGGGATTCATAAGTATGTGGAAAAAAGCATCCTTAGTTTCTTGATGTTGTTCAGCTGAAAGAAGCAAACTGTTTGCGAGTTTCCATACCCCCTCACAACAACGTTGAGAGCAATTCATGCTAACATCCTGACTTTCGGAAATAAATTTTCTAAACCCTTTAACATCAGCATTTGTGAATGTCGTCGTAATAGCTTGATTTATATCACCACAACGAATTAAGTTTTTATGTTTTGCACTCAACAGGTTAATTAATCTTTGTTGAACTGAAGATGAATCTTGAGCTTCATCTTCAATTATATACATACAAATATTTTGATAATAATCTCTGATATCTTCATTTTCTTCAAGGAGTTTAACTGATGAAATAAGCATATCATCATAATCAATTAAATTCGCTTCTTTTAGAATTTTTTGATACCCTTCAAAAAACTGTCTGAACTTTTTTAATTTTGCATCGGAAATTTCATCATTAAAACTTCCTTCCCCAATTTTGAACACAGAAATTGCTCTATCAAATTCATCAGTTTCAGTTTTTTTCAATTTTAGATCAGACGCAACCTCTTTAACAATTCTGCTTCTTTGCGTATCATCACAAATATCAAAATCAGAAGACAAACCTAACCTTTCAAAATTTCCGTTCTCTTTTAAAATTCTCAAGGCTAAACCATGAATTGTACTGATATTTGGAAGCTGAGTCGAATTTTCTCTAATAGACTTAATTCTTTCTCTGAAATTTCTTGCAGCAGACTCCATATAAGTCATTACAAAAATATTATCAGGATTTATACCTTTATCAAGAAGTTTTAAAATAAGAGCAAGAAGAATTGTAGTTTTGCCAGCCCCAGGGACAGCCGAAATTGCCATTTGACCTTTTTCGTAATCCAAAACAGGTTTTTGATCATCACGAGGAATAATTGGTCTGGCTTTCGGAATATCAGCTTGTACAATCGAAGATTCATCTATAACTATATATTCTTCAATTCCGCCAAAATTTTCCACACCATTACCGTCAAAAAGACTTGAATATGTAAAAATATTTTCACTTGCAGCAAGTGTCAGTTTCCTCAAAATTCTTGCAGTCTTTTCTTTTCCAAGTTCAATATTGTCATCAATTGTATATTCATCCTTGCTCCAGCCTCGTTGAAAAACCCAAGCATTATACATCGGACCTGTATCACTTTTTATCCATTCATCACTTGAGATATCAAGCCAAAATTGATATTTTGTTTTTATTTGATTATCAATAATTTTTTGAGGCGTACCTACTACTAAATCATTCTCAGAAATTTCTAAAATTGAATATGGATTTTCAGAGATAATAGAATTTTCAATCTGCGTAATTATATCTTCTTTTCTATAAATAAATTCATCGCCCAAAACATTCTCAAAATCCTGAAGTTGTTTTATGAAAAAATTAAACTTATTAATTTCGACAGGATTAATTGAATAAAATTCAAAAAGTTTTGTATAAATTTCATATATTTGTTCTGATAATTTTTTATCAGAAGTTTCAAAATCTTTTACTAATTCTACTAAATTTTTATACTTATTATTATAATCCTCATCCTCAAATTCAAAAGGAATCAAGGTATGAGTTTTATCAAATTCTTCAAGAACAGTTCTGCAATATTTTACAGGAATTCCCAACATGCCTGTAAGGACAGCACGCATATCAAATTCAGATAAATTTTCTCGTAAGTTTGTATTTAATTTCAAAATTGTAATTGCAGAAAGTACAAATTTATTTTGAATTAATTTTTCGCTACCCGATAAATATAAAGGCTTTGCTTGATGGTTTAAACCTTCTGAAAGAGAAAACTTTAGCATTTCATCTATCACTGGAGTAATGATTGAAATTTCTGAAGGCAAAACTTTTTCTTTTAAAAGTCCATTAATTTTTTTGGTTACAAGTTCAATCATTGATGAACGTTTTGACGGCGACTGAACCGTAAAATATTTTAGCTGATTTTTTTCATCATTAACAACATTTTTAAAAATATTTTCGGCGTCATATTTTAATTTTGAATGTGACTCCAAAACTGTGACCGGCTGATTAAAGAGTTCTTCAAACTTCCAAACAGCAGTTCTATCTGCACTCAAATATCCGATACGACTAGCACCTTTAGAATCATACGCGATAAAAACATCCTTCAATTGAGGAGCTAAAAATTTTATAAAATCATAACAAATCGGAGTGATCTCATCTCCATCATCAAGTATCAAATATTCAATATCTTTAAAATATTCCGTATTTTTGTAAATATAATTAAAAACAAGCCCTTGTCTTAAATAATCAAAATCTCTAAGATATAAAGTTTTTGCCAAAAGTTTTTTCAAAGCAGACTTCGCATCATCGGAAAAACTCTCATCCAAAACTCTGGCTCTCCAATCAACTTCTTCATCAGATAAATTATTTTGAACAATTAAAGCATACCTTCTAAATAATTGATGAAGTAATGATTTTTTTGAATTATATCCCTTAAAAGGGATAGTTTTTAAAATATCTTTCAATATAAATTGAGAAACTTCCAAACCTGCAAGATTCGGCAAGATTTTTGGATTATCTTTAAAAGGATTACCATTTTCAATAAAAGCCCAATTATCAATTATGGAATTATAAACAAGTCCAAAAAATGAATAAACTTTTAATTTTTCAAAGCAATCTATTTTAAGTTTTTTTAAAGCTTCATCAATAAATTTATTTTTAAGATTTGAATTTTGAACAAGCACCAAAACTTTTGAAGCTTCAACACCGGAATTAAGTAATGAAGCATATTTGTCAATCAAAATTTCGGTTTTATCCGATGAAACACTTCCGTCTATAATCACAAAAAACAATCCTCTTTTTAATGTATTTTATCACAAAAATAAGTGTAAAAAATACAAATTATTTACTACTGTTACACTATTGCATTTTTTTGAAATTTAGACTAATATTTGAACATAGAAGATAATTCAAATAAAATTATTCATTGCAAGGAAAAGTAGGAGGTAGAAATGCAAGAATTACAAGAACAAATCGGAATGTCAGCAGGTCAAATTTACAACTATTTGAACAGCAACGGGGAAACTACATTCTCTAAAATTAAAAAAGAATTAGACCTTAAAGGAAACTTTGCAGACTTAGGTCTTGGTTGGTTAGCAAGAGAAGACAAAGTTGAAATCTCTAAAAAAGGTGCTTCTGTTAACGTAAGACTTAAATAGTTTTCTAAAAAGAAAAATTATAAAAAACACCCTTTTAATAAAGGGTGTTTTTTTTATTGCAAAATGCTAAATGCAACAACCTCATCAATATTTACATTTAACCAATCATATCTAAAGCAAACATAATCATGACAATCACACTCATCACCTTCACATTCACAATAATCTTTCAACCTGCAAACAATAGCGTTTTGAAGTGGCAAAACATCTTCATGACATTCCTCGCATTTCGAATTTTTAGTATAAATTTCTCCATCAATTTTCAAATAATTAGTAAACAAAACAACTCTTGACGAACCACTTTTTTCTGCAATTTTAAAAATAGCCTTTGTAATAGGTTTTGACATAAAAAATCTCCTTTATTAAATACAAAAAAATTATAAAGGAGATTTTTAGAAAATTTATTGGCATAGAAGACTAAACTATTTAGGTAAATTATCCCAATAAGTTTTAGTTTCATCATCAGGATTTATATTATTAATAGCATACCAACTGCAACCGACACCATTAGCACCTTGAGCGGATGTTTTATCACAAGGATAGCCTGCCAATTCAGGCCATCGTTCATTTTCTAATTCTTCTTCCGTATACTTACGAGTTGGCTTTCTTGGTTTGATTTTGTCAGATGCATCATCAACTACAAATGAAAAAATATCAAAACCATATCTATTAGGTTTTTTATGAGGACCATTCGTATCCACGAAAAGATGTATTACAGAAGCATTTATCCAAAAACCGACTGAGCTCCCATCGGGTAGAATATTTAAAGCTTGAGGCATATCCATTCCTACATTTGAAGTCATTGTTTTCTTTCCGCTATAATTTTTAAACGGGTAAAATTTAACTGAGCTTATCACTTTCATATTCTTTTTAAACTCTGCAAAAAATTCTTCAGCCAATGGATATTTGGCAGCATCTTTGTCATAAAGAGCATAAGTAGCTCGAAGATTAGTAACACCCAACGATGATTTTGTTAAAATATAAGCATTTTGTAAATTTGCATATGACTTTTTAAAAGAAGTCTCTAAAACCTTTGCTTGATATTTATTAATCAATGTAGGTAAGGTCATAGCTGCAACAATTCCAATTATACCCAGTGTAATTAGCACTTCCGCTAACGTAAATCCTTTTTTCATAAAAAAACCTCATCAAACAATGCTATTATTTTATATTTACAATATAATTATATTATACTTATTATATATTAGTATAACTAATTTCTCTTATTTTGTAAAGTGTTTATATGTATAAAATAAGGGAGAAATAAACACATTATGAAGAAAAAGCTTTCACGCTCTGGCAGCGGTTGGGCTTTATTTATGCCTAAAACTCTACTAGAACTTATTGACGTAGATCCTGAAACAGATTACTTAGAAGTTAAAGTTGAAAATGATACAGTCAAAATAACAAAAGCTGAAAATGTAACGATAAATAACAATACAAAATAGCCAAAATTATTTATTTATGCTATAATTCTGGTATAGTAAAAGATTTTTTAATAAGGGGAGAAATATATAAGATGGCTGAAGAAACTCAAAATGTAACTACTCAGGTTGAAAAGGTTGAAGTAGTTGATATTCCTGATAATAACGAAGCTATAGAAACAAAAACCTCAGCAAGTTACGATGCGAGCAACATTCGTGTCTTGGAAGGGCTTGAAGCTGTAAGAATGCGTCCAGGTATGTATATCGGTTCAACTTCACAAAGAGGTCTGCACCATTGCATTTATGAGATTGTTGATAACTCAATTGACGAATCTTTAGCAGGTTTTTGTACAGATATCCACGTTACAGTGCATAAAGATAACAGTGTAACAGTAGAAGACAACGGCCGTGGAATTCCGGTAGATATAAAACCTGAAACCGGTAAATCTGCATTAGAGATTGTACATACAGTACTTCATGCCGGCGGAAAATTCGGTGATGGCGGCTATAAAGTTTCAGGCGGATTACACGGCGTAGGTGCTTCAGTTGTAAACGCACTTTCAGAAAAATACATCGTAGAAGTTTCAAGACAAGGCTATGTATGGAAACAAGAATATATGAGAGGTGAACCTCTTGCTCCAGTAGAAAAAGGTGCAGCAACAGACAAAACAGGTACAAAAACAACATTCTGGCCTGACCCTGAAATCTTTACAGAAACAACTGAAATTGATTGCGATGTAATCGCAAACAGACTTCGAGAAATGGCATTTTTAAACAAAGGTTTAAAAATTATTTTCCACGTCGATGCGACAGGAACAGAAGAAATTTTCCACTTCGTAGGAGGTATCGGAAGTTATGTAGAATTTTTAAACAAAAATAAAACTGTACTTCACGACAAACCAATATATATCGATAAAGTAGTAGATAATATGCAAGTTGAAGTTGCTATGCAATATACAGATGCATACAATGAAAGCGTTCTATCATTTGCAAACAACATCAATACTCATTCTGGCGGTACACACTTAACCGGTTTTAGAAACTCTATTACACGTGTATTTAACGATTACGCCAGAAAAAATAATATTTTAAAAGATTCTGATCAAAACTTATCAGGTGAAGACGTAAGGGAAGGTTTGACAGCTATCGTTTCAGTAAAAATTCCTAACCCTGAATTTGAAGGTCAGACAAAAGAAAAACTAGGTTCTCAAGAAGCAATGGGAGCTGTACAAGATGCAGTAAAAGAAAAACTTCAAGAGTGGTTAGAATTTAACCCTAAAATTGCGAAAACAATTTTAGAAAAAACACTTCAAGCTCAACGAGCAAGAGAAGCTGCAAGAAGAGCAAGAGAATTAACAAGAAGAAAATCAGTACTTGAAAACTCTACACTTCCTGGTAAACTTGCTGACTGTTCAAACAGAGAACCTGAAAAATGCGAAATCTACTTAGTTGAGGGAGATTCCGCTGGTGGATCTGCAAAACAAGGCAGAAACAGAATGTTCCAAGCTATTCTACCATTAAGAGGTAAAATCCTAAACGTAGAAAAAGCAAGACTTGATAAAATTTATGCAAACAATGAAATTCAATCAATGGTTCAAGCTTTTGGAATAAATATTTCTAAAAACGAAGAAGAAGTTGATTTAGAAAAGCTTCGTTATCATAAGATTATCATTATGACCGATGCGGATGTTGACGGAGCTCACATTAGAACACTTCTTTTGACATTCTTCTTCCGTTATGCAAAACCATTAATTGAAAACGGATATGTTTATATTGCACAACCTCCTTTATTCAAGGTTACAATAGGTAAACAAATTGAATATCTATATGATGAGCACGCATTAGATAAAATGCTTAAAGAAAGAGGGATTAAATCTTTAAGCTTATCAGATAAGTCAAAATCAAAAGTTAAAACAGGCGATGAATTATTAGAATTGGTAAAAAATATGTCTACATTCTACAATTCATATAACAACCCTATTTTGAATTTATTCCCTGCTGTAGTTTTAAGAGGTCTTGTTCGTTCAGGAATTACACCTGAAGATTTTGATGATCAAGCAAAAATGAACGAAATTATTGATTACTTGAATCATTATTTACAAGACCACGCTAAAAATTACAACATTCATGAAGCAGCAAACTATAAAGCTTCTATCAAATATACACCTGAAAACTCTAAATATTCAATAATGTTATTCACAAACGAAGAAGAACATGTAATCATTAACCAAAATATTATAAAGAGTTCAGAGTATAAGAGATTAAAAACATCATACCCATTAATCAGAGATTATTTAATTGAAGAATCAGACGGTTTGATATTAGAAACAGATACTGAACAATACGAAATCAGATCTTTTGAAAAACTTCAAAAAATAATTGATGACAGAGGTCAAAAAGGTATGACAATCCAACGATTCAAAGGTTTAGGCGAAATGATGCCTCAACAACTTTGGGAAACAACAATGGATCCATCTACAAGAACATTATTAAAAGTTGGAATTGAAGATGCAATGCTTTGCGACCAATTATTTGATATACTTATGGGAGATAAAGTCGAACCTCGACGAGACTTCATTGAATCAAATGCAGTCTATGCAACAAATATTGATACATAATAAAAAAGCTCCCGAATGGGAGCTTTTTACATTCCTTGAATTCAAAATATTATTGATGTAATATTATTACATATAATACTGGAAAGAGAGATTTAAAAATGACAAAAAAAGAACTTATTTTTTTAGGCCCCCCAGCTTGCGGAAAAGGGACTCAAACAGAGAAATTAGCAAAACACTTAAACTTCCCGCACGTGGATACAGGTTCACTTTTAAGAGCTGAAATTAAAAATGAAACACCTGATGGCAAAATTGCTAAATCTTATATTGATAAAGGGAATTTAGTTCCTGTAGATTTAGTTGCAAAAATTATTAAAAACAGATTAGCTCAAGATGACTGCAAAAACGGATACATTCTTGACGGATATCCTAGAAGTGTAGAACAAGCTGATATGCTTGAACTTATCAATAATGAAATTAATAACGGAGAAAAAGCAGATTTTAGAGCAATATACTTTGATATTGATACAAACCTGCTTGTTGAAAGAATTGTCAATAGACGTTCTTGCCCTGTTTGCGGAGAAATCTACAACCTTGAATTCAAACCACCAAAAGTTGCAGGACATTGCGATCATGATGGAGCTGAATTAACTCAAAGAAAAGATGATACAAAAGAAGTTGCTCAAGCAAGATTTGATACATATTTTCATGAAACAGCACCTTTGATTGAATATTATAAAAACAAAGGAAACCTAAAAACTATTGATGCAAATGGAACTATTGATGAAGTTTGGGAAAGATTATTGAAGGTAATAAATGATTAATAGAAAATCAAGAGAAGAAATTAAACTGATGCGCCACGCTGGACACATAGTAGCATTGGTGCATCAGAAAATGAAAGAGGTTCTGGAACCTGGAATATCTACAAAAGAACTTGATGAAATTGCACATCAAGTAATTAAAGAAAACAGAGCAATCCCTACATTTTTAGGTTATAACGGTTTTCCTGGATGTATTTGTACATCTATTAACGAACAAGTCGTTCATGGAATTCCAAATGAAAATGTTAAAGTCAAAGAAGGCGATATTATTGCCATAGACGTAGGGGCAACATATAGAGGGCTTGTTGGTGATAGCGCGTGGTCTTATGCTGTCGGAAAAATTGATGAAGACAAGCAAAGACTAATGAAAGCTACAGAAGAATCACTATATGCAGGTATCGATAAAATGCGTATAGGAAATACTTTAGATGATATATCAGGCGCAGTAGAAGATGTTGCTAACAGCTATAATTTTGGAATCGTAAGACAATACGGCGGTCACGGAGTGGGTCATGCTATGCATGAAGAACCATTTTTATTTAACTACCGAGTAGGGGATTCAACAATAATTAAACAAGGTTATGCAATAGCAATAGAACCAATGTTGAATTTAGGCTGTGATGACGTTGTTGTAGCTGATGATGAGTGGACAGTAAGTACAAAAGACGGAAAACCTTCTGCTCACTTTGAACATACAGTTATTGCGACAGAAGACGGGCCTCTAATTACTACACAACTTATGGAGTAATAAATGAAATATTACATAGGTTTATCATTAGCATCAGGTTCAAGCATGGATTCAGGGCTTGCTATTTTTGATGATGATAATAATCTGATTATGGTTGATAAATTATACAAAATGAATGATATTATCCATTTTTTTGATAATTATTCATCAACCAAAGACTCTGAAATATGCGTATCAATGGCATGGGATAAAACTATGCTCAACGGCAAATGGAGAATACTATCAAAACCATACCAAATGGTTTCCACAAACAAGCTTATGCCAAATCAGGACAATTGGACACAAAGATACACTACAAGAGGTAGTGAATATTTTCGTTCATTGATGGATCAAGGAATAACCGTAAATAGATTTGAAATCTATTTAACAAGACAAAGTATGCATTTGAACTCTTGCTATCTAGAACGCTCACCAGCTGACTGCAAATTCTTGCAACAAGCCTTAACTAATGAATGGGGTATTGAACTCCCTCAAAATATGATGCCAATGTCTCAGTTGGAAGCCATTTTAGGCGCAATTCTTGCTAAGGAAAATTATAAAAACCCATCAAACATCAAGACGATAAGTACATTTAGACAACAAAACGTCATTGATGTTATACATAATCCAAACTTAATCAAAGTCTGCTAAGTCCCGAAATTTTACATCCAAGGCATCTGCAATAGCAAATAATTTTTTTAAGCTTATATTTTTTTGACCTCGCTCAACACGAGTTATATATTCTCGTGACAAATCAACAAGCTCTGCAAGTTTTTCTTGAGAAAGCTTATTTTTTTGTCTGTATTTTGCTATATTTTGACCTAAAATTTTTAGCCTTGACATGTGACCTATTTTGCCTTAAATTAAAACCAAAGTCAGTGACCTATTTGTCCAAACGGAGGATTATTTTATGCTCAAAAGATATGCTTTCACACTTGCTGAAGTATTGATAACTCTTAGCATTATTGGTATTGTCGCAACAATGACGCTTCCTTCAATTTTTCAAAAAAATCATAAAAAAAGTCTTGAAACTGCATTTAAAAAATCTTATGCGAATTTTTATAATGCCTTTAACAAAGCTCGTATTAACGAACCACCTCTATGGGACAGCGAAAATCTAACTAACGCATATCCAGAACTTGCCAAAGCTATTTATGCAGAATATAAATACATTAAAAATATAAAAGTCACTGATAACGAAACATATATTAAAAATGTTAAAACCTATACTCTAAAAAAAGGACAAAGACCCGAATGTAATCAAATATTCAGAAATGAAGGAAGCATCATTACTCCTGACGGCAGCGCACTTTCTATTTCTCAAAATTGCGGAACAAACTGGGTAGTCCTCGACACAAATGGAATTTATAAAGGACCTAACGCATACGGACACGATTTATTTGTCTTTACTATATCAAAAACAGGAGTTCTTTCTCCTGCAACAAAAGAAAGTGAAGCTGCATATGATGAAGAAGGAAATCGACTTCCTGGATATAATAACACACCAGAAACAAGTAACAAATGTTCGAAAAACAGTCTTTCAAATGTAAATGGTATAACTTGCAGTACATTTGCATTATCAGATACTTGTCCAGACAATCCATCAAAAAGTTACTGGGATTGTTTACCTTAACTGATTAATAAGTTTAATTAACTGTATATGTATATCTTCTATTGACTGCGTTGCATCTAAGACTTTGACACGATTAGGTTCTTGCTTTGCAATCTCTAGATAACCATTTCGCACACGGTTAAAAAATTCCATGCCGGCACTTTCCATTCTATCTTTATTCGCGCCAACTCTTTTCATTGAAGTTTCAACATCAATATCAAATACAAAAGTTAAATCAGGTTTTTTGCCACCTGTTGCTAGCGAATTTAATGTATTAATTTGATTAATGTCAAGACCTCTGCCATATCCTTGATAAGCAACCGTACTATCAGTATGACGATCACATAGGACAATCTTACCCTTTTCTACAGCAGGATTTACGATTATATCAATGTGTTGAGCTCGATCTGCAAGAAATAAAAATGCCTCAGCTTGCGATGAAACTTCTCCATCATAATTCAGGAGAATTTCTCTTATTTTTTCACCCAAGCCTTTTGCACCTGGCTCTCTTGTAACAACTACATCATATCCTTTTGCTTTCAATGTTTTAGCGAGAAGCATCAACTGCGTAGTCTTTCCACAGCCATCCGCCCCCTCAAATGTTATAAACAATCCTCTTTCCATAATCCTTCCTCTACAAAAAAGTATAAAATATCAAGAAATATTTTCAACATAATATATGTTATAGGGATGTTCATTTCTTTCTCTTTTATTGCGAGTAAAAGAGAAAGAAATGAACCAAAGAAAGAGAAAAACGCTAAGTTCACAGCATCGCAAAGCGATACAAAAATCAAATGGATGTCGTTAAATGCTAACGCATTTAACCGTTCAAGCCTCACTATCGCACAATGAATTGTGCACGTTCGGCAAATATTTAGCGAGCGTGTGCGAAGCACGATAGCGAGCAAAGTAGTGAAAAGCTTTAGCTTTTCACGAACAGCAATTTGGTCTTGCAATGCCATAATGGCATTGCTGGAAAGTCAGCGAGTTTTTCTTTTTCGGTTCACTTTTTCTTTTTGCTTCGCAACAAAAAGAAAAAGTGAATAGGACCAATAACATATATTATGAATAAACAACAAAAGTTTGAAATTTCCCATACTAAAGTATGAAATTTTGTAAAAAACATTAAAGTTTTTCTAATATCATGCCGTAAATAATAAAAAAAGCATGCAAGTAGAAGGAAAAATTAATGAAAAATAAAGACGTGAACAGCGGAGTTTCATTATTCGGACAGTCAGAATATCTTATGGAAAATGATCCGATAGAAGAGATTTTTGCACTTAATCTTGGAGATTTCATATCAGAACACTTAATTTCAGAAGACCTAGCCAGAAAAATAGGTACTAACGTTAAAGATAAAAAAGAAGGTTTAAAAAACCAATTAAGTGAACTGATATCAATTTATTCACTAAAAAACACTCTTTGTGTCCTTAATTTTGATACAAAAGAAGATTATGCAATTTATACATCTATTGCACATTCTATTTGCCGTATGCTTGAAATTGAAAAATGTAATATATACCTATCTTATGAATTTACAAAAGGTATAGAAAGCGATAAAGATTTAGTTCTTGTAGGCACTACTTTAAAAAGTCTTAAATGCAAAGGGTTCAATCTTGATGAAAACTCTATTGTAAGTGTATCATATAGAGAACAAGACACTATTACAGAAAATCATATAACCGCTATTTCAATGCACTGCAACTCTAGAAATGTAGGTGTAATTGTGCTTGAAAGCCCTGACAACATTCAAAAAGAATATCTTAATCTTGTAGAAAGTATTGCAAATCTTTTTGCAACATCAATGACCTTACAAGGTGAAATAGATAGAACTAACAAATTAATTGAAGATGAAAATTCAAGCGTTAGTGATCTTCAACATGAAAGAGCTGAATTGACTGCACTAATCGGGGATTTATGCGATTATCAACAAGAATTTGTAGAGAACTTGGCCAATGCAGTTGATGCAAAAGGACAATATAAAGTATCACATTCTAAAAACACTGCAAATCTTGCACGTCAAATCTGCCGTGAATTAGGATTAAATGAGAAAACAACCGATTTAATCTACTACGCAGGATTGCTGCAAAATATCGGAAAAATAACACTTTCTGAAAAAATATTTGCAACCAACGGTAAACTATCACCAGAAGACTTGAAAAAAATCCAAAACCACTCAAATATCGGTGTAAATTTACTTATGAACATAAACTTCCTTTCAGAAGTTGTTCCATACATTAACTATCAAAAAGAACGAGTAGACGGCTCAGGCGAACCAGAAGGATTAAAAGGTCAATCAATACCTTTAGGTTCAAGAATTATAGCAGCAGCAGACGCCTATAGTGCAATGACATCTGATAGACCTTACAGAAAAGCAATGCCTCAAGAAAAAGCTATTTCAATAATGAAGGAAGAAGCTGGTAAAAAATGGGATGTTGATGTAGTTAATGCCCTTGAAAAAAGTTTAAAATAATCAACAATGATCATATATAAAAAGCAGTATGTGAAAATTTTCATATACTGCTTTTATTTTAACACGTACTACCAGACAGATTTACAATAGGGTTGAAATGAAATAATTTTCATAATAAATTATAGACCGAAAGGATTTATTTATGAAAATTGCGATATATCCGGGTAGCTTTGACCCCATTACAAAAGGCCATTTAGATATTTTAAAAACTGGTGCTGAAATTTTTGATAAAGTAATCATTGCAGTAGCTAGAAATTCTGAAAAAAAAGGGTTTTTACCTATTGAAGAACGAGTAAAATTAATCAAAGAAAGTGTCAGAGACTTAGAAAATGTTGAAGTCGACAGCTTCGAAGGATTAACTATCGAATACGCAAAAAAACAAGGTGCAAAAGTACTTATAAGAGGTCTAAGAGCTGTATCTGACTTTGAATATGAATTACAGCTTTCTCAAGCAAACAGTTCACTATCGAGTGAAATAAAAACTGTCTTCCTTACAACAAAACCGAAGTATAATTTTATATCCTCTAGCACTATTAAAGAAATCTACCTGAATAATGGTGATATCTCTAAATTTGTACCAGAACCAGTTTATGAATATTTGAGAAACCGTAATGTATCTTAAAATATAAGCTTATCATTTGACAATTATTTTGCGCTTATGTAGAATAATATTATTAGAAAGGTATATGTGAAGCCATGCAACAAAATGGAGTATTTGATTTATTAAAAATGTTAGAATTATCGATTGACGAAAGTTTTCCGATAATTCCAGGAAGATATGTAGTTGTAAAACCAAAAGAAATTGAAACATTAATTGATAGAATATATGCATCACTACCAGTAGAAGTGCAAGAAGCAAGAGCATTTCTAAGACGTAGAGATGAATTACAATTAGAAGCTCAACAAAAAGCTGAAAAGATAATTGCAGATGCACAAATGGAAGCAGATAGAAAATTATCAGAAGCTGACTTTATAAAAGCTGTCGAACGTGAAGGTATCAGAATCAGAAACCAAGTTCAAGAAGAATGTGAAGAACTTAAGAAAAAAGCATTAGAAGATGCTGAAAATATAAGAATGCAAGCAACTGAAGATGCAATGAAAACAAAAGAAGGTGCTGAAATTTATGCAGAACAAGTTCTTACAAACTTGGAACGTGACTTAACTCAACTTCAACAAGTTGTTAAAAATGGTCAAGTCTATATGGAAAAACTTCGTTCTGAATCTTACGGAAGCAGTTACGAATCAAATTATTCTTCTTCTAGCAATCAAACAAGCAACTATATAATGAAATAAAATATTAAACTTATAAAAAAAGAGCCGATAAAAATATCGGTTCTTTTTTTAAGTCAAATTTCTTATAGTTTTTTAACAAATAGTTTGCTTTTTATTTTGTTTGTTTTATTATGTAAACATAAGCCGAAAAAATAGAATGTGATGATTTCACATTCTATTTTAAAAAGCTCAGAAAAAACTAAAAATAATAATAAAAAGGAAATACAAAAATGGGTATCAAAGGAAAAAACGACAGAATGGTAGTTCTAGCATGTGAAGAATGCAAAGAAAGAAACTACACAACAACAAAAAACAAAAAGAACATCAAAGAAAGACTTGAATTGAGCAAATATTGTCCAAAATGCAAAAAACACACTGCTCATAAAGAAACCAAGTAGTCGGATTTATATAATGAAATCCGAAAAGGAACAAGCCGTGAAGTTCACGGCATAAGCGTCCTTAGTTCAGTTGGTAGAACGTCGGTCTCCAAAACCGGATGTCGAGGGTTCGAGTCCTTCAGGGCGCGATTTATTTAAATAAAAGGAAATTAAAATGGATCCGAAATTAGAATCAATGGTAAATTCAATACAGTCATACTTCAGAGGAGTAAGAACCGAATGGGGTAAGATTAATTGGCCAGAAAAACGTCAAGTAGTTACAGAAACAGTATTTGTAATAGTTATAGTATTTGTATTTACCCTTGCAGTCTATTTAATGGATATAATCTTTAAAAGTATATTTGGGCTAATCAAATAAAAGCGAAAGCAAGTGATTTGCAGAAAAAGATAAGGTGGCTTATGACTAAAAAAGAAAAATCAATGGAAGAAGAATTGAACGAAGATAAACAGCGTGAAGCTGAAGAAGTTCAAGCCAAAGAAGAAGCACAAAAAGCTAAAAAGAATCAAAAACGTTGGTATATAGTTCACACATATTCAGGTCATGAAAATAAAGTAAAAGTAAACCTTGAAAAACGTATTGAATATATGAATATGGGTGAAAAAATCTTCCGTATTGAAGTTCCGCAAAAAACAGTTACCCAAATGAAAGGCGGCAAAAAACAAGAACGTGAAGAAAAAATATTTCCAGGCTATGTTCTTGTTGAAATGATTATGGACGAAGACAGCTGGTATGTAGTAAGACATACAGCAGGTGTTACAAAATTTGTAGGTTCCGCAAAACGTCCTATTCCTGCAAAAGACAGTGAAATTAAAAAAATCATTAACCGCTCGACTTCAACAACTCAAAAAATTGAACTTGATGTCAAAGCAGGTGAAAAAGTCAGAATTATATCTGGACCATTCGCAGACTTTATTGCAGATATTATTGAAGTTTATCCGGATAAATCAAAACTTCGTGCAAATGTTTCAATCTTTGGACGTGAAACTCCGGTTGAACTAGAGTATAAACAAATTACCAAACTTTAATATTTGGAATACAACAAAAGCTCCTAGTGAGCGAAATAAAATACAGTACAAATAAACGTGGAAGGATTTTTGCTAAAGTCGGCAGAAACCGCTATTACCACAAAAGGAGAAAAAAATGGCTAAGAAAGTAGTAGGAAAAATCAAGCTTCAAATTGAAGCAGGAAAAGCAAATCCATCACCACCAGTAGGTCCAGCTTTGGGTCAACACGGTGTTAACATCATGGATTTCTGTAAGCAATTTAATGCTAAGACAGAATCACAAGCAGGATACATCATTCCGGTTATTATTGATGTTTATGAAGACAGAAGTTTTTCATTCGTAATCAAATCACCACCAGCTCCTGTATTGATTAAAAAAGCATTAAACTTGTCTAAAGGATCAGCTGTTCCTAATAAAGATAAAGTTGCTGAAATCACAAGAGAACAACTTGAAGAAATCGCAAAAATTAAAATGAACGACCTAAATGCTACAACAATGGAAGCTGCAGTAAAAATGATTGCAGGTTCTTGCAGAGCAATGGGCGTTACAGTGAAAGAATAATCATATATGGAAGGAGTTAAAGACTCCGTTAACACCATGAAAGGAAAATTTAAAAATGTCAAAATTAACTAAAAAACAAAAAAAAGTGCAGGAAATGCTTGCAGACTTTACACAACCGTCTACAGCAGTTGATGCATTGAAAAAATTACAAGAAATATCAAAAGAAACATCAAAATTCAATGAAACAGTTGAATGCCACATGAGATTAGGTATTGATGTTCGTCAAGCTGACCAACAAATCAGATCAACAGTTGTATTACCTGCTGGTTTAGGTAAAACTGTTAGAGTTTGTGTTATCGCAAAAGGACCTAAAGCAACTGAAGCAAAAGAAGCAGGAGCTGATTTTGCAGGAGCTGAAGAAATTATTGATAAGATTTCTGGCGGATGGTTTGAATTCGATACACTTATTGCAACACCTGATTGTATGGGTATGCTTGGTAAATTAGGTAGAGTATTAGGTCCTAAAGGTTTAATGCCAAACCCTAAAACAGGTACAGTTACAATGGACGTAGCTAAAGCAGTAAAAGATGCTAAAGCTGGTAAAGTTGAATTCAGAGCTGATAAACAAGGTATGATTCACTGCCCAATCGGTAAAGTTAACTTTGAAAATGCAGACTTAGTTAAAAACTATGCAACTTTAGCTGATGCTATTTTAAGAGCAAAACCTGCTTCAGCAAAAGGTACATTTGTAAAATCAGTTTACCTTGCAACAACAATGGGTCCTGGTATTAAATTAGATCCTAAAAACTTTGCAGCTGAAGTTAAAGAATTAGTTTAATTCTAAATAAGCATAAAACAAAAAACACCTGAGAATATCAGGTGTTTTTTGTTTTATTAATAAATTGACGCATATTATTATTAATGCTTTAATTATTATATGAATTATATATTCTACTTTTTAATAGTAATATCAATAGTCGCAGGTGCAATAAACGGAAAACTTGAAGACGTTGTCAATGCTATTTTACAGGGAGCTGAATTATCTGTGAAAGTAGCTTTTTCTCTAATTGGAATAATGGCATTTTGGCTTGGGATAATGAAAATTGCAAAACAATGCGGATTAATTGAATTTATAGCAAAGCTTATAAAACCAATCACTAAACGTTTATTCAATGAGATTCCAGAAAATTCTCCAGCAATTGGAGATATTGCAATGAGCTTTACTGCAAATGCATTCGGACTTGCAAATGCCGCAACCCCTATCGGTATAAAGGCAATGGAAGAACTTCAACATCACAATAAAGATAAGGCTTCAGCCTCAAACTCTATGTGTTTGTTTTTAGCTATGAGCACCGCAGGATTCCAACTTGTCCCAGCAACAGTGATTGCAATATTAATAGGAATAGGATACCCTAATCCAACATCTATAATCGCACCTACATTACTAGTAACGGCAATAGCTTTTGTAAGTGCAATCATACTAGCAAAAATATTCCAAAAACTATGGAAACAGCAAAAAAATGGAGGAAAAGCAAATGTTTAACTCCATTATGAATATAATATCACTATGGTCACTTCCGACAATAATCTTAATTATTTTGACAATGGGAATGATAAAAAAAGTTCCAATATATGAAGTTTTTACAGACGGGGCAAAAGAAGGGTTTAAAGTATCAATAAACATAATCCCATATCTAGTTGCTATAATCGTTGCAATATCAATGCTTAGAGCCTCAGGAATAATAGAACTAACTGGGAACGTACTGGCTCCAATATTAGGTCACTTTAACGTTCCTGCAGATACTATTCCAATAATGCTGGTAAGATCACTTTCGGGCTCTGCCGCACTCGGCATCTTCTCTGATATCGCACATTCGCTTGGACCAAATAATTATGCAACAACTCTAGCGGCAGTAATGGTAGGTAGCAGCGAAACAACATTCTATGTACTAGCGGTATATTTTGGAGCTGTTGGAATTAAAAAATTAAGATATGCACTCATAGTTGGATTATTAGCCGATTTAATAGGAATAATCGCTGCAATCACAGTATGTAATTTAATATATTAATTAACGTCTAAAATTATCAGAGAAAAATTTTTAATCATCAATTTTCCTTAAATTTGTCTTTGAAATAACATTAATACAATCAGAGAGTTCAAATCTTTCTTCACTTCCACGTCCTAAAATTGAAGAATTCTCTAGAGATCGAAAGATGAGTATGCCTACACTATTATAATTAAAACTTTTCTATTACAAATACTAACAAAAAAATAAGACGGAGAAAATAAATTCTTCGTCTTATTCTTAAATTTAGTGCTGGCAACGAGCTAT
>CALVBU010000011.1 GCA_944325875.1 Candidatus Gastranaerophilales bacterium
ACATACAGATTAACTCTGAAGTCGGAAAGGTGTTCCTTTTTTCCTTCTTTTGTATCATTAGAACATAATTTTATTCAGCAGACGAATTAGACCTTATTTGCTTAAAATGTCTAATAATCTTTTTATGTGTTCAGATAAAATTACAAAAGATATTAATTATTATTAGGTTTAGAGTCAATATCAGTAGCTTCAATTTTGAAGATTACCGGTCTTAATCCATCGTTGCAACTTACAATAGCAACTCCTTTTTCTTTAATCCAATCCCCGTAATAAAAAACATCTTCAATTCCGTGAGAAAGTGCAAATACATATTGATAAATAGCTTTCCACGCTTCATTACAAAATCCTTCGGGACATTCCCAATCTGCGTAAAATTCTTGTCCTTCTTTTAACATTGGACAAGCTGTTAAACCATCTACACCATATTGTTGTGAAAGTTCTTTATCAAAGTGCTTTTTCAAAACAGTAATTTTGCATTTTTTAATATTACTATACTCCTTAATAGAATATTATATTAAAAATTTCTATTTTTTACACTTAATTTAGAAATGTTAACTTTATTTATTTGAGAATAAATATTTGATTAATTCTCCTTAAATATACACAGTGAACTTTTCCAGTTTATAAAAATCACTTCTGACCCAAAATTAAATTTCAAATAATCATTTTATTCGAAGAAATAATCTAATTCAAAAGGTAGCATCTTACAAACTGTAAAGTAAAATGTGAAAACTAAAAATTCCACGGGCTATTAATTCCGTGGAATTTTCAATATCTGAATACGCAAGGCACTTATATCTTTGCTTTTAGACTTAATGCATCATATCTTATTTTATAAAATTTGTGTAAATATAATTTTCAATATTTGGTAAATCGTGATTAGATTTAATATAAAATTCTTTCATTTCTAAAAACCAAGCCATATTTGTACCTAATATTCTCATAGTCTGCAGACCTTCTTCATCTTTTTTAACATCTTCAGGCGTCCAACCATGAACCATATTCCAATATCTTGAAGATATAATAGGCATTTCTGACACTAAAAAATATTTATTTAATTGGTCTAAAGTTGCAGTTGTTCCTGCACGTCTTGCAGAAATTATTGCTGCACCGGGTTTAAGATAAAACCTCTTTTTATTGCTCAAAGAATCTGCAAAAAAGGCTCTATCTAAAAAAGGTACAATTATACCGCTGGCACTTGCATAGTGAACAGGAGAACCAAAAATAAATCCATCAGCATTTTCAGCTTTATCAAGGAATTCATTCACTTTATCGTTAATAACACATTTGCCTAATTTTGCACAAGCTCTGCAATCTCGGCAAGGAGAAATTGCATTTGTTCCAATATAAAATATTTCAGTTTCAATATTTTTTTGATTTAATACATTTGCGACTTCACATAAAGCAGTATAAGTACAGCCCTGTTTATGTGGTGAACCATTTAGTAAAAGAACTTTCATCACTACTCTCCATAAGATAATGTATCATAAACTTTTGCAACAATTTTCCAATCACCGTTAATCTTATTCATAATTAATAAATCTGTGAATTTATACCCGTGCCAATTATCTTCAATAACCCTCACTACCGCAATGGTTTTTTCTAATGTAATAACATCCACTCTTGCGACATAATCATCTGTGCAAGCCCCCATTTTATCTATAGTATCGTAGAAAAGTTGAATTGAACCTGATTGATATTCTTTTTCATTTAATTGACCATAGAAGCTTGCCTTTTCATAAAAATAAGGTTTTACAATTTCACTATTACCATTTTTAACAGCTTCAATAAATTTTCTTGCTAAATTCTCAACTGTGTTGAATTCTTCTATTTGTTCTCTCATATAATCCTCCTTTACTTTTTACAAGAAGCATGATAAACTTTAGCGGTAATTTATTCAAGTACGGATATTTAGGTAACCTACTTACTTTAAAGGAACCATTTATGGAAAAAGAAGAAAAAGATTGCATAAATAGTGTTGAAAGTTTTGAAGAAACTGGATTTAATTATACTCTATCTCTAATAAGCGGAAAATATAAACTAACAATTTTATATGCTCTATATAGACATAAAGTAATTCGCTTTAATCAATTACAAAAATATTTAAAAATGATTTCACATAAAACATTAAGTAATGTATTAAAAGAACTTGAAGCGGATGATTTAATCATAAGAAAAGAATATCCGCAAATTCCTCCTAAGGTTGAATATTCGTTATCGGAAAAAGGGAAATCACTTATTCCTATACTATATTCATTATGTGAATGGGGAGAGAAGCATAAAATTTAAAACTTTTTATAGTAACCGGACTTTATTTACTTAAAATGTCAAATAATCGTTTTAGCCGTACAAGTTAGATTGTGAGGGCGAAATAGACTATAACATTGGTTTTAAAATAGAAAATTTAAGTCAATTCTTGGACAGTAATCGGACAATGATGACCATCAAAAGACCATTTTGTAACATATAAAACGATTACTTCCGACTGCTAAAACTTAAACACAAAGCCAACTTTGCCGAATAATCTTTTTATGCGTGCAGATAAAATGTCCCGTTAAATTACAGGGGTATTATAATATAGCACGTAAAAAAGACAAAATAAAATAGCAAGGGAGAGATTCGAACTCTCGACCTCACGGGTATGAGCCGTGCGCTCTCACCAGCTGAGCTACCTTGCCATAAGTCTTTTTATTTAATTTTTAATCGATTCCTAAGAACCGACAAGTTTTATTCTCACATAAAAGTTTTCAAAATTCAAGCACTTTTTCATAAAAATTTTTTATATATAATATTTGTATGATTAAAGATTTGACAAAGGGGGAGCCTTTAAAGTTAATATTATTATTTTCTGTACCTCTTCTTATTGGGAATATTTTCCAACAATTTTATAATATTGCTGATATTGTAATTGTGGGAAGAACTCTTGGAATGCAGGCTTTAGCTTCCGTAGGTGCGGTGGCTCCGTTATTTTTTCTGATAATGTTTGCTGTTGTAGGTTTAGATAATGGATTTTCTGTAATTACAGGACAAAAATTCGGGGCTAAGGATTATGATGGGGTAAGGCGTTCTGTTGTAATTTCTATTATTCTAAGTTCAGTATTTACGCTTTTATTTACTATTATTTGCGCGGTTCTAATGAAGCCTATTCTGTTTATGATGAATGTTCCTCAAGAGATTTTCCATGATGCTTATTGGTATATTCAGATTTGCGTAATAGGGCTTGTGACAGTTAATTTTTATAATCTTTTGGCAAGTATCGTTAGAGCTTTGGGGGATAGCAAAACTCCTCTTTATTTTCTTATTTTTGCATCTATTTTGAATATATTTCTAGCTCTTTTATTTATTCTAAGTTTTCATTGGGGGGTTCCCGGATCTGCTGTAGCTGTTGTCTTATCACAGGCTGTATCTGGGTTTATGTGCTACTTTTATATAAAAAAGAAGTTTCCGATATTGCATTTACATAAAAAAGATTGGGAATTTAAAAATGAAAATCGTAAGCAAGATTGGGATTTTGCAATGGAGCATTTAAAAGTCGGATTTCCGACGGCTGTGCAATTTTCTATTTTGGGTATTGGAATTTTGATTATTCAAAGTGTTTGTAACACTTTTGGTGCAAATGTAATTGCAGCTTTCACCGCAGCACTTCGAATTGAGCAGATTGCGACATTACCTATGATTTCTTTTGGTATTGCACTTGCTGCTTTTGTTGCTCAAAATTATGGTGCGCAAAAAATATCAAGAATTAGACATGGGGTTATTAGAGCTTCTCTTATCAATATAACATTAAGTCTTGTAATGGCTATTGTTATGCACTTTTGGGGGACTAATATTGTAGGTTTGTTTATTGGTAGAGGTAATTCTGCAGTAATAAAAATTGCTCATGATTATTTGTGGATAAGTACTTTATTTTACTTTTTCTTAGGGCAAATTTTCATTTTCAGAAACGCTTTGCAAGGCATGGGACGTCCTTTAATTCCTTTGACTTCTTCCTTTGCGGAATTGATGGTAAGATCTTTTGCTGCAGTTTATCTTGCTGTAAAATACAGTTATTTCGGTATTTTCTATGCTGGTCCTATTGCTTGGGTAACAGCATCTTTGATCGTAGCTTTAGGATATTTTATTAATATAAGAAGAATTATTTTGAAAAGAATGTTTGTTTCAAAAGCTTAATTTTCGTGAAATTTAGTATAATGGATTACTTGCAGTTTATTTTTTTTCGTGCCAAAATCTGTTTAACTAGTGGTACAAAATAAGGAGAGTTATATGTCTACATTTATTGAAGATATTTATGCCCGCCAAATCCTTGATTCGCGAGGCAATCCTACAATTGAAGTTGATGTTAAATTGACTGATGGTAAAAAAGGTCGTGCTGCAGTTCCTTCAGGTGCTTCTACAGGTATTTTTGAAGCTTTGGAACTCCGTGATGGGGATGAGCATTATTATCTTGGCAAAAGTGTTATGAAGGCTGTTAATAATGTTAATAACATTATTGCTCCTGAATTAATCGGCGAAAAAGCAAGCCATCAACGTGAAATTGATACATTTATGATTGATATGGATGGTACTGAAAATAAATCTAAGCTTGGTGCTAATGCAATTTTAGGAGTGTCTCTGGCATGTGCTAAGGCTGCTGCGAATGCTTATGATATGGCTTTATACAGATATCTTGGCGGAATTAATGCTCTTACTTTGCCGGTGCCTATGATGAATATTATTAATGGCGGGGCTCATGCTGATAATAATATTGATTTTCAAGAATTTATGATTGCTCCTGTTGGTGCTAAAAATTTCCAACAAGCTATTCAAATGGGTTGTGAAGTTTTTCATACTTTGAAAAAAGTTCTTCATGAAAAGGGCTTAGCTACATCTGTAGGCGATGAAGGAGGTTTTGCTCCTAATTTAAAATCAAATGCCGAAGGTATAGAAGTTATTCTTGAAGCTATCAAACGTGCAGGATATAATACTGATCAAATAAAAATTTGTCTTGATGTAGCATCTTCTGAATTTTATGAAGATGGACTTTACAAACTTGAAGGCGAAGGCAAAACTCTTACTCCTGATGAGATGGTAGATTTCTTGGAAGATTGGGTAAATAAATATCCGATTGTATCAATAGAAGATGGTATGGCAGAACAAGACTGGGACGGTTGGAAAAAACTGACTGATAGACTTGGCGATCGTTGTCAGCTTGTTGGTGATGATTTGTTTGTAACCAATACGAGAAGACTTGCAGATGGTATTCGTCGTGGAGTGGCTAACTCTATTCTAATCAAAGTAAACCAAATAGGTACACTTACTGAGACTTTGAATGCTATTTCAATGGCACATGCTGCAGGTTATACAGCTATTGTATCCCACCGTTCAGGTGAAACGGAAGATACTTTCATTGCAGACTTGGCTGTTGCAACAAATTGCGGACAAATAAAAACAGGTTCGGCTTCACGTTCTGATCGTATGGCTAAGTACAACCAATTAATCAGAATTGAGCAAAAACTCGGTTCTGCTGCAAAATACCGCGGGCTACAAGCTTTCAACGGACAAAAAAGATAATTGATAATCATTTTCTATAATGAAAAGAGGCTTTTTATAAGCCTCTTTTCATTTGAAAAAATAAAATAAATATGGTATAATGGATAAAAAAGGAGGACGTATGCAAAAAGCAATTATAGAGAGAATTTCGGGGGGGGGGGCTACCAACTAACAGTTAGGATAAGCATTTTCGACTTAGACCTCCGATTGAAAGAAGCAAGCTGAAGATTAAGCCGTGCCAAGTGACACGGTGATTTTTGGTGTAAAAAATGTTAAAATAAAAAATAGTATACAAACGGAGGATTTATGAAAAAGAGAAATGCTTTTACATTAGCAGAAGTATTAATAACTTTAGGAATAATCGGGATAGTAGCTGCAATGACAATGCCGATGCTTATAGCAAAGCATCGAAAAAGTGTTGTTGAAACCAGATTAAAAAAAATTTATTCTTCCATGAATCAAGCGATAAATTTATCAGAAACGGTTAATGGTGACAAAATAACTTGGACCGAAATAGTTTCAAATCATGAAGAATGTAGGGATAATTTAGAAAGTGATGGGTGTCGGTTATATTTTTTTAACACATATTTAAAAGATTACTTAAAATATCTAAAATATGAGTCTGTTGGGACTAGCGGACTTGTAATTTATCTTGCTGATGGTTCTGCTCTTCGGATGAAACATCCATTTGATTATTATTTTTATCCTAACGGGTATACAAAAACTTTGTCAGAAGTCAAAGGTAAGAATGTATTTCCCTTTCATATAGCTGTTTCTTCTTGGGTTCCTGATTGCGTAAAAAAAGAACTTAAAAATAATAGTTTTGAACCTTACCTTGATGGGTATTGGGATTGTACTTCTGAAGGATTGTATACATCTCCATATTACAGTACAAAATTAATTCAACATAATGGTTGGAAAATTCCAGATGATTATCCTTGGTAGCTTAGTTCAGATTATTAGTTAGGAATAAAAAGTAATAGGAGATAAATTATAATTACTTCTATTACCTTTGTTATCTTGCAGAATATTATTAAATTTGATATAATATAAATATAGCTATTAAAAGGAGGATGTATGCAAAAAGCAATTATAGAGAGAATTTCGGGGGGGGGGGGCTACCAACTAACAGTTGAGAAAAGCATTTCCGGTTTAGACCTCCGATTTGAAGAAAAGAGCTAAAAACAAACCGTGCCAAGTGACACGGCGATTTTTAGTGTAAAAATGTTAAAATAGACAATAGTATACGAACGGAGGATTTATGAAAAAGAGGAATGCTTTTACATTAGCAGAAGTATTAATAACTTTAGGAATAATCGGTATTGTGGTTGCAATGACGCTGCCTATAATAATAGCAAATGGAAAAAAACAAGAAACGGTATCTCGGTTGAAAAAATTCAATAGCATGATACTTCAAGCTATTTTGTTATCGCAAAATGATAATGGACCTTGCGAATATTGGCAGAAAGAGAGTATGCCAACGAATGATGATGGTTCTTACGATACGGCAAAAGGTTCTATGCAGGCAGAGGAATTTTTCAACAAGTATTTTGCTTCATATATAAAGTATATTCGTTTGGATAATTCTAATGAATGTAGTTCAGCATTAAGACTGGTATTTAATGATGGTTCAACTGCTTGTTTAAAAAATGGTGGTCTGTTTGATTTTTATTATGATATAAATGGAGCTAAAAAGCCTAATAAAGGCGGTTATGACAGATTTTATTATTCGTTTACTATTTCAAAATCCAGTTCGTTTTATCAAACTACAAGACGATATTTTGCACCTTTTATAAATTATATGAATCAGGAAATGTGGAGTGATCGAGAAGAATTAAAAGAGTTATGTGCTACAGGTGGGGAATCAGGTGCATGCGCTAGATTGATTGAGATAGATGGGTGGCAGATAAAAGATGATTATCCTTTTCATTTTTGATTATATATGAAAAAAGCTCCTTATTTTATAAGGAGCTTTTTTTATTCAATATTTTAATCTTAGTAATTTGCTAATTCTTGTCTTGCTGTGACTTTTTGCATTACTTCGATTGCTTTTTTCAACTGAACATCGTCTTTGTTTTTTACGTTTTCTTCAGTTAATTTAACTTCGATATCAGGAGTTATACCTTTTTTATTAATATCTGTTCCGTTAGGAGTTAAATATTTTTGTATTGTAATATTTATTCCTGACTCATAAGGAAGTTTATTAATTTCTTGTACAAGTCCTTTTCCGAAAGATTGTTCACCAATGATGATTGCTCTTCCGTTATCTTTCATTGCACCTGAGAAAATTTCACTTGCTGATGCTGAACCACCGTTGATTAATACTACTACTGGTTTTCTTGTTACAACACCTTTTGTAGCTCGTTGAGTTTCTTTATAGCCATCTCTGTCAACTGTACTTACGATAGTACCACCATCAAGAAACATATCTGAAATATAAATTGCATTGCTTAAAAGTCCGCCAGGATTTGCTCTAAGGTCTATAATAAATCCTTTTTTATTTGCGCCTTGTTCTAATATACTTTTAAATTCAGCTGCGGCATTTCTGCTTATAAATGAACTTAATCTGATATAAGATATATCATCAGGCATTTTTACATCATTTGGAACTTTTTGTGAAATAGATTTTACTTCAATTTCAGCACGAGTAATTGTGTAAAGCTTAGGTTCTGTATCTTTACGTTTAACTAACAACTTAACACTGGTACCTTCTTTACCTCTGATTAAATCTGCTGCTTGGTCTACGGTAATACCTTTAGTACTTTTGCCGTCAATTTCAAGAATTTCATCATCAGCTTTTAGACCGGCTTTTTCAGCAGGTGTATCTTCTAATGGTGCTATAACTGTTAATTTTCCGTCTTTTACTGCTATTTGAATACCAATACCTTTTAGAGAACCTTTAATAGAACTTGTTTCTTCTGCAAATTCTTTTGGATCCAAAAATTTTGTATATGGGTCATTCAAGCTTGCTACCATTGTATTAATAGCAACATAGGCATCTTCATTTGTCATTATTTTGTCATCATATTTATGACGCCATTTTGACCAGTCTTGAGAATTATTAGTTTGGTCTACAAACTTGAGGTTAATAAGTCTCCACACCTGATCATACAAGTCTACAGGACTGTATGCCATCACGTTATTGTGAATGATACAACCAAATAGTAAGATAAATGCTGCTAAGAATATAAAACTTCTTTTCATAAATTTTCTCATTCTCTTAATTTTTCCTCCAAATTATCCCTAAATCCGATTTGAGCTCAAGTGTTTTTTTATTAGATGTTTTTTTTGAAAAAAAGTTTCCTCTTTTTTCAAAAAAATTTGAATTTAAGGATTATTATTGATTACATGATAACACAATCAGGAAAAATTTGTAATTATAAATCACTATTATATTTTGAGTCGTCTAGGCCGTGACATTTGTGTTTTCCGTTCCATTCCAATCCTGTGCAGTGTCTATAGTCTAAATTTCCTCTAAAGACTACCCAAGCGGCACAACCATATCCATCACTTTCAAGTTTACAACTGGTTTCAAATGGATGAGTTGTATCTGCTTGACTTCCATATGGTTGAAGTCCATATTTGGTTATATAGAATTGAAAAATGTCAAAACCAAATTGGTTTGGTTGTTTGCTTCCATTTACGTCTACAATAAAAGTTGCACATACATTTTGGAGTGCTTTAGAGTCTCCAAATACGCCTTTGCAATCTTTATCTTCGACTGTGAATGCAATTGACATTCCATCTACTACTGCAAATGTCGCATATTCTACGCCTTCTCCAGCTCCAATATTTGGCCCCGGACGATTATTTAATTGTCTTGTATTTGCATTAAGCCAAACTTCACCACTTATTCCTCCAGGTTTTACCGTGAAATATGGTGATAGAATTTGTTTTATATTATCAGCTCCTGTCGGGTCGTTTTCTCCCATCAAATCCCAAAAATCAGGAGTTCCTCTTTCTGCTACTGCTCTTGTATAGGCTTGAGTCATTGTGCTATATATTTTTTTTAATTTTGCAGTATTTTCTCTTTCCCTATTTTGTACAAGTACTGATGGTAGTACCATTGCTGCAACTATACCAATAACCCCTAGTGTAATTAGAACTTCTGCTAATGTAAACCCTAGTTTTGCCCTTTTTCCCATACAAATCTCCACGTTGATACAATATAATTATTATAGCATGTTTTATATATGAATTCAATATGGAATTATAGTTTTTGGGTTACAAGGGCATATATGTCATTAAAAACAACTAAAATCATTAGCGCAATTAATAGCATAAAGCCTACTGTACCAATTTTATCGATAGTTTCTTCGTTAAGCGGTTTTCCTCTCAATTTTTCAATAATAAGGAATAATACATGTCCGCCATCTAACGCTGGAATTGGTAAAAAGTTTACAATAGCCAAATCAAGAGAAATAATTGCAGTTAACAAAAGACCTGAGAAAAATCCGTTATGTTCAATTATGTCTCCGCCTACTTTTGTTATTGCAACAATTCCGTGAAGATCTTTTAGTGGAATTTTGCCTGTAAATATTTGATAAAGTCCGTATAGCAACATTGAAGTTTGTTCCCACAAATAGTTAATACTTGTTTTGATTATTGCTTTTGGCCCTTTTGTTGGAATTACAATTTCTTTTACTTCCATTTGTATACCCATAAGACCTTCTTTACTTGGGTATATAGGGTTTAGGCTGATTGTTTCACCGTTTCTTAATACTTCCATATTAATCGGGTGAACATTATCTGAAATTGCAAAAGACACATCCTTTAATGTGGTTTCACCATCTGAAATTATGTAATTTTTATTCCCGATGCTATCACGTAATTTTAATTGCTTGTCTGAAAGTTTAACTTCTGTGTCGTTATATTTTTCCAAACCTTTTAAGACATTTTCGTTTATTGTAATAGCACTTTCATATTCTTTTTCCGGTAATTTTATCAACATATCTTTTGGAATAATTTCATCTTGAGTGAAAGTTTGATTTAATTTTTTAAGTTTTTCCAAATTTTTATTTGCAAAATCTTGATTAACTTTGCCGTCATTTTCTTTGCTTAATTGTGCAATTATAATCGGAGCTGCTGTTGTTGTTGCATTAATTCCGTTTATTTTAAGGATTTTATCTCCTTTTTCTAGACCTGATTGCCATATGGAAGCTTCTTTTGCAGCAACAATATCTTTTACATAGATATCATATTTTCCTGATGGCATTTGTCCCCATAGTGCTGCAGTTAAAAATACAAGAACGAATGCGCAAACAACGTTTGCAAAAACACCTGCTGAAACTACAACAAATCTTTGATAGATAGGTCGGTTCATAAATCTGTCAGGAGAATCTGCAGGAAGGTTTAATTCTTTATCATCATCGGGGAATGCTACATATCCGCCAAGTAAAAATGCGTGTACAAGAACTTTTACATCACCGATTTGTTTTTCCCATAAAGTCGGGCCTATAGGAAGACCAAAGCCAAATCTTGCTACTTTCATTTTAAACATTTTTGCAGCAAGAAAATGTCCTGCTTCGTGAACTAAAATAAGTACACTCAGTAAAAGTATCATTATAATTATTGACATAAGTTCTCCCCGATTGATATTTCTTCTTGGAAAATTATATCATAAAAAACTATTTTTTGTGTAAGTAACCCATATCTCCATGGGTTAATATATAATTTGAACATCCCCAGCCTCGTGCAGTTAAATCTTCGCACAAATCCGGATTTGGAGTAATTCGATCTTTCTTGATGTAAAAAACAAAAACATCTTTGCCAAAAGTGTTCGGTTGATTTTTCCCATTAACATCTATCCATAAAATTCCACAAGTATTCTCTTTTCCTGGAGCTCCATCTCCATCTATTTGCGAACAATTTATGTAATGGTTCCTAAGCCATAAATAAGTCCCGTCTGCAAGTATCATTTTATAATGTTTATCACTATCATAATTTGACCATTTATCACTATCATTAAGATATTTTATTTTTGTGTTTGCCAAACATCCTGGATTTGGTCCGCAATCTTTTGATACTTTCAGGTATTTTTTAAAGTATTCTGCAAATTCAGTACTTGATTGTTTACTAAAAATAGTTCCATCATCGTAATATTCCCAAGTATCTACGGTTCCATGTTCGGCGATTGCAAAATTAAGGGCTTGTGACATCATTGAATAAAATTTTTTTACCCTTGTAACCGTTGATTTCTCTTGGTATTTTCCAACAAGCGTAGGCATTGTCATAGCTGCTACTATACCGATAATTCCTAGTGTAATTAAGACTTCTGCAAGAGTAAACCCTGCCGTTTTGCAATAATCTTTTGTCATGTTTATGTACCCTAAATGTAATATACAAATTATTATATTGTTCCTTTATAAAATTGTCAATAGGCTACAAAATATCACGGTTAGGAGATTATAAATGCAAAGAAAATTAGTCCCAAGCGGTACGGGGTGGGAATTGTATATGCCTAAAGACATATTGAAACTATTGGGTATAAATCCTTCTGAAACCAAGGTGCTTTTTAAGATGGATAGAAATGTTCTTAAGATTATAAAAACAGGCTTTGACGTTAATAATCAAAACCTGTTAATAAAAAAGTTTAATAAAAGCGGTAATGGTTACGGGCTTTATATATCAAATTCAATTATACAATTTCTTGAGATTAATCCTGAAGTGGATGAAGTCAAATATGTTATTGAAGATGATATTTTGAGTATATCTAAAGCCTTATAATAATTCTTTTAAATAGTTTGGAAGTGCAAATCTTGCATTATGGTAATCTTTATTATATATTTTGCAAGATTTTGCGATATCTTCATATCTGTCTTCAGCAAAGTATGAAAGTGGTTCAACATTTTCTGAACAGAATGCCCAAGCCCAATATCCGCCAGGATATGTTGGAATATTTGAAGTATAAGTTGAACAAATCGGAAATACTTTTTTCAATAAATTGTACATTTTTCTGATTTCTTCTTTGTTAACTACAGGACTTTCTGATTGTGCTGCAACGATACCACCTTCTTTTAATGAATTTTTTACGTTTGTGTAGAATTCTTCTGTAAACAAACCTTCCCCAGGACCCATTGGGTCAGTTGAATCGATAAGTACTATATCAAATTCATTTTTCTTATCTTTAATATATTCAATGGCGTCTTGAACGAGGATTTCAACACGTGGATCATCCAATCCGCAAGAAATTGTAGGAAGATATTTTTTACAAGCATCAATAACCATTCCGTCAATTTCGCAAAGAACAACTCTTTCAACGGTTTTATGTTTAAGAACTTCTCTTACAGTTCCTCCATCTCCGCCACCGATTACTAAAACGGATTTTGGACATTTATGGTGCATCATAGGGATATGAGCAATCATTTCGTGGTAATGGAATTCATCACCTTCGGTTGTCATCATCAAGTCATCCAAAGTTAATACTCTGCCTAATTTGCTTTCAGTTTCAAAAATTTCAACTTTTTGAAATTCTGATTGTTCTGAAAATAACACTTTACCTGCTTTTATTGCTATTCCAAATCCTGCAGGTGTAATTTCATGATAATATCCGTTTTCTATTCCGTTTTTCATTTAAAATTTCCTTTCTAAAATAAAAACCTCTTAAAAATTATACAATAAAAAAGAGAGGAATAAACCTCTCTTTTTTTAAATATCGTTCAGATCCGGAAGATTTATTTCGGTGTCCGCCTCAATATATAACTCTCCGTTTTCTGATTTAATTGTATTTCTGTTTAGTTGAATTATTGCTTCTTGAATTTTATTAATTTGTTCTGCTGATAAATTTTGTTTTTTGTTTCCAAAATGTTGATTTATAATTGTCATAATATTTTGTTTTGGTGGTATTCTGGTAGGATGACTTTGCTGATTTGAATTAGGTTGAAAATGAGATACCAGTGCTTCTAGTTTGGATGGTATTTGTTGCTGTTGGGAGTTAGTGCTTTGTGCTGGGGAATTTTCTGGGGGATTAAGTTCTATGCAAGACATACTTTTTGCAGATTTTTTGAATTCTTCTATTGTCATTGAGATAGGTGTATCTGGATCCCAAGGATTTGCAAGAAATACTTCATTATCTGTTACTTTTACTATGTTTAATGCATGTCCGCCACCATTTATAGTTTGTCCGTTAACTTCTTGAGATGAAACTATAAAGCCCGCTGATGCTGCATAATTATCAATTTTACCATCTTGAGAATCTTCTCTTAGGTTATTGAGTATTTCATCTATAGGAGTTTGTCCGTTATTATTTACCATAACAGCCATAGCTTTTTCATTTTCTTTTGTTATGTTTCCTGTATTATCAGTTATGTGCATATTCATATCAGAATCAACATAACATGTAGGAACTTGTCTACGGTTTATATACAGATCAGATTGCTGACCTGTTAAGATGAATGTTGCTTCAGAAGTGTTTCCTCCTGAAAGGTAATCATCTCCTGGTCTGCTTGATATACCCAATCCTGCGATATAGCTTGTTTTATTAGGGTCTAATTTATTGTCTTTTATAGTTTGAGAAACATCTTCCCTATATCTTTCATAAGCTACTTCGTAAAGTAAAACATCTTTATCGCCTGCAGAATAGTCTTTTCCTGCTCTTTTTGCAGCTTCTTCAAGTTCACTTTCAGTAATTGTATATGAACCTTGTATGTGGACTTTGTCTGCTGGAAGTTTGCCTATATTGACTTCGCCAGTACCGTTGATTAAGGCTTCTCGAGCTTTTTCGGCTCCTGGGAACATTATTGTATAAACTTTTTCGCCTTTCTCATTTATTGAAACTTTTACGTTATCTTGAAGAATTTTTTGACCTGCTTCAGTCTGACTGAGTGCATTTATTGAAGCTAGAAGATAACAATCTCCTTTGCCGATTTGGTAAGCAGTATCAAATTTGCCATCAAGTTTTGAAAAGTCTTTTTGGTCAATTAATTTACCGTTTTCATCGTATTTTGCACGACCAATTAGTACACCGTTTTCATCAAAATTATTTTTAATAGTTTCTTTGACTGTTTTGCCATCATCTTCGTATATTATTCTTGTGGTAGGAAGTCCTCCTTTAGTTCGATTGGCAAGGTTTTCACCGTCGTAATAATCTTTGTAAAGTGCTCCTCGTTTATAGTAACTTCTTGAACTGCTTTTTAAAGTTTTACCGTCATTTTCGTATGTATCAATGTATTTGACGGGATTTCCACTTTGATCAGTGCCTGTTGTTTCTTTGGATGTTAGTTTCCCATTAGTATAATGATAATCTGCTTGACTTATTACGGTTAAAGTTTTTCCGTTATTTTTGATTTCTACTTTTTTATCTGTATGGCTGATTTTGCCGTCTGAGTTAAATGTGTTGACTGTTGTGAATTTTTCTTTACGGGTTTGTTTTATTTGTGTATTGCTTTGTAATTTACCATTTTTATCATATTTATATACTGTATTTGAGGATGATACAAAGTTCCCGTTTTTATCATTTATTTTTTGTTTTTTATTTAAAACTTTGCCCCCAGGGCCCAGTGTTGTTATTTCTATTATTAAGTTACCTTGTTTATCGTTTTTTTGTGTAACTCTTGTTCCTGAACCGTCAGGATTAATTTTCGTTTCCGGCTGATTTGATGTATTTATGTTATTTATATGGTTGTTTGAAACTTTGTTATAAGCATCTATTATAGAATTGAGTTTATCTGCTTTAGTTTTTTTATCAGTTTTATTGTACTGATATTGATTTACTTTGTTGTCTAGTCCATTTAAAATAAAATCTTCACTCATCAAAAAGCCTCCTTACACAGCTTTAAACTTTCAATGTTATCGGAGACTTTTGCTAATATCTTGAAATTATTTAATTTTAATGTTACAAAAATTTACTTTTTATTATTTTCCCATAACGTGAATGTGCAGGTGAAAAACTTCTTGTCCTGCTTCTTTTCCTGTATTAATTTGTGTACGATATGATTTTAGACCTACTGCTTTTGCTGCTTCTTTCACGCCCATTAACAATTCACCCATAAGATTTTTGTCTTCAAGTTCATTCAAAGATGCAACATGGACTCTCGGTACTACCAAAAGGTGTATTGGAGCTTTTGGATTTATATCTTTGAATACAACCAAATGCTCGTTTTCATAAACAAATTCTGTACCAAAATCACCGTTAATTATTTTACAAAAAATACAATCTTCACTCATAGCAACCTCACTTCTATTCTGATATGCAATTGTATAATGCTGAGTAAAAAAAATCAATAATTCTTCAATAAAAATTACCAAATACTCCTATATTAACTTAGACCTAAAGGGGATTATTTGCCACAAAAAAAGACTTACAATTGCAGTATAAATATTTTTTGGAGTATTAGTATGTTAACCGGAAATAATTGTCACGATTGCAGTAGATACAATCGCTTGGAAATGAAAAATGTAAACAAAGACATCGTAGCATGGCTCGAGGAAATCGTAGAAGAAAACAACAGCCGTGTAGAAAGAAAAGAATGGAAAAGCAAATACAACAGCTATGTTGTATATGACTATGAGCCTTTTTGTACTGATGGATTTGAGATAAATCTTGTAATTACATCATACGATCAGGCTTACCTAAACTTCATAAAATACCTTTATGAAGAGAAAGTCAGTACAATAGAGTATTTAAATAGTTGTATCGGTCAATAGGAAAGGCGGGAGCGAAGCTCCCGCCTTTCTTCATATAATATTTTTCCTGCATAATTCTAATAGTGAACTTGCAAAGAAGCTTTTTTCACATTTTTTGTTGATTGAATCAATAGCTTGTTGAATTTTATTGTCGGATAGTTTTAAGCATTTGGCTATTCCATTTTCGGAATAGCCCGTTATGCCCATCACAGCTATTCTTAGTTCCAAGTCGCTTAATTCATCTATTGATTCTATCATCTTGTATCCTTATAAGTATACTATATGTATAATTATATGACTCAAGTAAAAACTTGTCAAATTTGTATACTTATATGTATGTATAATGAAACTGAAATTCTAAAACAATTAGGTAGAAACATAAAAGCTGAGCGTATTCGTAAAGGTTACACTCAAGAATCATTTGCAGAGAAAATGAATGTAAATAGAGAATATATCAGCAAAATTGAACGCGGGCTTGAAAATATGTCTTTAAAGAAGATTGTTAGTTTAACAAATTTTCTTGAAGCTGATTTGAAAGATATTTTGAGATTTTAGGTTTATTTTTTATACTTCATTATAGGTTTTAAAATGGGTTTTGCAGACTTCTTTTAATCTATCTTTGCCATATTTTGAAATAAAATCTCTTGCGCAATCTTTTACTTGAGCGGCACAACCTTTAGGGAAATTTATTCCATATTCATTTTGCATAGCATCCATTTTGTGAACAAACATTGCTCTTGCAAGAATTGAGGCTGCTGCTACTGCTATATCACTCTCTCCTCGAACCATTTGATCAAGTTTAATTGTTCTGCCTTTTTTCATCAATGCATCTTGGATAAAATGGTCATTGCCGAATTTATCTGAAATTGCATAAGTACATTCATTTTTTTCTAAGATATTTTCAATGGTTCTTGCATGACCCCAGGCAAGTAGTTTATTGAGGTTTTTCATATTACCGTACAGTTCATTGTATTTGCCGTTTGAAATAGCAATTACGGAATGCGGTGCATGTTCTTTAATTATAGGTTCAAGAGTTAGAATTTTTTTATCAGTAATTTTTTTACTGTCTTTAATTCCCAACTCTGTAAAAAGTTGAGCAGATTTTTCATCAACTAATACACCTGCTATTACAAGCGGGCCAAAAAAGTCGCCTTTTCCTGATTCATCAACGCCGATGTGTGGTATAAAATTTTCCATTAATGTAAGCTCTCCGGTATTGCCATAGGTATAGGGGTTGGTGCGCTTGGCGCAGGTTTTGCAACTTGTTGAACAACCGGTTGTGGTGCTGGTTGTTGTTGAGCTTGTTGCTGTTTGAAATTACGAAGAACTTCTTTCGGTGTTGTTGCTTCATTTTGCATAGGCACAGGCTCAAAATTATTTTGAGGCTGTTGTTCTTTTGTTTCTGTTTCGTTGTTATTTTCTGTTGAAGATTCTTCTTTTATAATTTTAATGCTTCCAGGTTTTGCTTGGAATCCTTTTAGTTGAATTTCTGGATAGTTAAAGTCGACATTTCCGTGAGGTTGAGTTGCAACTTTCATAACATCGCGCCAGATAAGTGCAGGAACTGTACCACCCTGAATAGATCTCATTACAGAGTTATCATCGTTACCTACCCATACACCTGTTACGACGTTAGGTGTGTAACCTACGAAACTTGCATCTTTGTAATCATCGGTTGTACCTGTTTTACCTGCAGCAGGTTTTCCAATTCTTGCAGCAGCACCGGTACCGTGTTCAATTACTGTTTTCAACATTGCTGTCATTTCAGCTGCTGTTTTTAGGCTTAATTGTCTTGAAACTTTTGTTTTTGGAGCTCTATATACGACTTTGCCGCGTGAAGTTTCAATTCTTTCAATTGCGTATGGTTGTACGACATAACCGCCGTTTGCGAATGCTCCGTATGCTCTTGTAAGTTCAAAAAGTTTTACACCGTTAGAACCTAATGCGATTGTGTAATCGTATTCAAGCGGTGTTGTGATCCCTAAAACTCTTGCAATTTGGATTACTGCACGGATTCCGACTTCTTGGATAAGTCTTACAGCACAAACGTTTGAGGATACCATTAATGCTGAATATACAGGAATTTCTCCTCTATATTTTGATGCGTAGTTTCTTGGTGCCCAATCTCCTATTTTGATAGGTGCATCTTCTATCATATCGTTAGGAGAAATACCTTTTTCCATTGCAGCTGCATATACAAAGGGTTTGAATGCTGAACCTGAAGGTCTGATTGCTTGTACACGGTCATATTGTGTTTGGGTATAATCTTTTCCGCCAGCGTATGCCAAAATTCTGCCGTCAATAGGTGAAAATGAGAATACTGCTGCCTGATGGTTAGGTTTTGTTAGGCCGTAGTTTCTCATATTTTTAAGTATTGCTTCATTTACTGCAATTTGTGTTTTGTAATCTATTGTTGTTACAACTTTATATCCGCCTTGAGAGATGTCTGTTTCGTCAAAGCCCAATTTCTCAAGTTCTTTCAAGACATAATCACAAAAATATGGCGCCTTGTTTGTTGTATAAAAACGTGGAACAGTTGTCAGATTAACCTTAGCTTCTTTAGCTTCTTCATACTGTTCTTTGGTAATGTATTTCATTTTATACATACGTCCAAGAACTTGATTACGTCTTTGGATTGCTAAATCCATGTTGTTAAAAGGTGAATAAACGCTTGGTGCTTGTGGAAGACCTGCTATTAATGCAAGCTCTGGAAGAGTACAATTTTTTAATTTTTTATTAAAATATGTTTCTGCCGCAGCTTCGACACCGTAAGCTCCTGAACCTAAATATACGTTATTCATATACATTTCAAGAATTTTGTCTTTTGAAATGGTTTTTTCAATTCTTGCTGCAACAACAAGTTCTCTTATTTTTCTGTCAAAAGTTCTTTCATTTGAAAGGAATAAAATTCTTGCAAGCTGTTGTGTGATTGTACTTGCACCTTGGACAACACGACCGGCAAGGATGTTTTGAACTGTTGAACGTGCAAGACCTGAGATATCATATCCTTTGTGGTTATAGAAATTCTTATCTTCGGTTGCAATTAATGCGTGAATAAAATCTTCTGGCACATCAGCTATATCAATCTTTTGGAATGTATATGCTGTGAATGTTTTTATGATTTCACCATCTGCGGAATAGAATTGAGTAACAATATTAGGTTTAAAATCTTCTAGATTTTTAATTGGAGAAAGTGATGACAAATATAGATTAAATGCTACTCCTGCTGCTAGTACGCAAGCTGTTCCAAATATAGCAAGATTTCTTAAATCAGCCATTATTCCAATGTCTTTTTTTGAAATATTTTTCTTAGCTAAATTTTTAGCTGACATTTGTTTTGAAGTTCTTTTAATCCTAACCATCTATTTAATTTCCTTACTTATACTCCATTTCCGCTAATCGAAAAACGAATTCGCAGTATATCACCAAAATATTCTATTATAAACTAATAATATTAGCAAATTCTTTATGATATTATTATATTATGTTTGATTTTTTGTGTTCAATAATAAATGAAATTAGGTCCTATTTTGTGCCTGAACAAGTTATATACGAAGTTACAGGTGAATGCAAAAAATGTGGAAAATGCTGTAATTATATGTACAGCGTTGATACTTATACTGAAAAAGAATTTAAAATAATGCAATTTCTTTTCCCAACATATAGAAGATTTTATATTAAGGGAAAAGATGAGGAAGGTAATTTGATTTTTGCATGTAAACTTGTAACTCCAGAGGGGCTTTGTTCTGATTACAAGCATAGACCGAGAATGTGCAGAAATTATCCTGCTAAAAGAGTGGCCTATAAGGCACAGTTGCATGAAGGTTGCGGTTATAAAGTTAATATAAAAACTTTCCAAGACTACTTGAAAAATGACTAAACATAATTCATAATAAATATGTATATCAAAGCCGTGATTTTGTTTCAGTTTTGGAAAAGTAATTTTAAACAAAAGGATTGGAAGATATTTTGAGTTATATATAGTACTGAATAAAGCTGCTATAACTATAAACATGGAATTTTTGAATATTATAAAAGTGTTATAGTAAAGAATAGTATATAAGTGGAAAGGATATTATGAAAAATAAAAATGCATTTACGTTGGCCGAAGTTTTAATTACCCTTGGAATAATTGGTGTTGTTGCGGCAATGACGTTACCCATACTTGTAAATAATTATCAAAAGAAAGTGTATGAAACTGCTTATGCAAAAAGTGTTAATACTATATTAAATGCGCATAAAAAACTACTTGCAGATGCTGAACAATTTTCTTTATGTGATTTAGAAGATTTTGAATGTAATAAACAAAATAGTTTAGATGGGATTTCAATAAGAGATGGGCATCTTGATTCTTATATGAAAAAACTTGGATTTGAAAAAAAGAAAGTTGATTTAGGAGTAATGAGGGAAAACTTTGAAGAAGCTTATGTTTCAAAGGACGGTATGTGTTATTATCCATATAGTCTTTTTACAACAACTCATAATTCCGGTGGTCCTACTTACGAAATATTTGTTGATACAAATTGTGCAAAAAATCCAAATCAAGGTGGCCGTGATCAATTTTTTATTGTTATGAATGAGCAATTAAAGTTAGCTTTAGATGTAACTGATGATGAAGAAGAAATTGCAGAACAATGTTTTACACTCGTTAATACAAAACCTGTCAGTTTGGCTTCTTCGGCATACGGTGGAATATATTGCGGCTCGTACTTAATAAATAATTCTTACAAAATGGATTATTAATTTAAATATTAGAAAGCGGTATCTTTGGTTTTAATAAAGATACCGCTTTTTTATGATATAATTCCATAAAAAGGAGGGTTGTGTATGATAGGAAAGGCAAAAAAAGAATTAGAAAAACTTTTGAAAGGAAATGAGAATTTTGTTAACGGTAATCCTCAGGCTGTAACAAAAAGTTTAGAAACTCTTCAGAAGTTTGAAAAATATCAGGCACCTTATGCTGTTGTACTTACTTGCTCTGATTCAAGAGTTGTCCCTGAAATTATTTTTGATTGCGGAATCGGGGAGCTTTTTGTGGTAAGGGTTGCCGGTATGACTACAGGCCCTAATGTTGTTGAAAGTATTGAATATGCTGTAAAAAAACTTCATGTACCGCTTTTAATTTTATTGGGACATGATGATTGCGGAGTTATGAAGTTTGCAGGTGAAAACTACCCTAATGTAACGGAAAATTTTAAAGCTTTTGCAAAATGTGTATATCCTGTAATTGATAATTACGGTCCATCTGTTTGCAGTACAGAATTTGCTAAAAAGCATACATTTTGGGTTGAAAAGTTTTTACTTGAACATTCCAATATTATTAAAAATGCTTTTGAAAATCAGGAATTGTATATTGCAAAATGCCATTTTAATCATTCTACAGGCAAGGTTGAAATTATTGATTAAAAATTTTCTCGTGTTAGACTAAAGACGTAATTTGTAGAAAGAGAGGATTTAATATGATTAGCGAAAAAATGGAACAAGCTTTTAATGATCAAATTAATGCAGAATTTTATTCTGAATATCTTTATTTAGCAATGCAGTCTTACTTTGAATCTTTAAATCTTAAAGGTTTTGTAAACTGGATGACAGTTCAAGTTCAAGAAGAACATGCACATGCTATGGGTATGTTCAATTATGTTCATGAACGTGGCGGTAAGGTTGAACTTCAAGCTATTGAAAAACCTGAAACTAAATGGAATTCTCCATTGGAAGTTTTTGAACACGTTCTAAGACATGAAGAACTCGTAACTTCAAAAATTAATGCTTTAATGGATGTAGCTGAAGAACAAAAAGATAGAGCTGCACTTTCATTCCTTGATTGGTATTTGAAAGAACAAGTTGAAGAAGAAGCTAGTGTAGGCGGAGTTCTTGCTACTTTAAAACTTATTGGTGACGATAAAAAAGCATTATTGATGCTTGATAAAGATCTTGCTGCAAGAACTTTTGTAGCTCCTGTTATCGGCTAGGTTTTAATTAAATCATTTATTAAAAAAAGACCTTGAAAATTTTTTTCGAGGTCTTTTTTGATTTGTAAAAAATTTTGTTACGTTCTTGCCTGTAGAATTATCATGAGGTAAAATATTCTTATAATTGATTGGGGAGGGGAAGTATTTAAATGCCGGAATTAGCAAGACAATACGAGAGACGTGAGCGTTATTACTATGGAAACGTTTATAATGAAACGCCGATAAGACCTGTAAATTCTTATCGTAATCCTTATGCCGCTCCTCACCCTCAGGCTGTCCCTAATCCTAATCCTAATCGTATTGTGAGGCAAAAACCAAAGGTTAATCAGAAAAAAGTTAATCGTTATAATTTAATTCACAGATGTATTTCAATAGCAGTTATGGTGGCTATTGGATGTTCAGTATTACCTTTTTCATTTAACCGAGTAACAAAATCAATGTTTTTCAAATCTCCGTATCCAGAGGTTAAGTCAAATTATGCTGAGCAAGGATTTCCAACTATAGGATATTTGAATAATCATTTGTTCAATAATATGCCACAATTTAGAGGTGCTGAACAAAGAAAACCTTTAATGACACCTTTAACTGAAAATGCTCATATTGTTGGAATTGAAAACGGTATTAAAAATTTGATGACTCAATATCCTACAATTCAGCCATCAGTTTTCGTATGGGATTATGAAACAGGACATTTTGCTGATATTAATGCATCTCAGCAATATTCAGCTGCAAGTATTATAAAAATTCCTGTTTTATTACAGTTATTCCGTTCTATTGAAGCAAAACAAGTATCTCTTTATGATGAGATGACTTTGACAAATTATTATCGAGCAGAAGGGTCAGGCGGGTTACAATTCAAAGCGGAAAATTCAAAATATACTCTTGATGATTTGGCTCGTGTTATGATTACAGATTCTGACAATTCTGCGACTAATATGATTATGTCAAAACTCGGATCAATGAATGATGTAAATCAAGGAATTAGAGATTGGGGGCTAAAGCATACTCATGTTAAAACTTGGCTTCCTGATCTTGGCGGTACTAATCATACTACAGCTAGAGATTTGGCAACTATGTTGTATAACATAGAAAATCCTGAGTTTTTGAGTATGTCTTCTCGCGAGAAAATCTTTGATTATATGGGTCATGTAAAAAATAACAGACTTATTCAAGCAGGACTTGGGCCTGGAGCATCTTTCCTTCATAAAACTGGTGATATCGGAAAAATGCTTGGCGATGCAGGAATTGTCTATACTCCAAGCGGTAAAAAATATATTGTTGTAATTTTAGCGAATCGTCCTTATAATTCAGTTGCCGGAAAAGATTTTATTGTACATGCTTCTGAAATAATTTATAATTACATGGCGAAATAGTTAATAGAAAATTTTTAAAAGAGTAAAAATATGGTTAGAATTTTAGATTGTACAATTAGGGACGGGGGACACCTGACTGATTGGAATTTTGCTGATGAACTGGTAAGTGATACTTTTGAGGCTGCAAAAGCTTGTGGTGTAACATATTTCGAAATCGGATATCGAAACCATGGCGATGGAAAATTTGCAAAATGTCTTAATGAGGATTTGCATTCAATTATTCCTGATAAAGGGGATGTAAAACTCGGTGTTATGGTTAATGCAAGAGAGTTTCTGGAAGATTTATTTTTTGAAGGTGATTATGCAGATGTTGTCAGAATTGCTTGTCATCCGAATGAAATTTCTCAGGGAATTGAATATTGTAAAATTCTCGAGGATAAAAATTATGAGCCTATTTTGCATTTGATGGATGTCGCTCATATTTCTGATGAACAATTTAGAGATTTAAAACAGTATGATGCTGATAGGATTTTATATTTTGCAGACAGCTATGGTGCACTTTTACCTAAGGATATTCAAGACTGTTTCAAACTTTTTAACAGCAAAGGTTTTTATAACTTAGGTTTCCATGGACACAATAATAAACAATTAGCGTTTATAAATACATTAACTGCTATAGATTGCGGTGCTGCTTCTGTGGATGTGACAGTTTATGGTATGGGAAGAGCAGCGGGGAATACTCCGGCAGAATTGCTTTTGAATGAAATTGGTATGCCTTCTAGACCTTATTTTGATTTAATTGAAAAATATTATATTGATTTACATAACCAAAATCCTTGGGGATATTCTTTAAAAAATCTTTCTGGTGGGATATCAAATTCAAAAGTAGTTTAAAATCAGATGTTTAAATGATTACAACTCCTTTAACTCAAGCTATCATTAGAAAAATGAGGTGAATTATGGAGTTATCGGAACACGTTCAATATATACTACATTCTGCAAAGACAATTGTGTATGCTAGGGACTATGATGCTGTAGAGCCTGAACATATAATGCTTGCGTTATTTAAAGATGAGAATGATTTGCCAAAAATTATTCTTGAAAAAATTGGACTTGATAATCCTCGTTTGATAAGGGATTTTAGTGCAAATATTCCAAAAAGAAACGGCTATGCTCCTCAAAGGAGTCAGGATCCTCCATTATCTCAAAAGACAATTAAGTTACTAGAAACTGCGGAAAAAGAAGCTTTATCATACGGCGATAATATTGTAAGTATAGAACATTTATTTTTAGCATTGTTCAAAACTCAATCCGTAGTTATGGATTATGTATTTAAACAATACAGTATTAAGCAAAAAGAGCTTTATGGAAAAATGAAAGATGTCATAGATGGGATGATATCTGTTGATATAATCGACGGAAAAGCTGTTGAATCTGGCTCAAAAAAGAGTAATGATAAAACTTCAGATGAGGTAAAAACTGACCCGAAAGATGATAAGAGTCCATTGGAAAAATACACAACCGATTTGACAGCAATAGCAGCAGAGGGAAAACTTGACCCTGTAATTGGCAGAGATGATGAGATTAGACGTGTTATTCAAATTCTTAATCGTCGTTCAAAAAATAACCCTGTAATTGTTGGTGAGCCTGGGGTTGGTAAGACTGCAGTTATAGAGGGTTTAGCTCAAAGAATTATAAAAGGAGATGTTCCTGAAAGTTTAAAAAATGATAAAATTCTTTCTCTAGACTTAGGGGCATTACTTGCAGGAGCTTCATACAGAGGTGAATTTGAAGAGCGTTTAAAAAGTGTCTTAAAAGCTATTGAAGAAAAAACAGATGACTTAATGCTTTTCATTGATGAAATTCATACGATAATGGGAATGGGCGGATCAGAAGGTTCTGTTGATGCAGGTAACCTTTTAAAACCGATGCTTGCAAGAGGTATGATTAGAGTAATCGGTGCAACAACTCTTGATGAGTACAAAAAATATATTGAAAAAGATAAAGCTCTTGAACGCAGATTTCAACCTGTTAATGTTGATGAGCCGTCTGTAGAAACTACAATAAGCATTATGCGTGGTTTAAAAAATAAATATGAAGTATTCCACGGAATTAAAATTCTTGATGATGCGATAGTTCAAGCAGTAAAACTTTCAGACAGATATATTTCAGACAGATATCTACCAGATAAAGCGATTGATTTGATTGATGAAGCTGCTTCATCTTTGAGAATTAATATTGATACTATGCCTGAGGATATTGATATTTATACTCGTGAAAAATTTCAGCTTGAAATCGAAAGAAATACCCTTTTGGAAGAAAAAAACAAAGATGTAGAAAATAAGATTAATAAAATAAATAAAAAAATTGATACTCTTGAGCAAAAAATAAATAAATTGCGTGATCAATGGCTCCAAGAAAAGAAAGTTATAACTTCTGCGACAACTGTTAAAAAGAACTTGGAAATCTTAAAATCGCAAATGGAAATCGCTCAGAAAAAGGGGCTTGTAACAACGCTTTTAGAAGATAAATATAAACAAATGCTTTCAATGGAACAAAAATTAAAAGAATTGCAATCTGACAAATCTAAAAAGCATTTAATAAAAGAATATCTTGATGGCGATGATATTTCCAATATTGTTGCAAAATGGACCGGAATTCCGACAACAAGACTTGTTGAAGATGAGTCGAAAAAATTATTAAAAATGGAAGATTTTATCCATGCAAGATTGATAGGACAGGAAGAGGCTGTAAATAAAATTGCAAACGCAATACGTCTTTCTCGTTCAGGATTACGTGATAATAAGCGTCCTATAGGTTCATTTTTATTCCTTGGCCCGACAGGTGTTGGTAAAACTGAACTTGGTAAAACTTTGGCAGAATTTTTATTCAATGATGAAGATGCTCTTATTCGTATTGATATGAGTGAGTTTATGGAAAAATCTGCAATATCGAGATTAACTGGTACAACAGCAGGTTATGTAGGTTATGAAGAAGGCGGACAATTAACCGAAGCTGTACGCAGAAAACCGTATTCAGTTGTTTTATTTGACGAGATTGAAAAAGCTCATCCTGATATATTTAATATTATGCTCCAAATGTTTGATGACGGGCGTTTGACAGATGGTCAGGGCAAGCTTGTCAACTTTAAAAACACGGTACTAATTATGACAAGTAATCTTGGAAGTGATATTCTATTGAGCAATGATTTGTCTAAACAAGAAAAACACGATAAAGTTCATGAGATTTTGCGTTCAAAATTTAAGCCTGAATTTATCAATAGAATCGATGAAATCATCACCTTTACACCGCTTTCATTAGCAGAGCTTGCCAAAATTGTTGAAATCCAAACTTCTTCGCTAAAAAGACGTGTAGAAGAGCAGGGAATGGAGCTTGAAATTACAGAAAATGCGAAAATCTATCTTGCAAATGAAGGTTATGAACCGCTTTATGGGGCAAGACCATTGCGTCGTGTAATTCGTCAGGCTATAGAAATTCCTCTTTCTATGAAAATTCTTGGGAATGAATTTAAACACGGCGATAAAATTTTAATCGATTGTATCAATAATGAACTTGTGTTTAATAAAGTTGAAATTTCTATGTAGTTAATTAAGTAATAAAAAGGCCGAACGTATTATGTTCGGCTTGTAGTTATACATATAAACTTCTTACCGCAAATTGCGGTTTGTCACTAAAAGTAGGTAGGTAGTTGAGCTTTATACAAGCTCTCATCTTTTTCATATCCTAATCGAACAGCTAAGCTTCGTTGATAGCTTTTTCTGTTTCTTCAATCTTTTCAATCAAATCGTCTACTTGTTCTTTAATGAATGCGATGAACAGTCCGATTTCTTCTTTAAAACTATAGGCACCGGGCCAAACTGTATATCCGTACATAAATTTTGCACTCCTTTTGTTGTCTAACCTCACATGATTAGTTACGGAATTCTTTATAAAAAACTTGAGGAAAATTTGTACTATGTAAATTTTCTGTTACAATATTTCTATGAATAAAGTAGAACTCCTTGCACCTGCTAAAGATAAAGAAACTGCATTTGCTGCTATTGATTGCGGAGCAGATGCTGTATATATTGGTGCTTCTGATTTTGGGGCAAGACGTTCTGTGCCAAATTCTTTAGAGGATATCAAAGAGGTCGTAGACTATGCACATAAGTTCTATGCAAGAGTTCACGTGACGATTAATACTATATTAACTGATGAAGAATTAGAGAAGGCAAAAGATTTAATAAAAAATTTGTACGAAATCGGTGTAGATGCAATTATTGTTCAGGATATGGGAATTTTCAAACTCGCAATTGAGGGCGAGCTTCCTCCTATTCCTATCCATGCGAGTACGCAGTGCGATAACAGAACTCTTGAAAGGGTAAAATTTTTTGAACAGCTTGGAGTATCTCGAGTAATTTTGGCAAGAGAGCTCTCCCTTGAGGAAATAAAAAATATTTGTAAGAATACAAAAGTCGAGATTGAAACATTTATTCATGGTGCATTGTGCGTATCTTATAGCGGTCAATGTTATATGAGTTATGCGATAGGCGGACGTTCTGCTAACAGAGGTGAATGTGCTCAGGCTTGTCGTAAGAAATATTCCCTTATAGATGATGAGGGTAATTTTATTGCTAAAGATAAATATTTGCTTAGCCTTAGAGATTTTAACGCATCAAGACATATTCAAGAATTAATAAAAGCTGGTGTAAAATCTTTTAAAATCGAGGGACGACTTAAGGATATAAATTACGTAAAAAATGTCGTAGCTTTTTATCGCAAAGAAATTGATAAATATACGGAAAAAATATCATCAGGGAAAGTTAATCTTGATTTTGAGCCGAATTTGAATAAAACTTTCAATCGCGGATATACTGATTATTTTCTTGATGGGCGCAAAAAATGTTTCAACTTTGATACTCCAAAATCTTTAGGCGAAAAGCTTGGAAAAGTTATCAAAGTAAATAAAGATAATTTTGAACTTGATGCGAAAGTTTATCCGCAAGATGGGCTTTGCTGGTTTATAGACGGTGAAATGCAAGGATGTCTTGTAAATCGAATTGAGGGGAAAAAAGTTTTCCCTAATAAAATGCCTTTAATAAAATCAGGTGTTTTGATTTATAGGAATCAGGATGTTGAATTTGAGCGTATTTTAAAAAATTCTAAAACAAAACGTCAAATCGCTGTGGATGTTGAGTTTTCGAAAAATACCCTGAAAGCAACTGATGAGGATGGAAATACTGTATCAGTTTTGGTAGATTTGGATGAAATGCCTAAAAATCCTCAAAAAATGCGTGATACTTTTATTGCCCAGATGAATAAGACGGGAGAAAGTGATTTTTATATCCGTTCTTTAGATGTAAACTCAGAGCTTCCGTTTTTGCCGGTATCTGCTGTGAACGAGCTTCGCAGAAGGATTTTTTCTGAGTTAATCGGTGAGAGATTAAAAAATTATCCGAAATCTTCTCAAAGTCCTATACATTATGTTGAATTTCCGAAAAAAGAACTTGATTATTTGGCGAATATTCATAACCAAGATTCAAAAGGTTTTTATGAAAAATGTGGCTGTAATGTTTGTGAAATGTCTTTAGAAAGCGGTGTTTCGCCGAAAGGCAAATGCCTTATGCAGACAAAACACTGCTTAAAATATGCTTTTAATATGTGTAAAAGCCCTAAAAAATTATATTTGGTTGATGAAAAAGGGAAAAAATATAATCTTAAATTTGATTGTAAAAACTGCACCATGCTAATTTATGATTGATTGACTTTTGGCTAAAAATACTTAAATAAAACATGCAAGATTTCATCCAAAAGAATGAGTTCCGAAATCTTGATTTAAGCTATAGTAAGTACGTAGAGTAATGTAAAAATTAGCGGATAGAGGTAGTCAGACACAAATGGGGTTGAATTTAAACAACATTAACCAACGACCATATATCAAAGACGGCAGAAGTCTTGTTAAGAAAAAACAAGATGAAGAAGCTTCAAAGTCTGCTGCCCAGACCGAGCGTGAGGAACAAGCCAAAAGTGATTCAAGGAGTCGTGGTCTTAGCTATGTTGAACAAGAAGCCCCTAAGTATCAGGAAATAAAACCTGAACAATGGCAGCAAATGTATGCCAAAACTCAGGCTTCTTCTCAGCAGGTAAGAACTCCTATACAACAGCAAGCTTCTGCTCAAGCTCAAAATGTTGAATCTGCAAAATATACCCAAAATCGCAGTTCTAATATTAATATTGCTCAAATTATCAAAGATTTTAAAAATACAGCTGCTGCAATCGCAACTCCTGATGATTTGATGGAAGAAGTAAACGGATATCTTACCCTTATTGATTCTCAGGTTAGAAAAGATAATCCGAATGTAAAACTTATCAAATCAAACTTGAAAAATGCTTCATCAATCCTTGATGGTTTTATTTCAACAACTCTAAATAAAGATTCTAAAGTTGTTGAAAATTGGGTTGATGCACTTTTCTTGCAACAAATAGATTTTAAATATAATGAAGATGACATAAATCCTCAATTCTTGGTTAAATTCCCTGAAGGCTCTACTGATAAAGCTAAAAAAGCTCAAGAAACCCCTGCTGAAACTGAAACAGTTCCAGCAGATACAGCTAAAGAAGAAGCTGTTGCAGAAGAAGCAAAAGAAACTGTTGCTCAAGCCAAGGTTACAGTTCCACAGGATAAAGAATTAAAATCTCTATTCATACAATCTAAAAAACTTGCCTATGCTAATGAACCTAAAAGAGCTATAGAAACTTTCCAAAAGGCACTTCAAAGAGCTGATGAAGTCGGAGATACTGAAACTAAATCTAAAATTTACTATGAAATAGGTCAGATTTACGATAATCACGACCATCTTCCGCAAGCACTAAAAAGTTACGATTTATCTATAAAGAATACTTCTGATAATAATGTAAAAACCAGAGCTCATTACTCTATGGCTCAGATTTATGATGATGCAAACGAAATTGAGCCGGCTCTTGATCATTATTTTGTATCAGTTTCTTATGGCGGGGAAAGTGATAATCTTGCAGCACAATCAACTTCTTTGACAAGAATAGGAAATATTTTCTCTGATATGTATGAGCAAAATGCATTTGAATTTTTCGGTGTTGCAAACGATTTGGCTGCAGAAACTGATAATGCAAAAGTGAAAGGTTTTGTTGCAGCAAGCACTGGTCGTGCTTATGAAAAATTCGGCGAGCCTCAAGAGGCTTTGAAATCTTATTCAAATGCTGTTAAAAACTATACCGAAGCCGAATCCCCTTTAAAAGTTGCTCAAAATTATGTGAGTGCTGCTGATATTATGATTGATTATAACAGTATGGACAAGGCTCGTGGACTGTTGAAAAAAGCTCAAAAGTTTGCTCAAAAGACTGATGATACAAATCTAATCAATGAAATTAAAGAAAGATTGAGTCAGATAGCTTAGATTTTAGTTATTTTGTAAATAAAAAAGCGTTTTTATTAAAAAACGCTTTTTTATTATAATTTATTTTCTAAATTGGTAAAAATTTTACCAAACAACTTTTTCAATTAATTCAATTTCATTTCCATCAGGGTCTTTGATGAAAGCAATTTTTGTACCTTTGCCATTCAAATCAAATGGTTCATAAAGGTACTCATAGCCAAGGGAATGAAGCTTTTCAGTAAATTCATCTAATGATTTTACTGAAAACGCAAAATGGCCGAATGCATTACCGTTTTCGTAGCCGTTTTCAGGTGTTTCATCATTGTAAGTTAATTCAATTTGACAACAGCCTTCTTCATCATTTAAAAAATATAATTCGCAGTCATCAAGTCTTTTTTTCTTTTCTAAAGACATATTTAAAAGTTCTGTATAAAATTTTAATGATGCATCGATGTCTTTTACTCGAATCATTGTGTGTAAAAATTTCATTTTGCCTCTCCCTGTGCATTCTGCACTATAATACTATTTAATTATCTATTGTTCGTCCACATGAGATACTACACCACCTGATGCGTTATTGTCAATTACTATGGTGTGGCGAATGATGGTATGAGCCATCAATAATAAATATGGATTAATTTCATTTGTGGAAGACATATTTATTTTTGCCTTGGTTTGTTCTCCTTCTGGTCGTTCCAGTGGGGTTGATTTTGTTTCAAAAGATACTACGGATTGCATTGAATAATGTTTTTCATCACTTTCAATTCGTGCAAGAAGTTCGTCTTTCGGGAATTTTTCAGAACACTCGATATTTACGTGAACTGAATTTGCAGTTTCTAATATCAATGTTGCAATAACACGTCCAAAGTTAATGGTTGATATTGTAACGATTAGGATACTATCATTTTCTTCTCCGCTTTCTCCTGATTCTATTTCAATATCAAATCCGCTGCCATCTGCGAGTGGAAGCCAAGGTAAATATAGTAAAAGCAGAGTTTTTAAAGTTTGTTGAGGATTTTCAGGTGAAGCGAGTGCAATACTTGCATTAATTAAACGTGCAGTATCTTTCATTCCTGAAAGGTCTGTAACCCCTTGTTTGGCTGCATTTGCCATGCTTAAAATAAGTTTTGTGACAGCATCTTTTCCGTTAGCTTGGATAAGGTTTGCAATATCAGCTAGGTTAATCATTCCGTTTGCATTTATCTGCAAAGTTTTTAATGATGTGGATAATTGGTTGGTTAGCTGGGTCTTTAACATTGTCTGCAATTCACTTGTGGAAAGTCCTTGCAGTTGTGCAAGAATCTGAGCTTGAGTTTGTGAAAGGGCTTGTCTGTTTGCCATTTCAAACATTCGATTAAATTGCATTTGGTTTAAGTTTTTCTGAAGCATATAAATAAATTCATTTAGATTTCGTGGGAGTTTCATCAAATCTTTTATATATGCAGCAGCGTCTGATCCCCCCATTTGACCCATTTGTGGGGCGTTTTGAGGTGCAGATGTTTGTGGTGCATTTGATGCCGGTGCGGGTTGTTGTGGAGTAAAAGATTGTGCTGATTGGTTTACGTTCGCATTACCAACTGTACTACCTCTCAATTGCTGAGATTGGTAGTTCACAAAACGCGAAATCATGTTGCCCAGATTAAACTTATCCACATGTTTATATTAAATGATTTTTCGCATAAAGTCTAGTCTTACTCTAAATAAGCTTGCGGATAATTGTAGTCTTCTTTAAATCCAAGATGGCGATATAATTTTAATGCTTGGAAATTATTTGTTTCTGTTGTCGTATTTACTTCGGTGATATGACGAGTCCCGACTTCTGCTGTGTTAATTAGTTTTCTCAAAGAATTTGCAAGCATAATTTTTGAAAATCCTTTTCCCTGATGTTCTTTTGTTAATCCGAAAATAGGAATATTTGCAATTTGTCCGCCGGTTAAGTTCATAAAGCAAAATCCAACAGGTTTTCCGTTATATAATAGTACGCTTGTAGCTTCAGGTAAGAACTCTGCATAAACATCTTCAACGATTTTATGTATAATATCTCTTGTTCCTTCTTCAGTTTTAAATCTAGGGTCAAATAATGCGTCAGCACTGTTTTCAAATGCTTCATTGATAACTTTTACTGCATCATCAAAATATCTTTTATCCCATTCTGTAATTGTATATTCATACGGCAATGGTTCAGGTTTGTACATATTAAAAATTTCTTTTGAATTTGTACCAAACATCATAAACCTTAGTACAACTATACCGATAAATTTAAAGCTGAATTTAGCCATTTCGTGGATAAGATTTTTTTGTTCACCTAACATAGGATAGCATACAACTTTATCTTCTCTTTCGTATTCGGTTTCATTAAGGAATTCTCTTACTAAATAGCGACTGCGTTCTTCAATATTTTCCATATTATAGCAGTGGATAATATTGAGTTCTACAGCTTCAGAAATTGAGGTTGTATATACCAAAAATGCCGTAGGAATACTATTTTCTAAAAGTACAATGCATTTGATAAGTTCTTTTCTTACTGCATCTATAAAACCTTTATAATCAAGTGGTTCCAGCTCGAATTTGTATTCTTCTTTTGCTCTGTCGCGAAAGTCATTATATAAACTTTCAAAGCCTTTGTATTCGTCTTCAGTAATTAATTTTGCCTGAAAATTTGTACTCATAATTCTTAATTCCTTAATGTTTTTGTCCAATTATAACATATGGTGCATTTTTTCTTTTTTAGTTTCTAAATATCTTTTATTATAACATGTTACTTCTGATTCAAGTTTTACAATATCGTGAATAGTTAGTCCGTAACCTTTTAGTCCGACAATTTTTTTAGGGTTATTTGTAATCAAATTGAAATTGTTAAATCCTAAATCCAATATGATTTGTGCCCCTACACCATAATCTCTAAGGTCAGGTTGAAATCCCAAAGATAAATTTGCTTCGACAGTGTCCTGTCCACATTCTTGCAGATGGTATGCTTTAATTTTGTTTATAATTCCTATACCTCTGCCTTCATGGCCTTTTAAATATACAAGAGCACCTTTGCCGTATTCTTCAATCATTCTTAATGCTCCGTGCAATTGTGAGTTGCAGTCACATTTTAAACTGTGGAATATATCACCTGTCAGGCATTCACTATGCACACGTATAAGAGGAATTTTGTTGCTTCCGTCATCTTTTACAAGTGCTACATGTTCTTGGCCTGTTAAATTATTTCTATATCCATAAATTTTGAAATGTCCGTATTTTGTTGGTAAGTCAGCTTCCGCCTCACGTGTTACAAATTTTTCTGATTTAAGACGATATGCTATTAATTCAGCTACAGAGATAAATTTAATACCATGTTTATCCGCAAATTTTCTCAAATTATCTCTACGCATCATATGTCCGTCTTCATCCATAATTTCACACATAGGACCTGCAGGAATATGTCCGCACAATTTTGCCAAATCAACAACCGCTTCTGTATGACCGGTTCTTGTAAGGACTCCGCCCTCTCTTGCTACGCAAGGGAAAAGGTGGCCCGGACGTCTCAAATCTGATGGCATTGCATCCGGTGCAATCGCTACTTCAATAGTCTTTGCACGATCAAAAGCAGAAATTCCTGTTGTTACACCATATTTTTCTGCGGCGTCAATACTTACAGTAAAGGCAGTTCTCATACCTTCTGTATTTTGTTCTACCATTTGCGGTAAATCAAGCTTTTCTGCAATTTCTTTTGATATTGCAAGGCATACAAGCCCCTTTGCTTCTTCTGCCATAAACTTTATAATTTCAGGTGTAACCATTTGGCCTGAGCATATTAAGTCGCCTTCATTTTCTCTGTCTTCATCATCTGCGACAATTAATGGTTTCCCTGCTGCAAAATCTTTTAGTGCTTCTTCTATAGAGTCAAATTTGAAATCTTCCATTATATAAATCCATTCTCCTTCAAAAAGTCTTCATTGAGTTTACTTTTATTATCATTCACGGACATAAATTTTTCAACGTATTTCCCTAAAATATCTGTTTCGATGTTTACATTATCACCGGTTTTTAATTCGTGAAGAGTTGTGTTTTCAAATGTGTGAGGGATAACCGCTACTTGAAATATATTTTTATTAAGTTTTGCAATTGTAAGGCTTACGCCATTGACAGCGACAGAACCCTTGTAGACTAGATATTTGCTTTCATAATCAGGAATTTCGAAGGTTAGATTATAAAAATCTGTCAATTTTTCAAATCTTAAGAATTTACCAGTACAATCTACATGACCCTGTACGATATGCCCTCCCATTCGGCTTATTGGGGTTAGAGCTCGTTCGAGATTTACCTTGTCTCCTAATTTGAAATTCCCAAGTGTAGAAATTCTTAATGTTTCATCGCTTACGTTTGCAGTAAAAGTATTTTCGCCTAGAGCTACAACGGTTTGACAGCAACCGTTTATTGCTATACTGTCTCCAATTGCAGTATCTTTTAGAACCTTTTGACATTCTACAATGATATCAGCCCCATTGGTTCTTTTTGTAAATCCTTTTATTATTCCAATTTCTTCTACAATCCCTGTAAACATAAGTTTATTTTAGCACAAATAATTTATATTTTTATTTCTTCATGCTTGATTAATCAAACATAAACAATTTATATAATTCTATTCCAAGAGCATTAGCTATTGCGCCAACAGTTTCTACTGAAGGTGATTTTATTCCTCTTTCTATATAACTTATTATAGCTCTGCTCACGCCTGCTTTGTAGGCTAATTCTTCTTGGTTTAATCCAGCATTCACTCGTGCTAAAAGAATTTTTTTGCCAAGTTTTTTAGTCAAAATGTAATCTTTATTGTTCATAATGTCACTATATTATACGCTTGACAATTTTCTGTCTATATACTATAGTTACATCTTGTAAACTTTAGTGAGGAAAATTATGGAAGAATCAGTTTCAGAATTGTTAACTGCTATTTCATATACAAATTTTGAAATAAAGTCTTTGCTAGATATTCTTGAGGAATACACTTCTACAAATGCTGAAAATTCAAAATGCGTAATGAACATCTATAACCTTGTTCAGGTTATAAAATCAAAGCATCAAGAAAACTGCGAAAAGTTTAATTTAGTTATTTAAACTGTGGATTGGAGCTGGAATTCTGCCGCCTCTATTCACAAAACCCGCAGAGGAAAGTTTATTTACAGGCATGATTGGAGCTTCTCCAAGTAACCCGCCATAGCAAACTTTATCTCCTACTGTTTTTCCATAAGCAGGGATGACGCGTACAGCTGTTGTTTTCTTATTAATCATACCGATAGCCATTTCATCTGCAATCATTCCCGCAATTGTACTTGCAGGTGTATCTCCTGGAATTGCAATCATATCAAGTCCTACAGAGCAAACACAAGTCATAGCTTCCAATTTATCAAAGGTTAAATATCCGTTTGTTGTAGCTTCAATCATTCCGGCATCTTCTGATACTGGAATAAATGCTCCTGAAAGTCCTCCTACATGTGAACTTGCCATAATTCCACCTTTTTTAACAGCATCATTTAGCATAGCAAGGGCTGCAGTTGTGCCGTGTGCTCCGGCATGTTCTAAGCCCATTGCTTGGAAAATTCCGGCAACACTATCACCTGCTGCAGGTGTTGGAGCTAATGATAAGTCGATTATTCCAAATGGAATATCAAGTTTTTTCGCTAATTTTCTACCTACAAGTTCTCCTGTTGAGGTTATTTTATAAGCTATTTCTTTAATTTTATTTGCAATTTCTGATAAATCTGCATTCTTTGGCATAGATTCAATAGCCGCTCTTACTACTCCGGGGCCTGAAACTCCGACATTTAATGCACATTCAGGTTCACCAACCCCGCAAAATGCGCCAGCCATAAATGGATTATCGCTTGCTGAATTACAGAAACATACCAGTTTTGCAGCACCGATTCCATCTCTGTCTTTTGTTAACTCAGCAGCTTTTTTTATTGTATCTGCCATTTTTAAAACCGCATCCATATTAATTCCGGCTTTTGATGTAGCTAGGTTTATGGATGAACATAATCTTTCGGTTTTTGCTAAAGCTTCAGGGATACTTTCTATTAGTAATCTGTCGCCTTTTGTACAACCTTTTTCAACAAGTGCAGAGAACCCGCCTATAAAGTTTACGCCGACTTCTTCTGCCGCTTTATCAAGTGTTTGCGCTATTTTTACGTAATCAGGATTTTTACATGCTTCTCCAATTAATGAAATTGGAGTAACTGCTATTCTTTTATTTATAATAGGAATAGAATAATCGTTTTCCAATTCATCTGCATATTCCACAAGATTTTTAGCATAATGCTTAATCTTGTTGTATATGTTTTCGCAAACAACGTCTACATTACTGTCTATACAATCTCTTAGACTTAACGCTAATGTTACAGTCCTGATGTCAAGATTGTACAATTTAATCATATTTATCGTTTCTAAAATGAAGTTTTCGTTAATATCCGCCAAAATTTAACCCGAACATTCTTGATATGTTCTTTGCCTTTACTCTTAATTTAAGTTCTACACGACGGCTTTTTGCTAAATCTTCTTTCCCGTCAGCCGTTAAAACAGGTTCTGAAAAACTTTTTCCTTCTACAACTAACATTTTTCTCAATGTTTCATCATATTTTTTGTCGTATGCTGTTTGGAACATATATTTTTCTACTGCGTTTGCACGTAAAAGGCTTAACTCCATGTTCTTTGCAAATTGTGCGTTTGGAGAGTTAAGTCCTTTGAACATTTGGGAATCCGTATGCCCTTGTACTACAACATTTACAACATTTTCATACAATGATGGGTTTGAAAAAATTGTATTAATGTAGATTGGAACAAATTTATCAAGATATTTTTTGCCTTTGTCAGATAATGTATAGCTTCCGACTTCAAATAATTCCAATTCTGAAATTTTTACATTACCTGTTAGTTTGTCTACCTCAGCATCTATGTTAGCTTCTTTTAATTTTTCAGCCATTTGCTCAGAAGCTTTGATTTGGTTCTGTTGAAGTTCAACTGTTTCTTGGGTAAAACCTGTCATGGCAAGTACGAACAGGGTCATGAAAATGATTGCCAAACCTAACATAAGGTCGGACATCGTTGTCCAGAATACGTTGTTATCGCCTTCTTCTGTATGTTTACTTTTCCCTGCTGAAATTCCCAAGTTTTTCCTCCATTAAAACAAATCATCTACAGCATCTGATTTGCTAGATTTTGCAACTTCTTTCATTTGTTTGTTCATTAAGTTCATACCGAAAATTAAGTTTTCAAGATATGGAACCAAGTTTCCTGCTATTCCAGAATTTAGAGCTACTTTAAAGTGGTTTGGAAGCTCTGTAATAAGATGTTGAAGTGCATTGTTTTGAATTTTTGTTTCTTTCAAGAGTTCTAGTAGGAATTTTTCAGAAGATATATTGTCGAATAGTTTTCCAACAACATCAATTACTCTTGAATATGGTGCATGGCACAAGATCGCGTATGCAAATTTTTCATAAACAATGAAAATCAATGATGCGCACAACGCAAATACTGATACTAACGCAGCGATCTGCATGGAACTCATCAGGTTTGCAACAGATGCGATAGTTGCTTCTTGGCTTGAAAAGTCAATTTTACCGAATGCAATTGCGATGTTCAAGAATGTAAACAACGGACCTAAACCTGTTAGGATTGTTGGCCATGAAACCATAAGTTTGTTATTAAATTTTCCTGTAACCAAAGATTCTTCGTTAAAAAAGTATGCAGGATCAACTGTTGTTTGAATATTTTGAATAGTTGATGATACTTCTTTGTAGGTTAAACTGTTATTTTCACCTTTAAGTGCAACAGATTCAGAAAATACCAATGTATTTTTAAATTCAAGCCAAATACCTGATACATATGGGTTTAGCGACATCCATTCGTCAATTTCTTTAAATCTATAGTTCAAGTCACTTTTTTTAAAGTTACTTGTAAATTGAAATAATATGTTAAGGTTCTTTTTTACTCTTGTGTATTGAACGGTACAATATGTCATTGCTGATATAAAAGCAAAGATTACAACCAAAATCGGCGGGTCGCTAAGGATATGTGATAAATTCATTATATTCTCTCCATTCTATAAAAAAGTTTAGCATAGATTGTTCTATAGGGCAAAATCTTAACATTTGAAAATTAAATTTCTCATACGTTTGGAGGAGATTTTAAGCTTTTTATTAAAGAAAAATTTTTCTCAGACGAAAAAGTGAATATATGATACAGGAACTTTGTTCTTGTATTACCTCCCCAAGTCTGGTAGCCGTTCTTATCTAAGACGGCTTTTTTTTTGTGTAAGATTTTTGCAATATGTGTGAATATTATTTTGTTTTTGTTTTGTTTGCGATGATTTTTGAGCTATTTGTAAGCTTTATATAATTCACAATGTGTGTTATAATAACGCTATGAGCGAAAGTGATAAAAATTATGAAGATTTTATTTCGACTGTAAGTCATGAATTGCGTACTCCTTTGACATCAATTAGAGGGTTTTCACAGACTATGCTTGCATCATGGGATAAGCTTGATGATGAAAGTAAGAAAAAATTTCTTAAAATAATTGAAGAACAGTCAAACAGACTTATTAATCTTGTTGAAAATATGCTTTCTGTAACAAAAATTCAGTCAGCAAAAGAAATGTTGATTTTTAAAGAAACCGATGTTGCACCTGTTGTGAATACGGTTGTTTCTATTGTCAAAAACCAATATAAAAATCGTAACTTTGAAGTCGATATTAATCCGAAGACTCCTACAATTTTAGTTGATAGAGATAAGTTTATGCAGGTTATGACTAATTTAATTGAGAATGCTGCAAAATATTCTGATGAAAATTCTACGGTTAAAATCCAATCCGGTTTTTGTAAGAATTGTGAATTTGTTTCTATAAAAGTTATTGATAACGGAATCGGAATTTCAGAAGAAGATTACGAGAAAATTTTTACAAAGTTCTCAAGAATAGATAATCCGTTGACAAGAAAGGTTCAAGGTAGTGGGTTAGGACTTTATATAACCAAAAATCTTGTAGAAAAAATGAAGGGTGAAATTTCTGTTACTTCACACGATGGCGAAACAACTTTTGAAGTAAGATTTCCTGTCTGCAATTTAGAAACCATAGCGAGGGAAAAATGCAGACAGTAACTTTGATTATCGATAAAAGACGTGAACTTTCCGTTAAGTATAAAAAATTGCTCGAAAATCAGTTTTCAGAAGTTTCAATTTCTAAAAATCTTATTTCTGCAATGAAAACTATTCAGGATAAAGAACCTGATTTAATAATTATTTCTGACAGTATTGACAGTGATTTATCAGATTATTGCAAAAAAATAAGGGCTTTAACTTATAATATGCGTCCTATTATAATTGCAATGTCAAAATCAGCAGAATTAGACGATAAATTAAAAGTCCTCGAATGTGGTGCTGATGATTTTATCAGTGAGCCGGTTAATTCAGAAGAATTTGTAATGAGAGTAAAAGCCCATTTAAGACGTGAATTTGAGTCTAATATGGATATGAAAAAAATGCTCCCTAATAAAAACTATTCCCTAAGAGCATTGAAACGTGTTCTAAGCAGTAAAACGAATTGGGCTTGTTTATATATTACGGTTGAAAACTTTAATAATTATCGTGAAAGTTATACAAAACTTGCTTCTGATAAACTTTTGCAGACCTATACCGCAATTATTTCATCAGCACTTAGTGAGAGTGATTATTTAGGTTCGCTTGCAGAAAATGAGTTCTTGGTAATTACAGATGCAATTAAAGCTGAAAAAATTGCTAATTTCTTGACTTTTGCATTTGATACCGTTATCCAAAAATTCTACTCTGCTCAGGATTTGAAACGCGGATATATGATTATGCAAGGTGATGAGCAAGCCGGCAGACGTTGTGATTTCATGCATACAACTATTGGTATCGTAACTAATGAATTTAAAAAATATACCGATACTCAAGAGATTATAACAGCATTAATGAATATTAATTCAATCGCAAATTTGCCATCTAAATCAAATTATTTGATAGAAAGAGCTAAAATTTCAGCTGAGGATGCTATTTCTGATAGGATTTATAATAAGAAAATCGTGGTAGTTGAAACTGATGAGGCAATGACTTTATTATTATCAACTATTTTAGGACTTCAGGGGTATGAGGTAAGTACTTGTAAATCTTTTCAGGATGAGCTTGAGCCTCCTGCTATCATTATTCTTGATGCTGGAGATTCGCAAGATAAAAAAGGGCTTGAAATTTGCAAACAAATAAAAAGTAATATGAAGTATAAAGATACAAAACTGATTATTACATCAATTTTTCATGATAAAGAACTTGTATTAGATACCGGTGCGGATTTGTATCTCCCAAAACCTTATGAGATTTCAAGTCTTGTAAAATGGGTAGAAGCTTTTATGAAAGAAGTAAATAATATATAAAATTAATGCGGGTCTTCAATATACCCGCATTTAATTAATTTTGTTTTTCGTAAAGATAAATTGTTAGACTCCTAGCCTAAAAGATTTTCCAAAATTTTTGCATTATCCAGAGCTTTTCTGGATTGACTTACAGTGACTCGACGCATGTACGTACGTAGAGCCTCACGAATTAATTCACTACGTGTTCTCTGTTCATCATTTGCAAGACCATCTACTTTATTTAGAAATTCATCAGGCATAGTTACTAAAATTTTAGCCATTTCACTAACCCTCCTAATTAATACAATATTATTCTAACATATCTTTTATATTTCCGCAATATTTATATAAGAAAGAATTTTATTATTTGTAATGATTAAGTTTTCAGGTTTTATAGTAACTAGAATATAGCCAGCCTTGGCTATGGACAAAAGAGTTAGTGTTGAAATATTATAATCCTGTTAATTTAAGAAAGGAGTTTTTTGAATGGACGAACAAAATCATCACAATAATTGCTTTTTATGCAATCATCCTATTTTAAAGCATACCCTTATTGGTATTTTAGTATTTTTGGGCGCATTTGCTGCTTTTTATGTCGTAACTGATTGGCATTTTAAAAGAATGCTTGATCCGGCAGTCCAAATGAGAAAAATGGAAAAAATGATGATGCAGGATCAAAGAAAAATGGATAATCTTATCAGGCATGAAGCAATGAAAGATTTCAGATTTGAGAAAAAGGCTGAAAATTTTATTCGAGTAGAAAAAAATCCTGATAATTATAAAATAATTATCGATTTACGTCCATTTGATAATGATGAAAAAAATGTTGAAGTTGCTGCAAATGGAAATGTATTAACGGTTACGGCTGCGGGAGAGTCAAAAAAACACGGGCATGAAATGATTACTAAAGTTTCGCAAAACTTTATGTTCGATGATGATGTTGATTTGAGTAAAATTAACAAAATTAGAGAAGGAAGTGATTACATTATATTTGTGCCAATTGAACCTTAGTTCGATTATCAATTAATAACAAGAAAATGTCCGAATTTCGGACATTTTCTTGTTTGTGATAAAATTCCGTTATGAAAAGAATTTTGATTGTAGATGATTCGCAAGGTTGGGTTGATTACCATGAAAATGCTGTAAGGCTGCTTTTTAAGAATGAAGTTGTTATTGAAACGGCAAATTCTGCGAAAGAAGGTGTTGAAAAATTGATGCTTTCAATAGATGAGCCTTATGATATTATTCTTACTGATATGCAGATGGAATCTGATTATTTACCTTTGTATGCCGGAGAATGGTTTATTAAGCAAATCCAGTATATGAATGAATATAAAAATACAAAAATAGTAATAATTTCGGCAGCATCAAATATACGTGCAATTGCAGAGAAATATTCGGTTGATTATATTCCTAAATATAATTGCAGAAATGAGGGTGCTTACGATAAGATTGGAGAATTATGATTAAAAATTTAGCAAAAATATTATTGGGTTTAATGTTACTTACAAATGTTTCGTTTGCAGAAGAAGAAGTTTCACAGGTTTGTGCAAGCCATATTCTTGTGAAAACTGCAGCGGAAGCCGTCCAAATTAAAAAAGATTTGGCAAACGGTGGCGACTTTGCAACTTATGCAAGATTATATTCTTTGTGCCCATCAGGTCAAAACGGCGGTCAGCTTGGATGTTTTGGTAAAGGTCAGATGGTTCCCGAATTTGAAAAGAAAGCTTTTTCTATGAATGTAGGAGAAGTATCCGAACCTGTTTTGACACAGTTTGGTTGGCACTTAATTAAAGTTGATGCTAAAAAGTAATAGTCTTATATTTTAGAAACATGGCTTAATTTTAGTAAGCCGCGTTTGTTCAATTCATCAAGTATATGGAAATTCAATAGATTTCTAAAATCATACATAGCAGGTGTGAATGATGACATTGAATCTTTTGCGGTTTTAATTTTTTTTGCCATTTCTTTTACTTTTTTCATATCTTTAATAAGTCCCGTTCTAAATTGATCCGGTTTATAAATTGTCCAAGTTTCATGAGGATAATATGTTGACCTACACTCATTGGTATTTTGGTTAAGCAGCATATCTCTAAATACTTGGTAATCCATATTATAAAATTCTTGTTTAATTTCTTTTCTGTAAGGGAAAAGTTTTTCCGGCATTGGAACTCTTGGTTCTGATATGTATTCTTCATAAGGATTTAATTCTTCCATATAATCCATAGAACCAATACCGACAATTTGTATTGATTTTGCAAAATCTTCTAAGATACCTTTTTTTTCTGCAAATTTTGACATCAAATCCAAGAATGAGCACATACCCTTTCCTGTGCAAACGTAGTCTGTTATAACGGTTTTTTTGCCGGTCTCTTTCATATTTTTTACAATAGTCTCAGGATCAGCTTTAATTCTTTTTAAGTATTTTTCATATGCCTGTTCTTCTTTTTCGGTTGGAGCCATACTGTCTAAACGTCGCATTTCTCCATTATTTTGGTAAAACCAATATTTTGAAAACGCAACAAATTTGTAACTATCTATACCGTCTTTCAGCCAAAGTGCAGTATTAAGGAACCATTTTGGACTTCTTCCGAGGCAAATTATTGGTTGAGTTTTATATTTATTATAAATTTTGGAAATCTTAATAAAATCTTCCATTGATTTGTCACTTTGTAGTGGGAGATAAGTAAATTTTTTGTCTACTAACTCATCTTGGTTTGCACTTTTCATAAAAGTTTTATATCTTTTACGGAATCTTGTTCTCGTACTTTCTCTCATTGCCATATATTCTTCATAGTCTATATGTGGAACGGTTCTGTTTGGATCAAAGAATTCGCCAAATGTTATATTTGAATTGTATTTAAAATTGTATGGGATATTTTTGTTTTCGGAATTGAAAATATTTTGATGGCGGGTAGGCATTAACCCTTGATTAACAATACCGTGCGGGTGGGCATTAACCCTTGATGAGTTGCTTTGAGTACTATAATTGTTTTTGAATACTTGAACTTTTGAAATTTGCATATTTTCTCCTTTGGAGTTAGGAAAACATGAAAAAATAAAATTTTGCTAGATGTGGCAAAAAATTATTTTTTCATGTTTTCTACAGCATAAGTACCAAATTTTTAATATTACTTAAAAATAATATTGTAATTTGATATATACGAGATTATAATAATCCATGCGGTGAGTAACAGAAAGGACAATATTTAAAATGGTTTTAGAAATGGCTTTCCCTCAGCTTGAGCGTGCAATTAACCCAACGCACGATATCAGACTTTTTGCGGGACGTTCAAATGCAAAACTTGCACAGGAAATTGCTGATTATTTAGGCACAACTATTGGACCTATGGTTATAAAGAATTTTGCAGATGGCGAAATTTATGTTCAGGTCAAGGAAAGTGTACGTGGCGACGATGTTTTCATTATCCAACCGCTATGTAATCCTGTTAATGAAAACTTGATGGAATTATTAATTATTATCGATGCGTTTAAACGTGCTAGTGCAAAAACAATTACAGCAGTAATTCCTTATTACGGTTACGCAAGACAAGATAGAAAAACTTCAGGCAGAGAAGCTATTACAGCAAAATTAGTTGCAGACTTGTTGACTACAGCAGGTGCTGACAGAGTTCTTGCAATGGACTTGCATACAGGTCAAATCCAAGGATTTTTCAATATTCTTGTTGATCATATTTTTGCAACTCCTATTTTGGTAAATTATATTAAAAGTTTAAATATTGATGCTGATGATATGGTAGCAGTAAGCCCTGATACAGGCGGTGTACAAAGAACAAGACATTTTGCAAAGGCTATCGGTTGCTCATTGGCTATTATCGACAAACGTCGTGACAAACATAACGAAGCTATCGCATCTCATGTTATTGGTGATGTAAAAGATAAAGTTTGTGTAATGTTTGATGATATGATTGATACTGCAGGTACAATTTGTGAGGCTGCAAAACTTCTTAAACGTGAAGGTGCAAAAGATGTATATGTTTGTGCGGCTCACCCGGTATTTTCTGGTCCTGCTGTAGAAAGAATTGCTAATGCTCCAATTAAGGAATGTATTGTAACAAATACAATTCCGTTGGATATGGAAAAAATGCCTCCTAATATCAAGCAATTATCAGTTGCTCCACTTTTAGGTCAGGCAATTTCAAGAATCCATGACGATGAATCAGTAAGTTCATTGTTCGGTTTTGAAAAAGAAATGCAAGTTTAATAAAATCAGATTTAGCTGGAAATTGAAAAAGAAAAAAGCCGGTAGTAATGCCGGCTTTTATTTTGCATTTGCGGTATAAAAGCTGTCTTGAAATGCAATTTTGTTTTGTATAAAATTATTGTGCGGTACATTTAATAGGAGAGAAGTACTTATGAAAAAATCAATTAAAGATTTAGGCGATGTAAAAGGTAAAAGAGCGTTAGTCAGAGTTGACGTAAACGTACCTTTGGACGCTGACAAAAATGTTACAGATGATACAAGAATTCAAGCTATCATTCCTACAGTAAAAGCTTTAAAAGAAAAAGGTGCAAAAATTATTTTGATGGCACACTTAGGCAGACCAAAAGGTGAATGGAATCTTGAATTTTCATTAGAACCTGTTGCAAAATATATGTCAAAAGTTCTTGGCGAAGATGTTTTATTTGTAAAAGAACCAGTAGGTGAAGGCGCAGATAAAGCTCTAGAAGGTTTGAAAGAAGGTCAGGTTGCGTTATTGGAAAACATCCGTTTCTATAAAGCTGAAGAAGCAAAAGATGATGATATGACTTTTGCTAACGAATTGGCAAAACTTGGTGATTTCTATGTAAATGACGCATTCGGTGCTGCTCACAGAAACCACACTTCAACTGCTAAATTAGCTAAAGTTTTAAAACCTGCAGTATCAGGTTTGTTGATGGAAAAAGAATTGAGATGCTTATCTCAAGCTCTTGATAACCCAACAAGACCTTTCACAGCTGTAGTTGGTGGTGCAAAAGTTTCTTCTAAAATTGGTGTTTTAGAAAACTTGCTTGACAAAGTAGATAATATGATTATCGGTGGTGGTATGGCTTATACATTCGTAAAAGCTAACGGCGGTAAAATCGGTAACTCAATTTGTGAAGACGACCAATTAGAAGTAGCTAAAGCTATCGAAAAGAAAGCTGCTGATAAAGGTGTTAAATTAGTTATGGCTACAGATGTTCTTGTTACAGATGATTTCTCAGGTAACGGAACAAACAAATTCGTTAAAATTAACGAAATTCCTGACGGATTTGAAGGTGTTGATGCAGGTATGGATTCAAGAAAAGCATTTGCAGAAGTTTTAAAATCTTCAAAAACAATTCTTATGAATGGTCCTGTAGGTGCATTTGAAAATCCTAAATTCGCTGAAGGTACAAAAGCTGTTTTAGAAGCTATCGTGGAAGCTACTAAAAATGGTGCAGTATCAGTTATCGGCGGTGGTGATTCAGTTTCTGCAGCTAAAAAATTCTGCAAAGCTGAAGATTTCACTCACGTATCAACAGGTGGCGGAGCTTCTTTAGAGTTCATCGAAGGTAAAGTTCTTCCAGGTGTTGCTGCATTGGATGACTAATCGCAGATTTAATGAGTAAAAAAGACCTCTCTTTACGGGAGGTCTTTTTTTATGTTATTATCAAAGAAAAGAGGAGCGTTATGAAAAATATTATTGTAACAGGTGGTGCAGGTTTTATAGGTTCACATCTTTGTGAAAAACTTTTGAATGAAGGCAATCATGTAATATGTTTGGATAATTTTTTTACCGGCTCAAGAAAAAATATTGAACATTTGCTTGATAATAAAGAATTTGAATTAATAAGACATGATATTGTTGAACCTATTTTGATAGAGGCAGATGAAATCTATAACCTTGCCTGTCCTGCAAGTCCTATACATTACCAATATAACGCTATAAAGACTATAAAAACAAATGTACTTGGTGTAACTAATATGCTTGGTCTTGCAAAACGTGCAAAAGCTAAAATTTTGCAAGCTTCAACCTCAGAGGTGTATGGCGATCCGATAGTTCACCCGCAAAGAGAAGATTACTGGGGTAATGTGAATTGTATCGGTATAAGAAGCTGTTATGATGAAGGTAAGCGTGTTGCCGAAACTTTAATGATGGATTATCACAGACAACATAATGTCGATATTAAAATTATAAGAATATTCAATACTTATGGTCCTCGTATGGCAGAAAATGATGGCAGAGTTGTTTCAAACTTTATTGTCCAAGCTCTAAAAGGACAGGATATTACTATCTACGGTGACGGTTCTCAAACTCGTTCATTCTGTTATGTTGATGACTTAGTTCGCGGTATGACGGCTCTTATGAATAAAGACGGTTTTGTGGGGCCTGTAAATGTGGGAAATGATGGCGAATATACAATTAAAGAACTTGCTGAAATGATTATTGAATTGACTAATTCAAATTCAAAAATCGTATATAAACCGCTTCCGTCTGATGACCCGTGCAAACGTCGTCCTGACTTAACGCTTGCTCGTAAAGAGCTGGGTTATGAACCTACGGTTCATGTTCGTGACGGTTTGATGAAAACAATTGAATATTTTGCACAAGTATTATAAAGATGTAGGTGAATGGTATGCAAAAGTCCGAGTCACCAAGATGTTCTATGAGTAATAACAGTTTAAAGCGTATTTTGGCTTATATTGCAGGTCTGAGTATTAGGATTTTGAAAATCTTTGTGCCAATTAAGAGTTTGTGGAATAAGTTGAAGGTATTGCAAGATATCTGTTATGGAAATTCATATAATTTTATTTCTGCGCAAGAGTATATTGATAAATTTCGTGTCAACATTGATACGTATTTTTTAGATGGAATTAAAGTATTTGTTTTTTCAGATTTTTATGTAACTGTTAATGAAACTTCTGCAGAATCATATATTCACGATAAGAATAAAAATATTTTAATAGAAAGTGGAGCTTCGTACGTTAATCGAAATTTCCCAACAATTTTAATTAATTTTCCTAAGACAAAGCTTATTGATATTGATGAAGCTGTTGATTTAGCAATAATGTATAACTATAATTACTGGCATTTTTCTTTTACAGCTTTAGATAAGATTATGGCTTTTGAGGAGAATGGTTATAAGGGAAAGTATATAGTTCCAAATATGAAATATATTCGAGAACTTCTTGCCTTAACAAATATACCTATGGAAAAATTTATATTTACAGATGGTACGAAGTGTACATTCCGTGTAAAAAAATTACATGTTTTAGAATATAGTTATAAAGGTGATTCAACTTCATTCTCTAATCCTGAAATTATGCATAAAATTAGGGATTTAGTATTATCTAATATAGATTTAAGTGATATCAGTACATATCCTAAAAGAATATTTGTAAAACGAATTGGGATTAGAAAAATTAAAAATGATTCTGAGGTTGAGAATTATTTAAATAGCTATGGTTTTAAAACAATTGTGCCTGAGAATTATTCGGTTGAAGAACAGATAAAATATTTTTATGCTGCCGATATTGTATTTTGCGCTCATGGTGCAAATTCTACAAATGCACTTTATATGCGTCCGAATACACATTTCATTGAGAGTTTTGGGGCTAAATATGTCAATCCGTGTATGCTAGATATAATTAAAGTTAATAAATTAAATTATAATATGATTGTCGAAAATCTATACAGCAAACATTCTAAAAAAAACGTTAAAGGTTCTATTGCCGACTATAATGTAGATTTAAAGCATCTTGATTCTGTATTATATAATTTAGTATAATTTTTGCCCTTGCAAATCATGGAAAAAAATACTATAATACCCATGTGCCGTAAGGGTTAACGACCATTTACGGGTTATTTGAGAAAGGAGAGTTTTTCTATGTGGGAAAAGGATATTAACATTAACGACATTAAAGAAATTCGCACAAGAACCACGGTTTATTTTGGTGTTGGTGCTATCAAAAAAATTGATGACATCGCAAAAGTTTTAAAAGATAAAGGTATTGATAAAGTTATAGTAATGTCAGGTCGCAATGCTTACAAAGCAACTGGGGCTTGGGATTATGTAGAAAAAGCTTTGAAAGATAACGGTATCGGATACGTAAATTATGATCAGGTTACTCCAAATCCTACAACAGATCATGTTAATGCTGCTGCAAAAATGGCAAGAGATTTTGGTGCAAAAGCAGTTATTGCAATCGGTGGAGGTTCTCCTACTGATGCAGGGAAATCTGTTGCAATCTTGCTTGAATACCCTGATAAAACTGCAGAAAATATTTACGACTTTGAATTTGCACCTGATAAAGCTGCACCGATTGTATCAATTAACTTAACTCATGGTACAGGTACAGAAACTAACAGATTTGCAGTTGTAACTAATTTAGCTAAAAACTTTAAACCTGCAATTGCTTATGATTGTATTTATCCAATGTTTGCAATTGATGACCCTCAATTGATGACAAAATTGTCTCCAAAACAAACAAGATATGTATCAATTGATGCTGTAAACCACGTTGTAGAAGCTGCTACTTCTGCTGTTGCTTCTCCATATTCAATTTCTCTTGCAAAAGAAGTTATTGAACTCGTAGCTAAATATTTGCCAAAAGCTATCGAAAATCCTGATGATTTAGAAGCAAGATATTTCTTGGCTTATGCTGCTATGATGGGTGGTGTAAGCTTCGATAACGGTCTATTACACTATACACACGCACTTGAACATCCTCTAAGTGCTGTAAAACCTGAATTGTCACATGGTTTAGGCTTAGCAATTTTATTACCTGCCGTAATCAAGACAATTTACAAAGACAGACCACATGTATTAGCTGATATTCTTGCACCAATTGCACCTGATCTAAAGGGTGAAGCTTCTGAAGCTGAAAAAGCTGCAAAAGATGTACAAAACTGGTTAGCTTCTGTTGGTGTTCCTGAAAAATTGACAGATGAAGGCTTTACTGAAGCTGATGTTGATAAACTTGTTGATTTGGTATATACGACACCATCTCTTGGCGGATTGATTGATATCGGACCTTCAGGTAACGGTAGAGATGTAGTTGAAGCAATTTACAGAGATTCAATCAAACCTCTATAAATTTCTGAACAAATATAAAAAAAGAAGCGTTCTTTATTTTTAAAGGACGCTTTTTTAGTACAAAAAAACCACCTTCAAGGTTTGAAGATGGTTTTTTTTATCAGATTATAATTTCTTATACGTTGCACATAGCAGCTTTCATAGTATTAGCGATAATTTCGTTGAAGCTTTCAGCTTTCAATGAAGCACCACCTACTAATGCACCGTCGATGTCAGATTTTGACATTTGTTCTGCAATTGTAGAAGGTTTTACTGAACCACCGTAAAGAATTCTGATAGAATCAGCAGCTTCAGCACCTGCAACTTCTTTTACAACACTTCTAATCATAGCGATAACTCTGTTTGCTTCGTCAGAATCACAAGTTTTGCCTGTTCCGATAGCCCAGATTGGTTCGTAAGCAATTACTGATTTAGCAACGTCTTCAGAAGAAATTCCTTCTAGAGCAGCTTTGATTTGTCCTGCAATCCAAGAATCTGTAACGCCTGATTCTCTTTGTTCAAGAGTTTCACCACAGCAGATAATAGGAATTAAACCGCCTGCTAGGATTGCTTTTGCTTTTTTATTAATCATTTCATCTGTTTCTGAGAAGTATTGTCTTCTTTCAGAGTGACCGATGATTACATAATCACAGCCTGCATCTTTTAACATTTCTACAGAAATTTCACCGGTATATGCACCTGATGATTCCCAGTGGCAGTTTTGACCTGCGATAGAAATTTTATTTCCGCCGCATCCGCAGTCACATTTAACAGCTTCTACTGCTGCAATTGATGTGAATACAGGAGCAATAACTACTGTAGGTAATTCTTTTGCTGTGTAATCTTTTACGAATTCTTTAACACCTTCAAAAACTGATTTAGCTTCTGATTGAAGCAAATTCATTTTCCAGTTTCCTGCAATAATAGGTTTTCTTGACATAATTTCTCTCCTTTTTTTAGTCAACCATTGACATGATTATACTACAAGAAAAATTTGTAAACTTCAATCTCCAAGGCATCGGCAATAGCTATTAGTGTTTTTAAACTCGGAACTCGTTTTTCATTTTCAATTAATGATATGTAATCTTCGGACAGGTTAGCGATTTCAGCTAACTTTAATTGAGAAAACTTCTTCTCTATTCTATATTTTTTAATATTTTTATAAACATTTGTTAACGTACTATTTGTCATATTTTTATTTTAGTGATAGACTCTGATTATTGGAACTGACTACGAGTACGGGAATGCTTATGAATAATACTTTTAGTAAATTTTATGATATTTATGCAGAGCAGAATAAGGAGAGCTTTTCTGAGGAATTTTTGAAAAGTAATAGTTTTGTGGATATTATTTGTCCGAAATTTAAAGATTTAGGTATGCGGTTTGCGGTGTTTACTGCAAATGTTCAGCTGGTTCGTGAGATTGCTGAAAAAGTTAAAAATTCTCCGCAAATTTATAATTCTTATTCTGATGAGGATAAGAAAAAAGTCGAAGATTTTCTTAATCTTTTTAGGCATATTATTGATGAAACTAATTTGCTTGCTATGAGTTTTGTTAATTTGTCAATATCGCTAAAAGAATGGAGGTAGTTATTTTCCGTTTTTCAAAGCTTTTGAGCGGAGATCTCTATGGTATGTAATCGCAAATCGGTGTGCTTCATCACGAATTCTTTGGAATAAGAATAATGCTCCTGAATCTCTTGGAAGAATTACAGAATCTGATTTATGAGGAAGAAAAACTTCTTCATTACGTTTTGCCAAGCTGACAACATCAATATCTTTTGCGCCAAGTCCTTCCATAATTTCCATTACGCTTGATAGTTGACCTTTTCCTCCATCTATTATCATCAAATCCGGTTTTTCCCATTTTTTTTCTCCAAGATGTGACATTCTACGGGTAAGGACTTCTTTCATTGATTGAAAATCGTCAGGTTTGCCTTCAGTAGAGTGAATTTTGAATTTTCTGTATTCGGATTTTTTAGGCAGACCGTTAATGAATACTACCATTGAGGCTACCGTATTTGTACCTTGAATGTGTGAAATATCGTAGCATTCCATTCTGTGAGGGAAGTTTTTAAGATGAAGTTTTTCTGCAATGTAGGCTCCGATTTCGTTAAAGTCCTCGTTAATTTTAACCATTTTTTTGATTTTTGCATTATCAAGGACTACACGAGCGTTTTTATCAGCGAGCATTTGAAGTTCTTTGCCTTGGGCTGATTTTCCATAGCTTATTTTGACTTTTTTATGCGCAATAATTTCAAGCCATTCTTCATAGAGGGCTTTTTCTCCGACATTTTCGAGTTCGTTTGAGACAATTTTGTCAGGGAATTCAAGTTGGAGAGTGTTATAATATTCTTTGAAGAAGGTTGCGAAGAATTCTGTTTTATCTTCTTCTTCAACTTCGTAGACAAAATCTTTTTTATCAATAAGGCGCCCTTCTCTAATCATAAGGATTACGATTGCAAAAATTCCGTCTTCATTAAGCATAGAGATGATATCTTCGTTTAGTTTGGTATTTTCGTAGACGACCTTTTGTTTTTCGAGAGTTTTTTTAAGGTCGTTATAACTATCACGAAGTCTTGCAGCTTTTTCAAATTGTTCTGTTGCTGCGTATTTTTGCATTTGTTCCATAAGTTGAGCCATAAGCTCGGATTGTTTACCGGCAAGAAAAAGTTCAGCTTGTTTGACGATATTTTTATATTCTTCGCTTGTGACTTTTTGCTGGCAAGGTGCCATACAGCGTCCTATTTGGTAATACAGACAAGGACGGTCTTTGAATTTTGGAGTTTTGCATTGTTTAAGCGGAAATATTTTTTTTAAAAAATCTAATGTTGAATACATTGCACGAACATCTGTATAAGGTCCATAATAACGACCTTTTTCGGGGTTCATGTTCTTTTTTCTTACAACGGTTATTCTTGGAAAATCTTCATCCGTAATAAGAAAATAAGGATACTTTTTATCATCTTTTAATAAAATATTATATTTAGGTTTGTGTTTTTTAATAAGATGACTTTCAAGAATGAGGGCTTCAACTTCTGTATTTGTGATAATGTATTCCATTCGCTCTATTTGGGATACAAGAACTTGAACTTTTACGCTGTCGTAGTGCTTTTTGTTGAAATAACTCATTACACGGCGTTTAAGAATTTTTGCTTTGCCGACATAAATGATTTCATTGTCTTTGTTGTAATAAATGTAGCACCCGGGAAGTGATGGCAGAAGTTTTAATGTCTGTTTTAAATTATCATTCATATTTTGAATTATAGCATATTTTAACGAGTTGAAAAACTTTGAAAGATAATTTATAATAATAAATATAAATATAAATCAAGGAGGAATGTATGCAAAAAGCAAATATAGATAGAATTTCGGGGGGGGGGGCTACCAACTAACAATTGGAATAAGCATTTCCGACTTAAACCTCCGAAGTAAATCAAAAGAGCTGAGAATTAAACCGTGCCAATAGACACGGTGATTTTTGATGCAAAAAATGTTAAAATAAGAAATAGTATATAAACGGAGGATTTATGAAAAAGAAAAACGCATTTACTTTGGCAGAAGTGCTGATAACATTAGGAATAATTGGGATAGTCGCAGCAATGACATTGCCGACATTGATTGCAAACTATAAAAGACAAGAATATTCCACTCGAATTAAGAAATTTTACAGTACACTTTCTCAGGCTATCATACGCTCAGAAGTAGATAATGGATCTGCTGTTTATTGGACAAAAGCTGATCAATTAAAAAATGATGAAGGTAAAGTTGATTATGGTGCAAATGCAGATTGGAACAAGGCTTTTGTTGAGAAGTATATTTTACCGTATTTAAAATATGTTAATGCAGGTATAAAAAAATGGGATGGTAATAATAATTATGAAACAATTGTGCTTACAGACGGGTCTGAATTTATGTTACATAATGGTGATTGTATTGACATTATATATGATATGAATGGGCTTGGAAAATCTCCTGATAAAGATGGTTATGATAGGTTTCGTTTTTTAATGTGTTTTAATGATACTAAAAGAAATTCATTTTTTGGAAATAAGAGCAAATTTTTTGGAGCTTATGGGCGTTGTGTCAATAGAGATACAGCTTTAACAAATTGTAAAAATGATCCTATTAGGTGTTCAGTACTTTTAGAATGTGATGGATGGGAATTTAAAGAGGATTATCCTCATAAATTATGGTAATAAAAAACAGGCGTATTGCCTGTTTTTATTTGATGTCTTTTGCTATAACATCTGTTATGTCATCACCGCCAAAGTAGACCATATTTTTCGGCAAAACTAGATCATAGTTTAGGTTTCTTGCTTTTTCAATTACGGTTGATCTTATTTCGTTATCAATTTGGGTTAGTTTCTTATTATATTCGGTATCAAGTGCTATTTTTTGTGCGTTTACTTGATTTCTATATTTTTCTTCTATTGCAGCAATTTTTGCAGGATCTGTTTCTTTTGAAAGTTCTGCTTTTGCTTTATCTAATGTCGTTTGAATTTCTTTGACTTTCTTTTCTTGTTCAATTTTTAAATTCTTTACTGCTGTCGAATTTGAGACAATTTTTGCTGCATCAATTACTGCTACTCTTGGTGTGGTATCAGAAATTGCGATATTGTTTACGGAATATCCAAGTGCAAATGATAATGCGATAATTACGACAATGTAAAAATTTTTTTTCATATAAATCCTTTCTCTTGCTTTGTATTGATAAATTAAGATGTATTATCGCTTATTTTAATTCCACACTTGGACTGTCAGATGTATAACTTTAATAAGTTCTTTTCTTTCTCTTTTTCTCACAACCAAAGATTTAAAATAACGTATATTATGTAAAAATTTGCATAAAATTCGTTTTTAGTTTAAAATGGTTACACTTGTTAATATAGGAGAAAATTATGGCACAACAGTTTAATCCGCAAAATATGAATACCCAAAACATTAAAAAAAGAACTTCAGTTCTTGTTTTTTTGAAAGGGTCAACAGCTCCGCTAGTTTTGTATGTTGAAAATCCTCAGGATTTGTATTCTGAAATTACTCAACTAATGAAATCAGCTTCTGCGGTACTTGTAGAAAAAGAAACAACAGGGCCTTTGAAAAAAGTTTGTTTTGTATCTAATCAGGTTGCAGCGGTTGCTATGCAGGAAGAACAATATGTCTAAACACCTTATTTCAATTGAACAAATTGAAGAGTCTGATGAAAAAACTCTTGAATATAACTTTTCGGACAATATTAAAGAAATTGATTCTGATGGTCCGATTGAAGCAGATTTGGTCGTAAGATCTTTAGGTGATTTCATTGAAGTTAGTGGTGATGTATCTGCAGTTTTGAATTTGGAATGTGATGTTTGTCTAAATAAATTCAAATATGATTTGAACTTCACTATCGATGAAATGTTTGCAAAAGAAGCTTTGTCTGAAGAATATTCTCAAGAGACTGAATTGAAAGAAGGACAGTTTATTACAGACTTAAATGGTGCACAAGAAATTGATATTTATGACTTATTGTATCAATCTGTAATATTAAATTTACCAAATAAGAAAGTTTGTGGTATAAATTGTAATGGGAAAGAATTTCTTAAAGAGGAAGACTTGACCGACCCGAGACTTGAAGTTTTTAAAAATATCAAGCTCGATGGGGCAAATTAGTTTGTGGATGCTGATTTTGCCTGTATAACAGAAATATAAGTAGTAGTAAAAATAAAAAGGAAAAAGGAAAATGGCAGTACCAAAGAAAAGAACAGGACATTCCGCACAAGGACACAGAAGAAGCAACTGGAAAGCTACAAAACCAGAAACTACTAAATGCCCTAACTGCGGTGCAACAGTTTTAACTCATACCGTATGTACAGCATGCGGAACTTACAAAGGACAACCTGTAAGCTTGAAAGATAAAAAAGAAGAAGTAGCAGCAGAAGAAGTTAAACCTGCTAAAAAATCATCTTCTAAAAAAGCTGAAAAAGAAGCTCCTAAAGCAGAAGAAGTTAAAGCTGAAGTTGTTGAAGAAACAAAAGAAGCTGAAGTAGAAGAAAAAGCTTCAGAAACTGAAGAAAAATAATTATTAATCCCGTCATCATTACGATGACGGGAAATAATCACTTTTTAGATAAGACTTTGAGAGGGAAAGATGACAAGAATAGCAATAGACGCAATGGGTGGTGACCATGCTCCGCACGAGATTGTAGCGGGTGCTGTTTGGGGTGCACAAGAATACGGCGTAGCAATTGAATTAGTTGGTAAACAAGACCGTATTGAACAAGAATTAGATAGAATTGCTCAGGAAGGTATATATTCAGATTGTGGTTCTGGCGGCAAGCAAAGACGCATTAAAGTAGATCTTAGCAAGTTGGATATAAAAGTTACTCATGCTTCTGAAGTTATCGAAATGGGTGAAGCTCCTGGTCAAGCTATTCGTAAAAAGAAAAAGTCATCAATTGTTCTTGCAGTTGATGCAGTTGCTAAAGGAAGTTCTGATGCAGTTGTTGCTGCTGGATCTACCGGTGCAGCTATGGCATCAAGCTTATTTGGTTTAGGCAGATTGACAGGTATTGAAAGACCTGCTATCGCTGTTACATTGCCTACTATGAAAAAACCTATTGTTTTGATTGATGGTGGTGCAAATAGTAATTGTACTCCTGAAATGTTATATCAATTTGCTATTATGGGTGTAACTTTCTCTAAGAATGTTCTTGGTATTGAAAATCCTCGTGTAGGGGTTTTGAACATCGGTGAAGAAGCAGGTAAAGGTAATGAGCTTGCTCAAAATACTTATAAATTATTGGAAGAACACCAAGATAGAATTAACTTTGTTGGAAATATAGAAGGTAAAGAAATCTTCTTGAGTGTATGTGATGTTGTTGTATGTGACGGTTTTGTTGGCAACGTTGCTTTGAAAATCACAGAAGGTACTTCTTCTATGTTGTTTAGAATGATTAAGTCTGAATTTAAGTCAGACTTGGCTGGTAAAATTATCGGTCTTCTTGCAAAACCTTTTATGAAAAGAATTGGTAAAAAGATTAATTATGAAGAATTCGGTGGAGCTTTGTTGCTTGGCGTAAAAGGAATTACAGTTATTTCTCACGGCAGAAGTAAAGCTTATGCAATTAAAAATGCTGTCCGTGTTGCAAAAGAAGCAGTTGAAACCGGCGTAAATGAAAAGATTTCCAGATTTAATGAGGACTAATAAATGACAAATAAAACTATTCCATTGAAAATTGCAGGTGTTGGTTACAGTTTACCCGAAACTGTCATTACAAACGACGATTTGACTAAATTATACGAGACATCTGATGAGTGGATTTATACAAGAACAGGTATAAAAGAAAGACGCGTAGTATCAGGGGAACAAAATGCTATCGATTTAGGTTTTGAAGCTGCGCAAAAAGCTTTGGAAAGAGCTAAAATTAATCCTGATGAGATTGAATTGATTATTGCAGCATCTTCAGCTCCACCTGATTTGTATCCTGCAATTGCTTGTCATATTCATCAACGTTTAGGTATAAAAGCACAGATTCCTGCTTTTGATATTACTGCTGCTTGTTCAGGCTTAATATATGCATTAAGCATTGCTAAAGCTTATATTGGATCTGGAATGTATAAGAAAATTCTTTTAGTTGCAACTGATAACAATTCAAGACTTGTAAACTGGGAAGACAGATCAACATCAATTTTATTTGGTGATGGTGCTGGTGCTATGGTTGTTACAGAAGCTGAAGATGGAATCGATGATATTATTGCAATTGATATTAAAGCTGATGGAAACTATGGAAACCTTATTGAGCTTTCATTCGACGGAAAAAATTGTCCACTTGTTGAACAATATGAAGAAAAACCTAAAGGTATTAGAATGAATGGTCGTGGGGTTTATACATTTGTTGCAAAAATTCTGCCTCATTATGTAGAAAACTTAATCACAAATGCTGGTTTGAAAGCTGAAGATATTGATTACTTAATTCCTCACCAAGCTAATATTAGAATTATTCAAGCTGTTCAAGAACGTCTTGGATATAGTGATGAAAAGGTTGTTACAAATATCAAGTACTACGGAAATACTTCTGCTGCATCTATTCCGATTGCATTAGCAGAAAGTGTAGAAAAAGGAAATGTTAAACTTGGAACAACCGCTGTACTTTGCGGATTTGGTGCAGGTATGACATGGGGTGGTGCTATAGTTAGACTCCGTGAAGGTATTTGTTAATAAAATTAAAAATAAATATTATTATAAAAAATACAGGCTTTATTAGGTCTGTATTTTTTTATTAAAATATGTTAATTACTTTAAAAATCATAAAAAATATTAATAGTCTGGATTTTAGTGATTTATGCTAAAAACTTAAGTAAATTTATTCTAATAAGATTACTTATATATTATATAAGCTATGTGTGCTTAAAAGAGTATAAACACGAAAGGAGATTATTATGGGATTGTTATCCGTTGGTAACATTGGACCTATGGACAATGGAAAGTCTAATATAGGGCAAACCGGAAAAATTGATCTTGAGAAAATCAATACTGTATTTCAAGATAGATTTGCTCAACATTCAGAACCTTCTGATAATAGTAATGCTGATAAATATGCGGATTTTAATTCTGCAGTAAAACATTCCCCAATTAAGAACAAATTTATGAGTGAAGCTGATTTAAAAAATTTAGGTTATACTCCAACTCCCGGAATAAAGCTTGTAAAAGATGAAAATGGCAAGCTAACCTCGGTTCAAGATCCTAATAGCCAATTAATGGATATGAATGGTGGCTTGCATTATGAAAATAAGAAAACCGGTGAAACTATTAGAGTCTGTGAATTTGAACATGCAGTAGAATATCGAAAAGATGGGATGAAACATACACAATGGTTTGATGATAATGGCAACCCTAAAGGTGGAATGGTTGTGATTCAAAACAAAGATGGAAGTTCTGTTGAATATCATTATGAAAATGACATAAACGGTAATAAATTCTTGACAAGTGTTAAACAAAACGAAGCGGAAAATAAAGCTCCAAAAGACTTTAATGGAGCATTAGAACAGAGTACCCTTGGGGCTAAGTTCCAGACTCCTGAAGATTTAGAGGCGCAAGGTTGGGTAAAAGAACCATATATGGATAAAAATGGTGGAATATATTATAAAAATCCAGAAACTGGTGCAACTATAAGAGTAATGGAAGCTCGTTTATTTGGCGAAGGCAAAACATTGACTTTCAAAACTGATAATATGTCACATTTTGTAGAATATGATGATAATGGTAACGAAACTGGCGGAACGGTGCAAGTAAAGCTGGATGATAATACGATTAAAGTTTATGATTATTCTGTTGATATGAATGGTAACAAGTTTATTAAGTCTGAAGAAATTGTTCACCAAGATTATTTATCAGATTATGAGTAAACAATAATTTCCGATGCGTCTTTATCATTAAAGGCGCATCCTTTTTATATATTTACTTTTGCCGTTTTTATAGTATAATTTTTGCATAGGAAAGTTAAGAGAGGGATATGTATATGACAAAGAAAGTTGCTTTTTTGTTTCCAGGCCAAGGGTCTCAATCTGTAGGTATGGGAAAAGATTTGTATGAAAACAGTGCAAGTGCTAAAAAAGTCTTTGACACTGCTGATGAAGTTTTAGGTAAAAGTGTTACAACAATGTGTTTTGAAGGTCCGGAAGATGCTTTAAAACAAACTGTTAATACTCAACCATCAATCGTAACTATGTCTATTGCGGCTTTAGAAGCTTTGAGAGAAAGTTGCGAAGTAAAACCTGCTTATGTTGCTGGACACAGTCTTGGAGAATATTGTGCGATGTATGCAGCAGGCGTTATGTCTTTGGAAGATACATTGAAAGCTATTCAAAAAAGAGCTGATTTAATGGGTGCAACTCATGGCGGTGCAATGTCAGCTATTCTTAATGCATCAGAAGAAGCCTTGAAAGAATCTTTAAAAGAAGCATCAGAAGTAGGATATGTTGATGTTGCAAATTATAATTCACCAGCGCAGGTTGTAATTACAGGTGATGAGGCTGCTGTTGCAAAAGCTGGAGAATTGTTACTTGCAAAAGGTGCAAGAAGAGTTGTTCCGCTTCCTGTATCAGGTGCATTCCACTCAAAATTTATGGAACCTGCAGGAAAAGAATTTGAATCATTTGTATCAGGTTTGTCTTTAAATAATGCAGAAATCTCTGTAATCACAAATGTTGATGCAACTCCTACTACTTCTGCAGATGAATTCAGAACTAAAATGCCAAAACAAATTTATTCATCTGTACATTGGACTCAAACCATTCAAAAAATGGCTGCAGATGGTGTTGAAATTTTTGTTGAAATCGGACCTGGAAAAGTTCTTGCAGGTTTAAATAAAAAGATAGCACCTGAAGCAAAAGTATTTAATATTTTTGATAAAGCATCATTGGATGCAACCGTAGAAGCTTTAAAATCAGAGCTTATGTGCGGAGTATAGATGAAAATTTTCGATATGTTCGGAAAAAAGCTTGCAAATAATTATTACAATAGTAAGGAATTTTATAAAAGACGTCCTGATCTTGCTCCTAGAAATGTTTATTTGCGTGAAGGCAGGGTGATAAATCAAAAACAAGTTGATGAATATTTGTCAAGTATTACCCGAAAAACATTTTCCGAAAGAGTTGGAGATTTTTTTAGGAAAATAATAAGTAAGTTTAATTTTGATAAATAATTAAGGAGAAAATAAATGTCTGAAAAATTAGCATTAGTAACAGGCGCATCGCGCGGAATTGGTAAAGCTTGTGCAGTTGAACTTGCAAAAGCTGGTTATGATATCGCTGTAAATTACGCAGGTAATGTTGAAGCTGCTAACAAAACTGTTGAAGAATTAAAAGCATTAGGTGTTAATGCTGAAGCTTTTAAATTTGATGTTTCAGATAAAGAAGCTGCTGCAAAAGGCGTTGATGAAGTTCTTGCAAAATTTGGAAGAATTGATGTTCTTGTAAATAACGCTGGTATCACTAGAGATGGTTTATTTATGAGAATGAGTGCAGAAAATTGGGATGCTGTTATTAATACAAACCTTTCAAGCGCATTTTATGTTTCACAACCTGTTGTAAAAGTGATGATGAAACAACGAAGTGGTGCAATTGTTAATATGTCAAGTGTTGTAGGTGTTTCTGGTAACGCTGGTCAAGCTAATTACTCAGCAGCAAAAGCAGGTTTGATCGGTTTGACAAAAACTCTTGCAAAAGAATTAGGTTCTCGTGGTATTAGAGTTAATGCTATCGCTCCTGGTTTTATCAATACTGATATGACAAAAGATTTAGATACTTCTAAATTTACAGACTTCATTCCGTTGAAACGTCTTGGTGAACCTGAAGATATTGCTAAAGCTGTTAAATTCTTAGCAGTTGATGCTGAGTATGTAACAGGACAAGTTTTAGAAGTAGATGGCGGTCTTATTATATAAAGATTTTTAACAATATCGCAGCGGAAGTGTAAATTTCTTGCAAAAAAATCTTGTAGAATATATAATATTAAAGAAAATGTATTGTAATACAATTAATTAAATGAGGTAAAGAAGAATGAGTACATTAGAAAAAGTTAAAAAAGTTGTTGTTGATCAATTAAGCGTTGATGAATCATTAGTAACTCCAGAAGCTAGCTTCACAGCTGACTTGGGTGCTGATTCATTAGATACAGTAGAATTAGTTATGGCTTTCGAAGAAGAATTCGGTTGCGAAATCCCTGATGAAGAAGCTGAAAAAATTCAAACAGTTCAAGACGCTGTAAACTATATTGATTCTCACTCTAACTAGTTTCTTGCTAGCAGGAAGTGTGTAAATCGATTTCGATTAAATTTTATGCGAGGGTGAAAATTGAATATTATTTTCTCCCTCGCGCATTTATCAAAAAAGATGATATCCGAAGATTGTTAGAAGGATGACAACGACGAGAGTCGAGTTAGATTTTAAAAAGGTAAAGAGATGACTAAAAGAAGAGTAGTAATCACAGGATTAGGTGCAGTTTCACCTTTTGGCGTAGGTGTTGATAAATTTTGGCACAGTCTTGTAGAAGGTAAAAGTGGAATTAGCACTTCAGAATTGATAGACGTTTCAAAGCACGTTGTAAAAATTTCGGGTGAAGTTAAAAACTTTAATCCTGAGGAATATCTTGATCCAAAAGAAGCTAAAAAAATGGATAGATTTATTCAGTTTGCGATGATCGCAGCTGATGAAGCTATTAAAGATGCTAAATTGGAAGAAGTTACAGATGTCGATCCTTATAAAATAGGTGTAATGGTAAGTTCTGCAGCTGGTGGTTTTAGAACTTTTGAAGAAAACCATGTACGTATTTTAGAAAAAGGTCCGAATAAATGTTCTCCATTCACTATTCCAATGATGATTGTGAACATGGCTTCCGGTAGAATTTCTATGAAATATGGTTTTAAAGGAATTAATAAAGTTGTAGTTTCAGCTTGTGCAACAGGTACACATTCAATCGGTGATGCTTTCCGTGCTATCCAATATGGAGATGCTGATATTATGGTTGCAGGTGGTTGCGAAGCTACAATTTGTGATGTAGGTATCGGAGCATTCTCAAGTGCAAGAACATTGTCAAAACGTAACGATGAACCACAAAAAGCTTCTCGTCCTTGGGATGTAGATAGAGATGGTTTTGTTATGTCAGAAGGTGCAGGCGTTTTGGTATTGGAAGAATACGAACATGCTAAAAAACGTGGTGCACATATTTATGCAGAAGTTGCAGGTTACGGACAAACTGCTGACGCTTACGATGTTGTAGCTCCTTGTCCTGAAGGTAAAGGTGCAACTCAATCAATGAAATTTGCATTGGCAGATGCTGGTATGAAACCTGAAGAAATTGATTATGTAAATGCTCACGGAACAAGTACAGGTTTAGGTGATGTTGCTGAATCTCATGCAATTGCTGGTGTATTCGGTGACAGAAAGAAAAACTCTAAACTTATGGTAAGTTCTACTAAGAGTATGCATGGTCATTTGTTAGGTGCAACAGGTGCTGTTGAATGTATTGCTTGTGTTAAAGCAATTAATGAAAACATTGTACCGCCAACTATTAACCTTGATAATCAAGATGAAAAAGTTGCTGATTTAGATTATGTTCCACATAAAGCTAGAAAAGCTGAAGTTCACGCTGCTTTATCAAATTCATTTGGTTTTGGCGGACAAAATGCTACTGTTGTTATTAAAGAAGTAAAGTAGTGTAGGAAATATTCCTCGTTTGTATACTAAAGTAAAGACTGTTTCAGAAAAGAAACAGTCTTTTTTTATATTTCATAAAACATCTTATTTTAGAAGATATTTTCTTGCAATTTTTAGTTCATCGTTTTTTGTTAATTCAGGATTTTTTAGTTTGTTTTTTAATACGTAGTCAAAAATTTCCTGATATTTAGGAGATGGGGCTATGCCTATTTCCTGTAAGTCTTTACCATTAATTTGGATTTTTATATGACGCAATTTATCAAGATATTTAACTGCTATTTTTTCATTTTTTAATATTGCATAAAGAAGAATTGTTTCGGTATGCATTTTTTCAAAAGCTTTGTATGCATCAAAATCCGATTTTAGGTTGCCAATTGTGTTAAAATCATCTAGGATTTTTTGTTCTGTTTTTGTCAATGGTAATTTTGAAAGGTCTTGTAAAATTCCTGCATATACAATCCAGATATTATTTACAGGATATTTATTTATAAGTTTTTCGATATTAACGTGTGGAAGTGTAATTTTTTTATCAGTGACAAGCTTATAAATGCCATCTTTAATGAATTTTTCAAAAGCTTTTTGTGAATTCAAATTGAATGTCTCGATTAACTCTTTTTTTACTCTTTTATAGCACATGTCATAGTTTATATTTTTTAGGTATTCATCTTGTAATTTTTTTGTATGCTTATCGAGTTTAAAATCAAATCGAATTGAGAATTTTAGGCCTCTGATAATTCTTGTCGGATCATCAATGAAGCTGTTATCATGCAAAACTTTTAAAGTTTTATTTTTTAAGTCGTTAATCCCGTCTGCAAAATCTTTTATTTCTCCTGTTGCTGTAGATTTTGCGAGTGTATTTATTGTAAAATCGCGACGGTTAATGTCCTCTTTGAGTGAACATCCGATTTTTGTAACAGTTGGCAGGTGTCCTTTTTTATCGTAAATTTCTTCTCTAGTAGATGCTATATCAACTTCTCGTCCATCTATTTTTACTCTGACAGTGCCAAACGGTTCATTAATTTGAAGAATTTCAATGTTATTGAGATTTTGAGCAAACTCAATAGCGTTACCTTCGTATGTTAAATCAACATCAAAACTATCAATCCCTAAAAGTTCATCTCGAACTACCCCGCCAACATAATATAGTTTAGTATCATTTATATTGATGATGTTCATATTCTCTATTTTAGCGTAAAATGGTAGAAAAAGGAAGATATCATGTTACAGGAAGCATCAAAAGCAATTAATTCAGCATTTAACAATAGTTTTATTAAAAAATTAAGCCAATATCTTCATGATTGTGTTCGTGAAGAGGTAAAAAGTTCTACTTTTAGAAACTTAAAAGGAGATAAAGACAACAAATGGATTTTCTTAAAAGGTGAGGAAGAACTTTTTACGAAATGGGATGAATATTTGCGTCTTGATGGCAGTGACAGCAAGCTTACTGAATTAATGATTCAATCTGACCGTGATCAGAAAGATAAATATCTGATTTACGGATATCTTTTCCTTGTCGGAAAAAGTTCAAAAACCAGAAAACAAAATGAGTTTTTGACTCCACTTTTATATATGGGTTGTCACCTTGAAAGAAACGGTGTTAACATAAATTGTATTCCGCAGGAAGAAGTGCTTTCTTTAAATACGGGTGCTCTTACAGCTTTAATGAAAAAAAGTGATGATGATGACGAAGTTGAATCATTGCTTGAAGGGCTGTTAGAGGTTGTTCCGACACTTCCGATTACTGATGAAAAAATGAATATTTTCCTTACAACTTTAAAATCAATTATCCCTGATATTGATATTTCCCTTGATCATAAAGATGATGTGGATGAGGATAATATTACAAAAGATTTTTATAATGAAAAAATTGATGCTGAAAATGTAGATGAAGTGATAGAAGAGGAAGAAACTAAACAAAAACAGGTTACAAAACTCGAAAAACTTTCTCTTACTCGTCAGTGTGCAATAATTCTTACTAAGCGTCCGACAGTGACAGCAGGGGTTTTGCATGAATTAACTCAGATTGCTGAAAAACCAAGCGGTATTTATAGAGAAACTGCTTTGAATATCGTAAATGAAGAGTTTGCTCTTTCTAAAGAAAAAAGTGTTCCAATTAAAGAAATGAGAGAGATAAAAGATTTTTATCCTGTAACTCCTCTTTCATTAAGCGATTCGCAAGAAAAAGTTATTAAAAATATTGAAAATAACAAATTTATTGCAGTGCAAGGGCCGCCGGGAACAGGTAAATCACAAACGATTGTCAATCTTGTGGCACACTTAATTGCCAATGGAAAAACTGTTCTTGTCGCTTCTCGTATGGATAAGGCAGTCGATGTTGTTGCTGACCGTCTTAATGAACTTGGCGCACCATTCCTTGCTTTGCGTGCAGGTAGATTGAATTATCAAAGACAATTAAGCTATCAATTGCAAGATTTATTATCAGGTAAAGTTGATATTGATAGTGAATATGAGGATAGCCTTTTTGTTGATGTTGATGATATGAAAAATCATTACAACGTGCTTCATGAAAGTGAAAATAAGTGCGAAAAGATCATTAAACTAGAAAATGATTGGCGCAAACTTTCTGAAGAAACTTCTATCCAAGAAAGTTCTATTGGCGAAATGCAGTTTATAAAATCAACTCTGAAAAAGCCTGAGTTGGATGCGATTTCTGCTATTATAAAAACTCTTGAACATAATATGGAAAAAACAGGGTTTTTTGCTAATATCGCAAATTATGGCGCACTTAACAGCTTGAAAAAAATGCTTAAATTGAAATCTTTTGATGTGGATTTTGAAAATCTTACAAGACTGAAACAAGAGCTTGATGTCGCTGGTATGATTTATAATTTGAGAAAGATTGAAGCTGAAATTCAAAAAACAGGTAATCTTCATGTTTTAACAGAACAGATTAAGCAGTTGAAGAAAAAACAAAAACCTCTTGCGATAAATATTTTGAAAAATCGTCGTAGAGAAGCTTTGAAAGGTATTTTAAGAGATCAAATAAAATGTCAAAGACTAAAAGTGCATGCCCTTTCTTTGGTGTCTACCAAAAAACGTCAGCAAAGTCATATTATGGAAACAGAAGACTTCAAACCAATCCTTGAAGCTTTCCCTTGCTGGTGTGTAACAACTTTTGCTATTTCTGGTTCATTGCCTTTGAAACCGGGGTTATTCGATGTTGCAATCATCGATGAAGCATCTCAGTGCGATATTGCTAGCTGTTTCCCTATTCTATACAGAGCCAAAAAGGCTGTAATTGTTGGGGATGATAAACAGCTTCCACATTTGTCTTTCTTAGAAAAAGCAAAAGAACAGTCATTCTTATCTCAATATGGAATTCCTGAAAAATATCAGTTGATGTGGCGTTTCAGAACTAATTCTATGTTTGATTTAGCTGATTATTATTCAATGAATTCAGTTATGCTGGATGAACACTTTAGAAGCCTACCGCCTATTATTGAATTTTCAAACCGTGAATTTTACGGTGGCAGAATGCGTGTTATGAAAAAAGATGTAGGGGATGAGCTGGTTTTAGAAACAGTCCATGTTCCTGAAGGTAAAGTTGATTTTGATGCAACAAGAAACTTGCCTGAAATTGAGACTTTGGTTAAAAGGTTATATGACATTGTAGTTGAAGATGAACGTAAAAATCCTGACAAACCTGTATCTATTGGTATAATTTCACCTTTCAGAGCTCAGGTAGAGCAGTTGAAAATTTCTGTTGCGAAAGTTCTTTCTGATCATATGATTAAAAAACATCAGATAGAAATTGGTACTGCTCACACATTCCAAGGTGATGAACGTGATATTATTCTTATGTCGTGGGCTTTTGCAAATAACAGTTTCCCGCAAAGTCTTACTTTCTTGCAAAAACCTAACTTATTTAACGTTGCAATCAGTCGTGCAAGATATAAGGTCATCAACTTTGTATCTAAAGACCCTAAAGAATTGCAGGACGGCTTGTTTAGAGATTACATGTCTTACATAGAAGAATATACAAATAAACGAGAAGCCTTAAAAAATTGTAAGATTGATGAAAATATTTATAAAAATAGTCTTGAAAAAGAAATTGCAGAACAAATTCGAGCACTTGGTCATACAGTCAAAGCCGGTGTAGAAATTGCAGGTTTGAGTGCTGATTTGCTTGTGGATGACAAACTCGTCATAGAAGTCGATGGTGTTGAAGATAATATGAAACAGTCGGTTTCTAATATGAAAAAACAAGCGATAATTGAACGCTGTGGATTCAATGTAAGACGTGTGACTTATCGTGAATGGCAATATTCTTCAAAAGCCTGCCTTGATAGACTTCTTATAAGCTAATTAGGAGAGATTTTGTGGCAGAAAAAGATGAATTTGAAGAGCAAAATAAGTCTGTAAATGCCAAATTACCTTATATAATGGTATTGGTGCTTGTAGCATTAGTTCTCTCTTTGATATCTTCGATAAGCAATACTATTTCTGATTTTGCAAAAAAACAGAATGGTGTTTCTCAAAATTCTCCAAGAAAAGCTTTCAATTCAAAAAGTATTAAAAATTCAGATAATATGTTTTCTGATATTGGTACAAAAGGTTATCAGAATAATGAGGTTAAATCATCTGAAAATGTTATAAATCTCCCGATAAACGAGCCAATGTGTTTTAATGGGATGACGAAAAAAGAAGTTTATGAAATTCGAAAATCATTTGTAAAAAAATCAATTTTTAATAGAAGTGATTATGAACCAAATGAAGAAGTATTTGGTTCTATAGTTGATGGAAAAGATTGGTGGGGATTAGAACCTCTTGTATGTAGCAGAAAAGGTGAAATTACAACTTATGGCGTGTCTGCAGTGAGTAGGTTTATAAATAATCCTGATTTACTTGTTCAAACTTATTTTCCTTTTAGTTTATCTTATTCTGAAAGGTTGAGGGAGTATTGTGATGGTAATTTTTCAAGGAATATTCCTATAGAACTTACCTATAATGATTCTAAAAAAATGATTACCGCAAAATATGAGATGTCTCCGTTTATTTATAAAAATAAAGTGAATTATTTTAATCAAAAAGATATCCATTATCCTTTGATATTAAGCGGATTGAATGCTAGGGATTTTGGATATGAGTATATGTATATAACAGATTTGCAAAATATTACGATGCTCAATGAAGAAAATGCTTCGAAAAATGTTCATAAGTTTGCAGATTTTATTCATGTTGGGAGTAGCTGTATGATTCCAGGAGGATGTAATAATATGTCGCCACGTCAGACTGAGCTTGAATTTAATGTAAATGATTTGCCTGCTGAAATGATGGTGAAATTATGGAAACGAAAACCTTTGTTACCAAACTTTCCTGCAGATATGTATTTTAAGATAGAATTTGAAAAAGTTCAGGGTTGATATTTTAATAAAATGTTTTATAATGAAGTAACGGAACTTTGAAATAAGAATATGGGGACGTTTTGGATTAGACAGGATGTTCGGTGAATGCAGGCTGCGAGTCCGAGCGCTGTTCTCGGTTATCAACGAGCAAACTAAATTAAATGCTAACAACGTAATTAAAGCTGACTTCTCTAGAGCATATGCTTTAGCTGCTTAGTCGGTATTTAGCTACTCATATTGCCCAGCTTGCCGGTGATATGGGTCCATTATGCAAGACGCAGTACGTTGATGATGGTAGACGTATCAAGATAACCATTAAGGGTTTAGAGTTTCCCTCAAATAAAACCTTGGACTGATTTGTAGGGTAGTGATTTTTTCCTGAATCAGTCGAGAAAATGAAAATCTACACTCGTAGAAGTTTGTCTTTATCCATTTTGGACAGGGGTTCGACTCCCCTCGTCTCCAATTTTGCCGGTCATAGCAAGGGTTAGCGCTATTTTACACGGTGTAAACACGCGCACAGTGCGCAATTTGACAAAATCAAGAGAATTTTAAAATAGAGAATTTAGAGAATTTTGGGTTAAGGGATCGCAA
>CALVBU010000012.1 GCA_944325875.1 Candidatus Gastranaerophilales bacterium
TCTTTTTCGGTTCACTTTTTCTTTTTGCTTCGCAACAAAAAGAAAAAGTGAATAGTTCCAATAACATATATTATGTTGACAAAGTGCAAATAATCATTATGAATATAACAAAGTCATATAAACAGATGATTTATATAAAAAAAATTACGTCATCATGATAATGTAACCGTCTGTTATATATGAATAAGGTTAATCAGAGGTAGTAAAAATGATAATCAACGGTGGTATTTCATACCTTGAAAAAGGTATAAGAACATCAATACGAGCAATGCAAGTTCAAAGTGAACTTCTTGCAATGTCAAACGAAAACGTCAATGGTTTTGACAAAGTCGGATATCAACGAAAAGAATCAGTAGTATCATCATTTACAGAATTTCTTGGTGTCAACGGACTATCACAGACCACTGATGATAAAATCGGACGTATTTCCATGTCAGATAATCCGCTTGATTTAGCTATTGCTACCAAAGGTTATTTTCAGACAAGAAGCGAAGAAGGTGTCAAATTAACACGTGACGGCCGTTTTAAAATAGACAAAAACGGCAACTTGCTAACACTAGAAGATCATCAGGTTCTATCAAATGCAGGTGTACCAATTCAGCTACATATCGTTCCAGATGACTTAAAAAAGATTAAAATCGATGACAGCGGACTTATCAGTGTCTACAATGACAAAACAAGAAAAATGGAAAATGTTGCCACAATTGGAGTTGTAGATGCAAACGGATTACTTGTGATGGAGCCAAAGGTTAAGCAAGGATACAACGAATATTCAAACGTATCATTACAAAACGAATTTATAGGAATGATGCCTATCATCAGAAACTTTGAAGCTAACAGACAAGTCTTTATGATACAAAACCAAAACTTACAAAAAGTAATCAACCAACTAGGTTCAGCATCATAAGTAAAGGATTAGAATTATGAATAATTTACAAGGAATCATCAGAAAAAGCGTCAATAACGTAACAAACCAATGGGAAAAATTGGGTTATGTTGCTAATTCACTTGCAAACTACAACACTCACGGCTATAAAGCTGTAAGATTTGAACAAATGCTGCAAGAAGATGGCTACTTAACTGGAGCTATCCGAACAGACTATAAACAAGGTTCAGTTCAAATCACAAGTAATCCTTTTGATGTTGCTGTCGTCGGAGCAGGATTTATACCGGTATTTTCTCCACATGGTGAAGTTGCATACACAAGAGACGGTTCTTTTAAACAAGGTAAGGGCGGTTATCTTATGACAAACGACGATTGGATTGTCGGAAATGGGATAAAAATTCCTTCAAACTGCTACAAGCTTGAAATTAAACCAAACGGAGATGTATTAGCTTACGATGGAGCACAGGCAAAAGGCAAAAATATCGGGAAGATTCCACTTGTCAGATTTGACAATCCAGAAGGTCTTGAACAGGGCGATATGAACAAAATGCGTCCTACAGAAGAATCCGGAGAAGCAATGCTCGTTAAAGATCATGAATGCTTTGCTCAACATAACTTGGAAAATTCAAATATAAACATTTACGATGCCGTAAATGATATGTTACGACTAAATGCATCTATGCTTGCAAGTACAAGAATGATGAAAGTCGTAGATGATATGTATAACAAAGCAATAAATATCAGAGAATAATAACGAAAGGAAATAGAAATGTTTTCACCAACATCAGGAGTCGGAAAAGTTGAATTAATGATGGATTTGATTTCTCAAAGACAAGTCGCTTTGGGTTCAAATTTAGCTAACATGGATACTCCTGGGTATGTCAGAAGAGACATCGATTTCCAAGAATATCTTGGTTCAATGGACAGTCCGCTAGAAACAAAATTATCACAAAGACTCGGACCTTCTGCGATTATTTCCAAACGTTATGGAGAAGAAATCAGACCGGATAAAGAATTGCTTGAACTTCAAAACAACGCTATTCTTTATACAATGGCAACAAGAAGAATGTCAAATATAATTACGGAAATGAAAACCGTAATAAATGTAGGTAAATAGGTAAATTAACAGGAGCAATAATTATGGGTATACTAGAATCAATGAACATAGGCGGACGCGCTCTAAGAACACACGGTCTGCGTCTTGATGTTCACTCAAAAAACATTGCAAACGTCGATACGCCTAATTATGTAAGACGTATTCCTGTTTTGAATGCCACAGAAGATATTTCATTCCACGGATTAATGAATGAAATGAAAGAAGATGTATTCGGAGTTGGAACATTACCGTTTTTACAAGGCGGAGTTGTATTTAACGGTTGTGTAGAAGACCCGACATTAGGGGAAAAAATATATAAGCCGGGACACCCAGATGCGGATGAAAACGGTTATATTAGAGCATCTAACGTAAACCCAATGGTAGAAATGGCAGATGCAATTTTAGCTCAAAGAGCCTACGAAGCAAACCTTGCGCTGGTAAGTATTACTAAGTCTATGGCTCTTAAAGCCGTTGAAATAGGAAGATAGCTTTATTTAGCAAATAATTAAATTATGAACAAAAACGATTTAATCCAAATGTGCTTAATTACAAAAGATGCAATTGAGACTTATCCCTTCAAAGATAAAACTTACGACGAATATGCAGTAATAAGGCACAAGAGCAATAACAAATGGTTCGCGCTTGTCTTTTATCTTGATGAAAAATTATGCCTAAATTTAAAATGCGAGCCTTTAGATAGTGCAATCCTGAGAGATAACTATGAATTCATCACTCCAGCTTGGCATATGAATAAAGCACATTGGATAAAAGTCGAAATAGAAAAATGCCCATTAGATTTACTAAAAAATCTTATTCAAAATAGCTACAATCTAACTAAATAGAAATCCTAAATTATTATTTAATCTCACCTTTATAAGCACAAGGAATATTTTCTTCTTTTAAATACTTCATACCCCACTTATTTAATTCAATAATTGCAGGAATAAGTGTTTTTCCTCTATCAGTCAGAGAGTATTCTGTCTTTGGAGGAACAACAGGATATAATTTCCTTTTAACAATTCCATCCGCCTCTAATTCTTTAAGCTGCTGTATTAACATTTTCGGTGTAGCATGTGAAATCAATTTTTGCAATTCACTATATCTTAGAGTTTTATCTATTAAGTGACCTATTATTACACCTTTATACTTTCCGCCAATAATATCCATAGTCGCTTCCAAAGGGCATTTATACTCTTTTTGCATAGATTTTTTCATGTTTAACCTCATACTTCCTTTATAGTTAGTATTATACAAAAAAGTAAGTATTATACAAAATAGTGCATTCTTGATTAATGGAAAGTCATAATTTAAAATTAACAAAAAGGAGGTTATAAATATGGAAATTACTCAAGTGAGAAATGCAACAATAATAGTAAATTATAGTGGCACAAAATTTTTAATAGACCCTTGGCTAGGACCCAAAGAATATATGGAAGGGTTTATTTCTGGAGTAAATTCACAAATAAGACAGCCAAGAGTAGATTTACCAATGGAGATAAGCAAAATTGTCAATGTTGATGCAGTCATTGTAACCCATCTTCACCCTGATCACTGGGATGAATATGCAACAAAAGCTCTGGATAAAAATATTAAAATGTTTGTGCAATCAGAACGCGACAAAGAATTTATGCAAAACGAAGGATTTAAAAATATTGAAATCCTGAGTTCAAATGGCACAGAATATAAAAATATCAAACTTTATAAAACTTCCGGAGAACATGGGATAAGAGAAATTATAGAGCCTATATGTAAGCAAGTCGGAATGGATTATGATGCTATGGGAATTGTATTTAAAGCTAATAATGAGAAAACTCTTTACATTACAGGCGATACCATCTGGTGCAAAGAAGTTGAGGAATATCTGGCAAAATTTTCACCGGATATAATAATTGCAAATACCTGTGGTGCAACAGTTCTAAACGGAGAAAGATTAATAATGAACAAAGAAGACTTAATCAATCTTCTTATACATTCATCTAAAGCCACTGTAATCGCAAGCCATATGGACACAGTAAGTCACCTGACAGTTACAAGAAACGATTTAAAAGAACTTACTTATAAACATAAAAACCTTTTAATTCCTAAAGACGGAGAAATAATTAAACTTTAAATTTATGATCTTTTACCACAAAATAACAAAGATGATAAACCTTTTTATCATCTTTGTTACTATATTAATAGGATTTCCCTTAACTAGATATGTCAGCACTTTATCATTAATATTAAGCTTTAATATCTATCTTTTTACCAGTAGCAACATGTACAAGTTTAATTCCATTATCTTTAAGATATTGCATGCCATTTTCAAATGATTTATTCACAATCGATTTTGCATTGTATGGATTTCTTAAAACCATTTTAGCAACCGATTCTGAAGGGTTGTTTATTACGCCATAAGGTGTTTTTAATGTAGTTATTTTCACTTAAGCCTCCTAATAAATTAAAAAAACTTCGAATAGTAGAACACTTCGATAAGAATATTGTATCAGAAAATAGCCTTTAGTGAAACAATACAAACGTAATAAACTAGCCACAAATAAATATTGGGCGACGAGAATCATTCTCTAAATTGATTCTATTTAGGATAAACTTCTATTTACTGAATATTGAAAACCATGCAATTTTTAAACAGAAAAATACTTTATAACAGTATAGGGGATTTTCATAAGGGGATTTTATGGGATTAGAAAAACTTGGAATGAGTTTAATACAAAAAACTTCTGCTTGGGTAAAAGCAACTGGAAAAAACAGTATTTTACAAACTAAGCCAATCAAAGTGTCTGAATTAGAAGTATTTAAATATTCTCCTAGATTAGCTGAAGACTCAACAAAATTTTCTATTCAATCGAATCCTATAGATGCAATATACAAATTTAAACAACGTTTTGGACAGTTTATGTCTGATTACCGTTGTGCATTTATGGCTAAACACGAATTTAGAGCCTTTGAACATAAAGATTTATTGAATCCAGATTATTTGCTCAGGGATATGCAATGTTATAAGAATGTTGGTCAAAATACGACAAGTAAGATTGAAGACATTCTTATTAAGCTAAATAAGGGTGGTTTAAACTCTACTGAAAAAGAAAATTTAATAAAAGAATTCGAAAAGCTATGCGAAAATACATTAAGTAAAAAATCAGAATTTCAAAGATTAAAAACTAAATTAAAACACATACATACAAACTATTCTGAAACCTTAAATAACGCACAAATAAAAAAAGGAAACTTAAATCCTGCAAGAGACATAGAAACACCTTCTGAATTAGTAAGAAAGCCTAATGATATTGGTGAAATTTTACCGAAAGCTTATATTGAAAATTCAAAAGATGTGCGTATGCATTTAAATAAGGCTATTGATGACGGCAAATATCTTGATAGCTATGAAAGTTATGTTGAAACTCTTAATAAAGCTCATCAATTTGCATATTCCGGAAAAAATGGGCAAAATTTGTATTACATGAAAAACGGCCAGCAATATATGATGGATGCAGGAAAGTGGAGACAATCAAATATTGAACACAGACGAGATGTTTCTAAGTATTACTTTGGCAATGAACGAGTAGAAGATATTGCAAAAAAATATAATGATCCTTTAAATGATATATTGAATATGGGAGATGTCACAAAAACATCAAGAGTTAAGTTAAAAGGTATACCTGAAAAATATCAACCAGTAGATAAATGGGACTGTTATGATTTTGAAGGCTTTAAATATGGTGAATATTTAGGACATTCTTATCCTCCTGTTGAAGCTTTGCCAATGTATCATAATGAAATGTATAGAACAGCAAAAGAAGCAGTTAATAGGATAAAAAATGGGGCATCTGAACAAAGGATCCTTGAAATATTAGCTGAACATTTTCAGTATGCATCAAATGCCCGTCCATACCCACAGATAAATAACTCTTTGTATATGAATGAAATAAATACACTGTTACAAAGAGCAGGTATGAAAGTTATGCCTCATGGGAACCTTGATGTAGTTGCTCAAAGGTTACAACCAGAAACCTTTAAAAAATATTTTATTGATACATATTACAAAACAGCTTTGCCTGATCTAAATATTGATAAATTAATGTTTACAACAACTCTTTGTTAATCAAGAGTTTACGCATTCCATTCTCAGCACGTACCAGCGAACCTGGCAAAATAATGATTTACCCGCTCCTATCAGGCATAAAAAAAGTGATAACATGTGTTATCACTTTTTATCATCAGTAAGGTTTCTAAACTAAAACCATACAACAAAAATATTTTAGCAAATTAATCTTCATATTTACAATAGTTTTCATCATTACTTATTTGGTTAATGTATTGACTATAAGCAGCACCGTTCCTTGCAGCATTTAAGGTTTTTATCCCTTCTTCTGCGTATTTTTTTGCAACTTCCCTTGGAAGATAACAGTGTTTATTAGAATTACCTAAATGCTCCCTTATATGGCATTTGCTATTTTGCATACCATATATATAATAATTCATACCTATTTCAGCGGTTTTATCACCTGAGCCAAGGGAAACTCCTCCCAATGGAAAAGTACCCATTGTACATGTTTTCATACTATTGTAATATTTCATTTGTTGATTATACATATAATCATTAGCAAATGCTATATTGGTTGCAAAAAATAACAAAATAGCAACACTGATAAATCTTAAATTTCCCACAATAAACTCCTAACTTTTGTTTGTCATCCAACCTCTATGAAACAAAATGGTGTCGTAGGCGGGACTTGAACCCGCACGGATCTCTCCACACGCCCCTCAAACGTGCGCGTATACCATTCCGCCACTACGACTTAATTCTATTTTCAATATGCACGAACATACATCCGTTACGATTAATCTAGCATAAAATATTTTCTAAATCAAGAATTCAAAAAGCTCCCATTTATTTTAATATAAATGAGAGCTTTTAAAAACACGCTTTAATATTTAATACCAATTACAAGAATCATTACTGCATAATATACTATCCAAATTGGTTATATAATCCTCTTTGGTCATTTCATATGTCACTGGTGTAATTGAAATTTTATTATTTCTAACTGCTGCAATATCTGTATTTGCATCACTTGGTTCGTTAGTTAATTCACCTGCCATCCAGTAATATACCTTACCTCTCGGGTCAACTCTTTTCTCATAAGTATTAGTAAACATCTTACTACCCAATTCGGTAATAGCAATTCCTGCAATATCATCAGCATCTAATGCCGGTACATTCACATTCAAAATTGACTTTGCTGGGAAAGGGAAATCTTTCAACTTTTTAAGCAAAGAATTAACAAACTTTCCTGTATAAATAAAATCATCATAATCAGCCTGCATACTAGCTAATGAAACTGCTATACTTGGAATTCCCATCATAGCACCTTCCATAGCGCAGCTTACAGTACCTGAATAAAGAATATCAGAACCCAAATTAGGACCATGATTGATTCCTGAGATTACAATATCAGGCTGTTCTTCCGGAGATAAAATAGCATTTATTGCAATTTTCACACAATCTCCAGGCGTACCAGTTGTAACCCAAGTTCTTTTTGCCCCAGTAATAGTTTCCAATTCTTCTACTCGCAATGGCGTATGTAAGGTTAAAGAATGTCCTGCCGCACTGCGCTCCCGATCCGGAGCAACTACATAAACCTCATGATCTTCTGCCAAAGCTTTTGTCAAAACTCTGATACCATTTGCTGCAATTCCGTCATCGTTTGAAATTAATACTTTCATATATCTCCTTTAATAAACTGACACTCTCTTTACCTTTATACTAATATTATACCCGTTTTCCTAACAATATCTACATGTTTCTTTATGAAGTTTTGTAAATAAATATACAAATAATAGATTTATTATAGCAATTTTATATACTAGAAATTTTTTATATAAATGTAACACGAGGAAAGCTTAAATTCGAGGAATCAAAACGAGATTTAAGCACACACACTACACTTCACACTATTTGAGGAATGAATCAAAAGTTTATTCCAAAAGCCTCTTCGGAGGCTTTTTTTTTACTATTAACTTCTGACTCTATATAACACAACCTAATTCTATTTGTTTACAGTCAAAAGAATTTCTGCAAGCTTACGCCCGCCACGTTGATCTTTAAATGGAATTTCCTTTTTTGTTTCTTCAGGGGCAAAATCAGACTTCTGATAATTAATCAAAAATTTCATAAATTCAGGACTGAACATTTATTCTCCTTTAAATTCACACTACCTAATCTAAAATAATAAACTACTACTTCGTATATATATAAAACCATAAAATTTAAAATAATTGCGTTTTCTTTATAAAAATTTTACATATTTTAATGCCTGCTATCATTATGATATAATGTAGATGAATCATAGATATTAAGGATAAGATATGAAACAGTCATCAATTATTGATATCATCTCACCGATTATGGTAGGACCATCCAGTTCACATACAGCAGGAGCTGTTAGATTGGGGCTTTTGGCAAGAAATGTTTATAACGCAAAACCCCAAAAAGTTACTTTTAAACTTTACAACTCTTACGCTCTAACAGGGAAAGGACACGGTACTGATAAAGGTCTACTTGCGGGACTATTAGGTCTGCCTGTTGATGATACTAGAATTAAAGATATTTTTAATCTTGATATTGCAAAAGAATTTGAATACAAGTTTGAATATCTGGAAGACTTTAACAGACACCCAAATGCTGTAGATTTTGTCATTGAAGGGGTTCAGAATATGACTATTTCCGGTGACTCTATCGGCGCTGGTGAAGTTGTAATCAGAAAGATTAACGATTTTTCCGTAAAATTTACAGGAAAATATAATACGTTATTACTTGTATATAAAGATGTCCCTAATATGATTGCAAGAGTCACAAACTCAATACACGTAAATATCGCATCATTACACTGTGACAGATTTGCTAAAGGTGAAGAAGCATCGATGTGCGTATGTCTGGATGGAGATATAAACCAAAAAGTTATTGACTTTTTAGGACTTATTGAAGACGTTTACATGATTAGATATATTAAAAAATTGGATAATTAAAATGGATAGAATTATTAGCACTTTTGAAGAATTGTATATTTGCTGCACTAAATATAACAAACAAATATGGGAAATAGCCCAAGAAAGAGAAGCTGAACAAGCCGAAATTTCTATAAATGAATTTAGGGCAATTGTAAAGAAAAGCCTTGATGCTATGAAAGAAGCTATAAAAAACGGTTTACACAGCAAAGAAATGTCTATGAGCGGAATGTGCGGAGATGACTGTTACAGACTACAGGAACGTTATAAAAAGCAACACGCCCTATTTGGAAGTGCATTTGAAAAGATTACAACTTATGCTCTTTCTACAATTGAAGAAAATTTGAGAATGGGAAAAATTGTTGCCTGCCCAACAGCAGGCTCATGCGCTATCGTACCATCAGTGCTAGTTGGATTCAGCGATGAACTGAATATTGATGAAGAATCACAAATTAATGCTCTTATTACTGCAGGAGAGGTTGGCCGAATTATTTCAAATAAAGTCGCACTGGCAGGAGCTGTTGCAGGATGCCAAGCAGAATGCGGAGTTGCATCTGCGATGAGTGCAGCCGCTCTTACACAACTAAGAGGCGGCAAAATTGAAGAAATACTTAATGCGATGGCGCTTGCTATGAAAAATCTTTTAGGGCTTACTTGTGACCCAGTTTGCGGACTTGTAGAAATCCCTTGCGTAAAACGCAATCCATTCCTTGCTATTCATGCAGTTACAGCTAGTGAATTAGCTCTTGCGGGTATTTCATCCAAAATCCCGCCCGATGAGGTAATTGACGCTCTTGAACAAACTGGAAAACTTATGTCACCTACGCTAAAAGAAAGCTCCCAAGCTGGACTTGCAAAAACTAAAACTGCAATAGAATTAGAAAAAAGATTGCTAAAATAGATCTTTTTGCATTTTTATTAACTTTTGTAACAACTTTGTTTAATTTAAGCACTTTTGTGGAAAAGAAATACTTTATATATATATATGAGATATAAAGTATAATTTTTTGAAACATAAGGAGCATTCAAATGGGCGATTTTAGCGTACAGGCAATTGGGTCAAAAAGAACTGAAGACATTGAACAGAAAAAACAAAAATTGCAATTTGCAGATGGCTTCAATGCATTTTATAGTAAACTAAAATCCGGAGAAGGATTATTTACATTAATGCGTTCCCAAGGAACAAGCGTACAAGCTTATGATGGCAACCAAGGATACGGGGCTGCGAACATCTAAGTTTTGCAAAAAAAGTTTTTTGATATAAAATAGTCCTTGAAACAGTAAAGGACTATTTTTTATGTTATTAACAGCCGATATAGGAAACACCAGTATTACGTTAGGTCTTTTCGATGAAAGTGCGCTCGTCGAAGAATTCAGACTTGCTTCAGATAAAGATTTATCTCTTGAAGAATATGAAGTACTTCTAAAATCGCTTTTTAACAAATTTGTAATAGATGGGTGTATTATATCTTCTGTCGTAGAAGAATTAAACAACAAGTTTGAGGCGGCTGTAAAAAATGTATTTAAAATCACACCAATCTTTTTATCCGCAAAAATTAATACCGGTGTAAAAATAAAAATGCCAAATCTTAACGAAGTAGGAGCTGATAGGATAGCCAATGCCGCAGGCGCGTATGTTTTATACAAACATCCGGTTATTGTGGTTGATTTCGGCACTGCTACAACATTTGACATTGTAAACCCTAATGGAGAATTTATCGGTGGTGTGATTGCTCCAGGAATAAACTTACAACTAAAAACACTTAATAAATTTACATCTAAACTGCCAAGAATTGAAATTGCGAATTCACCATCAGCAATTGGAAACAACACTGTTGACGCGATTTTATCAGGAGTAATCAGAGGTTGCGCCTGTATGATTGACGGATTAATTGAGCAATGTGAACAAGAACTTGGAGAAAAAGCCGTAATCGTAGCTACAGGCGGATATGCAAATTATATTGCCGAATACTTAAAAAGACCTTTTGACTTTATTAACCCAACACTTACATTAGAAGGGCTTCGCCACTTATACAACATAAATCAACTGGTCAAAGCATAAATTTATATATTATAAGAGAATTGTAAGAAATTTCCCATTAAGTTTTCATTCCAAACTTGTACATCTTCTGGGACTTCAAGTACAGCAGGTGTAAAATTCCAAATATGTTTTATGTTAGCTTTAACTAAAAAATCTGCAGTCACTTGAGCATATTTTCTTGGGACAGTTAAAATAGCTATATCTACATTAGATTTTCTTGATAAATTCGGGAGTTTAGAAATATCTAATATTATTTTATGATTTACGGTTCCTCCGATTTTCTTTTTATCATTATCAAATAATGCTACAATATTTAATCCATAATTTGCAAAATTATCGTACTTAGCCAAAGCCATTCCTAAATTTCCAGCCCCAACAATAAAAGCATTTTTAGTTTTAGCAAACCCAAGAGTAGCCTCAATAGACTTTTTTAGTTCTTTTACAATATATCCGACACGACTTTTACCAGAATTATTCAACAAATTTATATCTTTACGCACTTGCGAATCATCAATCTTCAATAATCCAGCAATTTGCTTACTTGAAATAAATTCTATATTTTGCTCAATATAATCATCCAAAATACAATGATATAATGTCAGTCTATTAATAACTTTGTCAGAAATTTTTTTATCCATAACTTGATTATATAATAAAAAAGGACGGATTAAAAAATTCCGTCCTAAAAGTATATTGTTTACTCTGTTCGAAAATATTTTTTCGGGTTGCATCTAAAATCTTATTATTTACCTGCACCGTAAAGAACAGCTTCAGCAGCTCTTGTAGCTGGAAGAACTGTTTGGTCATACATAATTACAGGATAAATATCTGTAGGGTTAGTTACCTTACAATCTTCTCCACCTGCATTCCAATTTTTACCGTCGCAGTTAACAAGTTTGTTAGGGTTCTTTTCACCGTTAACATCGATTACACCATAGCAGTAACCAGGAGTACCATCAGTTCCGTTATCAGCAGCATTTGTTGTTGCATTACCTTCAGTACAATTTGATGCATTTTTAGGGAATGTAAATGTGATACCATCATTGAAATACAATGTATAGTTTGATGTTTTATCACCAAATTTTACATTACTAGAAGTTGGTGTTGCTGTATAAGCATTACCGTCAGTTTTAACAACATTCATACGGTTGTTGAATAAGTTGTATAATGATGCATTATCATTTGTAGTTGTAGAAGTTGTTTGAGACAAATCATAGTCATCAAGAGCAACGTTCAAAACTACAGCTTGAGACAATACAGATAAAGCTTTTTTGTAAGCTGTTTTGTACTGTGCACCGTTAGTTGAATTCATCAATGTAGGCATTGTCATTGCAGCTACAACACCAATAATACCCAAAGTAATCAATACTTCTGCCAAAGTAAAACCGAATCTTTTTGTCATAATTAAATACCTCTTTCTAAATGAATCTTTTTATTTTAATTATTTATAACTATATTTATTCCCAGCATCTAATTCTTTTTAACTATATGTAAAGAAAAATTAATACTTTAGAATTAGTTATTTTTTCTTTTCTCTTCTTCTTTAATAAAATCGCACAAACCTTCAAGACGCTTATCTTCCATAGCATCAATTAATTCTTGGATTTTAGAGAATTTTTTTAATGCAAATCCTGTTTCTGCCAACAAGACACAATCATTACATAATCTATAACCTTCATATTCAATAGACCCAGCAAGGCATTTTTGCTGACCACAACAATCACACTCAAAGTATTCATCTATAATATCAGGGTTATCTTCAATATCGTCAATTCGCATCTGTTCAACAACAGCTTGCATTTCTTCAATAATTTCTTTTTGGGTTTTCATAAAATTTATCCATTCTATTTAATTAAATCTGCCATTTTTCTAACTGCTTCAGGAAGCCCAGTAAACACAGCACGAGAAATAATACTATGCCCAATATTCAATTCATACAATCCTGGAATTTCGTGCATTCTATAAACATTTTCATAATTTAGCCCGTGACCGGCATTTACTCGAAGTCCTAATTCTTGAGCCAATTTTGCAGAATTTTTAAGTTTTAAAAACTCAATTTCTTCTTTATCTGACCCAAAGGCCTCAGCGTAAGCTCCTGTATGCATTTCTATAAATTGAGCTCCAGTCTTTGCAGAAGCTTTAACCTGTTCTTCATCAGGATCAATAAACAAGCTTACAATAATACCAGCGTCTAAAAGCGGTTTTATAAAATCTGAAACTTTTTCCAATTGTCCTGCAACATCAAGACCGCCTTCAGTTGTAACTTCTTGACGCTTTTCCGGAACAATGCAAATTGAATAAGGCTTGATTTCTAAAGCTATTTTTTGAATATCATCAGCCATAGCCATTTCAAGATTTAATTTAGATTTAATAGTTTTTACTAATGTATAAACATCTTCATCTTTTATGTGACGCCTGTCCTCTCTAAGATGTGTAGTAATAGATGTTCCACCATTTGCCTCACAAATATCTGCAGCTTTTATCGGGTCCGGTTCAAAACCGCCTCTTGCATTTCTTAAAGTAGCTATATGATCAATATTTACACCTAAAAGCATATTTACCTCTTTTCTAAAATTTCATTTTTGCAATCTTTAAAAGTGCTGTATAAGAAGGCAAAATAGTTATATTTTCGTCCTTATCACCTGAGGCAGCAGCTATTTCAATTGCTTTCTTTATCGATGGTTCAACAACAATCTGGCTTTGCGAAATTCCGGCATATTTTAACCTTAATGCCATATCATTTGCTCTAATACCAGATGTTATAACTAGTTTTTTAGCATCTCTAAGCTGTTCAAAATCGCTATCCCATAACCAAGAAATATCACGACCATCAGCATAATTATCATTAATTGCTATTACAATATTAGATTCTAAATCAACAGTTTTTAGGACTTCACTCGCACCTGTAGGATTTTTAATAAGCTGAATTAGAGCTTTGTGTCCCTTTATTTCACGAGTTTCTGTTCTGCCAAAAATAGACTTATAAGTATTTAAGGCATCTTGTATAGTTACATGAGAAATTCCAGCTTCCATAGCTAACGCTATTGCAGCTAGAGCATTATAAGCATTATATAAACCTGACAAATAAACCTTAAACTTATAAACATTTTCTTTGTGAGATACAGTCAATTCAGAAAAATCTGCGTAGATTTTTGCAGAAGCTGAATAATCGCAAACAGGTCTTTTATAACCACACTTGCGACAATAATAATGACCTTGTTGAGCAAAGAATCGCTTAGAATACAGTAAAGGATCTCCACAAGCACAATTAAAGACTTCTGACGGAGCATTTGAATCATGTTGATAATTGCAATCATATTCTACACTATCAAACCCGTAATATACAGCATATTCGGTCCTGTTAAAAGTCGCGACAAGAGGATCATCAGCATTTAATACCAGTTTTAAATTTGGATTTTTATCAATTGCCTCTTTTATAAAACCTGCAGTTGTTGCTAATTCCCCATATCTGTCAAGCTGATCTCTAAATAAGTTTGTAACAACTAAATAATCAGACCTGATATAGTCATAAAGCTTCCTTAAATAAGCCTCATCAGACTCTATCACAGCATAATCAAAAGATTTCAATGGAGATACTTCAAGCGCAAAAACATTTGCAACTCCAGTGAGCATATTCGCCCCTTTTAAATTATGAATAACAGAATAACCATCAGTTTCAATAATATGAGATATCAAACCTGAAGTTGTAGTTTTTCCGTTTGTGCCGGTAACTGTGACAATATCATTTTTTATATAATCAGGACAATTTGCTAAAAATTCAGGATAAAACTTTAAAACCATTTTCCCTGCAAAAGAAGTACCTGAGGACTTCGTAAGAAGTTTAATTCCACAGTATGAAGCACGTGCTAATAAAAGCGATAAATAAAATTTTAAAGGTTTAACCATAAATAGTCCTTTGGGCGTATTCCAAATCTCTCTTTTGTAATTTATACTTCAAATATAATACAAAAGTGTAAAAAATAAAATGTATTTATTTATCGCAACAATCTTTATAGCAGAGCTAATAATAGCCTCAACAATAATTTCAAAAATTGTTCAGGCAGATAGGTGGGTCTGCAAATTTAATGAAAAAGTTTCTCAATGTCGTCCTGACATTCACCAATGTGCTCTATTTATAAAAGAAACTGTAACTTGTGCTAAAGAGCTCGTAGAAACAATTACAACAGTAATAAAGAAAAAACAGGAAGAATTTAGACTAAGAGTAATTAAAACATTAATAATTTATGCTTTATTGTTGGTTATGAAAAGCAGATTTAAAAAACTTGCGACATTCTGCCAGTACCTAGTATTCGCAAAAGACTACTGGGACGGGCTTTTAGTCTAATTTGCTTGTAAAATTTCAAAAATATGTTATAATAAAACTCACAAAACGAAAGTCGAGGTTAGTTATGAGTAAAAATAAAGCATTTGCTTTTGGTATGGGACTATTAGCCGGTGTTGTAGGCGGTATAATTGCAGGAGTTCTCTACGCTCCAAAATCAGGTGAAGAATCTAGAAAAGAACTTAAAGAAACTGCTTGTGAATTATACGAAAAACATTCTCCGGAAATTAAAGAAGCAAAAAAACAAGCATTAGAAAATATTGACTTAATGAAATATAAGCTGGAAAGACAATTGAGAAAGTTTAATAACATGGTAAAATCTAAAAAAATGCAGAAGGCAAAAGAACTTGAGACTTCAGATGAAAGTTTTGATTACTAAAATATAAATGGGGAAATTACTATGGACTTTACTTCTCAAATAGCATTGAATCAAGGGTTAACATTCCTTGCTTGGGCAACTGGTATTGTCGTTATTGTAATAGGCGGTTTCTTGGCTAAATTATTGTATGATTTAATTAAATTATCCAAAAATTTAAATGAAACAACTACTATAATCAATACAGAATTAAAACCAACAATTAAAGAATTAAGTGACACTCTTCATTCAATCAATTCAATAGTTAAAAATACAGACCAAGGCTTTGATAATGTTAAAAATGCAGTAGAAAGAGTTTTGGGTAAAACAAAAATCGTATCAGAATCCATTATCGGAGGAATGATAAAAGGTTTTACAACTGTATATAAAATGATTACAAAAAAATAGTAGTTTTCGGTAATGAAAAAATATTACTACTATTATAAAAATAAAAATGAAAGAAAAGGAGCGTAATAACTATGTCAGTAGGAAAATTTTTAGCAGGCTTTGTTGTAGGCGGAGCAATTGGAGCTATTGCAGGTATTTTACTAGCACCAAAATCTGGTGAAGAAACAAGAGCTTTAATTGCAGATACAGCAAAAGATATGACTCAAAGAGCCAATGAAACAGTTAGAGAAATTCAATCAAAAGCCGATGACGCAGTTTCTGAAATGCAGAAAAAAGGCGATGAGTTAAAAGAAAAACTTCAAAACATGATTAACCAGCAAAAAGAAAATAAAGAAGCTCAAGCTGCTGAATAATCAACTAAATTAATCTAAAAAAAATACCGGAACTTAAATTCCGGTATTTTTTATTGCCCTAAAGCATTTCTTAAAGCTCTTTCCAAAACTTCAACTTTTGCTTCCAAAACCTTTACCTTAGAATTGCTTGTATCGGATTTAACATCTCTGCGTTCCAATTCTCTTCGATACGCAGCTATTTTATCCAACTCTGCAAAATAAAAAGGAAGAGTTAAAGCGACACCTGCAAAAAGGCCCGCCAACATTATACATACAGTATAAAAAGCTATATTTAAAGTTTTTGTCGAATGATACACCATATTAGCGGCAGCATCAAAACGAGGCCCCCATACTTGAATAGTCACAGAATCTCTGACATTTAATATTACAATAAACATTACTCCAAGTATTGCTAAATATGCCATTATCTGCATTAATTTTCTCATTTTTTTTGCCCCTCATAATATTTTAGAACCTTTTTTATTTTCTCATCAGGCTCAATCGATAACTCTATTATCTCATCTGAAAGCGGTTTTGTAAACCTCAGATAAAAAGATTGTAATACTTGCTCTTGAGTATTAACTTTTCCTTTACCACCACCATATAAAGAATCATTATATACAGGGTGTTTCATATAACTCGTATGAACTCTTATCTGGTGAGTTCTACCGGTAATTAATGTTAATTCAACATAAGTTGCATCAGAATACCTTTTTATAACTTTTAATAAAGTTGTACTTTCTTTTCCATCCTCGCGGACCATCATTTTATGAGGTTGGTTTAGATTTCTCCCGATAGGAAGATCTATTCTATCTTCATCTTTTGGATAATTACCTTTCAATACTGCCCGATATTTTTTAACTATTTTATGATTTTTAATTTGTTCAGCCAAAAAATTATGCGCTTCATTATTTTTCGCAATCATAAGCAGGCCTGAGGTATTTCTATCTAAACGGTGCAAAATTCCGCGCCTAAATTCACCGTTAACATCAGAAAGATTCTCTCCAAACTTATACAATAAAGCATTAACCAACGTATCTTTAAGCTCAAGTGATGTAGGATGAGTAAGCATCCCTGAAGGCTTATTCACCACAGCCATATTTTCATCTTCATAAACTATTTCAATTGGTATATTCTGAGCTTCAAGCTTAATCTCTTTGGCTTCAGGAATAATTATTGATATTTTATCATTTTCTTTTAATTGATATGATGATTTTTTAACGATATCATTAACCCTAACATCGCCATTTTTAATAAAAGTTTGAACTTTAGAACGGGAATATTCTTTTAATATTCCTGTCAAAAAGCTGTCTAATCGTTGAAATTCGTCATTTTCGTCTGCAAAAATAATCATATCATCTGGTTTTCTTTATTAAAATTAATATTATCAGTGCGATTACACCTATATTAATAAATATATCAGAAATATTAAAAACAGGAAAATCTACAAATTTCAATTCAAAAAAGTCTCTTACATAGCCTAATGCAATTCTTTCATGCAAATTTCCAGCAATACCTGCTGCTAGTAATGAAGTAAAAAATATAGACTTCATTGAAATTGACTTTAAATGCTTAATTACATATCCAAAGATAAGTACAAGAGCAACAACTGAAATTATTATAAGAAATTCTCTTGAATCACGTAATATACTAAAAGCAGCCCCTGTATTTTTTACATAATTAAGTGCAATTATATTACTTGAAAATGCATACCCTCTGGTAATATTTTTTACTAATAAATCAGAAAGGTATAAATCTGATATCAAGAAAAATACAAAACAAACGATTAAATAAAGAAATTTACTTATCTTGTTCGACATCTAAATCCTCGATTTTCACAAAATTATTTTTAGGCACAACATTGACTCTTGTAATTATAAACGCAAGACCGTTCATATAAACTTTCATTGTCTCATCACTAACTTTTTCTGATTTTGTAATTCCAACAGAAGCGACAGCATACTCATTTATATTATCGGTATTTGAAACAAACACTCTCTCAAGAATTTGATCCTCCGGTAACTGTTTAAAAACTTCTTCATCCTTTTGTACAGGTTGGACAATTCTTTCTTTATTTATAGATGCAATTACGATCTGGTCTTTTGGCAAGTCCACCCTTAATTCAGCAGTGTATTCTTCTCCCGCACCAATTAAAGATGGAGCATTAAGTTCCATTTTTACAAATCTTGCATCACCATATTTTAAAGTTGATTGTTCTGCTAAGACTTGCTCTGCTGAAATTACCCATTTTTGATTTATACGTTTTAAATAATAAACACAAGTTGCTGTTGAATTTAATTCACCATGAGCTGAAATAATATCTGAATCCTCATCATCTGTTGCAACTGCAGTCTCAAGAGTTTCTACAACAGCATAATCACCATTTACTTTTATATTTTTAATTTCTGTTTTATATGTTATATCAGGATAAGAATCCCAAGTTTCTTGAATAAGCTTGAAATAGACTTTTTTACTATAACCGTCATTATCAACGTAATTATCAGCATACAAGCTTGCAAGCTTTTTTAAATTATACTCATTTGTATATTGAGTCTGCAAATCAAATAAAGCTTTTATTTCCTTAATAGCATTCTTTTCAATTTTATTATTTTCTATTCTCAGCTTATAATCTGCAATCGGACCGGCATAAGAACACTCATTACAGTTAACCGAAAATGCAAACGCACATAAAAATAATGTCAAAAACAATCTCTTCATACAAAAGATTATACATTAAAATTCAAAAAAGACTACTAGTTTAAATAATGTATTTTACAAAGAAAAACAGCCTACGGACAAGACTGCTTTTCTTTGTTTATTTAATGTATACCAAATCAGTTAATTAATGTTGTTTATATACGTTTCTCGTATAATTTTCTATATACGGAGTATCGATTTCAAAAACGTGGACTCTTGCTGGACCGAGATCAGCTCTTAATTCGCCATCTACAGCTTGGAAAATACTTTCTTTACCATAAGACGGTAATAAATTATTTAATTTTTGAGTAGCTTTCAAAGTCGGAATTTTAATCTTACAAGCCACACCTCTATTAACATTTTTATTAGCTAATACAAGCAATGTTCTACCATTATTGTGTCTTGCATAAGCAATAATTTGGTCGTTTTTATCGTCTACTTTGTCTAATTCGATAAAAGTACCTTCTGGTCCAACGATATCAGCATAATCCTTTCTCAATTGGTTAGCATCCTGCAAGAAAGTTCTTATTGATTCATCGTCACCACCAGGCTTTCTAGAAGCATTAAAGATATCCAATCTGCCTCTATGTACTGTCATTTCATGACTATCGGTTTGCGTATCTGGATTATATTTATCTCCGTATGGGTACAAATAATAATCTCCATTTTGGAACCCATCTACTTGATACATATTAAGCATTGGCATTGTAGCCTGCAAGCCTGCTGTCATCTTACAATAATCAGCTCCGCCATGGAACATAGGAGAAATATCATCGTGGGTAGCAAATGATCCAATCAAAGATTTTCCTCTATCTAATCTATAAGACATATCAAGATTTTCTTTTACATAATCCATAAAAGTAGAAGCATTAGCCCATTCATGGAAAATGTGATATTGTCCATATATTGCATCAAAACCTGCTCTTAAAGAATCTTCAGGTCTATCATACGGCATATTTGCTTGCGGAGAAGCATCTTCATAAGTATAAGTTTCTGCAAGCCAAGCAAATTCAGGATCACGCATTCTTGAATACGGGATTATAATATCCCAAAATTCTACAGGTTTCGCTCTAGCTACGTCAGCTCTTATTCCATCAACACCTAGATCAATACACATATCTACAAATTGTTTATGTAATTCTAGTAATTTTGGATTAAGAGTTCTTTTACCTTCATCCTCCCATGGCTGGAACATTCTTATATCATTCCATCCTTGAGGAGTTTTAGCTAATCCGTCAGCTTCCACAGCCATCCATTCAGGATGACTTAAAAACATTTCATAAGAAGCGCAACTTGGTAAATCTAACATTACTTTTATGTCACGTTTATGACATTCATCAATAAATTTCTTAAATTGATCTTTTACAGTTCCAGGAGCTGATGGATCATACAATTTTGGATCTATTTCCAACAAATCTTTTGGAGAATAAACAGAACCGGCAGTTCCCATTGCTTTAACTTTACCAGGAGTACTTATTGGTAACAAGTGAAGAGTATTAAAACCATCTTCTTTTACTTCATCTAATCTATCAATAGCATTTATAAAAGTACCGCCTTGTTCATTTCCATCTATATAAGCATTGTTGTTAGTATCTTTAGCATTAAATGTACGTGGAATAATCGCCAACATATTTACCTGATTATGTCTAAACATACTACGCAAATTATTTCTATAAATAACTTTCTTTGGAGCTTCACTAGAAGTTACAGCTTCTATTTTATTGATACTTTGCTTTATCACAGGCTTATTATTCATTGCAAGATTTTGCATATACAAAGATAATAAATTTGGTTTCTCAGACTGATCTGGTTGAGTCTGCCCAATAGCTCCGTTAGAGTTTGCCTGAGGCTTAATTATTGGTCTATTTACATATTGGCTTAATAAACTTGTAGACTGTATCATATTCTAACCTCTTTGCCTATTTTCTGGCAGTTTCAATCTTCCAAAGAAGAACTGAGATAGTAGTGTAACACCTAATAACGCACCTCCGACAGTTCCAAAGACTTTCAGCCATTTGCTTGTATTGAATTTTCTTGCGCCAATCTTTGAGAACAACTCATCTGGTGACATACCTAAAAGAAGGAATTTTCTTTCTGATGTAGCAGTTGAACCCTTATTTTCTACAAAATGTTGTAATTTTGCAAAATAATCAGTATCACCGATTTCTTTAAACACTGCTTGTCTATATTCTTCTACACCTTTCATATTCGTATCACTAAATACACTTTGTGTATCTGAATGCAATGGTTCTTTGTATAAAGTATTCATCACAAGTCTAAAGAAATCCCAATCATTTGGAATATCAACTTTACCCATTTCAGAAACTTTACCTAAGTATTCATTAATTACTTTGCCGTCTTTTACAACAACATTGCTTAGATCATCCATATTAGGATAAGGGTTTCTTAGCATATAGAACTTGGTTTCAAAATCTACCATATGACGATCAACCGCAAGTTGTTTTGCAAATTCGATAACTTCTTCTTTAATTTCTCTAGGTCTATCTTTTATACTTTCAAGAGTTGATGTAGATACTTTTCGGTAGAAGTTCAAACTATTAATCAGACCTTCAAATGTACTCTTGATACCTAAGAATCTATCTGAAACAAAACTTTTTTGAACAAGCTTCAAATTACACTGATCTGAATGAACTAAATTACCATCCTTCATAACTTGAGGACCTGTTAAATGTTGAGCTACACGCTCAAATGGAGAATCTTTTCCTGCTTTTTTAATATTTCTTAGATCTCTAGATGCACCATCATAAGCATTATCAGTTTCTCTTATGTAATCATTTGGAATAGCTGTTGCTTTAACTGTGTCATTCAAACTATTAACTTTTTCACAAATTTCTTTTAATACTCGTCTGTATTCTTCATCATTTGATGAAATCTTCTCCATTTTTTCACGTAATAGAGCTGTCATTAATTCTCTATCCATACGAGTATTTTTAATTTCATCAGGTGTAAACTTGAAGATATCTAATAGGCTATCTGCGACATCATTCCAATAATTTGCAAGTCCTGATTCAGGAGCTGAAGCATATTTGATGTATGCATATTTATCAAGAACATCTGCCTTAGCCTTTAAGTCAGTCATTATATTAGCTACATTCCTTACAACAGCTTGGGCTTCAGAGTCAAAGCGAGCTGCAGGAGTCTTAGCTATTACTTTTGAAATAGGAGCTTCATTAAAGTTTGCACCAACCAAACTATCTAAAATAATTGGTCTTTCAATTTCAGCTCTAATTGGTACGGATGGATTACTCTTATTATAATTATCAATATTTCGTCTAACTATTGAAGAGATATCATCCAATAAATCTTGGGTTTCTAATTTTGTGAAATCTTTGTTAGCATAAGTTTCACTTTCAAACAATTGAGTAAGTTGATCTGCTGATGGAACAACCGCATCAACTATTTTCGGATCAATTTCAGCTTGCTGCAATGCTTTACGTGAATTTTCTATAATTGATTGAGCAGAAGTTGAAGATAGTGTATATTTTTCAACCCCATCAATTCTAAGATTTTTTCGTAAATCTGCTTCCATAGCTTCGGTAGCTAACGCATCAAAACCGTCGGTTAAATTACTTGCAAGACTACGAATTAAATCATCACTTATAGGTTGATCTTTATTTAACTCAATTATATTTTCTACATTATTAATAATTTTATCAGATCTCATTTTCTTTACAGCTTCAGGAATATGATTTAATAAATCATCAGCTTTTTTCATCTGTAAATTATTCAAATATTTATTAACATACGGTTCTGACACACTACAAATAAGAGCACTCATAACAGGTGTTGCAAAACCTGCTGTCAACATCCATAATGTATTATTCTGAACTGCGATTTTTCTCATTTTTTCTTGAATAAAATCACGTCTGTTTTCTATATTTCTTGGAACATTTAAACGGTCACCGATTTTATTTATTTCCTTATCTGAATATAAATCCCAAGGAATAAATTGAGGATCTTGATAGAAATTCTTCTTTCTTCCAAAACTATCTTCATATTTTTGAGAAATGTTTACACCATGAATCAATTGAGCTGGCCACTGAATAGCTACCTTAGGCCAAATTGACATTGACGCAAGAAATGAACCAAGCCCTATAAATTCCATAGCTTTTGTTTTTGGAGTTTGCTTAAGAGTAGCAAGAAATCCTGCCAAACTTAACCCGCCAAGAGTAAGTCCCATATCGTTTAACTTACCTAATTGGTGATCATTTGCTTTACCTGTATAACCATCTTTTAGAGCTTTAATATCATAAGCAAAATCTTTAACTAAAACGGCAGGCATATCAGTAATTCTATTTTTAACAAGACGACCACGGCCAGGCAATGGCTTTATAAATGTACGATTAGCAAGTTCTCTATTTATATCAAAATTAGGCTTAGCCTTTCTTACGTTAACAATTTCGACATCCTGATTGTTATTCTTTGGCTGCGGCTTACGATTATAATTTTGTATGTATGAATTTATCATATTAACCATATTAGTTCACCACATACTTTCTTGACTTTTCTATAATATCCGCAGAATCTAATTTTGACGGTTTATTAGAACTTGTCATTACATTTGCAACTCCAACAGCTGTCCCTAACACAGCTGCACCTAAAAGTGCTTTGCCTGCATATTTATTCATACAGTTTTTATCACCTTTATAAAATTCTTTAACACTCTCACCAAGAGTTTTCACAAATGTTGTAGCTGATTTAGCAAACTTTTTGCCTTGCCAGAATTTTAAAGTTGCGACGTTAAAGAACTTATCCCAACATTCTTGCATTGCAATACCTACACCAATTGCTGCCCATAAATATGAAACAATATTCTTAGCGGTAGCTGATTTAATTACAATTTCTCTAATTCTTGGTTTTGCTTCTTGGTCTGAATCGTTCAGGTTACTACCAAGTCCCAGTTTTTTGGCAATTTTATCATACGGCTCATTACGTGTTTTGGCATTATCATCAGGACCATACATCAAATCCCAACGAACAAATTCTGTACTTTCTGGAACTTTGTGATATTCAATACTTGTAATATCAGTATCGTTAACACTTTCAGGTAATTCGTACTGAACTTTTGCATAAGGTTGTTCAGTATCAACACCGGTCATCCATTTTACCGGTTGAGTAATTAAAAGTTTTGAAAGACTTTTTGCTGCAGCATAGAAAACAACACCCAAAGCCAAACGTCTACCTAAAGTTGATGCTGCTTTTTTATCAAAAGGACTAAACGGCTTATTATAATTAAATATTGCCATTAACATCCCACTGCCTACTAAATATGGCACCATGCCCATTGTTAAAAACTCATAAAAGTTAGCATTTTTACTTCCACTCAATCCCTTTGCAGGATAAACCGTCATGGCATTTGTAAGCTTATCTACACCTATACGAAGTCTGTTTGAAAAAGTATTTTTCAAAACAGTATCATGCGTATAAGGAAGCTTATTCTCCTCATTTTGTTCTTTAGCAGAAAAATTTAAGCTACTATGTCGATTTGTAATCGGTAAAATCATTTTTTCTCCACACGCAATAAGTCTGGTATTCTAAGACCCGTCAAAACTTTTTTTTGCCACTTAGGACCTTTTAGTTTACATTTATTTACATACTAGTAAAAACTAAATCCCAATCGAAAACTCTAAAAAGCAGATTATTGACATGTCAATTCTACTTCAAAAAAATTTATTTTCAAGCATTGATTATCTATACAAAGCAAAGAAAACCGCAGTAGCAATACCCATAATTATGCAATAGTAACCGAAAAATGCCAAAGAAAATTTTGAAATAAATTTCATAAAATATTTTATACAAAGATATCCAACTACACCAGAAACAACAGTCCCTGCAATAATTGCTACCCAATTATAATTAACAACTTCATGTAAATCCAACTTTACAAAAGGATAAACCATAGAAGCACCCAAAATAATTGGAATGCTCAATAGAAAAGAATATCTTGCAGCTGTAGTTCTATCAAGACCAGAGAACAAACCTGTCGCAATCGTCCAACCTGAGCGAGAGAAACCAGGCATTGCAGCAATACCTTGTGCTAAACCAATTAAAACTGACGTTTTAAAATCTACCTGATTTTTACGAGCCTGAACGTGCTTTGAAACATATTCACTATAAAGCAGCGCAAAACCAGTTATAAAAAGTAATCCCCCAACAATTGACGGAGAAAAAACTAATCTTTCTGCAAAATCGTGTAAAGGTAAAGCAACCAATACAGTGAGGAATGTTCCGACGATTATATAAAGTCCGATTTTAGCATCATCATCAGTCCAAACTCGACTTCTTAACGCATTGAATAAAGCTTTAATAATTTTGATAATATCTTTTCTGAAAAAAATTAATACAGCAATTAAAGTTCCTAAATGAACCATAATATCAAAAAATACTTCTTGACCTGATTGTTCATGGATAGGGATATTTGCAAATACTTTATAAAAATTTGAGGTAAAAACTAAATGTGCAGAACTTGATATAGGCAAGAATTCACTCAAGCCCTGTACTATTCCCATTAAAATTGCCTGTATTAAATTCATATTCTCTCTCTGTTAATTTAATCAATACTAATCTTCTTCGTAATAACTGCAGCATGAAGTCTGAGTTTCCCAAACAGAAATTTTACTAAGCTGGACGACTCTTTCCTTCAATTTACCGTAAATAAATGCTGCAATCATTTCACTTGAAGGACTTTCACCTTTAAATTCTGGTAATTCGTTAATATCCTTATGATCAAGCATATCAAGAACGGCATTTAATTCACGCTTAAGAACTTTATAATCAATTAGAATGTTGCTCTTATCAAGAGTTTCCCCTTTTACATAAGCTTCTACCATCCAATTATGCCCATGTTGATTTTCACAAGCTCCATCATAATTCAATAAATGATGAGCAGCTGCAAAAAAAGCCTGAGTTTTTATTTCGTACATAAAGTCTCCTTTTAATTACGGTTTAATTTCAAAATACAATCACAAAATTCACGGACAGCACCGCATCCGCCATTTTTATCAGCTTCAAAATTTACGACATCTTTAACTTCCTGAACCGCATCTTTTGGACAACCAGCAAGTTCAACTTTTTCCAAAATACAGATATCTGGGATATCATCTCCCATATAAGCCACTTCAGCTAAAGTTAGATTGTATTTCTGAAGTAATTCATCAAGTACAGCAGCCTTGTCTTGTACACCTTGGTATATCTCTGTAATATTAACATCTTTGGCTCTTCTTTCTACTGCTGCAGATTTACGGCCTGTAATTATTGCCGTAATAACGCCTTCTCTACTTAGTTCCGCAAGACCATGTCCATCCTTTGAGTTAAAAGTTTTATACTCAATACCATTATCATCATAAGTAATGCTACCATCAGTCATTACACCATCTACATCGAAAGCTGCTAATTTTATACTCATTATGCTACTCCTGCTTTTAATAAATCGTGAATATGTATAACCCCTACCGGTTTATTATTTTCATCTACAACAGCCAAAGCTGTTATTGAATATTTTTCCATCAAATTCAATGCGCTTGCTCCATAAGAACTTGCTGTAATTTTCTTTGGATTTGAAGTCATTACATCCTTTATTACAAGATTAGATGTATTGCCGAATTTAATAAGTGTTCTTCTAATATCACCATCGGTAAGAACGCCTGCTAATTCATTATTAGAATTTAAAATCATTGCCATACCGAGCTTATGAGCCGTAATAATTTCAATAACTTTATTAAAGCTGTCATTTTCAGAAGCAACAGGCAAATCTTCTGTTTTCATCAAATCAGAAACTCTATATAAGAAGCCTTTACCAAGAGCACCTGACGGATGGAAAATCAAGAAATCTTCTTCCGTAAAACCTCGTTTTTCAAGCAAACAAACAGCAAGAGCATCACCCATTGCTAATGTTGCTGTAGTTGAAGCTGTCGGAGCTTTATTCAATGGACAAGCTTCTCTTTCAACTGAAATATCCAAAACAACATCGGATGCTTGAGCTAAAGTTGAGCCCATTTTACCTGTCATACCTATCATTAATACGCCAAATCTTTTTATAATAGGAAGTAAATTTAATAATTCCTGAGTCTCGCCACTATTAGAAATAGCAATTACTACATCTTGTTTTGTGATAAGCCCGCTATCACCATGAGTGCTTTCTGCCGGATGAAGGAAATATGAAGGAGTACCCGTTGATGAAAGGGTCGCTGCAATTTTTTTACCAATTAATCCGGATTTACCCATGCCGGTTACGATAACGCGACCTTTGCAATTGTATAAAATTTCAATTGCTTTATCAAAATTATCTCCAATATTATCTTTTAAACGAAGAATTGATTTTGCTTCGATATCAAAAACTTCTTTTGCCAATTCATTTATGCTTGACGCAGTCATCATGATTTCACCTCTTATTTATTTTCCAGTACAATCGGCTCTCTTATATTATGTACGTTTATCATTATACACCAAAAGTAGGAAATACTATCAAAACATTAAATTTTCTTATCATTACGACGAGAACACAAATATGAAATTCATAAGTTTTGATAAAATCAATTCAACAGAAATTCTTGAACGTGTAGAAAAGTTCATCGAAGAATATGACTGCCAAGAAATGGGGCTTGACGTCTCAAGTCTAAACATTTTTGACGCATCCAGAATCCTCTTGCTTACTTCTGCAATGCACTATAACAAATACCCTGAAGGAAAATTAAAATGCAAAGTTCAAGCAAAAGAAATAACAAATCTTATAAGCGGATTTTCAACCAAAAACCTTGAAATAGTTTAGAACAAATAAGCTGCAAGAATTGCAAAAATAATCAAAGGGATATTAAAATGTAAAAAAGTAGGGATACAAGTATCTGCAATATGGTTATGCTGCCCATCAGCATTCAATCCTGCAGTCGGACCTAATGTTGTATCAGAAGCAGGAGAACCCGCATCTCCAAGAGCTGCTGCGGAAGCCAAAATAACAGTTGTAGCTGATGGAGAAAAACCTAAATGCACGCAAACAGGTATAAACAATACCGCTAAAATTGGAATTGTACCAAAAGAAGTTCCAATCCCCATTGTAATAAATAAGCCTAAAAACAGCATCAAACTGACAGCGAGCAATCTGCTATTTTGCATAAAAGGTAATATTGCATGAACAAGAGCATCAATACCGCCTGTAGCTTTCAAAACCATTGCAAACCCTGCCGCAACAAGCATTACAAAAGCTACATAACCCATTAAGCCTATACCTTCATTGATAAGCTTATCCATTTTTCTATGACTTACAGCGCCACCGCCAAAAACTATTCCCAAACCGACTAAAGCACCTAATGGTAATGATTTTGTCAGTAATTGAACAATTAAAGTTGCAAAAGCTCCAATAAGAGTTATGTAATGATTTTTATTCAATTTTAATGCTTCAGCATCAAGTTTCTCAAGTTCATTTTCAACAGGAACGATTTCACTATACTCTCTAGGCTTTCTATAAGAAACAAATACTGCAACCAAAAGCCCTACAAACATTCCAAGACCCAAGATCCAAGTCGATTTCCAAACATCATTTTTTAAAAGAGTCATTCCGTTAATAGTCATATTTTCAGCAATCAATCCTTGGAAAATAAGCCCAAATCCTGCAGGAATCATAATATATGGAGCTTTTAAACCAAAAGCCAAACTACAAGCTACAGCTCGCCTATCAAGCTTGAGTTTATTCATCACATGCAATAATGGTGGAATTAATATTGGAATAAATGCAATATGCACTGGTATAAGGTTTTGCGAAAGCATTGCAATACCAGTTAAAATAGACAATAATAATATTTTTTTATCTTTAATTATAGTTGCAATTTTTCTTGCCAAAATAGTAGCCAATCCTGTATGAGTCATCGCCGCGGCAAAAGTACCAAGTAAAATATAACTCAAAGCTGTCTCAGAATTTCCACCCATGCCGGAAATAAAAGTATCCATAACTTTATCAACAGGCAAACCGCCACATAAACCTGCCACTATTGCTGAAATAATAATTGCAAGCAACACGTTAATTCTGCATACACAAAGCACACATAATAAAATTACTGATATAACTACAGGATTAAATATTACTGACATAACGAATTTATGGTATCATAAAACAGTAAAAAAAGGCAGGAAATATGAATTCTTATTCACAAAAAGCAATGAAAAATTTTAGAGATGGCTACAATTGTGCCCAATCAGTATTCTATGCATTTTCTGACGAACTGGGCATTGATAAAGAAACCGCATTAATGTTGGCTTCATCATTTGGCGGAGGTATGGGAAGACTTAGAGAAGTATGCGGTGCAGTAAGTGCAATGTTTATGATTGCAGGACTAAAATACGGCTACACCTCCCCTACAGATATGGATGCAAAAGCTGAACATTATATCCGAATTCAAGAACTTGCAAAAAAATTTAAAGAAAAACACGAAACGATAATTTGTCGTGAGCTTTTAGGTGTTGATGCTGACGACAACCCAATTCCATCAGCTAGAACCGCAGAATATTACGAAACTCGACCTTGTGAAAAATTAATTGGAGATGCTGCTCAAATAATTTCAGAATACATTCAAGATTGCGAAAAAAATAATTAAAAAATCTCTTTTTAGAAACTTAAATTAATTTGATATTTATTCAAGAATGTACGCATAGACTCCTCATCAAATTTTAATACAGTATGTTCTATACCATTAAAATTTCGGGTTCCGTCTTCTAACATTCCAAGATTCTTGTAGAATTTTACATTTTGAGGTTTATCAGTTGCAAGCTTTAAGATTTTATTACCAGTTTCAAGGCAAAAGCTTACCATTCTAGCCATAATAGCTCTACCGCAACCTCTTATTTCAGCATCCTTACCCTGATTCCAAGGCGCTGTATTTAGGCTTCTTGTCCAAATTTCTCCATTATTTTGAATTTCTACATTTGCAACAGCCTGCAATCTACCATCATCAGTTTTTAAGGTGAAATAATTTGCATCAGGATAAAGTGTTAAGGACTTATATGGAGGCAATATATCAGCTTCCGGATATGATTTTTTAAGCCACTGTTTTTTAATATCAGTAATAAGTCTTTGATATTCAGCTTTATTACTAAATGGGGTAATATCTTTGATATCCCCGAATAGAGGTTTACCTTCCTGAACATTTTGAAGATATACACTTTGTCCGTCTTTTAAAATATTCCAAGGTAATTTAGGCTCAGCAATCGGAAGAAATTTATTAAACTTAGCATCTCTATCACTAAACCTATCAGCTAAAATATTACGTTTATTTTTCAAATTCTTCATATACTCAGCAAAGTCTCTATCCTCTTTTGGAGTAATAGAATAAGAACCATCAGCCATTTTAGCAATTTCAGCCTGCACATCTTTTGATAATTCAGTTTTTGGTACGTCAAATCTTATTCCGGCTTTTTCAATCCGCTCAAAACATTTATTTATAACATTTTCATCAGCGGACATAACTATTCTTACATAACCTTCGCCATTTGTCCCGAATACCGTTCCTGGGGTAAATGCAACATGAGCTTTATGCAAGACATATTTAAAAAATTCGTCAGATGTAAATTTTGGAGGTACTTTTGCCCATAGATAATATGTACCATCTGTAGGTTTTGCATCACTTCCTAGTTTATTTAACCACTTTATAGCGGTATTTTTACGACATCTATAAATTTTATTAACTTTACTGATATATCCTTCTTCATCTTTTAGAGCTGCAATAGCGGCATGTTGCACAGGAACATATACACTGCCTCCTGATAAATATTTGGCATTTAAGAGATTATCAATATTTTCTTTATCACTTACCGTAAAAGCTACTCTAAAGCCTGGCATACTCTGAGCCTTACTCATTGTATGAATTTGAAAAGCAACCTCTTTTGCACCGTCAATTTGCATAATCCCTATAGGTTTACGTCCTGTATGTGTAACCTCGCTATTATCCATATCATGAATAATTAGAACTTTATTTTTTCTTGCCCACGCAACAGCTTCTTCAAAAAACTTTTTCGGAGCGAACGATCCAGTAGGATTATGCGGGTAATTAACAATTAAAATTTTTGCATCGCTAGGCATTTTTGAAAAGTCAGGTAAATAACCATTTTCAGGATTAAGATCAAATTGAACTTTTTGCAAATCATGACGAGTTATCAAATCATCATATAAGGAATACCCAGGGTTTGGAACTAAAACTTTATCCCCATAATTTGCATAAGCTGTAAAAATATGATCTACTGCATCTGAAGAACCTGATGTTGCCATTACTTCAGTTTTAGGATTAATTTTCACTCCGAAACGCTTCATCATCCATTCTTCTATTGCATAGAAAAAAGCACCCTCCCCCTTAGGATTATTGTATCTGTGTGACCATAAATCATTTACTTTATCCTTTAACGCAAGTTTAGCTTTTTCCGGCGGGGTTAAATCTGGATTTCCCATAGATAAGTCTACAACAGCTCTATCACCGTGCAAATATCTTGCTTTTCCTATTTCTTTTATATATGCAGATATAAGATAGTCCGACTTAGTCAATCGTTTGGCCGGAGTTATAAGGCTTCCGAAATATACTAATGAAAGCCTAGGAGAAATTTTACATTTATCAAAACTTTCAGTTGTAATTCCTTTTATTGAACTTTGATTTGCCTTAGATTTATTATTGTATATTGGATTTATACTCGTCCACGTATTTATTGATGTAATTTTCATAATACATATGAAAACCACTCAAAAAATTTTTTGCTACCTGCGGAATTTATTTGACAAAATATTGCATATCAAAGAAAATGTGTCATTTACTAATTCACTAGATTGTAAGACATTTAGCATCAAAAAATCATGTATTGTCATATTAACTCTCACATTGTAGACTTCTACACCTGCTTCTTCAAGCTTACATGCATAAGCTTCGCCCTCATCTCGTAGAACATCGTTTTCTCCGGTAACAATAAGTGCTGGAGGCATACCGGATAAATCACTTAAGCTAGCTTTCAATGGAGAAACATATATTTCATCTTTTAAAGTTTTATTATCAAGATACGCATTCCAAAACCACTCCATCGCTTTTTTAGAAAGCCAAGGTCCATCTTTAAACAGTTTATAAGATTCTGAATTCATATCAGCATCAGTCACAGGATATAAAAGCAACTGGTACAAAATTTTCGGTCCACCTTCTTTTAAAGACTTCAAAGCAATTGCTGTTGCAAGATTTCCGCCTGCACTATCTCCTGCAATTATAATTCTATCTGGATCAATACCAAATTCTTCCGGATTTTGATAAAGATATTCCAAAACTCCATATCCTTGATTAATTTGAGCAGGATAGACAGACTCGGGAGCTCGTGTATAGTTAACAAATGCAACAACTGAATTAGTACCAACAGCGAGTCGTCTTATCAACATATCATGAGTTTCTTTATCGCCTAAAATCCACCCACCACCGTGGAAATATAAAATTACCGGCAATATCTCATTATAATTTTCAGGACGAATTAATCTTACGCTTACACTACCCGCTAAATCTGTAAATATATCAATATCTCGAACTTCTGCTGGTATATTTCGATGTGTTTCTTTTTGTAAATCTAATAAAAACAACCTTGCTTCCTCAGGCTTCATTTCATAAATAGGTTTGCTTATTTTGGAACTAAGACTTTCTATAAATTCTTTTGATTTTTTGTCTAAATTTGGATTTTTGGAAAACGCATCAAACATATAAACTCCTTTTTATAGTATTTTGGATTTAAAACAAAAATTTTGGTATTAATAAAGTGGGTAAAATAAAATAACCTATTTAGCAAATATTATTTTGTGCAAACTTTATATAACCCAAAAGGATAAATTTATGAAAATAACAAACGAAATTAATTCAATACAATTTAAAGGACTTGTTCCACTAAAAAAATATAAAGGACCTACACTAAAATTAACGGACCGCGAAAAATTAGAAATTAATAATTTAAAAGAAAATATTAATCAACTGGAATTTGAGTTATATAATTTACAAAAATTTTACCAAGGCAAAAAATTTCAAACGCAAAAAGCCAATTATTTTATAGATAAAGAATTTACAATCAAATGCAAAATTGAAGATTATCAAAATCGAATTAGAAATATAAAAATAAACAATATAAACGCACAAAAAAAATAATACAATTAAAACGGAGAGGGTGGGATTCGAACCCACGGAAAGTGTTACCCTTCACAGACTTTCGAGATCCGCACCTTAAACCACTCGGACACCTCTCCATCAAAAATATGTTATCACAAAAAGAAAAACTTCATTTATATAAAAATGAAGTTTTTCTTTTTGTCACAACTATTGCATTGATTTATTTGAGCTTAAATATTCTCTTTCTTTTACACCTTTGACATACATCTTGCCACTAGGTTCTATCCAAATCTCAAATCTATCAGGGTTTATACAAGTATTAGCTGTATAACTGCAATTAGGTTTTTTAGTACCATTTACATCTACAGTAATACTCTTATCAGTATCAAAATCCGTATATGGCATATACCAAGCAATACCATCTGTAGTTATAAATGACGGAACATTTGAATCTGTTGGAACTCTAGACCCGGCAACACAACTAATATTATCATTAACAGTATTAACTTTTGCGGCAAATAACTTACAGAACTTATCACTATCTTTGTATTTCTTGCCGTCGTATGTAACTTCACTCACGTTGTCCAACCCTACAGAATCACCTTCTCCCATAGGATACAAACTTTCATCGTTTACAAGCTCACTTACCATTCGCTCAGCTACATAGTATGCCTTTTTAAACAAAGCTTTGTTTTCATTAGGACGAACTTTTGAAACAGCAGGAAGCAAAACTGAAGCCAAAATACCAAGAATAGCCATTGTAATCATTACTTCCGCTAAAGTAAATGCTTTATTATTCCTCATTTTAAATCCTCTTAAATACCTTAATTACAAAATATATACTTTATAAATATTATAACATATAGGGTACTATTTTGCAACATGCATAAGATAGCGCCTAGACTTGACAGTATGGCGGTTATCCCTTATAATAGAATAAGAGGAGTTTGGTTTTGTATGAATAAGAAAAAAGCAATGACATTAGCAGAGGTTCTCTTTGTTTTCATAATTATCGGAATTATTGCAACTATTGCTATAGTTACAGTAAAGCCTTGGGATAAAGCTTGTAAATACTCTTACTCAAGAATGTATCATTCAATACGTTTAGCATTCTACAATGCAATGCTTACTCAAGCCGAATTTCCTACAACATCAACAAAATTCTGTAATCTTCTAATAGAATATATTAACACTTCAACAGAAGGTGCAAATTGTTCTAAGTCAAGAGATTTAACAAATAATCCAAGAATATTCCCAGATGAAAAAATCCAAATACAGACATCAAGCGCAGTAAAAATGTGGATTGGTGCAAACAATGGACAACCTTTTGTTCATACAGAAACAGAATCAAGCGGAGTTACCTCAAAAACAAAATATTACCTTGTATATGTAGATTTAAATGGTAATAAAGGTCCTAACACTGCAAAATGGGAAGAAGACAGACTTTCTGATATTGTTGCATTTGCAGTTACTGACACTCTTGCTGTTATACCTTTAGGACATCCAGAAGTTGACAACAGGTACTTATACGCTCATGTAATATATCCTCAAGTAGATGAAAGCCAGCCTGATGGAAATATTTCAGATGATATGACATATTATGAAGCTAAAAAAAGAGCTTGGGGTGACAACATTGATAGTGCCGATACAATGTCACTAAATTTCCAGAAAGACTTGCCTAATGACAGCTATTTTAAACTTACAAACACTGGCAATGTTAATAGCCCATACTACCCTGATGGAGATAGTTATACTGACTTTTTCCCTATGCCTATAGGACCTGACACAGCAAATGGTTGTCGAGAAGTTAGTACACCTTGCTACGTTGATATCTTTGAATACCACTAGAAAAATTTTCTCTCTTTCTATATAATTAGAAAAAAGGAGAGAGAAAAATGAAAGTTCTTTTAGTTAACGGAAGCTGTAATAAAAACGGATGCACATTTACAGCTTTATCAGAGATTGAAAAAGTTCTCAATGGTGAAAACATTGAAACCGAAATTATTCAAATCGGAAATGCACCAATAAGAGATTGTATTGGTTGCAAGGTTTGTCGCAACACAAATAGTCTAAAATGCGTATTTGAAGATGATATAGTCAATGAAATTATCGAGAAAGCTAAAAGCGCAGACGGATTTATTTTTGGCTCACCTGTATATTATGCACACCCAAGCGGAAGACTAATTTCGCTAATGGATAGAGTTTTCTATGCAGGAGGAGGGGCATTTGCATTTAAACCTGCGGCCGCAATTGTATCTGCAAGAAGGGCTGGTACTACAGCATCTTTAGATGTAATAAATAAACATTTTTCTTTGAATAAAATGCCAATAGTACCATCAAATTACTGGAATATGGTACACGGAAACACTCCTGACGAAGTTAAACAAGACTTAGAAGGTTTGCAAATAATGCGAAATTTAGGGCATAATATGGCTTGGCTGCTAAAGTGTATCGAGGCAGGTCAAAAAGCAGGCATTAACTATCCTGAAATAGAAGCTAAAGTAAGAACCAATTTTATTCGCTAAATTATTTCACTGCATAAACAGGAACATTATTTCTGTATCGGAACCACAAACCCATATCCAGAAGTAAGAAAAATACATTTAAAAGATATAAAGCCAAAACTATATCAAAGCTATAAAGTATCTTATGTATAATTCCGCAAATATATCCGAGTAAGATTAACATAGAAAAGTGAATACTTTTACCGTTTACGCATTTTGCTTTATAAGTTTTATAAGCGGCAATAGGCCAGCTTGCGCCAAAACAAATTAACATACCGGCTTCAAAAACACTCATTATTAAACTCCTCCTTTTTTGTTTTTCTCAAGCCCCATTGTTTTTATAATAGGGTGAAGAACTTTATTACTAATTTCTGAAGCAATCCAAGCTAGACCAATAACAGAACCAGCAAGGTAACTTAACTCTATAGCACCTTTGCCAGCTTCATATAATTTTGGATTTTCATTCGTCAACAAATCTTCTTTCAACGTTGTTCTTGAAAATTGATCTTCCTTCAATGTATCAGAAACTTTTGATAACAACTTATTTGATTTTCTATCTTTTAAAGGCATACGAGCAAGTTTTAAATAATTTTCATACTCATCAGCATTCTTAAATGCAGGCAAAGCTTTTTCATTTTTTATAAGCTTTTGTGCGAGCTTAAATCCGGCATTCTTAAAAAATATAGAAACAAGAGTCATATATATGCCAAGACAAAGAAGCTGATACAAACCCTCTTTTACCGCAGCATAACGTCTTGTATCTTTATCAACTTTCTTATCCATCATAATAAAAGCGGGACGACCTACAGCCTTAAACATTGACTCTGTTGCAACAGTAGCCTTTGTATTTTGAGCGAAATTAACGAATGCAGGGTTTGTCAAAACTGCTGTTATTTTATCTATCATAACCCTACCCTCATTCCGTAATTAAAAGGTCTTTTAACGCTATAAACTGGCTGATAAGATTTATTCGCAGTACTTTGTATCTTTAAAGGTTCTATACCTATCGGAGCTTCCTTTTTCTTTTTAGTACATAAATCCATAAGCGGCTTTGTAACAAGATTACAAATCATAGGGATTAAGAATAATGCAGTTAAACTAACACTTATCAAAGATAAAGTAGATTTTACCTGACCCAACTTATCAGGAATTTTTGCTCTTTCGCAAATTGGCTTCGCCATTTTTTCTACGAAATGATTAGTTAATAAGTAAGACCCAAAAGCTACAGCCCCTGTTGTTCCTTCACGAAAAGCTGTATAAACTCTTGACTGTCTATCTTGTTTTTTATCCATCATTGTATAGGTCGGACGCAAAATCCCCTTAGAAAGAGCAATCGTCAAAGCTCCATAAAGAGCATTATTGTTCTTTCCGAGGTAAGTACATATATTTTCACAACTTTTTGAAAGGGTAGTCATAATTTTTCTTCCTGTATTTATATTATGACTCAAATTTTTAGTGTGTAAAATACAATTATTCTATAATATCCATAACTTTTAGCTATAATATTATTGAATTTTTATTCAAAATATTATATAATTTTTATATGAATTTAAACCAATTAAAATACATAACTATTACAGCAGAAGAATTAAATATCTCCAAGGCCGCAGAAAAGCTTTACATATCACAACCCTCATTAAGTAAAAGTATAAAAATGTTGGAAGAAGAGCTGGGTACTGAAATTTTTACACGCAAGCCGTTCCAATTAACCTATGCAGGCGAAATATTTGTAAAATGGGCCAATCAAGTATTAGCATCGCACAAACAATTAAGTCAAAGAATTTCTGATATTGTAAATGAAAAAGAAATAAAACTTACAATCGGAATGTCACCTTATAGAAGTACATTTTTACTTCCCGAAATAGTAGCCAAGTTCAAAGAAGAATACCCTGACTGCAATCTTACATTAGAAGAACACCCGACTGATATTTTGCATAAGATGCTTGATGAAGAAAAAATTGACCTTATGATAGATATTCCATACGGAGATCCTTCTAATTACGAAAGCATAGTTATTGCCAAAGAAAAAATCCTATTAGGTATACCATCAAATTGGCCTTATCAAAAAACTACAGCTGATATTAAAGATTTTAGCGATAAACCATTTATAATGCTTACAGAAAGGCAATTTTTAGGGAAATTAGGAAGAAAACTTTGTATAAAAAGCGGTTTCAGTCCTAAAATATTTATGGAATGCCACAACTTGGAAACTGTATATTCAATGATAAAGCACGGATTTGGAGTATCGTTTATTCCTGAGATGTTTGCTAAAAACCTAGCTGATAATGATAAAATGAAATGTTTTGAGATAGAAAATTTTAAACCCGAACGTGAAATTGCCGTTGTCTACAATAAAAACAATTATCTTCCAAAACCTGCAAAAAGACTTATTGAAATATTAAAAGAAACATTCTAGAGTGATGCAATAAACTTTCTAAAGGCATTTTGACCTTGCTCATTTCTTTTAAACACACCTGCATCTTCAAGAACTTTAGCAAACACAAGACCTGTCTCAGCCTCAATAATACCTCGAATATTATCAGCATTCACATTATTATATTTTGGCAAGAATTCATTTACCCAATCAGCATGTTTGGCAGTTAACTCATTTTCTTTTAAGTCTTTATTATGAATAATCGCATCTTCAAGAGCCTTGAACTCTTTTTCTAATCGAGAAGGAAGCACCGCAAGCCCCATAACTTCAATTAAACCTATATTTTCTTTTTTAATATGATGTAAATTAGAGTGCGGATGATAAACACCTAAAGGATGCTCCTCTGTTGTAATATTATTTCTCAATACCAAATCCAATTCGTACAACTCATTGCGTTTTCGTGCAATAGGCGTAATCGTATTATGAGGCTCACCATTTGTATAAGCAAAAACAAATGAACTTTCATCAGTATAATTTCGCCAACATTTAAGAATATAATCAGCTAAATCAACAAGCCTATCAGAATCTTTATGCCTAATTCTTATAACAGACATAGGCCAATTTACAATTCCGACCTCAACATCTTCAAAATATCTTATAATAAATTCTTCATCAATAGGAGCTCGCTCCATCGCAAATTCATATCTTCCACCTTGAAAATGGTCGTGAGAAAGAATTGACCCCCCAACAATCGGTAAATCAGCATTTGAGCCAACAAAATAATGAGGGAATATCTCTATAAAGTCAAAGAGTTTTTCAAACGTAGACCTATCAATCACCATAGGAATATGTTTTTTATTAAACACTATACAATGCTCGTTATAATAAACATAAGGAGAATACTGAAAAAACCAAGGTTCATTTGCTATTTGAATCGGTATAATTCTATGATTTTGTCTAGCAGGATGATTTACCCTGCCGGCATAACCTTCATTTTCAGGGCAGAGCATACATTTAGGATAACCTAATTGTTTTGCAGACTTTGCAGCTGCAATAGCTTTTGGATCTTTTTCAGGCTTGGAAAGATTTATTGATAAATCAAGTCTGCCATATTCAGTCTCAGCACACCAGCGCAAATCTTTTTCTATACGGTAGCGCCTGATATAATCAGTATCCTGCGAAAATTTATAATACCAATCAGTAGCTTCCTTAGGAGATCCGGCATAATGAGAATTAAAGGTGTCAATAACTTCATGAGGCGGAGGTGTTAGACAACCCATTAATTTCGTATCAAATAAATCTCTATATACAATACTATCTTCAATCAATCCTTTTTCTACTGCGTAATCATTTAACTTTTTAAGGATTTCTTCAAGTGAAGCATTAGAAAGATTTTCAGGTTCTATATACTCATCAATTTGAAGCATTTCAAGAATACGGTTAATTGCATAATTACAATCAACCTCTTTAATAAGACCTGAATTAATACCATATTCAACGAGTTGTTTTATCGCTTCATTAATCATTTTTGAAAACCTTTCGGATGATTTTTGTGCCATTTCCAAGCTGTTTCAATAATTTCTTCCAATGAATCGTGCTCAGGCTTCCAGCCTAAAATCTTTTTAGCTTTTTCACTTGATGCAATTAATACTGCAGGATCACCTGCTCTGCGTGGTGAAATAACAGCAGGAATTTTATGACCTGTAACTTTTCTTGCACATTCAATAACCTCTTTTACGGTAAATCCAACGCCATTGCCGAGATTAAAGATGTTACTTTCATTTCCTGCTCTCAAATATTTAACAGCAAGAATATGAGCCTGAGCCAAATCTGTTACATGGATATAATCTCTAACACAAGTTCCATCCTTTGTGTTGTAGTCATCACCAAAAATTCCAACTTCCTTACGCTGTTCATTTGGAACTTGTAAAATTATCGGAATAAGATGAGATTCAGGATTGTGAGCTTCACCAATTTCACCTGAAATATGAGCACCACAAGCATTAAAATATCTCAATGAAACATATCTCAATCCATGAGCTTTTGATACCCACTTAAACATTTTTTCCATTGATAATTTTGTCTCACCATAAGTATTAGTCGGCTCTGTTCTATCTGATTCAAGAATTGGAATACTTTCCGGTTCTCCATAAGTTGCTGCAGTAGAAGAAAATACAATCTTATCAATACCATTTTCGACCATTGATTTTAAAAGCACCATAGTGCCATATAAATTGTTATCGTAATATTTTAGAGGATCAACCATACTTTCTCCGACAAGAGAATTTGCGGCGAAATGTATTACAGAATCAATATTTTCATCTTTAAATAATTTATCTAAAAATTCTTTATCTCTTATATCACCTTTATAAAATCTTGCTTTCGGATGAACAGCTTCCAAGTGGCCGGTTTGAAGGTTATCTGCAATAACAACATCTTCCCCGCTATCAATCAGTTCATACACAGTGTGTGAACCAATATATCCTGCTCCGCCTAAAACTAATACAGCCATTTTATTTTATCCTCCAATTATTTATCTAATAACAGTTCCACCAGTCGGTCTTATTGAAAGAACATGGCAATTACCAATTCCAACTGTTTTTTCAATATTTTCTTTAAAATCATCTAACATATCAAGCGGAACAAATGCTTGTACAGTACCTGCAAAACCGCCACCATGAACTCTATATGCACCTTTTCCGTCTAAAAACTCTTCGCACAATGCAAGAACAACCCCTACAGCCTGTTCAGCTACAGAACCTGTGACATTAACATTTTGCAAATACATATAAGATGAATATCCTGATTGCTTTACTAATTTTAAAAACTCTTTAAAATCTTGTTTTTCTAGCGCTTCAGCTTCTTTTTGAGCTCTTTCATTTTCTCTCAAGAAGTGATACGCTCTTAGAACCGCCCTATCTCCATATAATTTTCTTATTTCAGGAATTTTTGCTAAAAAGTCTGTTTTTCCAACTTCTCTTAAAACATCTTTTTTAAAATATTCAGCAACCGCTTTCATTTCCTTAGGAATTGCTGCATACTCATCTGTCAAATCTGCATGGTCAGCTCCGGTATCAATTATACAAAGAGCATAACCTTCTTTTTCCAAATCAAAATCAATCTTTTTAATTATCGGCTCATCAGGATTTTTAAAATCAATAAATACAGCACCCCCAACAGAAGATGCCATCTGATCCATTAATCCGCAAGGTTTACCAAAATAAACATTTTCTGCATATTGACCCAATTTTGCAATTTCAACAGCAGATACCTGCTCTTTTGCAAACAATCCATTTAGAATATTACCTACCAAAACTTCAAAAGCCGCAGATGAGGACAACCCCGAGCCTTTTAAAACATTTGAAGATGTATAGGCATTAAAACCTTTTATTTCATAACCTAACTGCTTAAATTTAGCAACCATACCACGAATAATTGCACTTGAACAGCCATACTCTTTTTCATTCGGCTCCAAATTCTCAAGAGATATCTCATCAATCGGATACCCTTCGGATTTTATTCTTATAACATTTTCATTATTTTCGGCAGCAACTGCAATAACGTCTAAATTTACACTTCCAGCAAGAACACACCCATGTTGATGATCAGTATGATTACCACCAATTTCAGTTCTACCAGGAGCAGAAACTAAAATTACATCACCATTAGCCGAAAAAATTTCCTTATACTTTTTTATTAACTCTAAAAACCTATCACGACTATTGGAGCGAAATGACAAATTAAAATATTCATCATACTTACCATCGACCAATTCTGCTTCAACTCGTTCTAAATTTTTCATAAACACCTCTCGTTAATATATAATTTATACCCTAATATAGAAATTCAAAACATTCAAATACATGAAAATCAGATAAATATATGATAAAAATTTCAAAAAAATGGGCATAATGATAACATACTGTTTAGAGGAGATTTATATGGAAGAAAGCTTAGACCTTAACGAAAAAAGGGTTGCAAAGGCTAAAAGAATGAAACTTTTCATCACCTTTGCAGCAGGCATGGCTGGGTTACTTTTCGGTCTGGATATCGGAGTAATTTCTGGAGCATTGCCATTTATTACAACTCAATTTGAACTTTCAAGCAGACTACAAGAATGGGTAGTAAGCACAATGATGCTTGGAGCTGCTCTGGGTGCAATTTCCACCGGATGGATTTCATTCAAGCTAGGCAGAAAAAAAAGTTTGATGACAGGCGCCGCACTTTTTGTAATCGGTTCACTAGGGTCATCACTTGCACCTAATGTAGCTATTCTATTGATATCTAGAGTCCTTTTAGGATTTGCTGTAGGTATTGCGTCGTACGTAGCACCTTTGTATCTTTCTGAAATGGCTGAAAAAGAAGACAGAGGAAAACTTATATCAATGTATCAAATGATGGTTACAATTGGTATATTAGTTGCATTTATTTCAGATACTATTTTTAGTTATGGCGGACACTGGAGATTAATGCTTGGTGTGATCAGTTTACCGGCATTACTTTTAATGTTTTCTGTATTTGGCTTACCTGACAGTCCAAGATGGTTAGCTTCAAAAGGCAAATTTGAAAAAGCTAAAGAAATCCTAAGAATGCTTTCTACAACTGATGCAAAAGCTGACGCAGAATTAAATGAAATTCACGAAAGCCTTAAAGTAAAACAAGAAGGCTGGAGCTTATTTAAAGAAAACAAAAACGTAAGACGCGCAGTATATCTTGGAATGTTATTACAAGCAATGCAACAGTTTACAGGTATGAACGTAATCTTATATTACGCTCCGCAAATCTTTAAACACGCAGGATTTGCAAATACCGAACAACAAATGATAGCAACTGTAATTTGCGGTCTAACAAACGTACTTGCGACATTAATTGCAATGAAAACTGTTGACAAGTCCGGCAGAAAACCTATATTAAAAATAGGTTTTGCAGGAATTGCAACAGGTACATTCTTATTAGGCGTATGTTTGTTTATGATAAACGCAGGATTTAATGCATTATGGATCTCAATACTTGCAATCATAATGACATTATTCACAATCACAAGCTTTGCAATGAGTGCAGGACCAGTTGTATGGATTTTGTGTTCTGAAATTCAACCGTTAAAAAGCAGAGATTTCGGTGTAGCTTGCTCTACAACTACAAACTGGATTGTTAATATGATAATCGGAGCAACATTCCTAACTCTTATAAATCAATTCGGTATTGCTGCTACATTCTGGATTTATACTGCATTGAACATATCATTTGTAATATTTACAATATTATTAATTCCAGAAACAAAAGGTATTTCTCTAGAAAATATAGAAAAGAACCTTATGGACGGAAAACGACTTCGAGATATCGGAGTATAAACAAAAGACCCGCTTAATTAATAAGCGGGTCTTTTTATTTTATATTAATTATGCAGAAACTTTCTTAGTATTATCCTGAGGGGTTTTAGCTTCATCTTTTTTTACAGGTTTCGGATGCCTATTCTTAACAAAAGCATAAACGCCACCAGCTACAGCTAGTGCTCCAGCTGTATACCATAGTGGTTTATATGACTTAGCAGCTTTTGTTGCTTGCTTACCTGTAGACTCAGCAGCTTTGCCCGCTGCTTCTGCACCGGATTTCGCATTATCTACAGCGGTAGATGCTGTATCTTGAGCAGCACTTGCAGCTTTTTCTGCAAGCTTTGTATTTTCTTCTTCTCTGTCTGCTAAGATATTGCTAAATTTAACAATTTTATTATATAAATCCGCATTTGATTCGTCTAAGCCTTTTGCTTTAAATGTTTTAGCAAGAGCATCCATAATATTAAAACCAAAGCCTTCTTTTAAAGAGTCTAAATAATTTTGCATATAATTTACTGACACTTTTCTTCTGAATGTAGTTGCAGATTGGTTATTGTGTTCATTGAACCTGTCCGCCATACCAAACACATCACCAAAGAAGAAATGGTTATTTTTACCTGTCATAATTTCTGCCCATTTAGCTTTTGCAAACTCAACAGGGTTTTGTAAGGTTTCTCCATCAATTTTAAGAATTTTTGATAACGGACTAATGGAAGCATTTTTATTAACTTGATTTCCATTCACCGAATCTTCTACACCATTTGCAATTTGTCTTAAAGGTTGAGTATCATGATTTCCAACACCAACAGAAAGTTCATCTGCACTCCAGCCTCTATCTTTGAATGCTGCATTTGAGCCCCAACCATCATTCATATATGTGGTTTGGTAAATATTCACTCTATCTTTCACTGCAGGAATTAATTTACCATCCCAAAATGCACTAAATTCATTTGTACCAGCTTCAAACTCGTATAAAATATTACTTTTAACATCAAAGTCTTCACCTTTGACTTCTTTTACCCATTTCTCAATTTGATCTAATAAACCCTTTTCTAAAGATTTTCTATTACCATCAAGGATTTGAGTTTCATCCTTTGGAGTTACAACTGGTGTTACATAATTCCAAGCCGCATCCAAGCGAATCATATCTGCGTCTTTTGCCGCATATTGAACTTTCATTTTTAACAATTTATTCGCATCACTTGATTCATCAAGAATTGTATCAAAATTCAAAGACGGAATTTTCCAACTAGGAGCTCCCATATAATGATCTTGCTTAAATGCATTAGGGAAGGCTCTTACTTCATCATCATCAAAATTAAAAGCAATATCTCGACAATATTTTAAACCATTATCATGAAGTTTTTGAATACCTTTAGCATGATGTTCTTCAGCTAAAAATTGTTTAAATTTAAAGAAATCAACATCAGACTCTGCTTCACGTTTAATATTCAATCTTTCAGCATTATCAGTAACAAACTTATTATATCTTTGTTTTAATTCAGATTTTTCATCCAAGGCATTAAATCTTTCATAAGCTTTTTTAAGAGCTTTACCTTGAGCACTTTCATTTCCGATTACATTATCAAAATTTGCAAGAGTTTCTTTTGTTTCACCATTATTAGCTTTTACAATTTCGTCAAACTCTTCTTTTGTAAGAATTGAGCCATATTCTTCTGTGGTTAGAAGTTCAGGATTAATATTTTGATCGCCTAAAGAAAGAGCGGATCCATTATAATGATTACCTTTAAACTGATTTACAGGTAAATCCTGAACAACATTAAAACCTAAATATGTTCTCATATCATTCAAATATTTAATTGAGTCTTCTGAAGCTAAATTTGAAACCCCAGTGTTTCTTGCCGCAGACTGAGGCATGGAAGTAGAAGGCATTATAAACGCTGAATTTCCATTCTGTCCAACTAAATTTTTACCTTCACTAAGTGTCTTCTTATACTCTTCTATTTCATTGTCATGCAGTGCACGCCCAAAACTCAAACCCGGATTAATCCTTGATACTAACATACTACTTTCTACTCCTTTACTTTATTTTATTTTTTAATTACAAAAAACGTAAATTTATTTTTTTGCTAGATATTTTCAAATTTATAAATAATATTTTTACAATACTTTTCTCCTTTTTTTAATATTGGTTGAACAAAATTGTTATGATTTATAGCATCTGGAAAATATTGACACTCAAGACAAAATGCAGAACGGTTCTTTATAGGAACTTGATTTTTGCCAAACGAAGAACCATCAAGATAGTTACCGCTATAAAATTGAACACCAGGATAATCACTACACACAATTAATTTTATGCCAGAGATTGCATCAATAACTTCAGCTACATCTCTAACTGTGCCGTCATAATCTCTTACCACCCAATTATTATCAAAACCTCTTGCATATTTTATTTGATAATATTCACTATCAATATCTTCACCAATACGTTTAAAACTTCTAAAATCCATCGGTGAATTTTCTACTGGCAACACCTCTCCTGTTGGAATTGAATATTCGTTATTTTCAGTAAAACAATCCGCATTTATTTTAAGTTTATTTTCTAAAATATCACTTCCAAAATTAAAGTAAGAATGATTAGTTAAATTACATAAAGTATCACTATCAGATTCACCCTCATAAATTATTTGCAAAGCTTTATCTTTAACAATATAGGAAACCGAAACTTTAATATTTCCAGGGTACCCTTCTTCACCATCTTTACTGAAATAAGAAAACTTTACCCCATCCTGAATTTCTTCAGCATTCCATACTTTCGAATTAAAACCTTTTATTCCACCATGCAAATGGTTATCACCATCATTGACAGCTAATTTATAAATTACATCATTTAACTTAAATTTACCTTGATTAATCCTATTACAGCATCTACCAATAGTTGCACCTAGGTATTTATAATTATTTTCATAGTCATTCAAATTATCGTATCCAAGCACAACATCTTTCATCTCACCTTTATTATTCGGAGCATACAAAGATACAATAGTCGCACCATAAGAAGATACAATAACTTCTATATCTCCCTTTATTGAATAATTGTAAACTTCAATTCCGTTAAACGTTTTTCCAAAAGAATGCTTAGAAATTTTTACCATAGACCAATATTAACACAAAAATTTATGATTGTTATCATTTTTACACAAGAGAACATTATTAATGAAACAAATAAAACCCAAGAATAAATTAAATATAAAAATTCTGATGTAATCAAACCTTAGTCTCATAAGATTTAAAAAGCTGAAAAATAATGAATATTCCATAATTATCTCCTATATAAAAGATTGAGAAGACGCCGTGCCAAAGGATTTATTTGAACTTCTTGGCAAAAGTACAAACAAACAAGATGCTAAATAAGGCAATCAAAAATATTAAGAATTGTAAAAATTTACTAAAAGTGTAGTTTTTACAATTTTTATTTCTATTTTACTTGGTTTCGCATAAAAAGCTTAAAGTGTTTTATTTTTAGAAAATAAACAATATCATAATCTCCAAATTTAATACTACATTTGTAGTAAATTAAATATCTTGGTACATTTTGGCACCCAATTGTAGGCATTGACGTTTTTTTTAACATAATGTAGTCTATAAACATCGAAAGAAAAAAGGTTATTTAAATGTCTTTGATAAAAAACGAAAAACGAGTCCTATTAAATTCAGTGGTGAGAATGCATAAATCCTTAAAATTAATGCACTCCGTTTTTTATCGCAGACTGTGTTTATAGCTATTACTTAATTTACTAAACCTAATAACATACTAGCAGCCTGCAAATCTAGGGGTAAATTTGCAGGCTTATTTTTTTGCGAGAAAGGAGAAGACCACAAATGAAAATTGCACAAATTCAAAACTACAACATTAACTATCAAAGAAATCAAAAACCAAATAACACAAAGAATAATCTACCAGTGGTCAAACATTCCTACACCCAAAACCCTCAAATGAGTTTATTGGACACAAATTATAATCAACTAATGATAAAAAAGAAAAATCCAACTTTTACAGGGGAAATAGAAAGAGCAGTATCTATACTTACAAAACAAATTCCACTGGAAGAAAGAATTGCAGACGCCTTTAATTTTCTAAAACATGGAGATCTGATTATTACGGGGAAATCAATAAAAGAAGCTCAAGGGGGACTACTCAACTCAATAGATAAACTTAAAAAGAATGTAATTAAAAGAATATTTTTTATAGAAGATGACAATATAAAAGGTACTCTAGCATTTAGAAAAGATGCATTGGGAGATACAGAAATCATAAATCCAAATAAACAATCAATATTCATTACAACTGATGGTAAAGAATATGAACTTCCACAAAACAGCTATAATTATATAATTCCAGGAGACTCTGTTAGAATTGACGATTTTATTTTACCAATAAAAGATAAGCCAAAACGAGACCTAAGTATGCATAGATTTGCTTATGCTAAAGCTTTCAACTACGAAAAAGAAGCTGAAGATGTAATTGGAAAAGAAAATAAAAAAATTCTAAGTACACTTTATTCAGAGAAAAAACCGGTTAAGAAAACTATGTTTAGTGACGTTATAGGCCAAGACGATGTAATTAGAGAACTTAAAGAAAATATCCTTTATCCTTTAAGAAGTCCACGAGCATATGAAAACCTTGATTTACACCACGGATTTATTTTAAAAGGGGGCCCGGGACTTGGAAAAACTCACACTGCACAAGCATTAATTAATGAAGCAGGACTAAATTATAAATTTCTAAACGGACTGGAATTAGAAAACAAATACGTAGGAGAATCAGAAGCCGCGTGGAGAGATTTATTTGATGAAGCAATAGATAATCAACCATACTTATTATTTATTGATGAATTTGATGCAGTAGGCAGAGCTCGTGGCGGAAACGATGAATACGGGGATAAAGTTGTTGATCAAATTTTGACCTGTATGACAGATGTTGATGCAAATAAACACGATGTATTTGTAATGGCTGCAACAAACTTCTTCGACAGACTCGATAAAGCTCTAATTAGATCAGGAAGATTTGGAAAAATACTTAATTTTAAACAACCGGACCTAGACGCTACAAGAAAATTACTCGATAACTACACAAAAGGGAAACCTATCAGTGAGACTTTATCAAAAGATGCAATTGCAAAGAAAATGTTCCAACTTCAATGTACAGGAGCTGATGTAAGAAGGCTTGTAACAGACGCATATTTAAACGGCTACCAAAGAGCAGGTATCACTGAAAAACTTGATAAAAATATCCTTACGGATGCTGATTTAGATGAATTTAAAATTCTGGATATTGATTTTGAAAACGCTATAAATAAATTTGCAGAAGGCAAAAAACCTGACAGAAAGGCTGTCGGATTTAGCAAATAAGCCAAAATAACTCCCTTTTCTTATTCTTATACTAACAACAAAACTCTCGGATAAAATAATTCGAGAGTTTTACTATAAAAAAAAAATGATGTAAAATATCATTGAGAGAAAATATAAAGAAATGGGAAAAGAATATAAACTGGAAAATTTATACTCAAATATAGCTCTAGTACTTACAGCTTTTATACTGGGCTTATCTTTTGTTGCACAAAAAGCCGGAATGGAATTTGTCGGCCCTTTTACATTTAATACCATAAGAAATTTTTTAGGTGCAATAAGTCTTTTGCCAATTATATTTGTGGCTAAAATTTATTCGTCGAAAAAATATACAAGATCGAAAGAAGAAATAAAACTACAGAGAAAAATGCTTGCAAAAGGCGGAATTATCTGCGGACTATTATTTTTTATTGCACTTTCAATAAATCAATATTGTATGATGTATGCACCAGCGGGAAAAGCAGGATTTATTACAGCTCTATATATTATATTTGTCCCGCTTATTTCTGTTGTTTTTCTAAAAAGGAAACTTAAAAATAATGTAAAAGTTAGTATTATTCTTTCAGTATTAGGGCTTTACCTGCTTTGCGTGAAAGAAAACTCAGCGTTCCATCCAAGCGAAATTGGCTTGTTAGTAAGTTCAATCTTTTTTGCATTACATCTTCTTGCCGTTGCTCACTATTCACACAAAATAAGCTCGATAAAACTTGCTTGCGTTCAATTTTTAACAACAGGAATTCTCTCTGCTATTATCATGCTTTTATTTGAACCAGTTGCTGTTAGTAGCATAATTCTTGGAATTAAACCTATTTTATTTTCCGGAGTTATCGTAACTGGAGTGGCTTACACGTTGCAAATTTTCGGACAAAAAAACACTCCACCTGTTATTGCATCTTTAATATTAAGCTTGGAATCAGTATTTGCAGTTTTAGGGGGAATGGTTATTCTTGGAGAGACTTTAACTATACAAGAAACTCTAGGGTGTATAATTATGATATGCGGAATACTATTATCACAACTTAGATTTAACCCAAGAGCTATGAAAAGATTCAAAAGAATACATAAAAAATTTTCAACATAACTCTTGACTGATAGCAGCTCTCAAGTTTTACAATATATTTATAGTATGAAAGGAGATATTAAGTCATGATATTAGACAAAGTTGATACCCCAACAGATTTAAAGAAGCTGACAATTTCTGAAATGGAAACTCTTGCTAATGAAATGAGAGAGCTTATTATAAAAAAAGTAAACACAACAGGCGGTCATATGGGACCAAATCTTGGTATAGTAGAAGCAACAATTGCACTTCATTATGTTTTTAATTCGCCTGAAGATAAAATAGTATTTGACGTATCACATCAATGCTACCCGCATAAAATGCTAACAGGTAGAAAAGAAGGTTTTACAAACCCTGAATTATACAATAAATACACAGGTTACACAGCTCCCGAAGAAAGTGCTCACGACATATTCAAAGTAGGACATACTTCAACCTCAGTAAGTTTGGCAGTAGGACTTGCAAAAGCAAGAGATCTTAAAGGTGGAAAAGAAAATATTATCGCACTAATTGGTGATGGTTCACTAAGCGGAGGAGAAGCTCTTGAAGGCTTAGATAACGCTGCAGTACTTGGAAGTAACATAATCATCCTTGTAAACGACAACGATATGTCTATAGCTGAAAACCACGGAGGTTTATATAAAAATCTTCAAGATTTAAAAGAATCTGATGGAAAATGTGATTGCAATTTCTTTAAAACATTGGGATTTGATTACTATTATGTAGGAGAAGGGAATAATATTGAAAAACTAATCGAAACATTCAAAAAAGTAAAAGATACAAACCATCCTGTCATAATACATATGCATACTCTAAAAGGAAAGGGGCTTCCAATAGCAGAAGAAAACAAAGAAGCTTTCCACTGGATTTTACCGGGGACACTTGACAAAAAAGACGAAGCACCTTCTACAACAGAAGATTATTGCTCAATAACCACAGATTACATTCTAAAAAAAGCAGAAAAAGATCAAAGCATAATTGCAATTTCTCCTGCAACACCTGGAGCTTACGGATTCACACCTGAATTTAGACAAAAGCTCGGCAGACAATATCTTGATGTAGGTATCGCAGAAGAACACGCAATAGCAGCTGCTTCTGCAATGGCAAAATATGGAGCAAAGCCAATACTTGCAATCTTAAGCTCATTTGTTCAAAGAACATATGACCAATTATCACAGGATTTATGTTTAAACAATTCTCCTGCAACAATACTTGTTCACTGGGGCGCAATATCAAATGCTGACGCTACACATTTAGGCTCATTTGATATCCCTCTAATATCAAATATTCCAAATATTATCTATCTAGCACCAACCTGCAAAGAAGAATATTTAAAAATGTTAGACTGGTCAGTTGAACAAAATGACTATCCTGTTGCGATTAGAGTACCGTTTGGAAATTTAATCTCAACCGGTGAAGAAGATTTAACTGATTATTCTAAGATCAATAAATTTAAAATGGTAGAAAAAGGTTCTGAAGTTGCAATCTTAGGGCTTGGAAACTTCTTCCATTTAGGAAAACAAGTAAAAGAAGCTCTAAAAAAAGATTTAAACATTAATGCAACACTAATAAATCCAAAATTCATTACAGGCATTGATGAAGAAATGCTTGATGAATTAAAAGCAAACCACAAAGTAGTGATAACTCTTGAAGACGGTATTTTAAACGGCGGATTTGGAGAAAAAATTGCCAGATTCTATGGAAATTCGGATATGAAAGTTCTAAATTTTGGCGGATACAAAGAATTTACAGACAGAACTCCATTAGAAGTCCTATACCAAAGATATCACTTGACGACAGAATTAATTGTACAAGACATCAAAAATGTACTATAAATCAATTATAAAAAAGCCCGATAAAATAAATTATCGGGCTTTTTAATTTATGCAATACTTTCTTTTTCAGTTTTATTCATAGGATTCCATTCATCAGCCAGATTATTTTTTATCAGATTTTTATAATAATTTTCTTTATAATCTAACAATTCCATTTGGCGTTTCAAATCCTCCATCTGCTGATAAGCTTTCGCTTTTGTATCTTGAATAATCTTATAACGCTCAGGAATTGTTGAATCCCCAATTAAACATAAATCAATGTATCTTTTTATAGCTTTATTTTCAGTACCTGTCATCCTGAGGCATTTTACTATTTTTACCCAATCAAGGTCACTTTCTGAAAACAATCTAACATTATTTTCATTTCTTTTTATAAAAGGAAAAAGTCCGCTTTTAGCCCAAAATCGGAGAGTATGTTCTGAAACATCCATTTTTTCTGCAACTTCTTTAATCGTATACATTAAAAATACCTCCTTAATAAAATAATCTATACTTTTTGTAATTTAGAATTACTCTCTACATATTTATCAATTTTTTCTGCAATATATGTCGAAAACATCGGTAATATACCATAATAAATTCCTGCAAAAATAAGAGCCGGTCTAACGATATTAATACCCTCAATATACTTATGCAACTTTGGATCATGCCTGTTCAATTCTGAAAATGTTTCAATAAATTTCCCTGATTTATTTTTAACAAAACTATTGATCCCATATCCTAAACCTAAAGTAATTGCCGTTGATACAAGATTATTATAGATTAAGGCTTTTTTACGATTTTCTTTAATTTCAGAACTTTTATTTGTTTGATACGCAGCAGATGCTGTCAAAAGAATATCAGTAGCAGCTGTCATATTTATTGCAATATCTTTTTCTTGTTTTGCATGTTTTACCATAAACTTTTGGAAGGTTTCATTATCAAAAAGTTTTCCAATACCTTTTGATAAAGTTTCAGTCAAACCTCCTGTAAAAGGTATCTTTTTACTTTTGATAATTTGTATATTATCAGGGTTGGTCTTTACTCTTACTGATTCTGTTTGTTTTTTGACATTAAAAAGTTTATCCATAATAACAGGAATTAAAGCGATAGTAAGGACAGATTTTGGGATCGCGGTAACAAAACCTGTTCCAAGTTTTATCATTTGAGTTGCAAGCTTATAACTTTTTGACTTTAGCAATTCATTAGATGTTGATTTCAAAGTCTCTATCGTCTTTGGTTTTAGATATTTATCAGGATGCTTGTCAATATTTTTAACAGCATTTTCTACTGGTAAAGCAACAGCCTCTACCATTCCATATTTTATAAGACCTGAGCAGATAGAATTTGCACAAGCATATTGCTTATTTTCTTTCTCTACATCAGGCGTCGAAAAAATAGCAAGAGGCCTTAACGATAAAGACATCAAAAGAGAAGTCCCAGCACTAAAAGAAGTCCCGTGCTCGGATACCTTTTCTAGACTTTTTAAAACTGTTTTATTCGTTAAAATTCGGCTTATTTTTTGTACTTGCATTATTTTCACCTAATAATAGTAGACAACACACATAGAAAAAAGTAAAATAAATTTGATGAATATATTAGAGTTTATTAAAAAAGAATTTCAAGGTTTTGGAAAATACGAAAGGATATTTTTTCCATTAGGTATTATACTCATAATATTATTATCATTTCTTATCGGAGATAGCAAAATTGCACTCATCTCGGCAATATGTGGAATAAGTTACACAATATTAGCAGGCAAAGGCAAAATATCCTGCTATATTTTAGGATTATGCGGGACAATGTGCTACGCTTATCTAGCTTATAAGAACCATTTATACGGAAACTTATTTTTATATATGCTCTATTACTTTCCAATGCAAGTGATTGGAATATTTAAATGGAAACAACATTTAAAAAAAGATGTACAAGAAATTATAAAAACGAATCTTTCAAAAAAAGAACAACTTATATTTTTTACAATATTAATTATCGGCTCTTTAGTTACATCTGTGATACTAAAAAGACTTGGAGATGCGAGCCCGTTTATTGACGGGATAACAACATTTTTCTCAATCGGAGGCCTACTACTCACGATAAAAAGATGTATAGAGCAATGGTATGTGTGGACTATTGTAAACGGATTATCTGTTATAATGTGGATTGACGCATACATAAACGGCTCCAATTGTCTGGCAACAGTAATAATGTGGAGCATATATTTTATACTTGGATTTTATTTTTTAAATAATTGGAAAAAAGAATTGGATTATAAAAAAGACTTTGGTATATAATATTAAAAGTTATGGCTAAAATAGATTTACACATACATAGTAACTACTCAGATGGAAGTGATACAATTCAAGAACTTGCAGAAAATATCAAAACGTCAGGTCTTGGAGTTTTTGCACTGACAGATCATGATACCATTGACGGGTGCAAAGCATTAGCCCCCCTAATCCCTGATGATATTAAATTTATCCATGGAGTAGAACTTACCTGCAAAGCTAGAGAATGCAAATGTCATATTCTAGGGTACAATTATAACGAAAATTCCTCTGAATTAAAAGAATTATTAGGAAAAGGAAAACAGCTTCGTTTGCACAAACTTGAAACAAGAATCAACTATCTGAAAGATAAATTTGGCATTATACTATCTAAAAAAGAATTAGATTGGCTATATTCAAGAAAAAGTGTCGTAAAAATGCATATCGCAAATATCCTTGTAGAAAGAGGGCTCGCTGATAACAATATTGAAGCTATGCGAAAGTATCTTAATGGCTGTTCTACGGGGAACTCAAGGTTTGATGGCGAAGAAGCTATAAATGCAATATTGAAATCCGGAGGCATTCCTATCTGGGCACATCCTCTTGGCGGAGAATGCGAAAGACACTTAAAAGAAGATGAATTCATTCCTAAGTTAAAAACACTTATTGATTGTGGGATTCAAGGCTTAGAATGTTATTATTCAAGATATTCAGAAGATGAAATTAATTTCCTTGTAAATTGCGCGAACAAATATAACTTATATATTACAGGTGGAAGTGATTATCACGGGACTAATAAAAATATTCCTCTCGGAACATTAAATTGTCAGAATTTATATATTGATTCATCTAAACTAAATTTAGGAAATTTATTAAACTAATGAATGAATGCATAAGTTTTAACCCAATTATAAATCAAGATTCAAAAATACTTATTTTAGGGTCAATGCCTGGAATAAAATCTTTGGAAGCTCAAGAGTACTATGCCCATCCGCAAAATCGTTTCTGGAAAATTATTGGAATACTTTTCAATGTAAAAGATTTAGATACTCAAGACTACACAAATAAAACAAAAACTTTACTAAAAAATAATATAGCTCTTTGGGATACAATAAAATTTTGCACAAGAGAAGGCAGCCTTGATTCTGCAATAGAAAATGAAAAACCTAACGACTTAGACTCATTGCTGAATCATTATCCAAATATAAAAACAATATGCTTAAACGGAAATAAAGCATATATTTCGTTAAAAAAATATTTTCCAAAACTTTTTGAAAAATGCTCAATAATAAAACTTCCATCAACAAGTCCGGCAAACGCAAAGTGGACAATCGAAAAACTAACTGCAGAATGGGAAAAATACTTAAAATTATAAGCTTGGAAATCCAGGTTTGCAGTATAATACCATTGAAAATCGATAAGAACATGATTAATTTAAATAATAAAATCAAAAGAATTATATTATACTTAATAGGTATGAATATTATGGCATTGGGAATTGTTCTTAATACAAGAACAGACTTAGGAGTAGCCGCAATAAGTTCTGTCCCTTTTGCTTATTCTATACTTTTAAATAAGTCTCTGGGACTTACTACGTTTATTTTATATATAATATTCATTGTTATACAATGTATTATCTTAAAAAAATTCGATTACAAATTATTTATGCAAATACCAATGGCATTTTTAGTAAGCATTTTTATAGAAATATTTGATATAACACTCCCAACCTACAAACTACCGTTTAACATTGCATTTATAACACTATTAATATCAAATACCTTAACCGGACTAGGAGTATATCTGATGACGAAAGCTAACTTAATTTTAGATCCAGGGAATGGTATCGTTGAGACATTATGTGAATACTTAAAACGCCCCTTTTCATATCTAAGAATTAGATTTGATATTTCTCTTGTTATCTTTACATGCATATCAGGACTGGTAATAAAAGGGGAAATTGTTGGAATTGGGCTTGGAACAATTATTTCTGCTTATTTAATAGGAAAAATGGTTGGAGTAAGCGAGCAATTACTTGATACAAAAATCAATAAATTTATATTATGATAATAGTAAATCTAAGCAAATAAGAATCATCTAAACCTTTACAAATGGTTGATATAAAAATAATTAATATATTATTTTAATTAATATAAATTTTTATGTATAATAACCGTAATGAGATTTTTTTTTGCAATTGCTTTCCTACTGACAACTGTGTCAATTTTACCAGTAACCGCATCAGTTGAACATAAGGTAATTAAGGTTATTGATGGGGATACTGTATATGTTGACTTTAACGATAACGGAATAGCTGAACAAGATGAAAAAGTCCGCATAAATGGAATTGATACATTTGAAACTAAACTCAATGACGGACTTAATTGGCAAATGAAACTATATAACTTTACTCAAGATGAAGCTTTAGGGCTTGGGTATTATGGTAAAGAATTTGCTAAAAAAGAGCTTCTGAATAAGCCTGTAAGAGCTGAATACACAGCAGAAGAAAAGTTAGATAAAAATAATAGATACCTGATGTCGCTCTACTATGATTGCAATAAACATGGTAAATGCAAAAGCTATGAAAAAGAAGTGCTGAAAGCAGGACTTGCGACAATTTATACAAAATCTAACCTTGCAGAAGAATTAAAACCTTATCAGAACCTAGATAAAATAAAAGCTAATGCAAAAAAATCATATAAGCTAAATCTTGTTGTATTAAATTATAAAAACGGTAAATATCACAAAACTACTTGTAAGTATGGTTGGAAATCTGGTCAACAGGAGTTGATTAATAAACCTTCAATCAAATATGTACCTGCCAGCTGTTGCTATCCAAAAGAAATAAAAGAAAAAAAGTACAAGCCATATAAAAGAGTTGTAAAACCCGATGCCAAAGATGGGAATATTGAATTATATTTTCTAAGTCCGTTAAAACAAAAACACCCAGAAAATTCTTGCAAAAGTTCCGCTTGTAAAGCTCTTTTGTACAATATTGATAATGCAAAAGAAAGTATAGACTTTGCAATATATGGAATTGCAGAACAAGACAAGATTTTTGAAGCATTAGTCAATGCTCAGAAAAGAGGTGTTAAAGTTCGGTGGGTAACTGATTTAACAGAAAATAAAGAAAATATTTATTTTGATACATACAAATTAATGGATAAAATTCCAACTTTCACAACGGATTATGAAAGTGCCGAATCAATAAATATTCCTGATTATAAATATAAATTTGATTTTCAGGGAGCTTTAATGCATAATAAATTTTTTATCTTTGATAGTCAAAAGGTCTTTACGGGTTCTACAAATATTTCTTCAAGCTGCTTAACAGGATACAATGCAAATATCGCTGTATTGATTAATTCAAAAGAGATTGCGAATTTATATAAAAAAGAATTTGAGCAAATGTATAATGGAAAGTTCCATAATATGAAAAATCGCGTTAGTAATAATGAAGATATTTTAGTAGATAAAAAATATATCTCAGTTTATTTTTCTCCGACAAATAAAATCTCAACAACTCAAATTATACCTTTGATAAATCAAGCACAAAAATCTATTTATATTCCTGCATTCTATTTAACTCATAATGATATAATCAACGCACTTATTGATGCTCACAAAAGAGAAATTGATATTAAAATCATAGTTGATGAGACAAGTGTCAAAGGAAAATATGTAAATGTAGATTATATAATACAAAATGGTATTGATGTAAAAGTTGAAAATTGGAATGGGAAAATGCATATGAAATCTATTATCATAGATGATGATATCCTTGTTATAGGCTCTATGAATTTTACTAAACAAGGGGAAAGAATGAATGATGAAAATTGCATAGTTATTAAAAATTCTCAAATATTAAATAGTGCATATAAAAAAATCTTTTTTAAACTTTGGAATTCAATCAAATAAATCAAAAAGTTTATTTATAACAGTAATTTTAGTTTTTTTATTTTTATAAAACTCTCTGATTTTTTTGACATTTTCAGGTCTTATCATTTCTACTAAGGACATATCAATATTCCATCCGACTCTTTTGAAATTTCTACTATTAGCATTATTTTTATCATCTTCGTATTGCTTAGCTTTAAAAAACAAATCAGGATGATGCTCGTATAGATTTAACCAATTATTTTTACTTTGAAACGGGCAAAAATAACAACCCGAACGATTTGACCATTCATAATATTTAGGAATTCCGATACCCGATTTATTTAAAATTTCCATAATATCTGAATAATTTAAGCCATAATCAACAAATGGGTAAACCTCTTTTATTCTTTGATTATTATATTTATTATATTCTGCACGTTGTAATTCATCAGCTCTAATTCCTATAAAAAGGTGAATTATTGAGTTATTTTTATTTAATTTGTCAACTATAAATTTCTTAAAAGGTTTTGTTTTTAATTCTACTGTGCACCACCTTTTTATTGGAGAAGGGAAATAATTATGTAAAAGCATTAGGTGTTCAAAACTTTTTTCAGGTTTTACCCTGTGAATTTTTTTATTTAGAAAGATTTCAATTTTATTCAAATAATCATAAGTTTCAGGCAATTCGCACTCTGTATCGCAAAAAACCAGTTCTAGTTTTTCAAAGATTTCAGACATATTCTCTTTCATAAAGAAAGCAAGAGCTGTAGAATCTTTACCGCCTGATAGTGATAAAATATGATGTTCTTTTTCCATTAGTTCTCCTTATTTAAAATAACAAATAAGCACAGCAAAGCATCTGCTTCACTGTGCTAAAAAATTTCAGTTACTCCTTGCAAACACAAAAATCATCTAGGATTAAAGCTTAGCAAGAGGTGTATTACCTTTTACATTATTACTGCAAAATGACAAATATGACTATTACTTAATCTTTTTTTAAGGTTTTACAATTATCTCTTTTACTCATAAAAAAAAGAATTCCAATCTGCACCTTAAAATTTTCAAAAAGAGAATTTAGGAGATATTTTAATAAAAATTGGTAAAAATTAAGCTTAAAAAATTCTCTAAATAAAATCACATATCAAAAACCGCCCCAGAGTGGGCGGTTTTTCAAACTTATATCTTCACTAATTCCTAATCTATATACTAAAAAACGGAGAAGGTAGTTTCTGCATCAAAAGTCTATCTTAAAATCTTAGAGCTATTTAAAACAAATTCCCTGCTAATTCAATTTTCAGGGAATTTTGAATTAATTTCGCAAAAGTTACCTTTTAAAAACTTTTATAACAATATTTAGGGACAATTCCCTGCTTGATACAATGCAGGGAATTGTAATTCCTTATTATATTTAAATTATTATATTTTGTTATTATTTAATACTCGGGTTACTTCTGTAGTAACCCTTTACTTTTGTTCCATCAGAACGAGTATATGAGTTTACATAAATTAAATTTCCCGCTTTTAATTGTTGTTTTGCTTCTGACATAATTTTTCCTGCTGCCAATTGTTGATTTATAAAACTTTCTAAACGACTATATTCTTCTGATGTCATTTGTTTTATTTCTTTATTGGTAAATATCCTATCGCTATCAATATTTCTAAAATCAATATCCAGATTAATTTACTCTTTTAGCCGAGTAGGTTTATACTCAACAGCATTTTCTAAATCTCCCATTCCTTCAATAAAATGATATTTTAATGGATATGTGCCCCCTAAATATTTACTATCTACGTTTTTGGTTATGTAATTGAGTATTGTAAAGATGGTCAGACTATAAAATACATTCCAAAAGAAAAGCCAGAAACAGAAAAAGTACTAAGAAAAACAAATTATGAGGCAGATGGTAAAACTATAAAAAAGGTTATTGAGTATAGTTAGTAGAATTAATTTAAATTTCTAAATTTGCATGTCCCCAATTTTCCAAACCGGTTGTTTTTTTTACAATTTGCAACAAGAATGTTAGAAAGAGGGGTACAACCAATAGTAGTATCAAGATTAAATTTACAATTATTATCAAAAGTTCATGTTTGAGCTATAATTTAATAAAAGGTAAGCTACGTTTATCATACATATAAAGATAGTCGAGGTATAAAAATGATTTGCAAAATTATTTTAGTTGTTATCGCTTTATTTTTAATATTGCTATTAGCAATAAGTGCTATAAAGTCTGTATATTCTAATTTAAAGGACCATTTTATCTTATTTTTTAAAGATATGACATTATCAGATGAAGAACATAAAAATATAGATGAGAAGTTAAAGAAACAGTACAGAGAGTCTTCTTTATGTGAGATTCTAAATCCTAAAACAAACACAGACAATGAAAATAATGGAACTCAAGATACTAATTTAAAGGAAAATATTGATTTATTAGTACAGATAAAAGATTTTTATAAAAATGAAATAAATATATTTATTAATGATTATAATGAATTTTTAAAAAAAGTAGATTTTATGTTCCAAATGTTTTCTATGCCTATACCAATCTATATAGGTATAATTTCATATATATTAAGAAACAAACATAATACTGAAATAGTATATGGGTTGTTAATTTTTGCTATCGTACTTTATCTTTATTATTTTGTAAGGGTTGTATGGATCCAATCATTAAAAAATGGTTTTTCAAAAATTTCTGTTGAATTCCCCTTTTTAATAAAAAATATTTCATTAAAAAAATACCTAGAAAGTTATATCATGAATTCAGCAGTATATCTAAAAATACAAAGAGAAAATTTAATCAGATTGAAACGGAAAATTCAATACATACATGCTGAATATATAGCAAGTTCAATATTTCTAATTCTTGTTATAATAATTATGTATATTGCTAAATAAAGGAGGATAACATGGACGAGAAGTATTTATTAGAATTAAAAAGGGTGTATCAACGATATAAAGCAGGTTATACCTTAACATACCGTGAAAAGGAGTTATTAAAAAGGTTTGTAAACCTATCACATTTTGAAAAAGTAGAATTTTCCAAACAGGTAAATGAATCTGTTGAGGACATTGAAACATTTATTGAAAAAGATATTAAAAGACAATAATAAGCAATAAAACACATTTCACCACACATGAGTTTAACAAATTATAATCAATTTGTTGAAACAATATGAATTCTCATAAAAATCAGTGTTAAGTCGTGGTAAATCGTGAAAAATTGTTAGAGTGCGGGTACCCTGAAGGACTCCTCATAATCCGAAGGTCGTTGGTTTAAATCCAGCTCTCGCAACCATTTGATATAAGAGGGTTTCAAGTTTCTTGAAATCCTCTTTTGGTGTAAATCTTTGTTTTACCATTAAGTTTTTGTATTGGTACAAAATCAGGATAGTCATTATTAATTTCATGGTGCGTTTCTCGTTCTGAAACTTTACAAACTTTTTTACTATTCCTTTGCAAATAGCAAAAAAAAATTTTTCACGTTTTAGAATATTACAAGGAGGTTTTATGCAAATAAATTCTATTACAAATAATTTCAATATAAATACCCAAAATCGTAATTATTTTTCAAAAAATGAATCTCATGTAGCATTTGGTTCCAGAGAAGAGGTTCTTGGGTATACATCTAAAATTGCTTTAAAACATATAGATGAAAAAAATCTTTATAAAGCAAAAGTTAAAAATATAATAAAAGATGCTATAAAAAATTCTGATGTTAAAATACTTTTTGAGGCTGTAGGACTTAAAGCTAAAAGAGATTTATTTGGCAAGTACACCGTTTCCGGATATGGAAAGGGTGGTGGTGCTACTCATGATTTCTCAGAGCTTGGTGTTGATGAAAACAAATTGTTAAAAAAGATAAAAAGAATAACAGGTACTGCTGATTTTAGAGAATCAAATGCTACTGATTTGGGCAGTCTTAAACAGATAGATGGAGATCTTTGGTTATCTTATGACAAAAGAACACCACAAGAGGGATACTTTGACTTTATTACACATAACGGTAAAACAAAATATTTTGATAGTAAACCTTGTATTCACGGGTCTTATACTACATCTAATTTAGAAATAATAAAGGATGCTATAAAAAATTGTGATGTCGAAAGACTTTTTGAGGCTGTAGGACTTAAAACTAAAAGAGATTCACATGGCAAGTACATCGTTTCCGGATATGGAAAGGGTGGTGGTGCTACTCATGATTTCTCAGAGCTTGGTGTTGATGAAAATAAATTGTTAAAAAAGATAAAAAGAATAACAGGTACTGCTGATTTTAGAGAATCAAATGCTACTGATTTGGGCAGTCTTAAACAGATAGATGGAGATCTTTGGTTATCTTATGACAAAAGAACACCACAATGGGGATACTTTGACTTTATTACACATAACGGTAAAACAAAACATTTTCATAGTAAACCTCGTATTCCCGTGCCTTATACTACATCTAATTTAGATTACCCTCCTAGCTATTACGATCATGAATGGAAACCATGTCCTGAAGACTATCGCCCTTTTACTACATCTAATTTAGATTACCCTCCTAACTATTACGATCATGAATGGAAACCACGTCCTGAAGACTATCGCCCTTCTATATTTTTTTAACCAGCAATATAATAAAAGAACATTATCAATCTTCTTGCTTTTTGTTTGTAATTGTATTGATATGGAATATCATACAAAGTAAAGCAGATATAGAAAGTTGTTATGATTGAAGATTACATAGTAAGTAGGGTGTGTCGTTTGACGCACCCTACTTATTTCTCTTTTGTTTTAAAAATTACTTCTATATCATATTTTTCACAAAATCTAGAGATTACTTCAGAATCCCTGAATGCTTTCATTACCCAAAGAACTTCATTAGGGTAATTCTTTACATTAAATAAGTTATTTTCTATTGTCACTATCAGCCCCTTACTTGCTTCCTTTTTTAATAAATTCAAGCTAATCTGGACTTTTGCTCAATCTATTTAATCTCTAAGTTCAGGACAATTTTCTGCATAGAACTTCTTAACTTCTTGTTGAACAGGATAATCTGTAACATTTTCAAAGACTTTTTTATTTAATTTACCTTCACTATTTCTTCCAAACCAGAATGTTTCAGACATAGTTTCTTGTCCTTCTTTAGTAAACTTATCAGTGAATTGGTAAGCTGTTTTCACTTTTCCATTTTCAAAACTTGATTTAAAGAAGTCAGAACCCCTATAAGCACTTTTACCAACCTCTTTTGCTATAACTTGTCCACTATTAGTATCTTTTGCTGTTACAATTTTTGTTCCGTTGAAATTAAGAGTATCAGTTACTACAAAATTATCTTTTTTGATGTTTCTAACCCAGTTAATTAGTTTTCTACCTTTATCATCTTTTAAGGTAATTTTCTTTCCAGTTGCTTTATCTATACCTTTAACGGCAACAGGCTTGTATCCATCAATGATATTCCAAACAGAATCTCCAAACCTTTGTAATTGAGACCATTCTTTAGGTTGTCTAAAAAATTGAGCATTGGTAGGTCTAATCAAAGTATCCATAAAACTTGTTGATCTAATTCTAAAACCGATTCGTGTAATCATACTCATAATATACTACTCCTTAATTAATTAAATAAATTATACTAAAAAAGTAATTTATCCTACTTACTTTTATTTAATCGGATTTTCTTTGTTATTAAATTTATTAGAAAGCAAACTTTTAACAATATCATTAAAATCTTTTTCAAATTTATTTTTTGGAGTGATAGGTTTTGGAATATTTTCGATAGCTTTATGCAATTCTGTTTCCAGATTTTCAAAAGTTAAACTTTTGATTGCCTTTGATAATTTATAAAGAGCAGTATCCGCAAAGTTATTATGCTTAGA
>CALVBU010000013.1 GCA_944325875.1 Candidatus Gastranaerophilales bacterium
CGGCATTTATCTTAATTCAAGCCGGTTGCTTTCTAGATTTTCCCCTTTACAATTTTATTTCCTTTTATTCAGTCGACAAAAGTCGACTTTTTTATTTATTAAGGTTATATAAAGACAGGCTAAATATGTGGTAAACTTGTATTATAGGAGAAAAGGAGAGAAATATGATTCCAATTTTAGATTCAAAACGCCAATATGCAACAATAGGCGAAGAAGTTGAAAAAGCAGTTTGTGAAGTTTTACGTTCAGGATCTTACATCCTAGGTCCAAATACAAAAGCTTTAGAAAAAGAATTAGCAGATTTTATAGGATGCAAATATACTGTAGGACTTAACTCAGGTACAGACGCACTTCATCTTGCTCTAAGAGCACTTAACATCGGAGCTGGCGATGAAGTTATTACAGTTGCATTTACATTCGTTGCAACAACAGAAGCTATTGGTATCGTAGGTGCAAAACCTGTTTTTGTTGATATTGATAAAGATACATTCAATATGGACGCATCTAAATTGGAAGCAGCTATTACACCTAGAACAAAAGCTATCATTCCTGTTCACTTATATGGTCAACCTTGTGATATGGATACAATCATGGCTGTAGCTAAAAAACATAATTTACATGTTATTGAAGATTGCTGCCAAGCTATCGGTGCTTTATACAAAGGCAAAATGGTTGGAACATTCGGTGATTTCGGATGCTTAAGCTTCTACCCTACTAAAAACCTTGGCGGTATGGGCGACGGTGGTCTAATTATGACTAGCGACGAAAAATTAAGAGACAGAGTTATCGCTCTTAGAAACCATGGTGGCGCTATCCGTTACCATCACGATGAAATCGGGGTTAACAGCAGATTAGATGAAATCCAATCAGCAATTTTGCGTGTAAAACTTCCTCACATCAAAAAATGGAATGAATTAAGAAGAGAACACGCTTATTACTACAATAAATTATTTGCAGATTGTCCTGATGTACAAACACCAAAAGAATTAGCAGATACTTATTGTGTTTATCACCAATACACAGTTAAAGTTCCTAACCGTGATGAAGTTCATAAAATGCTTCAAGAACGCGGTATCGGCGCTATGTTGTATTATCCAATCCCACTTCACCTACAAAAAGTTCACGAATACTTGGGCGTAGGAAAAGGTTCTTTACCTGTATCAGAAAAAAATACAGAACTTGTTATCTCACTTCCAATGTTCCCAGAACTAACTAAGGAAGAACAAGAAACAGTAGCAAAAACTCTTATTGAATGTATTAAAGAATCAAAAGCTTTAGCTACTGCATAAGATTCGTATACTACAATCTAAAAAGCCTCTCCATCTAGGAGGGGCTTTTTAACATGCAATATTTAAATTCATTCCCTGTTGTATCATTACATTAAATTTAAAACCATCTTGCTCTACCTCTTGATAAGGCTTTCCAATATGGTGGGTACCATTAAAATGGTCAAGCCCTTCACCCGTATATTGAGCAGAAAAAACATCCTTCATGGTAAGTCCCAAAAACTTACCCATACTATTAATACCTTCATATCCGGTTTGATATTTTTGAGTATTATCATTTTTACGGACATTAGTGGTGGTATTTATCTCGGTAGCCCGTGTCCCCTGCTCGCCTTGTATAGCAGAGTCTCTTACGGCAGCTGCTGCTTCATAACTTGGAATAGTGTCTGCCATATCGGTCTTAGGCATTCCGATTTTATTAATAGTCATATTATCATGTGGAGCCATGATTTAATTCCTTTTTCTCTATACTCTTATATATATAAAGTATATACTTTTAAGAAAATTGCTTTTCTTGGGGTTTTATTATTAACATTTGTTTACATATATCCCTTACATATCCCCTGCCCACAATTTGAATAGAATTAACAGATTATTAAGTTTTGTAAAGTGTAAAATCTACACTATATAGGCATTTTTCAGAGTTTTAAAAAATTTATGGAAACATTTTGTTGACATTTTAGTTCATTTGGTGCATAATAATTACATAAGATTTAAGTGTAGTCGAAACACTAAATATAAATAGATTCATTAACCCCAAAAACATATAAACTCCTAAATAATAAACACTAAAAGAGACCATTAGGATGCAGAAAACGACCCACTCAGCAATGAGTGGTTTTTTTTATACTTATACCAAGAACTACAGAAAACCGTCAATAGCTTGAACCTGAATAATTAGAGCTTTTTCAAAACTATTAAATTTCTAATATATATTTCTTCTAATGGCAACTGATATTCTAAAGTATCAACGAGATCTAATTTTTGTTTTTTCAGAACTGGTCTAGCTTCTTCAATTTCATCCTCTGCACGTTTTGATTTATAGGCAATAAAATACCCACCTTTATTTAATAAAGGTGCTGCGTACCCTGCAATAACTTTCAAAGGAGCAACGGCTCTTGAGGTAATAAGATCAAATTTATCATTTAATTTTTCAACCCTATCGCAAATAGGATGTAAATTAGACAAATTTAGCTCTGCTTTTATATTTTCAATAGCATTAATTTTTTTCCTAATACTATCAATTGCATAAACTGCTAAATTTGGGTATGCAATAGCAATAGGAACTGAGGGGAAACCACCTCCGGTACCTATATCAAGTAAAGTTTTAAAATCGTTACCGTAAATTTGAAAGAAATTTTCAATAGACAAACTATCAAAAATATGTTTTTCCCATAAGTATTTCTCATCATTCTTTGATATAAGATTGATCATTGAATTTTGATTTAAAAAAGCTTTTGTATAATTTTCAAATAAATTTCTATTGTTCATGTTTTAACTCTTGTTCCAATTCTTCAAACTTAGTTCCTAATCGAATTTTCAAATCTTTTAATCTTTGCAAGATTTTTTGTTTCAAGTCTTTGTTATTCTCAACAGAATGAAGCGCAATAACATAGCATTTCAAAGCTTGTTTTATATTTCTATGGTTCATAAAGAAATCACCATATTCAAGATATGCCGCAGATTTATAAGTTTTATCACCTAACAGAGAAGAACTTTTTATTGCCTTCTTAAAGAAACCTTCAGCTTTATCAGGATCCTGCCTAGATGTCATTTCTGCAAGTTTCAAAGCTGATGAATAAATTCCTGAATTATTATTATTCTGTTCATCTATATCTAAACTTTTTTGATAATATTTAATAGCCAATTCACTCATGCCGGTCTCATCAAAAATAAGAGCCAAATTCGATAATGCTGAGGCTAAATGAGGATTATTTTTATCGATTTCAGAACATTTTCTATAATATAACACAGCCTCTTCTGTTTCATCCAAATCATCACAACAAAGCGCATAGTTAAAATATAATTCAGCAAGCAAAGTTTTATCCATTAAAGGCTGAACTAACTCAATTGCTTTTTTATAATATGTATATGATTTAATCAATTCCTCGTTATACAAAACAGCAGCCATAATATTTGCTCTAATCTTAAGTTCATCAGCCATTTTGTTTTCCTGAAGAATTTCATTTATGAGATTTTTAGCTTTATCATGTTTAAACGTAATATAAAAAATATTTGTAATTGCAAGTTTCATCTCAGCAATCTTATCAATATCTCCGGCAGAAGTATAAAATTCAAGAGCCAAGTCATAATATCTTAAGGAATTAAACCAATCAGAAAGTTTTCCATAACACTCAGCAAGCCTTGTATAAATTGTCGGTAAATAAGTATAAAAATCGTCATCATCTTTTTGTAATAAGGCTCTTTGATAAAAAGCAATAGCTTTTTTATAATTATATTGATTTTCTTCATCTTTTGCGGAATTAACAAGACCTGATAAAGGAAGTTTTGTTTCTGATTCATTAAGTGTTTTATTTGAATAATCAATAAATTTATTTATAGAATCAGCAATCTCTGACATTATTTTTTTCTCATCTTCTTCGGTATCGAATATAAATGAGATATTTCTTAATTTTTCTTCTCCAGTTTGAGTGTCGTCCTTAGCTAGATCTTTTGCTTCTGGAACAGAAGGTATTTGATTAACATTAACACCTGTTGCTGAATTTTGATTTAACATCGGCTTTTGAGGTATAAACATGCTGTGATATTCTATTTCAGCTCTCATGGTTTGACGAGAAATTAATAAATCTCGTTCAAAAGGCTTTAATGGAAGCTGAGTATTATACAAATCAACACAAGCACGATGGAGCTTTACAAAAACAGAATCCGGAATTGAATTTGCAGAAATTTCCTTATAATAATCCTGCAAATAAATCATATTCTTATCTTTAGAAAGAATTTGCTTATCCAAGAAAAATTTAATTCTTTCCTCATTATACAAATTTAAAGCTTTCAACAAATTGGCACTAACAGGATGGCGCATTGTTGTTAAAAATCTAAAAAGATGACCACTAACAGGATCTACAAAAGAAAGAGCCTCTCGTAAAATAAAGTCATTATATGATAAAAAGCTTTTTGTATACCCTTTCAAGAAATCAACTATATTAAGATTATGAGATTTTATAACATCTAAAGACAAAGTTGTATAGAAGAAATACCCTCTTGAGTATTTGTACAATTCATCTGACACAGGTCCAATCAATCTTATGCCTTCAGCTCGCAGATATTTTTCAAATATAGATTTTTCAAGAGCCAATATAGAAAGTCTATCATAATCTACAGCTGAAAAATCGTCATAATCAAACTTCCTAGAAATTATAATAACTTTAATATTGCTTCTTTGTTGAAGGTGAAATAAAAAATCTAAGATTTCAGACTTATTATCCTTTAAAACAATTTCAAAAGAATTAATTACGATGACAACAGGATTATCAATACACCCAAAGTAGGCATCTATTTTCTGTGTAAAATTATCAAACTTTGCTTTTGGCTGTTTTATCAAATTCTTTAGTGCTAGATTTTTAAAATCTTCAAAAAAGGACAATAATATATCATCCAAAATTGTTGTCTCATAACAGTTATAGTTCAAAACAACAGTTGGTTCTGAGACAAAAGAAAGCGCATAATTAACAACTCTAGTCTTACCCGTTCCGAGAAACCCGTTTACAAGCAATAAAGATTTCTCAGAGCGTAAAAAATTATGGATATTCTCAACCTGAGCTATATTATTCTCAAGAAGAAAAGGATTTATACTGCCTACTTCATTTTTAAGCAGAGTTTTTTTATCTATAATTCCATTAATAAAGGCACTTTCCATATAGATTAATATATATGATTTTATAATATTTTGCAAACTTTATTTAAATAATTGCACTTTGATTTTTTTAATAGTACAATGTTGAGTAGTAAAATTGAGGGGAAAGGTATGGAATTTTTTAGAAAACACCAGAAATTAATCGTCGGTATTATTGCAGTAACATTTATTGCTTGGACGGTTGGATTGATGATGATTCCTCTTGTTATAAAATAGCTTATGAAAAAGTTCTTGAAAAGAATATCTTTATATATATTATCCGTTTTAATTTTGACAGCAGGTTTGTCAAATGCTGCTTATTGCTCAAATTTAAAAACTATCAATCAGAAAATGAAAAATACTCAGGAAAAAATTAAAACCCTCAAACTTAAAGAAAATCAAGAAAAAAGTAAGCTTGTACGCAATCAAAGGAAAAAAGAAGAAAACCAAGCTAACTTAAATGCATCCAAAAGACAATATTCTGACATGGATACAAAACTCCGTTCTATGGAAGCAGAATACAATAAATCAATAGCAGAGTTCAACAATGTTGATACCCAAATGAAAAATAGAATTCGGCAGGTATATAAAACTCAACGCCGTGGTATGTTTGAGCTTATTTTATCAGCAAAGGATTTAAACAGTTTGCTTGATGTAATTTATTTTGAAAGAATTATCATTAAAAATGACTACAAACGTATGATGGCATTAAAAACAAAATCTGCTAAAATAGCTAAGATGAAAAAAGATATCGAAGCTCAAAAAGCTTATCTTGCTCAGACAATTAAAGATATAAACTCTCAACAGGTATCTATACAACGTGCAATTGCAGAAAATCAGAATATGATTAACAAACTGAAAACAGACAGAAAAGCATATGAACGTTCAGAGAGAGAACTTGCGAGACAATCAGCTAATTTACAAAGCATGATAAGCAAAAGCTACGGCCATTCAACTGTAAGAGTTTCATCAAGCGGATTTATGAAACCTATAGCAGGAAGAATAACATCCCCATTCGGATGGAGAACACACCCAATATTCAAAAGTAGAACATTCCACTCTGGAGTCGATATTGGCGGTCCGAATATGGGAAGCATAAGAGCTTCAAACTCGGGTAAAGTAATTTACTCAGGATGGTATGGCGGATACGGAAAAGTTGTTATCATCGACCACGGTACAGTTAACGGACATCCTACAACGACACTTTACGCACATATGTCAGTAACTAAAGTAAGTTCAGGTCAAACCGTTTCAAAAGGTCAAGTAATTGGCCTTGAAGGAACGACAGGATATAGCACAGGGCCACACTGTCACTTTGAAGTAAGAATTAACGGAAAGCCTAATAATCCGTTAAATTATATCTAAACATAAGGGTAACATTTTTGAAAAAATATGTAGTTTTATCTTTAATAACATTAATGCTGGGAATGCCTGCTTTTGCAGAAGCCACTCCTGAAGAGAACAAGCGCATTATTAGCGAAATGGAACATCTTCAGGATAATCTTTTTATGGCTCCAGTCGTTCCAATCCCTGAAGTTGATTATTCAATAAAAACTGTTGAAGATACTATGGGAATGGAAAAGTTTACCGTGACAAAAAACGGTACACCAATGTTTAAAAAACTACGTATAAAAATACAAAATTACTATAGGATAAAAGCTCACGAAGACGCCATTGAGCAACAAAAAAGAGAAGCTGAGGAGTTCAAAAAACTTCAAGAAGAAGAAAATGCAGATGAAGATGATTTAACTATTGAAGAATTAACTGATAGAAATCTCAAAAAGATTAATAATGAAACTCCTGAAACAGAAGTAAAAACAAACACAGAGAAAAAGAATATATTTTCATTCTTCAAAAAAGATAAAAAACAGGAAAAAGAAGCTGTAGATAAAACTAAAACTGAAGAAAAAGAAAAAAATACTGCAGATTCAAAACTAGAATTATCAGGTACAGTATCAGAACAAGCTGCACCAAATGATGTTCAACTCGATTGCGACACTGTTCAATATTATGAAGCAAGAAATGAAGTTGAAGCTACAGGAAATCCAGTTTTATATTTTCCGCCACAAGATGTCACATTAAAAGCAGACAAAATTGTATATAACTCGATTTCAAATATTGTAAAAGCATATGGAAACGTACAGATTATTAAAGGCGGCGACCCTATATACGGAGACTTTATCCAAATTAACCTAAATGAAGAAACTTCATTTATTGAAAATATGACAGCAGAAAAAATGCTGATGAGAATTAGAGCTAGAAATGCTCAATCTGCGGATAATAAAATTATCCTAGAAGAAGGAAACATGCATGCAGCAAAACCTTTTGTTGCTAGATTTAAAACAAGAATATTAGGTACAGATTTAACTCGAATGGTCATTAATGATGAAGATAGATCTGTGCTAGATCAGTCTGGACAAGCTAAAGTTACGTTAGATGCAAAAGAAATAGATGTTGATGCAGATAAAGAACACAATGTAGTAACCGTAAAAGATGCAGATTTAAGCTATAATGACAGACATCTTTTACATTTTAGAAATACCAAAATTTATACAAATAAAAATAATGATTATTTCGAAGCAAATTATCCAGAAATTGGATCTCGTTCAAACTTAGGAATGTTTGTCGGACCGGGTTTTGTGTTCAAAACTCCTTTTGCTTCAACAGTTAAATTGGTTCCATTCCTTAACTACAAAAATGATATTGGGGTAGGTGGAGCAATCAAATATAAAAGCAGCACAAACCAAACTGAATTTATGTATGGTTCTGCAGAAGATGTGTTTATTTTGAGAGGTAAACAACAACTTGATGACAATTTGTATTTACAATACGGATCAAACTCATACTTAGATGATTGGTTTATGGGAAACCGTATGGCTAAATATGCAGCTGAATTAGTATATAACAAAGGGACTCGAGTTAAGAATTTCTTAGGTCCTAAATTAGACTTAACATTCAAAAACAGATTTAGCGCAGGTATAATGGAAGATAATGATAGAGCTCAATATGATTCCAAAAACATGGTATCTACAGGAGTTACAACTCCAAGATTTAAATATATGACTGAGTTAAATCAAGCCTTATATACAATGGGTAATAAGGAAGAACTCAAATATGCTGATATCGGTCTTGTAATGCAAGGCAGCGCAGCTTTATACGGAACAGGAGAGACTCAATTTGTTGGTAGAATCGGTCCTAGGATTCATACACAATACAAATATTGGATGCAGGATATCGGATATTTTGCTTCTGCGTATCAAGATGATTCTCCAATGCCAATGTTTGATGCTTATCGTTACGGACATTCAAACCTTTATTTGAGAGAAGCACTTAGAATTAATAAATATTTCACAATAGCCTATGCAACATCAATTAACTTATCCGATGACGCACCAAATAAAAAACAATGGCAAGAAAATGCATTTATATTTGCACTTGGACCTGATGACTTTAAAATCAATTTAGGTTATGATTTTGTACGTCAAAACACATACTTTGGTATTAGCGTAGCATTAGATACAAAGAACACAAATATAAACTTTGATAAAATGGTTATAAAAAATCCGGACAAACTTGCTAGCAGTGAAAAAGAAATAAAAGAAGTAAGTTTTGAAGAAAACACTTCTGATCAAAAAGTAAAACGTACTTATGCAGAAGTAATTGAAATAGAAGATCCAAACAGAGAAGAATTATAATATGAATTTAGATGAGTTAAAAAAAGAATTAATATATTATGGTAAACTTTGTGGAGAAAAAAATTATACTCCTGGAGTTTCCGGCAATATCTCTGCAAGATTTGAAGATAAAATATTAATTACATCTTCAGGAACTGCAAACGGCTACTTGTCTGAAAATGATTTTTCTTTGATTGACTTTGACGGAAATGTAATAGAAGGCAACCCTAAAGCATCAAGTGAAAAGATGCTACACGCAGAATTTTACAAAATGCGTAGTGATATAAATTATATAATACATGTTCATTCTCCTTATTTATGTACATTTGCATCTTGCGGACAATCATTGGATGAGCCGCTTATGGCAGAAAATGTATTCTATTTCGGAGGCATTCCACTTGCTGAATATGCATTGCCATCATCACAAGAATTAGTAAAAAATACAGCCAAATATTTTGATAAATATGATTCAGTACTTATGGCAAACCACGGATTTATCACCGGTGGAAAAGAATTAAAAGAGACATATTTAAAATTAGAGATGGCGGAAAGCTATGCTCAAGTAGTTTTTAATACTAAATTACTAGGTAACGCAGTATTATTAAATGAAAAACAGGTAGAAGAAATTATTGGATTAAAAAATAAAATTAAATAGAAAAGAGGAATATAAAAGTGTCATTAATGTTAGAAAACAAACAGGGACTAATAGCAGGCGACGGAACATTACCTGTAAAGATGGCTCAATACGCTAAAGAAAATGGATTTGAAGTTATTTGTATATCGTTGTCAAAAGATAATTTATCACAACTAAAAAAATATTGTACAAAAGTGTATTCTTGTCACCCTGGAGAAATCAATAAAATTGAAGGAATACTAAAAAAAGAGCAAATAAAACAACTTACATTTCTAGGAAAAGTAAATAAAAGTGTTTTATTGCAACTATATAAATTTGATTCAAGAGCAATAGAAATATTAAAAACAGTAGAAAGACTTAATGATGACGAAGTAATGCTTTTGATTGTAAAAGAAATGGAAAAAATTGGCATTACCGTGCTTGACCAAACGATCTTTATAAAAAATCTAATGATCCCAGCAGGAGTTCTTGGAAAACATAAACCAACAAAAGAACAAATGGAAGACGTTAACTATGGATTTTGGCTTGCAAAAGAAATGGGAAAAATAGATGTTGGGCAATCTGTTGTAATTAAAGATAAAATGATTATGGCAGTAGAAGCTATAGAAGGCACTGACAAATGCATAAAAAGAGGCGCAAAACTAGCTAAGAAAAATGCATCTGTAATAAAAGTTTCTAAACCAAAACAAGACAAACGTTTTGATATTCCAACTGTCGGACTCAGAACACTTCATACAATGAAAAGATATAAAGCAAATTTACTAGCAGTAGAAGCTAATGAAACAATAATTGTAGATCAGGAAAAAGTAATCAAATACGCAGATGATAATAACATCGTATTGATGGCAGTAAGTTTATGAAAAAAATATTCATAATAACAGGAGAATATTCAGGAGATATTCATGCTGGCAGAGTAGCTGGAGAATTGAAAAGACTCAATCCGGAAATTCAAATGGAAGGAATTGGAGGGGATAATCTCAGAAATGCTGGCGTAAAACTTTTTTCTGACCAAAAAAATATGGGAGCAGTAGGAATTACACCCAAAATTATTTTGGACCATTTTACCCTTGGTAAAAGAGTTGTAGATTATCTCACAAAAGAATATCATCCTGATTTGGTACTTTTAATTGACTATGGAGCGTTCAATCTAAGTATATCCAAATTTTTAAAAAGAGCCGGAATAAAAGTTTTTTATTATATTCCACCTCAAGTATGGGCAAGTCGTCCTTGGAGATTAAACACTATTAAGAAAAACATAGATGAAGTTCTATGCATATTTCCTTTTGAAAAAGACCTTTATGAATCTCATGGAATTAGAACACATTATTGCGGGCATCCGCTAGTGTCACAACTTCCAGAAAAAGCTGACAGGGAAGTTTTTTTTAAAAAACATAATCTTGACCCTAATAAAAAACTTGTTTCAATCTTTCCGGGTTCAAGGGTATTTGAATTACAGCAGTTAATGGAAGTATTTGTAAAAAGTGCACAAAAGCTACAGGCAAAACATCCAGATTTGCAGATATGCATTTCTCACGCACCTAATCTTTCAGATAAAGATTATAATAAATATCTAAAAAATACAGACTATAAAGTAATAAAAGGAGAAAACCAAGCTCTATTAAGCGTCTCAGATGCTCTTATTCTAGCATCAGGAACGGTAGCTTTAGAAGCTGCGATATACACAACTCCAATGATAATAGCATATAGAGGTCCATGGTTATTTTATTTAATATACTTGCTTGTCAGATGTATAAAAATGGTATCATTACCAAATATTATTTCTAACAAAATAATAGTACCTGAAATAATTCAAGCCAAAGTCAAGCCTGAAGTAATAAGCTATGAAATAGAAAAAATTCTTTTTGATGATACATATAGAACAAATTATATAAATTCACTTAAAGAAATAAAAAATTTGTTATCAGATAAAGTTTCATCAAAAGAAGCTGCTCAAGAAATTGCAAAAGAATTAGAATAATTAACAAAATTTAATAAACGAGCAAAAAACAGCAAAACTAAACGTTTATATAATTGTAGCAGGTTTTTATGATTGATCAGGTAGGAAATATTTCATATAAAGAATCTCCATTTTATAACTTTTCTCAATCAGGAAGAGTAAAGAATTTTTATGTTGAAAAAAAATACATCCCCAAAGAAGATAAAAGCAACAATCATAAAGTCATAGTAACACTTGCTACAAGCGCATTAGCTCTCGGTTTTGGTATTTTAGCGATAATGGGTGCACCTAAAGGTACTAATAAATTACTTAATAAAATCAAAAATATATTAGAAAAGAAAATTGCCCAAACTAAAGCTTCAAAAGCCGGAGAAAACGTAAACCAATTCTATTTATCCTCTTTAAATAAAGTAAACTCTATCATTGAAAAAAGTGAAAGTATTAACAATTTCACATCAATTAAAGACGCACTATGCAAAAAACTCATGGAAAAAAGGCAATGGAGCAGAAAAATCTACGAAAAAATAACAAAATTATTTGAAAAAACAAGTAGAGAAACAGTTGTAGCCTCATGGCAAAACACCAAACATAAAATGCATAAAACTTTTACAAGTATGGAAAAAATAGATAAAGAAATACTTGCTACAAAAGGTGAGAAAGCTATCACAATAAATGGAATCACTAAAAAAGGTAAAGAGTGGTTAGAAATAATTAAAAACAATCGTCAAAACATAACTGAAATACTAGAAACAAATACAAGCAAAGGCAAATCTATAGCTCGATATAAAAAGATTAAAACAGCAACAGAACACCTTGACGACGTAACTATAGAAATCTTTAAAGATTGGAAAAACCGTAATTTATACCAAACATTTGCCGCAGACAGAGTTATTCTAAAAGATAAGGCAGAACTTTTTGACGAACTAATGTCATTCAGAAAACAAATCAGCTACACCAGAGAAGATAAACTAAACCTTGTAAAAGGCATAATCAAGAAAATTGAAAACTACACAGCAACAAGTGACTACAGCATTTTACAACAATTTAATAAATTAAAAAGTGATCTTAACCTTAAAGCAGGCATTGACGACAAAACTCTATTACGGGAGCTAGAAGACTTACAAAAAGCTCTAAAAGATGGGAAAGTAAAAGTTGATGCAGAAAACCACGTGTTTGAAATGCTAGCAAAATCACAAAAAATAATTACAGGAAAAGATAATGCCTATGGCGAAATTGCAGCGAGAATGCCTGAAGGAAAACTTGACGAAATCTTAAAAATATACAAAGCACTTATACCTGAGAAATATTCTAAAATTGAAAAAATGGCAACAAATGCAACTAAAGCTATTGATAATTCAATAAATATAGAATCAGAACAATTCTTTGACAAAGTAAGAGATTTACAAATAGGTTCAGCCCCAACTGACGCACTATCAATACTAGGTTCTGCTGCAATGATTGGTGTAGGCTTAGCAAAAGCAAAAGATAATGATGAAAGAGTCTCAGTAACGCTCAAAGCCGGAATCCCTGTCTTAGGAGCAGTTGCAACATCTTTGTACTGCACAGCAAGACTAATCTCTGGAGGTAAAGCAATGGCTGTAGGTTTGCTTTCAGGATACGTCCTAAATAAAATAGGCGAAAAAACAGATGAGATAAGAAAAAAATATATAACCTTTAAGCCTGAATCTAATGCAAATGCACTATAGGAATAGCCGTATTATTTGGTATAATCAGGCTGAAAGGATATAATCGAATGACCAGACTTGATGAAATAAATGCAATAAGAAATAAATTAGAAGAAAAAGAAATTAATACATTAAGCGAATTTGCCACAAAAAGTCGCTTTTCAAAAGGGAGAAAAGAACCTGAAGAAGAAAGTGCAATAAGAACCTGTTTTCAAAGAGATAGAGACAGAATTGTCCATTCTAAAGCATTCAGAAGATTAAAACATAAAACTCAAGTGTTTTTATCTCCATTTGATGACCATTTTAGGACAAGACTCACACATACACTAGAGGTATCACAAATAGCAAGAACAATCGCAAGAGCTCTTGATTTAAACGAAGATCTAACAGAAGCCATTTCATTGGGTCACGATTTAGGTCATACCCCATTCGGGCATTGCGGCGAAGGAGTCTTGAATGAGATTGTAAAAGGTGGATTTCATCATAATATTCAAAGCGTTAGAGTTGTAGAAATCTTAGAACATCTAAACCTATGCAGAGAAACCATTGACGGAATTTTAACACACACTTGGGGCTATACACCGCTTACTCCTGAAGCTCAAACTGTACAACTAGCAGATAAAATTGCATATATTAATCATGATATAGAAGATTCAATAAGAGCCGGTATTATAGCAGAAAGCGATTTACCAAAAGACTGTATCGAATACTTCTCATCAAAACAAACTCAAAGACTAAATAAGATGATAATGGAAATCATCACAAATTCATATGGAAAACCAACAGTCTCAATGAGTGAAGAAGGCTGGCACTACACAACAAAACTTCGTGAATGGATGTTTGACAACGTGTATATTGATTCACCTGCAAAAATTGAAGAAAAGAAAGCTCGCAGAGTTATAAAAGAATTATTTTTACTATACACAGAAATGCTAAAACCTATCTGTGAAGAAAGTAAAATTGAACGTATTGTAACTGACTATATTTCGGGAATGACAGATAGATACGCTATCGAAAAATTTAAAGAACACTTTATCCCAATAGGCCTAAATCGTGGTGCTAAAGATGAGTACCTGTTCAAACTTGCAAAAATTTATAAATAATATAATAGAAGCTTAAATAGAGAGAAATTTGTTGCGCAATATCATAAAATGGATTATAATTAAACTATGGAAAGAAAAAGAGTTAAAATACAAGGGTTTGAAGTCGATTCTTTCACCTTAGAGAAAGCTTTAGATTATATAGAAAAAGGGCAAGTTGTTACAATAAATCCTGAAATGATTCAGACAGCCTCCAAGAATAAAGATTTTGCAAATATCATAAATAATGCAGAACTTGTTATACCAGATGGAATAGGTGTTGAGCTAGGACTAAAAATATTAGGCTACAACGTAAAACGTATTGCAGGAATTGAATTTGGCAGACGTCTTATTGACAAATATGCAGGATATCCGACAGCTTTTATTGGCGCAAAACCTGAAATTATAACAAAAGCTGTTGAAAATCTAAAAAAAGAAGTACCAAATCTTAACGCAGCTTATATTCAGGATGGTTATTTTAAAAATGACGAAGAAGTTTTAAATGCTTTAAAAGAAGCAAATCCAAAACTTGCATTAATTGCACTAGGTTCTCCAAAGCAGGAAGTGTTTATATCAAAAGCCAAACAACTACTTCCTGAGACAGTATTTATAGGACTTGGAGGAAGTTTTGATGTATGGTCTGGTGTTGTAGAAAGAGCACCTATATTCTATCAAAAAGTGGGACTGGAATGGCTTTATAGAACGATAAAAGAGCCAAAAAGATTTAAAAGAATCTTTCCAACTCTGCCACTATTTGTATTAAAAGTTTTGAAAGAAAGAGTTACAGGAGTTTAGTTAATGCTAAAAGATACTGAAATAAAAGAAATAGAAGCACTTTGCAAAGAAAACCGTCAGAACATAATAAAAATGGTTAATAATGCCCAATCAGGACATATTGGTGGCGCATTATCATCAACAGAAATTATGACTGTACTATTCCACAAATGTATGCAAACAGCTCCTAAATGGAAAAAAGATAAAAATTACAATAAGCGTGATCGTTTTGTTTTATCAAAAGGACATGCTTCTGCTATTTATTATTCAGTACTTTCGCAACTCGGATATTTTCCTAAAAAAGAATTAATGACATTTAGAATATTTGGAAGCCTTCTACAAGGTCATCCGGCACCGTTTTGCCCAGGTGTAGAAGTCGCTACAGGATCATTAGGCCAAGGATTATCCATCGCTTGCGGTATTGCATTAGCTCTAAAACTAGACAAAAACCCTGCACACGTTTTTGTTTTAATGGGGGATGGAGAACTTCAAGAAGGAAGCGTTTGGGAAGGTTTTATGAATGCTCCTGAAAGAAAACTCAATAACCTTATTGCAATAATTGATAGAAACAGATTGCAAATTGACGGTTGCACAGAAAACATAAAAGCTCTAGATCCTCTAAATAAAAAACTAGAAGCGTTTAATTGGAATGTTATAGAAATAAATGGACACGATATCAACGCGATATACGATGCTATAGAAGCTGCAAAAACTTCAGATAAACCAACTGCAATTATTGCGGACACAATTAAAGGAAAAGGTGTTAGCTTTATGGAAAATAATGCAGGATGGCACGGTAAAGCTACAAATAATGAAGAATTTGAAAAAGCTATGAAAGAGTTAGAATAATGATATTTGATAGACTTGAAAACTTAAGACAATATGACATAGTATCAGATAAAATCTTAGAATTTTTATTTAATATAGATGAAAACACTCCTAATGGCCGTTATGAAATTGATGACAATGCCTATGCAAACATTGAGGAGTATAATACTAAAGCTCCAGAAATTTGTTATTTTGAAGCGCACCAAAAATATATTGACATTCAAATGCTTTTAAAAGGCGAAGAAAGACTTGATTGTCGCTCTATAAATGGATTAACTGCAAAAGACGAATATAATGAAGAAAGAGATATTATTTTCTTTAATGAACAAGAAACTGCGAGCAGCGTAAAGCTATGTGATGATTATTTTGCTCTTTTACTGCCACATGACGCACATAGGCCTCAAATGAATATTAATAATCAATCACAAACTGTAAAAAAAGTTGTTGTTAAAGTTCCTATTAATTAAAGAATTTATCTTTAAAGCTTGACACGTCAGGCGTTGAAATTTTATCCAATCCTGGCCCAACATATTTGTGCATAATGACATTCTCTACAAATGTATCAATAGGTTTAATCAACAAGCCTAAAGAAATAAAACCACCTATAGTCTTAGCCATCTTGGTTTTAAATATTTTTTGCTCTTCGAACTTTTTCAAAATATCTTTTGCCGCGTGGTTTACATAATTATTAGAATATTTTTTATCATTTTTATAGATTTCTTTCAATTCTACAAACTGCTTGAACATTTTTTCGCTCATTTCTTTAGGTTTATTACCTTCAAGAAGTTCTTTACGCATAGCAAACATATTATCTATTCTTTTATCAATAAAATCGTGAATTTTTTGACGTCTATCTTTACCCATAGCTTCAGGATGACGATGACCAAAGAATAAATTACCAATAAGTTTTATTGGATTTTTATACTCATATTTGCGCATAGTTTCGTCAATCATATTATCAAGAGCTTGAGTATATTTTTGTTTATACAATGGAACATCATTTTCAAATTCACTAAGTCTACGTTGAGACATATAATTCAAATGATTACGAACAACTTCTTCTTTAGATTGTAAAGATAAACCTTCTTTAGAACTTCTAGCTAAAATAGAAGCTGTTTTTTGTCCTGCATGAACTGCTGCAATTGGGAACAATACACTAGCGAAAGCTTGGAAAATAGCTTGCTTAAGTCCACGCTTTGTACTTGGATCATAATTTTCTTTATTATTTCTGTACTTATCATAAATATCAGCACCAAAATACATCAAAGCAGGCACCCACATAGCCATACCAGCTTTTGGGGCAATATCAGTAATTGCGGCACCAATATCGTTTGTAAATGCCATACCTCTAATAGGCCATTGCATAAGTGGATCCGAATACTTACGTTTTGGCTTATTTTCATTAGATTTTTCAAACTCAGGATCATTGCCTTGAGGTTTAGCATTAATGTTTTGAGCTGTAAAACTTGTTTGATTCAATGATATTGGGGCAATTCTAATCAATATTAAATTTCTCCTACCAACTACTATGTAATTCCACCCCCAGCCATAAGGCATGGGACGCATTTACTATTATAAAACAAGTAAAAAAATTTTTTGCATGATTTTAAGTAAATTATTGTAAATTTTATGATATTATCAAATTATGATAGATACAATGATTTTTGATTTAGACGGAACTTTATTAAACACGTTGGAAGACTTAAAAGATAGCACAAACTTTGCTCTAAAAAAGTTTCAATACCCCGAAAGAACAATAGAAGAAGTAAGGAACTTTGTAGGGAACGGAGTGCAAAAACTTATAGAAAGAGCTATTCCAAAAGGCATTGAAAATAAAGATTTTGCAGAATGCTTAGCTGTATTCAAAACGCATTACGCACAAAACATGTATAATAAAACAGCCCCATACATTGGGATAAGAGAAATGCTTACTGAATTAAAACACTCTGGCATAAAAACCGCAGTTGTGTCAAATAAGTTCGATTTAGCAGTAAAAGAATTATGTAATAAATATTTTGGAAACCTCATCGAAATAGCTATTGGCGAATCAGAAAATGTAAGAAAAAAGCCTGCGCCGGATAGTGTTTTAAGAGCAATACAAGAACTTAATTCAAAAAAAGAGTTTTGCTTATACGTAGGAGATTCTGATGTAGATGTACAAACAGCAAGAAACACAGGAATTGACTGCATAGGAGTCACCTGGGGATTTAGAGATCGAGAATTATTGGAAAAAGAGGGAGCTAAATATATAATAGACAAACCTCTTGAAATCATTGATATAATCCATCAAATAAACTCTTGTAATTAAAAGTTTTAAGACTAAAATAATAAACGGAAAGCCTAAGTATAGAAGGGCAAATCGGAATGTAGCGCAACTTGACTCTGCCGAAAAAAACGATTAAGTATCGTTTTTTGAGAGGAAAGCACCGTAGGTGTGCTACAGGATACAACTTAACAAATCGGAATGTAGCGCAGCTTGGTAGCGCACCGTGTTCGGGACGCGGGGGTCGCAGGTTCAAATCCTGTCATTCCGATTTTTGTATTAAGCAAGATTTAGTGCAACTCATTCACAACTAAAGATTTTAATTTTTCAATTTTATCCAAGCTGTTGCTTTCAAAATAAATCCTTAGCAAAGGTTCTGTTCCGCTTGGTCTTACCAAAATCCAACTATTATCATCATCAAGATATAGTTTTGCACCATCTTTTGTATCAATATGTTTTACTTGATACTCGCCTACAGATTTAAATAGTTTACATTTTTCAAGAACAGGCTTTACCTCATCCTGATTTTCAAGCTTCAAATCTACTCTATCATTGTAAAAATGAACACCTACCAAGGAATAAAGCTTTTCCTGCAATTCACAAAGAGAAAGGTTATAGTATGCCATAGCCTCAAGAATTAATAAATTAGCAAGGATACCGTCTTTTTCAGGAATATGACCCTGAATACTAAGTCCTCCGCTTTCTTCTCCTGCAATAATCGGATTATATTTGCGCATCGCCTCACCCACGTGCTTAAAGCCAACAGGAGTTTCTATAACATCTACTTCCATTTTCTCTGCAACTTTATCTAAAAGAAGACTTGCACCTACAGTTTTGACAAGACAACCTTTATAATTTTTATTTTCTTTTAAGTGCATTAATAAAATAGAAATAATCTCATTTGGAGAAACATATTCTCCTTTTTCATTAATTACTCCAAATCGATCCCCATCGCCATCATTTGCCATACCAATAGCACAATCTGATTTTTTTATTAATTCAATTAAATCACTCATGAACTTCGGCTTAGGCTCAGGCATTCCGCCTCCAAAATTTACATCATGATGCATATGTAAAGACTCATATGGAATATTAACAAAATCATCCAATAATTCAGAAAAATACTCGATAGTTGCTGAATATAAACCATCAAATATAACTTTTTCATGCCCGTTTACAATAAAATCATGTATTTTACTAAAATCAATTAGTGACTGAATATGCTTGTAATATTCAATTCTAAAATCAGTTTTTATAATTTTACCATCGGCAAATTTTTCAACTGATTGACCAATAAATGAGACAATCTTATCAGTAATATCGCTTGTAGCAGGACCTGCATAATCAGGAATAAATTTTATTCCAAGATATTCCGGAGGATTATGAGAAGCCGTAAACATAAGAGCACAAGCGTTCAATTCTTTGGCATTATATGCAAGTACTGGAGTTGGGATAATCTTTTCGCTATATAAAACTTGAAACCCTAGTTCTGACAAAATTTTTGCACTTTGCATAGAAAAAGTATCTGCCATATTTCTAGGATCATAACCTATTATAATTTTCTTAGAAGCTCCAAAAGTTTCATAAACATACTTTCCTATAGCATTAGTTACTAAAGCTACATTCTCTGCATTAAACTCTTTACCAACAATTGCTCGCCATCCGTCTGTTCCAAATTTTATATTAGTCATAAAACCATCCTTCCATTCCCAAGGATAGTAAAAAAAAAGTTACAAGTAAAGAAAATCTATTGCAGAACTTACATTTAAATCTTATTATGAAAAATAAAGAGGGTTATTTAAGTGATGATTAAAAGAGTTATAGCGACTTTTCTGATAACTTTAATGTTATCAAATCCATTGGTCTACGCGGCTGAAAATTTGCCAAATATAAAAACTGAAGTAACTAAACTAAAACTTTCAGAAGCTGATCTAGAAGAAAACGCTAACCCAGATAATAAGAAAAATCAATATAAATATAAAACAGTTCTAAAACGCTATATTCCTTATGAAGTTAAAATCACAAACAATAATAAATCTCCAGTATTGCTCAATGCAAATACTGATATAGACCTACTTCTTGAGGATGGATCTTACATAAAATCAGATACAAGAAGAGATATCTATAAACTTACCAGAAAAAAAGACATAGGACGTTATTATGGAATTGCTATCCCGGGAGCTATAGCTGCAGGAGTGGTTACTGTAATAACACTATTCATAGGCACACCACTTGGAGCATTAATTGCTGTGGGAACAATGGAGCCTACCAATAAGGCGGTTAGAGGTAATGTAGATATAGCCCAAGAACTATACAAAACGAAAGACTTACCTATTAGACTTGAAGCCGGTAAAAGTTATAATGTTAACTTCTATATTCCAAAAAATGAATATATTTCAGCTATTAGAATTAACAACCTTAACTTAGAAAAAAATACAACAAATTACAAAATTGTAATTCCACTTGAAACTCATCAGGAGGTAAAAAATGTTGAAGAAGATATTTAACACGTTATTGATCGGAATATTTGGACTTTTTACCTGCGGATGTAATCAATATTTTATATCTGATAATTCAGAAGATACAAATAACAAAGATATTTACTATGGTGCATATAATAGGCGTGATTTAACGTGGGCAGATGTTGTACTTTATAAAAAAGGTAGTGATAAAAAATGTGAAGGTGTAATCCATCTTAATGCACCCTCAAGATCAATCACAATTAAAAACGACAGAGTTGATGCAATTATGAAACTAGCCTGCACAGATGGTACTCTTATGAGTATTGACTGGGAACTCAAGAAAAAAGCTTTTGCTGACGGATTTGGAAAAGGTATAGATCAATATAACAATACCTACAATTTTAAAACAGTATCAAAAAACGAATTCCAAACTATTGCTGAAGACAAAGAAATTGAAATTCCAAACAAAGAATTCTTACTAAAATACTAATTCTTATGAATAGAGCAATATGCTTTTAAAATGAACTTCTTTCACTACATTTAAGATTTTATGAATAAAGTTCTTATAAGCAGCTCTATCTGCTTCTCCGGAAAGAATTATATCTGCACTTTCAAGAGTAGGGTGAATATGAATTTTTGCTTTATTAGAAGCATTCATATAAACTTCATCAACTGAAGCTCCCAAATTTCTTTCTGCGGCTCTTCTATAAAATCTTTCTTTTTGGACATCAGCAGAAACATCAACATAAATCTTAAAATCAAATGCATCAACGACTTTTTCAGTTAAAGTAAATAAACCTTCGGAAATGATAATCTTTGACGGAACAGCAAGAGTTACATTATCTTTTCTAATAGCAGTTCCGGACATATCGTATTTTGGAAGATATACATTCTTACCATCCAACAATTCTTTGATATGTTCTTTCATTAACGAAAGCTCTAAAGCCTCTGGAACATCAAGATCGTAATGTTTGGCGAACTCTGCGAAACTACCAGCCTTCTTAACCATCTCGGATCTGTCATAATAATAATCATCTGTATTTATTCTTGTGATAAGATCCTTTATGCAATATTCCTGAGCAAAAGTTTCTAACGTATTTATAATATCATAGGCAATCGTAGACTTTCCGCTAGCTGTCTCACCTGCAATTCCGATAGAACAAGATCGGTTCTTACAGCCTGATAAAAACAGCGCCATCCTATGTATTACGCGATTTGATACATAGCAAAAAATCGAATCAGGAGATTCAACTTCTTCCTGAAATATATTATTCAACCTTTTTTCAATATACTGAATAAGATTATTTTCGTCATTTTCCAAACATTTGAAAGACGTTTTTGGTCTTGTTGAAAAGGTGTTTGTTATAGTATTTTGCAATTTATAAATCCTTTTATTATTGCTAAGCTAATAAGCTCTACTTCAATAAACCACAAACAAGCTCAAAATTGTCAAAATTTTTACAAAATGTTCAAATTTCTTTACACCAATTTTAATATTAGCAAAAATTTTTCATTAGGAATTTTATTTAAACACTAGGAGTTATATGAATATTCAAAGATTAACATACAATCCGATAATCAAGAATCAACAACCAATAAAATCTTCACTTTCCGTAAAAAAATTTTTTAATTTTTTTCAAGTATATAGGAAAGGCAGAAAAGATCGCTTCTTGAATTTGATTGCCATTGTGGACACCTGTTCATCTATGTCTAACGGATGCGGACTAAGAATTGCTGAAGATAGCAAAGGGAACATTCTTGCCGGATATACATACAAAATTAGAAAAAATCGTCTTGAAGAACGTAGTATGTATATAGACGGACTTGCAAGAAATTTATCTGACGATAAAAAAGAAATATCCAAAAACTTAATGACAAAAATATATGAAGATATAAAAAAAACAGCTATCAAGAAAAAAGTTAAAGAAATTACATTATTTGTATACGCTGGAGAGAACGGGCTAAAACGAAATTACCAAAGACTGGGTTTTAAAGAAGACCATCGCTGTAATATCGAAAAAGTATATTTAATGCGAGTTCGATTAGAAGATTTTCTCAACAATGCTTACTTCAAATGCAGAAAGTTCAAAGAATTAATCAACATAAAAAGTTTTATACAAAAACATTAAATAATTAATTATTTATCTAAGCAAATTTATTCCACAGGTTTTGTAAAAAAGCCAGTGACTTTGTTTTGAATTTCCTTCAAAATATCATTAAATCCTTGCATATCATTTTCTGCTTTTTTCATAGCTTCGGTAAGCATATTGTTGCATTCATGCATTAAGGCTTTATATTCTTTGCTTGAAGACCTTGGTCGAATCTTTTCTTTAACGACTTTTTCTTTCTTAGGTTTTCTTTCAACAGGCTCTGGACTATCGATAACTTTAGGTTTTTCAGATTTTATAACAGGTTTTGGTTCTTCAATATATTTTTGGAATTTCTGCATTTCTTCTGCTGCTTTTTTCATTATAGGTTCAAGTTGCAAATCTTTTAATTCTTCATCACTATAATACTTAAGGTTTGGTGGAAGCATAGTTGGATATTTTGGATTGAAGTTTTTCACAACCATATCCTTATTAATCAATATATATTGATCTTGTCCGTCCTTAGAAAGGCATATACGAGTTATATCATCAGCTTCGGATTTGCCCATTTTTAAAATTGAAATTCTCTCAGTATCAGAAATTGTAAAAATAAACCCTCTTTGTCCACTTGAAGCATTCCACTGCGGATAAGACGTTTTTAGTTCCGATATTGCTCTAGCATTCATATTGGTAAATTTTTCTGTGATAGATTTATATGAATCATTCACGATTTTCATTTGAGAATATAAATGCTCATCAAGAATACCAATTACTGGCATTAACGCCTTTTGGTATAAGAAATCGGCAATATACTTATCAAAATCTATGAGTTTTTGTTCATAGTCAGAAATTAATTTTTCAAATCTTGGTAAAACTTCCTGAACTGAAGATTCATCATAAAAAAGTAATTTAGGTGGTATTATACTAAAGTTTTTTGAGTTAAAGTTTGAGACGAGTTGATCATCTTTTATCAAAAAACCATCTACAACTTCATCATTTTCATCTAAGACCATAATCCTTGTAAGTTTACCATGTACAGGATTATCTAAGTGTCTATAAACAACCTGATTATTTTGTTCCCCGACATTTCTTAAAATATGTGTAGGCTGTTTCCCTTGAAGTTTGTAATCTTGAAAATCACGTTTTATTTTTAGCGAAGTTTTATGCGAAACTGACTTTAACGTTTCATCAATACGACTATATAAGGAATCAATATTATCTAATTTTTTTGACGTTCTATAACTAAAACCAAATGTATTTGGTTTCAAATACATTCCATCAAGTTTTTTTAAAAACTGCCTGAATTTAAGCATTGCAATATCCAAATCGCCTAAGATATTTTTTAAATTATCCTCAACAGGTTTATCAAACTCTACAATATTTTCACTATCTGGAAATACAAATACTGTATTCTTATTATTATCTTCAAGTATATGTTGAGAATTTTTTATTGTAAAAGAATCCAATACGACTCTTTCATCAAGAAAACTACTACCTTTTCTTACAACAACTTTTATTATTTGTCTTCCATCTTTTCCATCAGGAACTCTAACCAATATTGATTTATTATTTTCACCACAATTATGGAAAGTAAAACCTCTACCGGACCTAAAATTTTTATATTGCTTTTCTATAAACTCAAGTCCTTCTGGGCTTTTCTCTGAAATTTTGGCTAAAATATCATTATATGCATTCGCAATTGAAGATATCGATAAAGCCGTTTCACGGCTAAGCAAATTTCCTACATTTCCAGTAAATGACACGGTATCACAATTTAAATTTTTATTTGCTATGATTCTAGGCTTATTATTTACAAAGTTATAAAATCTATTTTGGTTATAATTATTAGAAATCTTCATATCCACAATAAACCATCTAAAAATAAAATTTGCTATTTATTAAAAACTAAGCAATAAATATTTAAACATACTTTTCCAAGTCACTTTTCAGTAGCTCTAATGATGATAAATAGTCGGAATTACATTCTTTAGAAAAGCCGCTTAGTAATTTTTTATTAACCACACCTTGTAATTTTTTCTCTAGAGATGCAATAAATAATTGAGACTCCACAAAATTTTCATTCATCCTAAGAATATTTTTAACAGTTTTCAAGTTAATCGAAAGATTTTTTAATCCTGTTGTTGTAATAGCATTCTCCTTTAATAATTGAACAAATGCCAACGATATATTTGCCATTAACTTATTAACATCATCAGAATTTTTGGCAGGAGTATACAACTGAATAAACATATTACTCAATAAATCTTCTTTATACCCTATTTTCTTAGGAATAAAATCAATAGGAACAAGTTTTCCACTAGCCTTATCCAGAAGAATATTCTTTCCTCCAAAATCATGCCTAAACCCTTTGTTAACAGCATCACTAATATATTTCATGCAAGGTTTTATTTTATCAACATTTAAGTCTTTTAACGCATTTAAATCAATTGGTTTCGAATCTATAAACTTCATTATAGAAACATTTTCTCCAACCTTTGCCAGAACATGATTTACACAACTCTGAGGTTCAACTGCAAGATCTATTGGCTTGTTTAATTCTTTAGAAATCGACAAATCATTTTTTACTTTTATAGCAAAATGGGAGCCTTTAACTTTATATACAGAGCCCTCTGCACCTTTCCCCACAAGTTCCAAACTATCTAGCACATTATTGTTTGTATATTTTAAATTTCCAGCACTCCTCTGCACAAAAGGTTTCCAAAACCTATTAGAATTTAACACTGATTTTTTCACATTTTTAAAAATTTGGATATTAAGCATTCAGAACTAACTACCTTTATATTTATAAAAAATATATAGAACTAAAAATTGCCTCTTATTCAATAAAAACTAAACTGTGAAATCTATAGCATCATATAGCTTTTCACCAATTATTTCTTGGCAAGAAAGACATTCTTTTATTTCGTCTTCATTCATTTTATCCAGAAATAAAGGTCTAAGATCTTTATCAGTTAAAGAATTATACATTCTACGGCCAAGCGGATTAGAGGACTCATATCCGGTATCTGTAATATCCACAGGGGTAATCACCTGAGATTTAAAATCAATCATCAAGTTATTAGGACTTGAAAAATCTAAAAGCCTTGGATTAGTATTATCAATCAACTTAACTTTTCTTGCAAAATCTTTATAGGTACTATCAGGCATTCTGGATAATCTTACAATCTTACCATAATACTCAAGAGCTTGAAGTCTTGATATCTTATTTTTGTTGCAATAAAAATAGTACCAATCATTTATTGAGGCAGGTACACCATTTACTTTTTTTGCAAAAGTAATTCCATTTTCGTTTGAAAAAACAGCCTGACCAAAATTTTCATTAGGGAAAAGATCATCTGTCATCCGAAACTGTGCACTACTTGCAATATTAAACGTATGAGCAACCGGTAATTTTACTCTCATACCGAAATTTGCAACAAACGGAATATTAAAAAATCTAGCATTACTACCGCTATTGCCAATAATTGTATCTTTATTTCTTGAGACTAAAGAAATAATTTTAGCAAACAGATTATCTTTATCACAATCCCCATATAGGTGTCTCAAGGAATTCACAAGGCTTTCGGCATTATAAAAGAACTCCTTCCCTTTAAAAGTAGGCTTATTACTCTTAACAGCTATGGAATTACTATTTTTTTCATTTTTAACTGCGGCACGATATTTAATCGAGCTTAACAGATTATTATTAGGGTAAATTTTCATAGTATATTCTTACAAAAGATATCATAACACAAAATCTAAATTTCTTTGTAATAAAAAACAAATGTTAACTAAAAAAGTACTTGATATCTACATTAAAAAACTTTGCAATATTATAAAGAGTATCAACCCCAGCTAAATTTTTACCTCTTTCTATACAGGAAATATGTTCTCTGGACATATTTACAGCTTCTGCAAGTTTTTCTTGCGAAAAATTATTTTCAAGCCTTAAAGCCCTTAACTTTCTCCCAATACTATTTTTTAACTTTCTTATACCCATACAAATATGGTATTATGTAATATTAAGATTACAGTAAGATTAATCTTACATTATATACCTACATTCCTTATATAGCATGTATTTACAGGACATTATTTCCATGATACAATTTTCTTATACAAAAAAGAATCGGAGGTTTAATGAAAAAGAATAATATAAAAAATAAAGCATTCACGCTTGCCGAAGTACTAATTACATTAGGAGTAATTGGTATTGTTGCAGCAATGACTCTTCCTGTCCTTATTAATAAATATGAAAAACAATTACTAGAATCTCAAATAAAAACAACATACACTATTATCAATCAAGCTCTGGGACAAGCTATCGCTAACGGTATCGAATATGATTCTTTTGATACTAAGAATAGAAATGACCAAACTATCAAAGAATGGTATAATTTGGTATTTAAACCATATCTTAAAATTAGTAAATTATGTTTAAATGTAAAACCAACAGGATGTTGGCATCAAATCTACACAATAAAAAACGCTACAACCGGTGGTGCAAATGGTATATCTAATGATGAAGTTCAATTTATACTAACAAATGGAGCCTCTTTTACTATTAAAAATTATTCCGCTGAGTGGATTGATTACGTATATGGCGTAAAAACTAAAAACTCAAGTAGCGTATTATTTTTTGACGCAAACGGCAAAAAACAGCCCAATAAACTTGGAATAGATGTACATATATTAGTTTGGACAGATAAGGGCTTAGTTCCAGCTCTAAACGATAAGACATCAAAAGAGATAAATTCAAATTGCACTAGCAGTGGACATGGATGCTTAAAAATAATAATGGGAAATAATTGGATTATACCTCAAAACATATGGAATTATAAATAGACAAAAATTATTTTTCATTAACCTTAAAATAAAAAGCTCCCAAATTATGGGAGTTTTTTAATTTGCCGAAGGCCGGAGTCGAACCGGCACGTGGGGTGAACCACACCAGATTTTGAGTCTGGCACGTCTACCAATTTCATCACTTCGGCATATTTCGAAGTACATGAACTTTCGTCCGTAAGATTATCTTATCAAAAACAAAATAAATTTCAATAGCTTTGTATTTTTAATGATCTATTTTTCAAAAATTTATTCAAATCTTTACTTTAATAATAATATACTTATAAATTAAAATATCGGATATTTTTATAACCAAAATTACGCTTTAATATTTATCTGTAAAACGAAGAGGGTTTATGAAAAAAATACTGATATTTAGTCTTGCAATGCTACTTGGGATCTCTGCCGCTAACGCGGATGCCCTTACAGGGGGAGTTTCAACAGTGGGCCTCGGAAATAAAGTTGTTGATGCTAATACCAATGCACCTATTTCTGGGGCACAAATTAGCTTGCCAAAACAAAATTATTCCACTAAATCTGATGAGAACGGCAATTTTAACTTGAATGCAAACTTCAGCGGAAACACAATTATGTCGGTCAAAAAAGATGGCTACAAACCATTTTCTCTAACAATAGATGAACATATTGCAGCAAGACCTATGATACTTGGAATTCAAAAAAGTAACGGACGTGAAGTTGTCATTGAATCTGCTATGCTTCATCTTGGCGACAATAACTTTTCAGCTGGCTCTGCGAACTCAGATCAATTTAAGCTCAAAGCCATAGGTCCATTTTATACAAAAACATTTAAAATGAGCGCAAATACACTAAATTTAAATAACTATCTTGTAATCGGATCAATAATTGGTATTGATACAGCAATGGCTCGTTCGATGGGACAAAATTCAGTTAGGAATTCTTTTTCCAGCCCACCTGAAGTATACTTCAATGGTACTAAAATTGCAGAGATACAACTAAACGGAGACAATCAAAAAATAAAATTACCCAATAACTTAATTCGTGCAGATAACACTAATGAAGTAACAATCCAGACAGGTAAAAATCTTACTCAACATGCTTACGTTGACTATGATGATATAGAACTCATGAATCTTTCTATCCAGAGCGAATAGTCCAAGGCTATACAATTATTAACATTTCTAGTCATTTTTCTATATTTTTTATAAAATATTAGAATAAGGGAGATGTGAAAATGGAATTAATACTGGATATATTATATATTTTTGTAGCACTATATACACTGTACTTTTTAGGACTATCTTTAAGAAATCTTAGCGATAAAAAATTTGCAAGAGAAAAAAGATATTCTCAATATGAAGAAAAGGATAATCTTGCAGTTGTTATATACGCCCACAACAACAAAAAAACATTAGCAAACTTAATCAGAGAAATTAAATCTCAAGATTACCCTATAAACAATTTCAGAGTCTTTGCGATTTTGGACAACTGCACAGACGGCTCTCAAGAATTGTTTGTAAACGACAATTTTATTCATGTAATTGACGTAAAAGGGGTTGGAACTATCGGTAAAGATCAAGCAATTTCAATTTTATTAGAACAACTTTCTCACGATGATCTAATCGATTCATACGTATTTATTGATGCAGATAGAAGCATTGCATCAGATTTTCTTTCTACCGTAAATTCTGCACTAACAAACGCACACGTAATAAGCGGTGAAACAATTATAGACTTGAGAAACCTCGGACCAATTGATAGAATTAAAGCAGCTTACCAAAAATATCATATGAACTTTATGAGAAAAGCTCGTTCTCTATTTGGTCTTGCTGCGCAAGCTGATTCCGGAGTTTTTATAATAAAACAGGAAATCGTAAAACAAATTGGTGATGTAGATTTTAAAGATATTGACAGCGAGCTTAAATACAGTCTTTTGCTTTCTAAAATAAACTGTAAATGTACATATAACCCAAATATTCAAACAATCGTAGACACAACAAATTATATGTTCAGAAAGCCAAGGTTATCCAAAAGATTAGATTTATTCAAAAATTGTATACCAGAGTTATTCAGTAAGAATTTCGTTTTTACAGAACACGCAATATCACTAATATATCCTAATATTTGGTTTTTAATGATTGGCTATGCAATTATCTTAAAACACTCGCTATACTATCATTTTATGGTAGATTTTAAAATTGTCCTTGTAAGTTTCATAACTTTGATTATCGCATTTGGTCTAAGTTTAATCAATGCAAAATTAACAATTAAAGAAATAGGATACTTATCACTTTATCCACTTTATTCACTTTGTCATTTGATTAACAACTTCCCACTTATCAGAATGATAAAAAATAAAATAAAAGGTGTTGAAGATTTACCAAAAGACACTGAAAAAATGGTTGTCGATGTTGTTGTTACAGCCGGAAACAAAGATTTGAACTGCAAACTTGAATTCATTTCAGAAAAAGGGCTTTGCAAAATCAGATTCATATTCAAGAATAAAAAATTCACAACCTCAAGCCATATAAGAATGATAGACGCATTGCAAGAACTAAAAATGAAGTTGGATGATTACGGATTTATCCTTAGAATATGCAGTTGTTGCTCATATTACAAACCTTGTGTCGACGGATCTACAAATATGCTAAAAGGTATCTGTACAAGCGACTATCCAGCACCATCACTTGGTGAACCTAAAAATACATTAATCTGGAATACTTGTACAAACTTCACTCCAGCAAAATTAAACAATATTATTTCAGAAATGATTAACCAAGGAGAGAAAGAGGAATAACCTCTTTTAACATATAAAAAGATCCACAAACTATAGTAAGAGTATTGTCAACTTTCGGCAAATTTTCAAATGATTCAAATACTTTTGATTCAATAGGACAAGCCTCTCTAAGCTCTTCTATAGTTGCAGAGTTTGGATATGAAAAATGGTTTAAATAAACTTCATCATTACGCTCAAAAAGGATATTCATCATCTTTTTATAATCTTTATTTTTCAAACACCCAAACACAAACCGACGTTTCATATTCGGGAAGTAAAAATCCAAACTTTCCTTTAATGCCATAGATCCATTTGGATTATGTGACCCATCTATAATAAGATTATGCTCTTTTATAAATTGAAATCTACAAGGATGTTTGACATTGGTAAGCCCAAGCTGAATAGTAGCCTCTGAAATTTCAGGAAAAACCAATCTTATTGCAGCAAGAGCCAGTGACAAATTTTCCTGCTGATAAACGCCTTTTAAACTCAAATTCTGAGTATCTTCAAAAGGTGCGACCATTAACAACAAAGACTCATTTTCATCAGCCTTGTCTTTTATAGCCTCATACCCTTCACATGTAACTACCGGACAGCCTTTTTTTATAATACCAGCTTTTTCAAAAGCTATTTTATCCTTCGTATTACCAAGTCGTTCAGTATGGTCAAGATCAATATGAGTAATAATTGCACAAAGATTTTTCTTTATAACATTTGTAGCATCAAATCTTCCACCCAATCCTGTTTCCAATACAACAACATCAACTTTTTGTTCATCGAAATATTTGAACATAACCGCAGTAAGAATTTCAAACTCGGTCAAATGAATATCATTTTTATCAGCAATATCACAAATATAAAAAACAAGCCTTGCAAAATCAGAATATGAAATGTCAAATCCGTTAACTTTTATTCTTTCTGTATAATCAAAAATATGTGGAGACGTATATAATCCGACCTTTTTACCGGCCTCTTCCAAGACTGCAGCCAAAATCGAACAAACAGATCCCTTTCCATTCGTTCCGGCAACATGAATATATTCAAGATTATCTTGAGGATTACCGATTAAATCTAACACCTTGGACATTCTTTCAAGGCCTAAATTCACATAAAATTTACCCTGAGAGGTCAAAAGCTCTACTGCATCATTATACGTATAATTCATAAATATAAATTAAATCAAAATAACAGCATAATCAAGTTGAAAAATTTATTAAACTAAATTTTCCAATTGTTTAACAATTTTATCAACGCCGTCATACTTAGCAAGCTTCATAGCTGCCCCCTGCAATTTAGCAAGTTTCTCTCTATCTGTAATCAATAAAGTTAAATTTTCCAATAAAGTTTTTTCATTAATATCATGATCCTCAACATATAATGAAGCACCTTGCTCAAGCATATATTTTGCATTTTTTCTTTGATGATCTGCTGCAGCATGAGGATAAGGAATTAAAATCGAAGCAATACCGCTAGCCTCAATTTCAGATAAGCTCAATGAACCAGCTCTTGATACCGCAATATCAGAAGCTTTTAAAACGGTAACCATATCATCAAAATATGGTCTTACAATTAAACTTTTATCTGATTCATACTCAGGATAAATTTTTATCAATTGTTCTACAACTCGCTCAAAATTCTTCCGACCAGTTTGGAAAATAACTTGAACGTCATATTTATTCGTCAAAGTTTTAATAACATCAACAGCAGCATCATTAATAGCTCTTGCGCCTTGAGATCCACCCATAATACATACAGTAAGTTTATTAGGCAATAGCCCCAAAGCCTTTCTGGCTTCAGGTTTTAAAAGAGTCTTAAACTTTGAACGAATAGGATTACCATTTATATAGCAATTAGGATTATTAACAAAACTCTTAGCACACTCAAACGCAAGAGATACAGCTTTTGCATAAGGTGCAAGTTTTCTTGTAACCAATCCCGGTTGAGCGTCACAATCATGCATCATATAAGGAACTTTTTTTATAATACAAGCAATTAAAATAGGAGCTGAAACATAACCTCCGGTTCCAAATACCGCATCAGGCTTATATTTACTAAGATATCCTAACGATATAATTACAGCAGCAAACAGTTGGAAAGCCCATTGAATTAACTGAAATCCGACTTTTCTTGGCATTCCATGAACTTCTACCGGTAAAAAGCCATAACCTTTATTTTTGACAATTCCGAACTCAAGATTTTCGGGATTTCCAACATAATAAATATTATTTCCTTGCTCAGCAAGCACATCTGCAACTGCGACAGCAGGATAAATATGTCCTCCGGTGCCTCCACCTGTTATAAAATACGTTTTATTAGACATTTTCAATATTCCTTATTTTTTTAATTCTTTTCTTTGATATATTCAACAAAATTCCAACCATACATAATGAAACGATTAACGACGATCCACCATAACTAATAAACGGAAGCGGAACACCTGTTGTTGGGAAGAATGAACTTGCTACACTTATATTCAAGAAAGCTTGGAATCCTATTGAGAAAGTTATACCCACAGCCAAAAGCTTTCCATACATATCAGGACATCTTGCAGCAATCAGAAAACCTCTATGAATAAGAGTCCAGAAAAGTCCTATAATAAGAACACATCCGACCCAACCCATTTCTTCAGCTATAATCGCAAAAATAAAGTCGGTATGACATTCAGGAAGATATGACAACTTTTGAATAGATCCACCATAACCTACACCTGAAAACCCCCCGGAAGCAAATGCAATTAAAGATTGAATAATATTATACCCAGCACCCTGAGGATCAAGTTCAGGATGTTTCCAAGTTCTTATACGCTGCATTTGGTATGGCTTAATGATTGTAGTAGCGGCAATAATAACAGTTGTAAGCATCATTGCAAGACAACTAAAAAACAGTTTTAAAGAACCGCCAGCTGCCAAAAACATTACAACCGAAGTTGATAAAAGCAAAATTACCATACTTAAGTTTGGCTGAACAAAAATAAAACCAAGCATTACGATAATTGGAATAAATGCCGTAACCCATTTTTGCTGATCAAATAAGTTAGCATCTTTTCTAAAAACAGAAGCCAAAAGCAAAACAACAGCAGGCTTTGCAAACTCAGAAGGCTGTAGTTGAAATCCTAAAATATTAATCCATCTTTTTGCTCCGTTTACAGTAACCCCAAGCGGCGTAAAGTCTACTAAAAGTAGAAGCACAAGAATTGACCCTGCAAAAATCACATTCCAATCAGCAAGTCGTTTATAATCGTAATTTGTAAAAAATTTCAAACCTAAAAATCCGACTACAAAACAAATAATCTGTTTTATCAAAAATTGAGCAGGATTTCCGCCTTCTTCAATACACTTTGGCGCAGAAGCCGAAAATATAGCCATAAAGCCTATGATTACTAAAAATGCAACAGTAATCAATAAAGCTTTATCCGGAGCTGACACAATTATGCTCTGAATAGGCTGTCTTTGTTGATATGAATTATCCCTGCTTTCAAATCTTTGATAAGACATATTCCTTGAATACCTTTCCTCTCTCCTCATATCCGCTAAACATGTCAAAACTTGCACATGCCGGCGATAATAGAACTACATCAGGATTTAAAGATATAGATTTATCAATAGCATCCTGCATAGAATTTTCTTTTACAATGTTATCAAAGCCGTTACTTCTAAGGTTTTCTTCAAAACGTTGAGTAGCTTCTCCAATAAGAACTACTGTAGAAATATGTTTATTTACGGCATCACAAAACTCTTTCAAATCCGTATTTTTATCACGTCCACCTGCAATTAATATAACATTTTCGTTATTAAACGAATTAATAGCAACTAAAGAAGCCTCAGGATTTGTAGCTTTTGAATCGTTATAAAAAACAATTCCATCCTTCTCTGCAACTTTTTCAAGTCTATGTTCAGGAACCTTAAAAGACATAATCGCTTCTTTTATATGCTCATTAGAAATACCTTCCAATTTAGCACAAATAACTGAGCACTCAACATTTTGATAATTATGTTCCCCAATTAATGGAGTATCTTTTAAATCAATTATATGTTCTTCCTTACCATTTCTTTTATAGAAAATTGCATCATTTTTCACATAACAACAATTTTCACCAACTTCATCTCCGAACATAAATATTTCGCCATCCGCAACTTTAGCAAACTCTAATAATTTTGGATCCTTAGCATTCAATACTGAGAATGCAGGCGCTTGTGGATATTTAAATATTTTAGCTTTTGCATTGAAATAATTCTCTAAACCTTTGTGCCAATCAATATGGTCAGGAGTGAAATTTGTCCACAACGAAATTTGAGGTTGGAAAGAATTTGAATACTCCAACTGGAATGAACTACACTCACATACAAAATAATCTATTGAATCATCATCAATTAAATCACAAGGTGGTTTCCCGTAATTGCCGCAAGGCTCAGCTTTATATTCACTACTCAAAATATGAGCGGTTAACGCAGTCGTTGTAGTCTTTCCATTAGTTCCTGTAATTGCAATAAAAGGTTTTCCCGTTTGAGATGCTGCAAGTTCTACTTCTGAAATAACTTTAATTTTTAGAGAATTTAGTTTTTGCATAATTTCACTATGCGGAGGAATCCCTGGACTTGTAACAGCCAAATACGAATCGTTTATAAATTCATCACTATGTCCACCGAATTCAACTTTTATACCAAGTTGAGCTAATTCATTTAAATTCTCAAGATCTTCAGGTTTTTGTTCTCTATATTCAGTAATATAAACATCTGCACCGTGGCGGTTAAGATATTTAGCAGCAGCTATGCCGCTCTTTGAAAAACCTAATACTAAAACTTTTCTATCAAACCAATTTGTTAACATACTATATAACACCTCTTGAGGTTAAATAAAACAATACTAATGCAATCAAAGATAGCAAAGCTGAAACTAGGGCAAATACAGCAACTATCTTTTTCTCGCTCCAACCACATAATTCAAAGTGGTGATGTATAGGAGACATTTTAAAAACTCTTTTACCGGTGGTCTTAAAACTTGTCACTTGAATTATTACAGATAAAGTTTCCATAACAAAAACTCCACCTAAAAAGATTAACAAGAATTCAAACTTACTTACAACAGCCAAAGTTCCCAAAAGTCCACCAATTGCAAGTGAACCTGTATCACCCATAAAAACTTGTGCTTTAGGCTTATTATATTTTAAAAATCCAAACAAAGCTCCAGCAACAGTAGCAGAAATAATAGCAACTTCAGGATGTCCACTGAATAACGCGATTAATGCAGCTGCAGCAAATGCGAATATACCTGTAGAAGCGGCAAGCCCATCCAAACCATCAGTTAAATTATAAGCATTTGAAGCTCCGGTAATTACAAAAACTGCAAATACAGGATATAGCCATTTCAAATTCAAAACATAAGACCCAATTGTCACTTCAGTACCGTGAGAATACGTCATCATAACATAAATTGTTGGTAATAAAGCAATTGCAATTTGTCTTAAAAGTTTACCCTTTGCAGAAAGCCCATCGTTAGCTTTTCCTTTTATTTTTAAATAATCATCCTGAAATCCCGCAAAGGTATAGAATAAAAGAGTGATTAATACCATAATAGCTTCAGTAGTAAATCTTTGTGCTAATAACAAAGCAATAATAGATGCAACTATAATTGCTAAAATTATAAACACACCACCTGTCGTCGGAGTTCCTTGTTTTTGAGCGTGAGCCTCAGGCGCACAGTCTTTCACATATTGCCCTATCATCTTCTTTTTCAAAAAATCAATATATGGTACACCAAACAACAAACATAAAATCATTGATAGCAAAAATGCCACCGCCAGCATTATCATATTTTCACTTCTCCCTTAATCTTTTCAATTATTTCTTCAAATTTCATACTTCTTGAAGCCTTTAAAAATATTGTATTCCCTGCATCAATATTCGCAAGCAAATATTTAGAAACTTCATCATTATTTTCAAAATTCTTTACATTAAATCCTGCATCGACAAGAGGAATACCAATATTCTTAGCAAGATGTCCTACACACAAGTATTTAGTATTTTTCGGAGAAACTTCGGCAAGATATTCACCTACACCGCGATGAAGCTCAACTTCAGAATCACCTAACTCTCCCATATCGCCAAGAATTACAACAGGATTTTTATATAACCTTACAAATGTTGAAACTGAAGCCTTCATAGATTCAGGGTTTGCATTATAACTATCATTAATAATATTATAACCAGCTACATTCTGAGCTTCCCAGCGTTTTTCGATAGGTTTGTAAGCTAAAAGCCCACTATGAATTTCTTCATAAGTCATTCCAAGCTTATATCCGAGATTTATAGCAGAAAGTGCATTCTCAACATTGTAATCACCTTCAACATTCAATTCATATTCTTTATTTTGATAAATAAATTTAGAATATCCTTGACGTCGCTCAACTACATCAACATCTGCAAGTGAATAATATATTTTCTCACCCTCAAATTTTACAAACTTTTTAATTCTTTCATTATTTTGAGATATAAAAGTTCCACTATTCTTTAAATGAGAAACTATTTCTGATTTAGCTTTTGCAATATTATCCAAACTACCTAAACGCCCGATATGAGCTGATCCGGCATTTGTAATTACAGCGAAATCAGGTTCTGCATAGCGAGACAAAAGCTCAATTTCTCCAAAACCACGCATTCCCATCTCGATAATTAAAACTTCACAATCATCAGGCATTGAAAGAATGGTCTGGCAAAAACCTATTTCATTATTGTGATTTGAAAAAGTTTTATGAGCTCTAAATTTTGCGCTAACAACTGAATTAATTATTTCCTTAGTTGTAGTCTTTCCAGAACTTCCTGTAATAGCAATAACAATCGGATTTTTTTTATTACGGTAAAAATTAGCTAATTTCAAATATGCACTTAAAGTATCCTCTACTTTTAGCACAATTTCAGCATCTTCAGGATAAACATCACGTGTAATAAAACAACCGCAAGCACCTGCCTCAATAGCATTAGCAAGGAAATTTTCACCATCAAAGCTCGCCCCTTTTAAAGGTAAATAAAGTTCGCCTGCCTTGATAGTCCTTGTATCTGTCGATATTGAGTAATCATCACTTTTCGAGGAATTCTTTATTAATTCAGCTCCCGTAGCCTTCAAAATTTCATCTAAATTAAACATCATATTTTCATGATACTTCAAAAAAATTATAAGAGTAAAAAGTTAATAAATATTAATACTACTTGACATAAGGGTTTGAGCGGAAGATAATATCAATACGTATTACTATGGGTAAATCGTTAATAAAGCTGGGTTAATACAAAAAGCCCACTACGAGACCCGACAATTGAAAGGAAAGACAAATGTACGCAATTGTAGAAACCGGTGGAAAACAATACCCCGTTGAAGAAGGACGTTATATTGACGTTGAATTACTTGATGCAGAAAAAGACAGTAAAGTTGTTTTTGACAAAATCATCATGATAGTAAACGGTAAAAAATCTAAAGTAGGTCAGCCTTACGTTGAAGGCGCATCTGCAGAAGGTACAGTTTTGGCTCACGACAAAGCTAAAAAAGTTATCGTTTTCAAACAAAGACCTAAAAAAGGTTACAGAAAAAAACAAGGTCACAGACAAGGCTTTACAAGAGTAATGATTAACAAAATCAGAACTTCTGCTCAGAAAAAAGCTGCTGAAACTACAGAAAACGCTGAAGCATAAGCTTCAAAAAGGTAGGAGGGATTACATCCCGAAAACTGATAAAACCGAGAAATCGGTAAGTGATACAAAATTACAAGGAGAAATGAAAAATGGCACATAAGAAAGGTATGGGATCTACCCGTAACGGTCGTGACTCCGAAGCGAAGCGTTTAGGCGTTAAAAAATTCGGCGGAGAAATCGTTAAAGCTGGAAACATTTTAGTTCGCCAACGTGGAACTAAAGTTCACCCTGGAAACAACGTAGGTATCGGTTCTGATGATACTTTATTTGCTCTTATCGACGGTAAAGTTCAATTTGAATCTCACAGACGTGATAGAAAACAAGTTAGCGTTTATGCTGTATAAGTTTTCAAAACAATAAATAAAAAACTCTCGATTATTTAATCGGGAGTTTTTTTATTAAAGATTTTATACAATGACAACTCTAGTTAGCTGAAACTCTATTATTACCAAACAAAAATACTTGCAGAACATTCTCTGAGTGCATTATCGGTTTATAAAAATCTTTAATCAAAACATGTTGAGTTTGAATAAGATTAAAGCCTCTTGAGTTCAAATATTCTCCAAATTTGTCAGAAGTTTTTGTATAAGTTTTTTGCTTTACGAAGGCATAAAAAGAAGATTTTCGACTTGCAATTTCCTTTAATGCAAAATATAGAATTTCATCATAAGAGAGATTATATCCTTCATTTGTTGAAATATCTATTATAAAGTTTAAATTATCAGAAGTCGTGATAGAAAGATAAGCAATAATCCTCTTTTTTTGAGGCTCTTCTAATACATAACGATTTTTATAAAAGTTAGTTAAACCTTCAAAAAACGGTTCTTTATATTCGTTTTTATCACGTTCTAAAGAAGGTCTAAAAAGACTTTTTAATTCACTGTTAAACAATCTGCTAACTTGTTTTGCATCAGAGTTTTGACAAGGTCTAAATGTTGCCGGATGGACATTTTCAAAATTCAAATTATCAATCTTCCACAAACATTCGCTCGCACAATGCCTAAAACCGCATCCTTGAGTAAACAACTGCAACAATTCATCATGAGACTCATCAACAGTCACACAAAAAGAGGTAGCACCTTTTGACCCATATCTTGCTATTACAAATTCAACAAGTTGTTTACCTGCATCATAATAATTATTTCCAAAAATCAACCTTGAAATATTAATTTTATAAGGATTACCCATTGTAGGCACAATAGTAATTAAGCCTAAAATTTCCTTATCCTCAGTCAAAACATAAGACTCAGGAAGAAATTTATATTTCAGCGGTAAAAGAGTATGTAGCCTTGAAAAGGCCTCATTACGCAAATCTCCCGTAAATTTATCATTCTCATTATTGTCAAGATATTCTATCATTTTACTGATTTTTTTTATATCAAGACAACTTAATCTTCTGATGCACGTCATATTTATATTATATATTTTTTTTTGCACGTTCGCAAGGTTTATGATAAAATTTTTTCTGAGGGCGAAGTATGAAAATAGCAGTAATTGATAACGATAAAATAACAGTAAAAAATAGCGATGATATAGAATTATTAGGACGCAAAGGCGCAATTGTAAAAGTTTTAGGCAGTGGCTTATGCGGTTCGGATATCGTAAAATTTAGAGAGCACATATCCGGAAATGGTACCGTACTAGGACACGAAATTGTTGCACAAATAAAAGAAATAAATTCTGATACAAATTTTAAAGTCGGAGACAAAATCGTGACATCCCACCACATCCCTTGCGGAAAATGTAATTACTGCAAGCACGGGAACGTCTCTATGTGCGAACATTTCAAAAGTACAAATATAAAACCAGGCGGGTTTAGCGAATATGTTTATCTTTCTGAAGAACATTTGCAAAATGTAGCTCATTTAATTCCCACAAACTTAACAGAGATTGAAGCTTCTTTTTATGAACCTCTAGGATGTTGCGTAAGAGCGGTAAAACGAGCTAACTTAATGGAAAAATCAACAGTACTTGTTGTAGGACTTGGATCTATCGGAATTCTAATGTCACAAGCGTTAAAAGCTTTTGGAATGGAAGTTACAGGATGTGATTTATTAGCTGAAAGAATTGATTTTCTAAATAATTTAGGAATCAAAGCAGTAGATTCAAGAGAGTTAGCGAATAATCAGGAATTTGATGCAATATTTATGACATCCGGAGCTGACAAGGCAATTGAAGTTGCATTAAAAAATGTCAGAAGCGGTGGTACAATACTTGTATTTTCAAGTACACCTAAAAATACTGGCTATGGAAATAATGAAATTTACTATAGAGAGCTTACCATCCTTGGAAGCTATTCCCCTTCTCCTAAGGATTTAAAAGATTCCTTAGAACTATTACATAATGGGAAAGTAATTGTTAAGAATATTTCAACTATTTATCAATTAAATGATATACAAAAAGCTTTTGATGATACAATTAGCAATAAGATTATGAAAGCTTACATAAAAATTAAGGATTAATAATGAGAGCAATTCAATACTACGGACCACAAAATATAAAGCTGGAAAATGTTATGGTAAAACCACCTGAAGAAGGTGAAGTAGTTGTAAAAGTTATGTCTGCACTCACTTGCGGAACTGACGTAAAAACATTCAGACGTGGCCATCCCGTTTTAATAAAGAACATTCCTTCCGGCTTCGGACACGAATTTGCAGGAATTGTAGATAAAGTAGGCCGTGGAGTTGAAAATGTAAAAGTTGGCGATAGAGTTGTCGCTGCAAATTCTGCACCATGCGGAAAATGTTTTTATTGTAGGCACGAAGAATATAATCTTTGTGAAAACCTTAACCTGCTAAATGGAGCTTATGCAGAATATATAACAGTTCCTGCCAGAATTGTTGAAAAAAATATGCTAGTCTTACCAGACAATTTAAGTTTCGACAAAGCTGCATTTTGTGAACCTTTAGCAAACGTTGTACACGGGGTTGAACGTACAGATATTAAACCTGGACAGACCGTTGGTATAATTGGTATTGGACCTATAGGTCTAATGTTTGCCCGCTTGGCAAAACTAAAAGGAGCAAAAGTTATTGCAGCAGGAAGAAATCCATTAAAATTAAAAATGGCGGAAGAATTTTCACTTGCTGATGAAATTGTTGATTTGAATAAATATCCAAATCCTGAAAAGATATTTAAAAGTTTTTCTGATGAAGGTAAAGGTCTAGATGTTGCAGTAGAATGCGTTGGATTACCTGAGATTTGGGAAAGGATTTTTGACTGCGTAAGACCTGGCGGTACAGTTCATTTCTTTGGTGGCTGTAAATCCGGATCTACCGTAACTTTTGATACTACAAAAATGCATTATGGCGATATAAAACTTATGAGCGTATTCCATCATACGCCTAAATATTTTAGAATGGCACTTGATTACATCGCATCAGGAGATGTTGAAGTTGAAAAGCTAATTACTGACACTATAGGACTTGATAAAATCGAATGGGCTATGCAACAACACATTGAAGGCAAAGCTATTAAATTTTTAGTTAAGCCTTGGAATATCTAATTACTAAAAACTGAAGTTTTATATAATAAATACCCGCTATTTTTTATTCTACGATCAAATTCAAATATAACTCTTTTATTGCCTTGTTTTACCATAAAAACATGTTCAAACGGTCTATCTTCCGGCATTCCGATAACAGAATAATTGATTTTATCTTTTGACAAAACTTTTTCAATATATGGAGTCAAATAAACTCTATCTTTCATTGTACATAATGGTGTAGATATATTCATTATTATACTTGAATTTGCAGGAGCACCACTACAATAATCCCATACATCAACATTATTAGCCTGTAGAACAGGAAGTGTTGATTTTGAAGGAGCTTCATATAAAATAATTCTTGAATTACGAAGATTTTCATCATTTATAATAAATTTTGCAATATCCATAGATCTTGAATTAAAGTAAATGATATCAAAACTTTTATCATTAAAAATCAAAGAAGCAAACATAATTGCAATAGCTATATCTATTACACGAGAGCGTTTTTTATTTTTGAGGAAAAACCATCCCGACAATAATGTATAAATATATAAAAATATAAAATGATGAGGCCACCCTGCGTATACTGTTAAAAATATAGCAATTAAACCACCAATAGTAAATATATAAAAGAAAATACTTTTAATATTTTTGGAAATAGCGATTACAGTTCCAACCGCTAAAATCCCTAAAATAAATGAAAATAACGATATCCAATTTAATACAATAAAGTCCCCGAATAAAAATCCTAAAAATTTGCTCACAAAATCTCCGGATTCAGAAGTCAACAGCTTTGATGTAAAACCAAGTTGCCATAAAATTAAAACAGCTCCAAATGCCATAATCACAAAACTTAAAATAAAATCTTTTTTTGAAATATTATCTTTTAAAGATTCTCTAATTAAGTCGTAAGCAAAAATAAACCCAAAAGCTGCCGCACCTAAAATAGCCATCACACTTGTATTTGCACACAAAATAATCAGCGTTGAATATATTAAAGGATATTTCAGACGTTTTTCATACAAAATAGCAAGCAAAAACAATAGCATAACACCAATTGAATAACACCTTGCTAAAATAGGAAGACATGCGAAAAATGGAAATGAAAAAGTTACAAGAGTCTTTGTTATATTACTAAAAGGAGCTTTTTTCCACAATAAAACAACACTCACGAAAGCAAAAAGATAATTCATTATCAACATAGGCCAAGGATAAAAGAAATTAGTCTTAGCAAACGGCATTAACAATAAATACCAAATAAAAGTATGACCCTCAAAAGCCATTAAGTTAAATACATCAAACAAACTTAATTCTTGAGCAATACTCCATGCATGAGCCTCATCAAACCAAGGCTGGTGATTTATTAAACGCAAAAACGTAATGAGAGTGTATAAAACAATTACAACCCAAAACCAAGCATTATCTTTTGACTTCATGATATTCCTTTTCCGTATTTACTTTCCATAAAATATCTTTTGACAAGTTATCTCGAATAACATTAACAGCTTCAATACCACTTAACATTGAATGATCCATATTATTATACTTATGTTGTCCGTTCCTGCCGATACAATATAAATTATCTATACTGTTAAGATAATCTTTTACAATGTCAAACTGATTATAAGCTCCAAAATAAGCAGGGTAAGCCTTTTTAACTTTTACTCTTACAGATTCAATAACATCTTCAGCCTTTACAATACCTAACTTTTCAAGTTCAGATAGCCCAAAAGCAGTCATATCTGCTTCAGACTTATTCCACAAGTCATCGCCTTCATTACAGAAATACTCAAGGCTGATGAAAACTTTATTTTTAAAATCTTTTACTAAATATGGCGACCAATTATTCATAATCTGTAAACGACCGGCTGTGATATCATCCTCTTGAATATAAATCCAACTATCAGGACAAATATTATTAAGTGTCGGAATTTTCGTATTATTTTTTAGATTTATCTTATTACAGTAAAAACCTGTCAAAATATAATCCCTATATGGTAAATCTTTTGCAATTTCAGAAACATTGTGAGGAACACAATCCCCAAATCCTAAAACTAAATCTTTTACCGGCATTGAAGATATATAAAAATTACCCTTAAATTTTTCAGCATTGCTACCATTTATAAGAGTATTGACAGCTAAGATTTTATTGCCTTCTAAATCAAAATCAATAACCTTTGTATTAAAATGAATTTCTCCACCCATTTTAACGATTTCATCAGCCATAAACTCCCAAACCTGTCCACAGCCAAATTTTGGATAATAATATTCTTCAATCAAAGAAGTTTCTTTTTCTTTGTTGGAAATCAATTTAAAAGGAGAAAGTATCGCATTTAAAATAGCTTTCGATAATGACAACCCCTTAATTCTTTGTTCACCCCATTCTTTTGAAATTTCAGAAGGATGAAGTCCCCATACTTTCTGCGTATATTTTTCAAAAAACATACGGTACAAAGTTTCGCCAAAACGATTAATCATAAAATCTTCAAGAGTCTTTTCTGGAACTTTATGCACACAAGATTTCAAATAACTCATGCCTGCCTTAAATGTTCTACCAAGACCCATATTTAAAATAGTAGAAGCCTTTAAACTAATAGGATAATCAAAAAATTTCCTCAAATAAAAAATCCTTGAAACCCTTCTACGCTTAAGCATAACTCTGTCAGTTTCATCCGGATCTGGACCATTCGGAGATACTGTAATTTCTCTATGTAAGATTTTATCATCAATAGGAGGTTTTCCTTGCAGAGGGAGAATTTCTTCCCAGAAATCCAAAATCTGCTGATTTTTAGAAAATAATCTATGACCTCCTAAATCAATACCATTACCGTTATAATGGACAGTTCTTGATATCCCGCCAACACAATCTAATTCTTCTAAGATAACAGGTTTTATATCATCTGTTTCTTTTAATAAATAATAAGCGGCGCTTAAACCGGCTGGTCCTGCCCCAATAATAACAGCTACTTTATCCCTATCCTTATTCCCCATGTAATACTCCCTCTTATGATTATTATAACAAAAGCGTATAAAATATTGCAATATAATAAAAAAGACCGGTTTTATCAACCGATCTTTTATTATAAAGCTCTCTTATCTTATGCTTGCAGTACACTTACTTAACAGCTGCAAGTCCTGTTTTAATTCCTGCATCAGCATTAACGCTTTTTGCAGTAGTAATCGCCATATTACGGCGTTTTCTCGCTCCTCTTAATATAAATTCCACACTGTCGCATACATTACACGAAGGTGATACAATCTTTTTTAACATATATAAAATTCTCCTTGAGTTCACTGATTACATATTTTGTATCGGATAATTCATATGAAAACTTTAAAATTTAAAATAGATTGTAACAAAATTTAAAGATAATATTATTTACTGCATTTAGTTTTCGTATTGTAATCCAAATCAGCACAATGGAGATAATCCATATTGCCATTAACGATAACCCATCCTGTGCATCGAGAATAATTTGAGCCGTTTAAGCAGTAATTTTTAAATGTATTATTATCGGTACCAAAAGGTTCAATTCTATGTTTCCGAATAACAAATGCAAAAGTTAGTTTTTCACGTTTTTCTTTATTTGAATAATATTTATTATCAGTTAATAAATAAAAGTCCCCGCAATAAGCATCATCAGAAGTACATTCGGAAGGCAGCAACCACATCGAAATAATAGAATTTCCATCAGGCATTACATAACCTCTTGTCTTATCATTAACATTTGCATTAATTTTCTTATATTCAATATTTTTTAAGTATGGTTTTATAATTTGAAAAAATTTATCATAATTTTCCACAGACTCATCTGAATGAATATCATTACCATCATCATCTTGAGTACGAGAGGAATCAGTAAGTCCCCACGTATCAATCGTTCCATTTTCAAGTACAGCCTGAGTATAAGCTTGAGAAAACACACTATAAAACTTTTTCACACGGGTCACTGTCTCTTTTTCTCTGTAATCTTGAATAATTTCCGGTAGAGTCATTGCGGCAACTATTCCGATTATGCCAAGTGTTACTAATACTTCAGCTAATGTAAATGCCTTTTTCATAAACATATCGATCTCCTTTATTAAAAAATATTAAACTTTTTATAATTATATAGCTTTATCCATTCCTTTATAGTCATGAATTTTACTATTTGACTAAAAACATGTCAATATATTTATAAAAGAGAATAAAAATGAGTATAAGAACTGATATAAAAACAATTCTTGCAGAAAATGATGTATCCATAACCCAGCTTGCCAAAGAAATGACAACGAAAACAGGGAAGTTTTATTCGCAATCAAATATTTCACAAAAACTACTTAGAGGAACATTAAAATTTGAAGAAGCAAAATTGATTGGTGAAATTTTGGGATACGAATTAAAATATGTGAGAACAAAACCCTACAACTATATAAAATAAAAAAACGGAGGCAGAAACCTCCGTTTTTTGACTATTCAATAATTTGAATTAATTTCGGATCAAGAGCTGCAAAATATTTACATCCTGCAGTATAAGATTGTCCACTGCCTATTATACCTTGATAACCTTTTTCAAAGATTTTTCGTTGTAAATATTCTCTGATAACCGCTTCGCCATAATCTGCAGCCTCTTGTTCAGAAACACCTTTTGAAGTTAAATGTTTATACATTCTCATATTATTACCACATTTGATATCATCTAACAGATTTGTATCAACTTCTGCAATCTTGCCGTTAAATTTAGCTTTTATAACAGCACTTCCATAATCAGGGTCTTTTGCAACAGAAAAATATGTTCCGCCAACACCGTCTAAATGTCCGTGTTTTGGAGCGATTCTCGGATTAAAACCTTCTTTAAGAATACTTGCTTTTGCTTCAGGAGTTGTTGCGTGATAGAAATATTCTACTTTACCGTTATACGGCTTAATTAAATCATCAAGAGAAACAGTTCCTGCAGATTCAACAAAGCCTTTGTGAAGTTTACCGTCTTTATCAAGCATAACTTTATCAAGCTCTGTCATATGATCATCAACATATTTTTTTGAGAAATCCAGAGCTCGTTCAAATTCTGCCTGTTTTTTGGCAAGTCGAGCAGCTTCGGCATCAGCCTTTTTCTTAGCTGCTTCTGTTGCCTTTGCTTCCGCCTCTTTTAGAGCTTTTGCACTCTCATCATTTTTATTTACGGTTTTGGGCTCATCTTTAGTCTTAGGATTTTCATCCACAGCTGTTTTTGAATTATTATTTTTAGTTTCTGTCTTCGTTTCTACTTTTGAAGAATTTGTATCCAGCTTTTGAGATGGTTCTTCTGCTTTAGGTACATTTGAATTAGTATTCTGTTGAGGCTTTGAATTATTATTAGTTGAACTTACTGTAGATTCTGCCTTGCCAGATGCAATAGTAGAGCCTGACTTTTTAGATTTATTCAAATCGTCTGCAGCATTTTCGGCAGCGTCTTTTAAAGGTTTTGATTCGCTCTTTATTGTTTTTAAAATTGCGTTAACATGTTTTCCTTTAGCAAAAATGTAATCTCCTGCAATAGCAGCCCCTAACGCAAGTAAAGAGAATATACCTACTTTTGCAGTTTTTGAAAGTTCTTTTTTAGGTTCTTCCTGTTTATTAGATAATTCAACAGTATCATATTGAGGTTTTGTTTGATATCCTGAATACTGATTAGCCGAATAATTATTCACATCCCCACAAAAATATGGTGTATAATAATTTTGATAAAAATTTCCATAACCTAAAGGTTCTAACATAACATAACACCTATATTACCTAACCTTATTATTATAAAGTATTTTTACTCCTAAAAATTGCGTTTTGGTTGAAATCTTTTTATCATTTGTGCTAAAATCAGGTGACGGAGTATAAACTGAAAGAAGGGTTAAATATGGACAGTCTTAAAATATATCTTGATAAAGATATTGATAAAAATTTAATTAAGCATAAGACAATTGCAATAATTGGATTTGGTTCTCAAGGATACGGCCAATCAACAAATTTAAAAGATAGCGGATGTGACGTAATCTTGGGGCTTCGCACAGGCGGAAATTCCGAAAAAAAAGCTACTGAATACGGATTTCGCACAATGTCAATTGAAGATGCCGTTAAATTTGCAGATATAGTCCAAATACTTATACCTGATGAAATTCAAGCAAAAGTTTATGAAGAACAAATTAAACCATATTTAAGAGCTGGACAATATTTGATGTTCTCTCACGGATTTAATATTCACTACAAAAAAATAGTAGCACCTGATGACGTCAACGTCATAATGGTTGCGCCAAAAGGCCCTGGACATACGGTGAGAAGTGAATATTTGGAAGGCAAAGGCGTTCCATCATTAATTGCAGTATATCAAGACCCTTCAGGGGATTCAAAAGAAGTTGCTCTATCCTACGCTTCTGCAATTGGTGCAGGTCGTGCGGGAATTATTGAAACAACATTCAAAGAAGAAACTGAAACTGACCTTTTTGGAGAACAGGCTGTAATTTGCGGCGGAGTATCAGCACTTATAAAAGCCGGATTTGAAACTTTAGTCGATGCAGGTTATTCACCTTATATGGCTTACTTTGAAGTTTTACACGAAATGAAACTTTTAGTTGATTTAATAAATCAAGGTGGACTTGCTGATATGAGATATTCAATTTCTAACACAGCAGAATATGGCGATATGACAAGAGGTCCTAGAGTTATCGGAGAACAATCAAGACAAGCAATGAAAGATCTTTTAGCCGATATTCAAAGCGGAGCATTTGCAAACGAATTTCTTAACGAAATGGAGTCTGGCTGTCATAAGTTTAATGAACTTAGAAAAGAAAATGCTGACCATTTAATAGAAAAAGTCGGTGAAGAAATTCGTTCATCATTTGTATGGGGCAACAAAAATAAAATTATTGATAAGAATAGGAATTAAAAATGTCATTTGATACTGAATCAATTTATGAAGTAGTAATATTTTCAATAGGTGATACTAAAGCTGGGACCAAAATGGGTAAACTTCAACTTAAAAATACTGAAGATGACTCCATTTTGAACTGTATTTTATGGGAAGAGACCCTAAATCGAATTGACAGCAAAGTTTTTCGTTGCGGAAACCTTTTAAGGCTTATATCAGCCTCCTTTAACGAAAAATTCAACAACTGCCTTGTATCTGCTGTGGAACTTGTTAAAGAAGCTAAAATGGGACTTAATGAACAAGAGCAGGAAAGAGTTTACACAGAACTCACCGGATACATTGATAAAATTCACAATGAAAAATTGAAAACATTCCTAACAACCTTTTTTACAGAACACAAAGATAAAATAAAAGTTACACCAGCCGCTAAGGTTATGCATCACAACTATATTGGCGGGCTTATGGTGCACACTTTGGAATGTTTAAAATATGCTGATATAAATATGGATTTATCCGACTATAAATTCAATAAAGATGATATATACGCAGCCTGCATACTTCATGATATCGGCAAAATTTTTGAATATACAATCGATTTGGAATCCGGAATTATTGATTATGATGAAAACTTTAGAAAAGAATGGCTTTCACATTCTCAATACGGATTTGCAATATGTATGACTAACGGATTTAAGGAAATCGCACGAATGATTGCAGCTCACCATGGAAGAACTGATTGGGGAGCAATCATAGACTTGGATCAAAGAGACCTTGAGCCTGAGTTGTATTTTATACATCTAATCGATAATTTATCTGCTAAATTCGGAAAAATTAATGTAGCCCAACTTGAAGAAAATTAAGGAGAAAAAATTGGGAAGACTGACTGAAAAACATAACTTAAAAGGAACTCTTGTTTGTGTAGAAGGGATTGACGGTTCAGGAAAATCTACACAGCTTGCACTTTTGCGAGATTGGTTAAAATCAATCGGGCAAGATGTAATATTTACAGAATGGAATTCTTCTGAACTTATCAGTCAGACTACAAAACTTGCGAAAAAGAAAAATATGTTATCGCCAAGAACATTCTCCCTTCTTCACGCTGTAGACTTTGCTGATCGTGCAAAGCAAGTTATTGCACCAGCGTTAAAGGCAGGATTTATCGTTCTTGCCGACAGATATGCCTATACAGCATTCGCCCGTGATGTAGCAAGAGGTGTTGATGCTCAATGGGTTCGTAAGGTATACGACTTTGCATATAAACCAGACCTTGCAGTATATTTTGATATCGATCCAAAAACCTCTTTAGAAAGAATTTGCTTCAATCGAACACCAAAATTTTATGAAGCAGGTATGGATTTAAAACTAAGCAATGACCCTTATGAAAGCTATATGATTTTCCAAGGCAGAGTCATAAATGAATACAAAAAAATGGTTAAAGAATTCGGATTAATTAAACTTGATGCCAATGATTCAATTCATTCAAAACAAGTTAAAATCAGAGAATTATTAAAAGAAGTTCTCCGCGAAAAAGGGATTGAGGTGTAGAGATGAAACATAAAACAAAAAACGGATATGAAGGACTTTTAATCGTAATAGAAGGTACTGACGGTTCGGGAAAATCTACACAACTGGAACTTTTGAAACGCTCTATTCAAGATAAATCTTATGGAGTTATGGTATCAGAATGGAAAACTTCAAGACTTATCGCAAATGTTATTGACGATGCTAAAGAACGAAACCTTTTAAACGCAACTACATATAGCCTACTATATGCGGCTGATTTTGCAGACAGACTTGAGAACCAAATAATCCCTGCATTAAAATCAGGTTTTATTGTTCTTTTAGACAGATACTTCTATACCGCACTAGCGCGTGATGTTGTAAGAGGGCAAGATATTGAATGGGTAAAAAACCTCTATGAATACGCACCAGAACCTGATTTGGTATTTTACCTCGATATGCCTGTCGATATTTTATTAAAACGTATTATTGGAACTACAGGTTTGGATTTTTATGAAAGCGGTCGTGATGTCGGATTTTCTACAGACTTTTATAACAGCTTTGAAATATACCAAAATAAATGTCTTGAACAATATAATTCAATGAAATCAGAATATAATTTCATAAGCATTGACGGTACAAAATCAATTCAAGAAATCCATAAAATTATGAATGATGAAGTTCAAAAATTATTGGATTCCGGAATTCTTGCATAATAGGGGAATTTGATAAAAATAAAACTCTCGAAATCCAGTTTTTTCAAGGGTTTGTTACAATAAAATACAAAAATTTACTTTATGAAACATTTTGATTTTTTCGGCATGGTTTGTGCTACATTAAAGTTATTGAAGGTTAAGACACAGAGTTTAAGGAGATTTATTAATGTCTGAATACTTGAGCAAAGAAGAGATTAAGCAATGGAGAAGCTCATTAGAAAAAATTACGTTGGAAGAATTTGCTGCAAGACTGGGGAAAAAAATTGAAGAAGCCAAGCCTACAAATGACTTAATTGATATTGTATTGCAAGGTAAACCGGTTATGTCCTCAGAAGATACTTGGACTCAAACTAAAGGGGAAAGAATTAGCACTATTGCTCAAAGAGCTTATGAAAGAGAACAGGAAATTGCACCTTCACCGTTCTCAATTTCAAGAATAAAAATTGATGCAGATGTAGAGCCAGTAAAACCTACAAAAGTAAAAGAAACTAAAACTACTACTAAATCTGCAAAAACTGTAAAAACTACAAAAGCTAAAACTGAAAAAGTTGTAGAAAAGAAAACAACTAAAGCTACAAAAACAACATCAAAAGCTACAAAAGCAAAAACAATAAAAGCTGAAATTGAGTCTGATTCTTTAAGAGAAGAAGTAAGAGTAGTATTCAAAAAAGCTTTAACAGATAGAGAACAAAAAGTTTTCGATCACTTTGCAAAAAATAAAAACCAAGTTGTATACGCAAAAGATCTTGCATCACTTTTGGATTTGCCAAGAGATTATGTTTATAAATACATTAAAAACTTACGTGCGAAAATTGAAGGCGAAAAGCTGGAAAATGCTGAAAAAGGTGGATTTATTTTACACGTATAATCAACTAGATTAAGAATAGCAAAAAGCGGAGCTAACACTCCGCTTTTTTAATCTTTATTTTTTATATTTTTATAAAAAACTACGATTAGCGTCTGAATAGAACCCCTAACCCAGCTTTAAAATAATTTTTAAACTCTGTAAATGAACGAATTCTTGTAAGCATTCTAAAAATATAAGTTGGTCTTAAATAAAATCTTCTTATAGCTTTTTTATGAAGTTCAAAAACTCTTTCTTTTGAAAGATGATGAGTATTTACAGAAGGATAAAAATATGCACTTGAAAAAGACGTATCTGAATTAATAAGTCCATTTTCTTTAGCATATTCATAGAATTTAGATCCTGGCAGTGGAGTTGCTGTATAAAAACTAATAAAATCACTATCCAGTTCTATTGCAAAATCAATTGTATCTTCAACAGATTCTTCATCTTCCCAAGGAAGCCCGATAACAAAATAATTATAAATTCTGATACCAGCTTTTTTAAATATTTTTACGGTCAACCTTACATCATCAAGGGTAATTCTTTTACCGATTTTATCAAGCATATCTTGCGAACCGCTTTCAACACCGATACTTACAAGACGACAACCTGCCTCATACATTTTATAAGCCATTTCTTCATCAGCAGTATCTGCTCTTGTATTTGCAGACCAAGTAATTTTTAAGCCACTGTCAATAATTTTTTGACATAAATCCATTACCCATTCTTTATCAATATTAAAAATATCAGACCAGAATAAGAAATTAGTTATGCCATATTTTTCAACGCATTCACGTATTTCTTCAATAATATTTTCAGCAGAACGTTTTCTGACTTTAGCTCCTGATACTGGAGTTGCAAGACAGAAGAAACAGTGGAAAGGACATCCGCGTGAAACTTTTATAACCGCCTGTACTTTATTATTATCAGGTCTTCTATAGATATTATTATCAACTAAATGACGAGCCGGAAAAGGTAGTTTATCCAAATCATCAATATACGGACGAGGTCCTGTAAACTTTGCTCTCAAATCATCTCTATAATAAAGACCCAAAATTTTTGAATAATCTTTTCCCTCAAGAACTTCTCTTAAAGTATCTTCAGGCTCTCCAAATAAAATCAGATCCAAATCCTTTTGAAAATACATAACATCAAAAGCTACGGTTAAAAATGCAGCACCTTTTGCAATTGTAATTACATCAGGACAAATTTCTTTGGCCACAGTAAGTGAAGATAAATCACTCTTAAAAGTTGGAGTGGCAACATTCACAACAAGATAATCCGGTTGAAATTCTTTTAAATCCTTTTCAAAATCCCCACCTTGACTATAGTCCACAATCTTAGCTTCCAAACCTACATCTTCTGCAACCGCAGCCAAATACATTAAATCTGTAGGCGGTAAAGGCGGAATAACTAACAACTCTTTTGTCGGTTGCTGACATCTATCTTCTCTGTTAAGCACAGGAGATGGCGGGTAAATTAATAAAATCTTTTTTTTCTTATCTTCCAACTTTTCTATTCCTATATTTATTCTTTTTCTTTAACTGAATTTGCAATAACTGCAGCTACAGCAAGACAAATTGCTCCAATGAAAAATGCATATTCCCAATGGTAATTAATCAAACCATTATCTACTTTTATTATACACTTTGATATAAACCAAGCAACTAATGTACATACAAATACTTGTGGACCGGCAATGAAAATATTAAAAATACCCATAACCGAACCCTCTGTACCTTTTTTAATATATTGAGAAAGCATTGCAAAAGGCAAAGCACAAATACTTGCCCAACCAATACCAGCTACACCCATTAAAATCGCTACAACTTTAGGATTATAAGAAAAGCCCATTCCTAAATATGCCAAAATCATTGTAATCAAAGAGATTATATGAACTTTTTTATTTCCATATTTTGCAGAAAGAATTCCAATAGGGATAGCAACCACAAAACATATTAAATTAAATATTGCAAAACAAATTGATGAAAAATTAGTTCCAATAAGCATCGGATTAGCGTACTGAGTAGCTACTTCTTCTGATACAGAACTCAAATCCGGAACTTCAAAAACTGTATGGATCGAATATTGTGTAAAGAATATCATCATACACATAGTACCAATCCAAGTGAAAAACTGCATTGTACAAATTTTAGAAACTTCAGGAGATAAAGCAAAGAAATTTTTCAAAGAATCAAGAAAAGTATCTTCTTTTACTTCTGCAACTGCAACATCTTTTATAATTTCTTTTTTAGCCTGATGTTCTTTGATTGTAATACAAGTCCAAAGCATTCCAAGAGTGAACGCCAAAGCTGCCATAATAAATTGAGCTGGAATCGACATTTGATATCCAAATGCCCATCTTAAAAACGGAGCAGCACCTGCTGCAACAACAGAACCCAACCCAATAGCAAGACTAATATAAGAGTTTGCCAAAGAATGTTGTTCTTGAGGTACCACATCCGGAATTAAAGCTCTATAAGGACCTTGAGCCACATTCACACAAGCATCAATTACCCATATCATAATTGCCGCGATTAATAATGCACTCCAAGCAGGAAGATTAACTCCTAAAAGATTATGTATATAATTTGCAACTCCTTCTGAATTTGGAAAAATCCATAAAGCAATCGACGCTAATAAAGCTCCGCCTAGCAGATAAGGTCTTCTACGTCCGAACGGAGAAATTGTCTTATCACTCAATGCACCAACAAGTGGCTGCACAACCATACCGGTAAATGGTCCAGCCAACCATATCAATCCATATATAAATGGAGATGCACCTAATCCTTCGGTAACAGGTCCTGACAAGATTATTCTCATTTGCCAAGCAAACTGTAAACCAAAAAATCCTAAACAAAAATTCAAAAATTGTGCTGTCGTAAATCTTTTAAGATTGTTATTCTCTTCCATTATAAAGTCCCCAAATAAACTCACTGCCTTATAAAAATACAACGAAAATATCGCATAGTCAATAAATATTTGCAAATAAAACTACATCTGCACAAAGTTATGGTATTTTACAAATACGAGTTCTATTTAGCTTTATTTACAACAGCATCAATCAAACCTTTAAACAAAGGATGCGGTCTTTCCGGTCTTGATTTGAATTCCGGATGGAATTGAGAAGCTACAAACCAATCAAGATTTGGCAATTCAACAATTTCTGCAAGCATACCATCTGGTGACATTCCTGAAAAAACAAGTCCGGCATCTTCAATTCGTTTAAGATATTCATTATTAACTTCATATCTATGACGATGACGTTCTGAAATTTTATCTTCACCATAAGCTTTATGAGCTTTAGAACCTTTTTTAAGAATACAATCATAAGCACCTAATCTCATAGTACCGCCGTATCCATGCACATTTTTCTGTTCTAACATTAAATCAATTACAGGATTTTGTGCATTTTCATCAAATTCTTTAGAATTAGCATCTTTTATACCAACAACATTTCTTGCATATTCAATAACTGCACACTGCATACCCAAACAAAGTCCTAAGAACGGAACATTATTTTCTCTGGCATAACGAATTACATTCAACTTTCCTTCAATACCGCGAACACCAAAACCGCCAGGGACAACAACTGCTTGTACATCTTTCATTAACTCTTTACAAGATGCATAATCAACACATTCTTCAGAATTAATCCATTTTATCTCTACTTTTACATCATCTGCATATCCGGCGTGTTTTAAAGATTCTACAACTGAAATATATGCATCAGACAATTTTGTATATTTACCCGCAATTGCAACTTTTACAGTACCTTTTGGATTTTTGATATTGTCGACAAGTTTTTTCCAACTAGTTAAATCTGCATCACGATTTTCAATTCTAAGCATATCAAGAATAACACCTGCCATATTCTGTTCTTCTAAAGCAAGAGGCACTTCGTAAATACTCTTCATATCACGACATTCAATTACTGCATCTTTCGGAACTGAACAGAACAATGCAAGTTTTTCTTTTTCAGTTTTCGGAATAGGTTTTGTTGTTCTACAAACCAAAATTTCAGGCTGAATACCATAACTTCTCAAAACTTGCACACTATGTTGCGAAGGTTTTGTTTTTAACTCGCCAGATGTTGGCAAATATGGAAGTAATGTTGTATGAACAGAAATTGCATTACCAATACCAACTTCGGTTTTAAACTGTCTTATAGCTTCAATAAACGGTAAACTTTCAATATCACCAATAGTTCCCCCGATTTCTATCAATTGAAAATCAGGTTTAAACTGTTTTGTAGCACCCATAATTCTTGATTTAATCTCATTTGTAATATGAGGAATTACCTGAACGGTAGCACCAAGATAATCACCACGACGTTCTTTTTCAATAACAGTCTGATAAACGCTACCTGATGTTACATTATTAAATTTACCAAGACTTGTGTCTGTAAATCTTTCATAATGGCCCAAATCCAAATCTGTTTCAGCGCCATCATCAGTTACAAAAACTTCTCCATGTTGGAATGGACTCATAGTTCCGGGGTCGACATTTATATACGGATCAAATTTTTGGTTAATAACAGAAAAGCCTCTCGCTCTTAATAGCTTACCTAAAGAAGCTGCAATAATACCTTTTCCTAATGAACTTACTACTCCGCCTGTAATAAAAATATATTTTGTCATATCTAACCCCAATTTCGTTATTATTCTCAATCCAATCAAGAACTCCCGCGTAAAAAGCGGGAGTAAAAAGCCTAGTTAATTTTCGGAACTTTGAAAAATCCGTTTTCTTCCTCAGGTGCATTTGCCATAAGTTCTTCTTTTGTATGCTCATAAACGACTTTGTCTTCACGCATAACATTCACAAAATCAATTACCTGAGTCATAGGTTTTACATTTGAAGTATCAACTTCATTCATTTGATCAACATACTTCAAAACATCACCCAATTGTTTTGTATAAAGTTCTTTTTCTTCTTCTGTTAGTTCTAATCTTGCAAGTTTTGCAACATGCTCTACATCTTTTATAGTAATCATAGTACACTCCGAATATTCTAAAAAACTATTCTTTAATGATAACATAAAATTTTATCATGACAAAGTTATATTAACTATATTTAAATATTTTTACATATAAAAAAAGTATGCTATAATGCTTGTAGAATTGGAGAGAGTTTCTTGAAAAGCAAGTCTAAAACAAACGAGTCTCTTGAAGAATTGCTTGCACAATATAAAAGCTGCACGGATTCCAAGAAAAAAAGAATGATCCATCTCAAAATTGTGGAAAATACAATGGAGCTGGTAAAGAGTATTGCAATCTCAATAGCGATGCAATCTGGAATTTCTCATGAGGACTTAATTCAGGTTGGTTCCTTGGGCCTAATCAAAGCCATTGAGTTCTACAAACCTGATATGAATACAAAATTTACGACTTACGCAATTTATTTTATAAAAGGTGAAATTCGCCATTATTTAAGAGATAAGGCATCACTTATAAAAACCCCAAGGGAAGTTCAAGAAATTCTACTAAAAATCAATACAGCAAAAAGAAAACTAACCGAATCTGGGTTTTCAGAACCATCAAATGAGCAAATTGCAGAATATCTTCAAATACCGGTTTCAAAAATTATAGAAGTATGTAATATTGACGCTTGCCGTAACACATTATCACTCGACCAATCTGTCATGTCAGATAATGAAGAATCTTCTCTTTTGGATAAAATACCATCTGAGGACTATCAAGAATTTCAAAACTCATACGAAAATAAAATTATGCTATCAGAGACAATAGAAAAACTTCCTCCAGAACTAAAAGAAGTAATCGAATTGAGTTTTTATAAAGATTTAAACCAGCGTGAAATTTCAGAAATTATGAATATGTCACAAATGCAAGTCTCAAGAAGACTAAAAAAAGCATTGAATAAAATGTACGAACTTATTAAACATCACGAGAATTGAGGGATATCATGATATTTTTAATTTTATTACTACTGTTCATTTTCTGTATAGGAACAGTAATAGGAAGTTTTTTAAATGTTGTAATACTAAGAGCGTTTAGCGGCGAGTCAATTGTACTTCCACCTTCAAAATGTCCTAAATGCCAAAACAAACTAAAATGGTGGCATAATATTCCAATTTTATCTTATATCCTTCTAAGAGGCAAATGCTACTTCTGTAAAGAAAAAATTAGCATACAATATCCAATAATTGAATTTATAACAGGAATTCTGTTTGTTATTATATTTTTAAAATTCGGTATGACCGTTGAAACCATTTTTGCATTTATTATTGCAAGCCTACTCGTCGTAATTTCAGTTACGGATATAAAAGAAAAAGTCGTTTTCGATGGACATACATATACTCTTATTGGAACCGGACTTGTTTATGCCATATATTTAACTATTATGCAAATAGTTAATATAAACACATCATCAACTCCATTTCAAATCTCAACAGAATGGGTACTAAATAACCCAATAACCACAGCATTAGGCGGACTAATACTTGGCGCAGTGATTATGGAAATTGCTGCAAGAATAGGCTATCTGATAGCAGGATCCAGAGCTTTTGGAGAAGGTGATACATATATCGCAGCCGGACTAGGTGCCGTTTTTGGTTGGAAAAATATTCTTATAATATTAATCTTGAGCGTGGCAATACAATTAATATTCACATTGCCATTATTTTTAAAAAAATTAATTACAAAAAAAGAATGGAAAATTTTAATTCCATTAGTATCTTTCTTCATTTATGCAGGATGCTATTATTTTCTTCAAAAACAAGAAATATTTGATAATGCATATATTATGTACTCAGCAATCTCAATATTATTTGCACTTGGAATTTGGACCTGTGTTAACTTAGTAAAAGGGCTTAAAAATCCTGATAATTTAACATATCTTCCTTTCGGACCAGCTCTTGCAATTGCCGGACTGATAGTTTTAATTCTATAAATTCTATAAATTAAAAAAGCCCTCTTTTATTGAGGGCTTTTAAATATAATATATAAAATCAGTTTTCACTGCTTAAATTAATAAATTTATTCAACAATAATAACTCAACTAACTATACTGAACACATACATTCAGATTGACATTCTGAGCTTACACTACAAAAGTTATAATCACTTGAGCGGTTTTCAGAATAAGTTACTCCATCAATTTGAATTTCTTCGCATTGTCTTAATGATGTTAAAGGTAAGCATTTTGCTGTTTTTGAATCAATTACTAATTTTGAAACTCTTAATTCTTTTGGTAATTGATCTACTTTTGAACTTCTGATGTTTAAATAATTTGTTCTGATATCAGAATTTGATTTAAGAAGAACATTACTTTTTTCCATATTTAAACTTTCTGTCCAAACGTGAGCTGGCAATTTTTTAATTTTTGCACATGACATATCAACGCTTTGTGCATCAATTGGTCTTTCAATATTTTTAATTTCTGAACCAGACATATTTAAAGAACCACTTACCCAACCAATTGATAATTTGTCAATTGTACATTTTGAAATGTTCAAATTACCTTCAACATGGTCAAGTTCCAATTTTTTAATTGTGCATCCGGACAAATCCAAATCGCCACCATTGTAATTGCTAATTAACTGTTCAAAATCCTTTTTCATAAGTATCCTCCTTGATTTGTATAGAAGAAATATATATTAAATTTTTTCACCATACATCCACTAAATAAATGTTTTTTATTTTAAATCCTCTATATTTATCGCGAAAAATTATTTATTATATAATAACTTTATACATACTATTTATATAAAAATTAGAGATATATAAGAGACTCATTAAAACATAAAATAAATAATCAAGCAAAAGTCATGACAAATTTTTACATTAACTTGAATATTTTAAGCAATTTATTTGCCTTAATTAGAGCTAAATAAATCGCTATACTATCCTTGGAGGCATGATTTTATGAATATCAAGCAATTGCTGGGAGCAAAAATTAAAAGCTTACGTAAAAAGAAAAAAATATCTCAAGAACACTTTTCTGAACTTTTAAACATGAACCCAAGACAAATTGTGAGAATTGAAAATGGCGAAAGTTTTCCGACCGCAGAAAATTTAGAAAAAATAGCCGATGCTCTAGGAATTACAGTACAAGAACTATTTTACAACGATTGTTTTATGCCCGATGAAATTCTAAAAGAAAAAATAGCGAATCGGATTGAAGACATGGACAGCGAACGTTTAAGAATGCTCTATTTAATGGTTTCAAATTTATAACTTTATACTGATAAAATTTGCAATGTTTCTTTTAATATTTCTTCCGCAGAAGAATTTTCATTTAATAATAACAAAGCTTTAGACATTGCAGATTTAATTTCATCACGCTCATAACCTAACGAAGTCAAAACAGTCTGAGCATCATCCATAGCTTGAGAATTTTGTTTGTTCGCTGATTTAATCTCAATAGGCTCATCTTGTTTAAAACTCATTAATTTATCTTTCAATTCTAAAATTATTTTCTGCGCTAACTTAGGCCCAACACCTTTTGCTCTTGTGAGTTCTTTATAATCACCTTGAATAACAAGCCCAATTAATTCAGCAGACTGAAACTCATCAAGCAAAGTCAAAGCCATTTTGCTTCCAACACCTGAGACAGAAGTAAGAATATTAAAAATATCGCGTTCCTCTTTATGCAAAAAACCACAAAGACTCATTTTATCTTCACGATGTAATAAAACTGTATAGATTTTAACTTCAACACCAGAATCTTCAAGTGATGAGTAATCTCTTGTTGTAACTTCTAAAAGATAACCGATACCAGAAGCCTCAACTGTAACATAAGTTCCTTTAGTAGAATGAGTTTTTCCGGCTAATATTCCTTTTATATAATCATACATATTAAACACCTACCCTTTAAGTGAAGATTTTATCTCTGATACAGCACGCTCTAAATCTTTATTAAGCTTAATTTCATCTTTAATTTTTTCATAAGAATAAAGCATTGTTGTATGTTTTTTGTTGAAAAATTCTGCGATATTTTCAAAACTTTTTTCTGTAATTTCTCTTGATAAGTAGACGGCAATATGTCTAGCCGAAGAAATTTTTTGACTTCTAGCTGAGCTTTTGAAATCAGAAATTGTAACACCGTAATAATCCGCTGTAGATCTTGCCACATCTTCTATTGAAATAGCTTTACGTAAGCTCTCGCAATTTAAAACTTTTTTAGCAAATTCTAGCGTAACTTGAGTCTGCTCAATTGAAGCATAAGCCGTAACTTTATTAAATGCACCTTCAAGCTCCCTAACATTATTAACAAAGTTATTAGCGATATATTCAAAAACACTAAAATCCGCTTCCAAAGAAATTTGGTTAGCCAGATTTTGTAAAATAGCAACTCTAGTCTCGAAATCAGGCGGAGTAATATCAGTTACAATACCCATTTCAAAACGAGTTCTTAATCTGTCAGGAAGTGTCGGAATATCCTTAGGAAGTCTATCTGAAGTAATAACTATTTGTTTATTTCTATTCAACAAATCATCAAAAGTATGAAAAACTGCTGTCATAGTTTGAGTTTTTGATTCTAAGAACTGAATATCATCCATCAATAAAACATCTATATTACGGTACTTATCTCTAAATTCAGCATCAGCGGATTTCTTACCACGAGTTTTCTGCATAGGATTTATTGAATTAATAAAATCAGTAACATACTCTTCTGTTTTAACATAACGAACCTTTAAATTAGGCTTGTTAAAAATTATATAATGACCTATCGCCTGCATAAGGTGTGTCTTACCTAAACCTGAACCACCGTAGATAAAAAGCGGATTATATTTTTTAGCAGGATTTTGAGCAACTGAATAAGCTAAAGCATGAGCAAAACGGCTATTCTCACCAACTACAAAATTTTCGAACTTAAATTTTAAATTCAAATTAGCAAAAGACTGCATTTGAGAAAGATTTTCCATAGCCTTACTTTCAGGGGTTTCTTCCTGAATGATAGAACGAGGTTTTTTGCTTTCTCTAGTCTTCTCCTTACGTTTTTCCTGCTCGTATTTTTTGGCCAAATCGTCATCATAAGTAATTGTAATTTCTACATCTTGACCTAATACTTTTTGAAAAGCTTCATTAAGCTTATTAAAATAAGTCTGTCTTACTATCTGAACAGCAAGAGCATGGACGGTAATAAGGGAAAATGTATTATGTTCAAATCCTGCGGCATCCATTGTATCAATCCAAGTATAAAATGCATGGTCTGGTATTGTTGTTCTTAATTCAGCTTTTACTTCACTCCAAATTTTTTTAGCTTCCAAAATATCCATACAAATATTTTACTATAAAAATACATAATATATGTTATCAATATGTTCATTTCTTTCTCTTTTATTGCGAGTAAAAGAGAAAGAAATGAACCAAAGATAGAGAAAAACGCTAAGTCCATAGCATCGCAAAGCGATGCCACAATCAAATGGATGTCGTTAAATGCTAACGCATTTAACCGTTCAAGCCTCACTATCGCACAATAAATTGTGCACGTTC
>CALVBU010000014.1 GCA_944325875.1 Candidatus Gastranaerophilales bacterium
TGCATCTCTCTATGAAGTTTCTCTCCTCGTTTCATCCACGCAGGCTTGTTTTCAATACTTGTTCCAATGTAGCTTGGCATCATTTTTTCAAATTCTTCTTGAAATTCTCTAAAGAACCTCTCTATTACTTTTGCTCTTGCATTGTATGGTTTTGCAAATACTGATTTTATTCCGAGATTTGCATATACTCCATTAAACCCTTCTTCATCAAAATCACAGGATTGGAAATATTTTGCTTTGAATGCCCTACCATTATCTTGGTAAACTACCTTCGGAATCATACCTAAATTAATGATTGCATTTCTTAATGCCGAAGCTATACATTGAGTGTTTTCGCTCATCATAATTTCATATCCAACCAGTGCTGTTGATTTCCAATCTAAAAAGCCGACCAAAGTTGCTCTGGTCGGCTTTCCTGTAAAAGGGTTAATTACTTGAAAGTTTAAAGTATGCCCATCAGCAATAAGTACATCTCCAACTTCCAATTTTGAAATATCCCTTTCAATATATGCTTCCACTTTATCGTGGTATGCTTTTTCACCTTCTCTAAATAAAACCCATTGTGCAAAATTATGTTTTTTATAATGTTCTGCGTATCTTCTAAAAGTTAAATCACAAGGAATATTCTCGTATCCTCTTTTTTCTAAAATATGCTTCGTAAGATTTATTGCTTTTCCAATACTAAATTTATTAGGATGCATAAGATATTTGAAAAATACTTCCTTCATTTCGTTATTTAATATTGAATTATATTCTCCTTGTTTTCTAACTTTATAACCCGGCAATAGAGATTTATAACTACTATTTTCTTTATATAGATGTAGCCATTGATAAAGTGTTGTCTTACTTATTGAACCTATAAAATTATATACTTTAGGAAGTAACATTCCTGAATTATATAAATCCAAGAATACTGAATCAGCCTCTTTTTTAGTTGAATATTTACCACGAATATTTAACAAGGCGTGTAAAATATCAACTCTTGCTAAGGCTGTCATTTTTGCCTTTTCAGAAATAAAAGTTGGTTCTTGGTTTAAAATTGGAACAAGAGATGTTCCTCTGATTTCTTCATCTTCAAGTTTTTCTTGAACTTCTGCCTCTAAACTTGAATAAAGTATTTCATAGGATTTACCACCTCTAACCTCAACTTCTCTTGCGATATATTTACCTTTTTGTATTGCAAGTCTGATTGAACGGTTACTATTTAACCCTTTTATCTTTGCTACTTCATTTATATTTATGTATTTTTCCATACTCACACAATAACTCGGAAGTTTGGAAATGGAACACCGTTTCCGACTTATTGTGTCGCTTTTGTATCAATTATAATTATTGTTTTTTATGAATAATAAATATATTTATCTACTCTCTGAAGAAAAAAACAAATAACAAATAAAATTTACTTATGAAAAATATGAGATTCCGAGTTTCTTTAAAAAACTTCCAACTTATATAATTTAAATTTTATTAAATTTTATTAAACTTTGTTTAATTTTTATTTAAAAAGTTCCTCTTAAATTTCAACAAATTTTCAACACTGTCCTGTCCCAAAAATCCTGAACTGTCCCAAAATTCCTGAACTGTGCCTAAATTCCCGCCATTTAAGGTTTTGAGACACTGTCCTGTTTTAGACATTGACGGACAGTAATCGGACTTTTTTGACAGTTCAGGAATCTTATTTTTAGCAAATTCCGACTAAAAAAATCAAGATATATTTGAAACACAGCCCTATTGGTTCAAAAAAATCAAATTCCGACAATGTCTGTTCAATGGCAACAAGATAACACGAAACTTTCACAACTTAATACTAAAAAAGGGTTTTAGCAAAAAACTAAAACCCTTTTAAATAAATGGTTGCGGGAGCTGGATTTGAACCAACGACCTTCGGGTTATGAGCCCGACGAGCTACCAGACTGCTCCATCCCGCGATATTATCGCTTACACTTAATTATTATACGCTAAAAATTAAATTGCAACCCCTTCTTTTTTCAAAATTTGAAATTTAGGTTTCATTTTCGTAAAAGTACAGAATTTTTCATAGCCGAGATTGATTAATTCTTCCCGACCTTTTTCTAAGTCTGCTATGACATGAGATGGCATATGAGAATCTGTGCCTACAGTTATAATTTCACCACCCAAGCTTTTATACAATTTTAAAATATCTCTTGATGGAGTTAAATCTCCTATTTTATAACGGTAACAAGATGTATTTAATTCAATCCCCTTACCTTGTGAAATTACTCTTTTTAGAATTTCTTCTACTATTGGTCTAACTTCCTCAAACGGATAATCTCCAAGCCTATCATATCGTTTTATAACATCAAGATGCCCCAAAACAGAATAATTATCAAAATTATTTACTAACTTTAGAATCTCTTGATAGTACTGAATATTATATTCTTCTTGAGTTTTTCCATTCTGGAACTCTTGAGAGAAAAACCATTTATCATCAATTAAATGACATGACATTATGATAAAATCAAAATTTCCACGTCCAAAAATCTTTTCAAATATTGGAATTGTTGTATGCTGCATACCAAATTCCATACCTAATTTTAAATTAATTTTATCAGAATACTTTTCTTTGCATCTCAAAAAATCAGCTTCATAAGACTTATACGGAAACTTAGGATCAATTCCGGTATAACAATCAATATGATCGGTAATACAAATTTCATCAAGCCCATAGGAAATAGCAGTTTTTACAACATCTTCCATTTCAAAAACTGAATCTTCGCTATAATTTGTATGCATGTGATAATTTGCTATCATAATAACGGTTTACTACAAAAATACACATAAATCAAAATATATATTGATAAACAACAAAAAATAAATTATAATAACAAATAAGGAGGTGCTATGAAAAACGAAATTATAGCTTTAAAACTCTTATGGGGGGGGGCTTTACTAACGGTTTAAAATATATTCCTCCTTAAAATTTTGCATTCCAGATGTCTATTGGCTCTGGAGAATTTGAGCTGAATGTTTTATTATAAATATAGTATATTAAGCGGAGGATTTTATGAAATTAAAGGCTTTTACTTTAGCGGAAGTACTTATCACGCTAGGTGTTATTGGTATAGTTGCAGCATTAACCCTGCCTACATTAATTCAAAAACAACAAGATAAAGTTCTAATTAATCAACTAAAAGTTGCTAATAACACTCTCAACAACATGCTTTTACTAGCTTATAAAGACTACGAAACGATTCAATTCTGGTCTAATGACTATATCTACGGAACTTCATATATGGATTATAACCAAGGAAACTTTGAAAAATATTTCTTACCTTATCTTAAAGTAGCTAAATATTGCAAAAAGAAAGAAGGATGTTTTTCTAAAGATATAACATTCAATAAAAATTATAATCCTGATGATACCATTGACAATAATCAAAACTATGTAAAGGTTCTTTTGACTAATGGTATGGCATTAGCATTTTCTAGTTTAGACTTTAATACTAAATATCTGCGTGGTGAAATATTAGTTGACGTAAACGGCTTCAAAGGTCCTAACACGTGGGGGAAAGATTTATTTTATTTTGCAATCCCAAGTTCAGCCAAAGGAATATATCCATCATTTTCAGATGAGTTTGAAAAAAACTCTACCGTTGCAGGTTCTTTTTCAACAGATAAAAGATATTCAGACTGCTTAACCGGTACAACAGAAGCATCTAAAGGATATTGCACAGGTTGGGCATTAAGACAGGAAAACTTTAATTATTTAAAATGCACCAATGCCAACAATTGTGAAGAAAAATAATTATTTTTTTATAGCGCCCCAAGCCTTTATCGTACCACGCTGATATTTTACAAGATAATAATCACCATCTTTATCATATTCAATACTTGCCTCCATATGAACATAATCCTGTACTGGAGGCATACCTTTTCTTGCACGTTTTGCGTTAGTTTTTTCTTTTTCTTTTGCTTCTTTTTTTAATTGTTTCTTATATTTAGGATCATTCAAACGCTTTTGCTCGGAATCATCTTCTTCAATTTTGAATACAGGTATAATAGCAACAGCTTTCTTACTCTGAATCAAAAGTAAAAAATTTCTTTCATCAGACAATGCAAGTTCATAATGCCCTGGTTTAATAACATTTTTATCACCATCATAAATTGGATCAACGATAATTAAAGTCGGGTAATCAGACTCTCTTAAAGAATATCGATAAATCATACCTGACCCGACCCCGAGCCCTGAAGTTTCTTGAGGCTCAATAGGATACGGTCGAATAGTTTCATGCATTAATACTTTATCTACGTAAAGTCCTTCTAGCATTTCAAATCTCCAAGAAGTTTAACTATTATTGAATTAATTTCTTTGAAAGACTTACCTAAAGCTCTTTCATGACCTACAAATATTAATGACATAAATTTATCAGCACATCCAATATTCCCTGATTTTTGGAGCAATCTAAATGATTCTCGCATAAGTCGTTTAAGCCTGTTTCTTTTAACAGCTCTCTTATGAGTTTTTTTACTCACAACAAAGCCTACCTTGACCGGAGAATCATTTTTACTCAATTTACCAGCAAATAAAGTAATTCCACCACAATGGAAAGAATTTTTTATCCTATATGTAGCTGCAAAAGCTGACTTATTTTTTAGTCTATACTCTTTCTTTAACATAATCTCTCTACAACAATACAGCATGCCTCAAAAAAGACCTGCTGTAAAGTTAAATATTTTAAAACCAATGTGTTAAGCAAGGATTAAGCACGTTTTTTAGCTGTGATAGCTAATTTGTGACGACCACGAGCACGACGTCTGTTCAATACTTCTCTGCCGCCTGGGGTAGCCATTCTTGCTCTAAAACCGCTTACGCGTTGTCTTTTAATCTTTGTTCCTTCTAGTGTACGTCTCATTTTCTTTATTCCTTTTTCATTATATTTGTCGTATAATTCTAATGTTAAATAAAAAAAATTAAATAGTCAACACTAAAAGAGGGGCAGGTTACAGAATATGAACAAAAAAATAGGATTTATAGGTTGTGGAAAGATGGCAAGTGCAATTATAAAAGGGGTTTTATCCGCTTGTGGAAAGCCAGAAGTTGAGATAAAAGGTTCTGAAGTTAATTGCGAAATTGCAGAACTTGCACAAAACAGATTAGGAATAGATGTTTTAACTGATAACAGACTTCTTACAATCGACAGCGATGTCATCTTTATTGCGACAAAACCAAATTATGTATCACAAGTTTTAGAAGAAATAAAAGATGAAATAACTCCAGAAAAACTTGTAGTATCAATAGCAGCAGGAGTAAGCACCGAAAAAATTGAAAAAGTAATAGGTCAAAGAAGAGTAATAAGAGTAATGCCAAACACTCCCGCTCTTGTACAAGAAGGTATGAGCGGGGTGTGTAAAGGTGCTTATGCAAGTGAAGAAGATGCACAATTTGTTATGAACCTGCTATCTAATATTGGAAAAGTAATAGAAGTAGAAGAATCACAAATTGACATTGTAACCGCCATATCAGGTTCAGGCCCTGCATTTTTCTATCAAGTAATCGAAGATATGGCTCGCGCAGGAGAAAAACTCGGACTTGAATACGAAAAATCATTAATGCTTGCAACACAAACCGCAATAGGTTCAGCTAAAATGGTTTTAAACAGAGGAGAACTTCCTGTACAAACATTAATAGATAATGTAGCAACAAAAGGCGGATGCACATTTGTTGGAATACAGACAATGAAAGAAGAAAATTCAGAAAAACTCTTCTTTGATGTCATTGACAAAACCGCAACTAAAGCTAACGAATTAGGAAAATAGAAATAAAATGTGGCGGTGAATCATAAATGCTTCACCGCCACATTTAGAAAGCTATCATTTACATTTTGTTTTTGTTTCCCAATTAAGATCATCGCAATATAAATAATCTAGGTTTTCATTATACAAAGCCCAAGCTGTACATTTATACCCTCTAGAAGCACCATCTCCATTAAAAAATGGAGAACATATATTAATCATATCCCCACTAGTAATATCATAACCTCCGGACGTTTCAAATCCATATGGAACAAATTTATCATTAGCAACTGAAAACATAAAAACATCCTTCCCTAAAGTATTAGGAGGTCTTTTACCGTTGACATCTGCCCAAATTTCTATAGAAACTCCACTGTTACCAACAATTCCATTTTCTGCACCACTTAATGCAACCAATGTACCATCTGCTAATATAATTTTATGATAACGCGTTTGACGTTCAATATTTCTATCATTTACACCATTTAATCTTTTTATATATACATCAGGAAAACAACCTTCAGCCTTTCTTCCACAATCTTTAATGACTTTAAGGTGTTTTACTATTAATGCAGTTGAAGTTCTTTCCATATCTCTATTATTCATAGAATCCGTATCATTATCTCCAGTATCTTGTTCTCCTGAATTCACAAAATCATCAGCCCCCCAAACAGTAGGAGAACCATTTTCATTTATAGCTAAAGTAATAGCCTGCGTCATAATTGAGTTAAATTTCTTCAAAGCTGTGACTATTTGTTTATCTCTATATTTAGCAACAAGCATAGGCATTGTCATAGCGGCAACAACTCCAATTATTCCTAATGTAATCAGCACTTCAGCTAATGTGAAAGCATTTTTCTTTTTCATTTTATCCTCCGTTCGTTTTTATTATCTGTTTTTCAAAAATTTTGCATCACAAATTGCCGTGTCTGTTGGCACGGCTTACTATCAGCTCTTTTCATTCAATCGGAGGTCTAAATCGGAAATGCCTATCCTAACTGTTAGTCGGTAGCCCCCCCCCCCCGAAATCATCTCTATGCTTATCTTTTGCATATTTGTCTCCTAGTTTAGCTTATTTGCTTTTATATTATTATATTAAACTATTTTTTGAATTTTTCAAGGTTTTAATATTTTTGATATTTAATCATTACCTAGCTATTTTCAGGACTTTTAAAATATTTAATACCCCCTACCCAATTTAATCATTCATAAAGATATTTACTAGCACAAGTTAAGCCATAATTTGTACCAACTCCGCAATCATCCTTATAACAAACTTTCTCATCCCCTTCACCAGAACAAGCATAATCAGTAGCGCTTGCATCAGCAGGCATAATTTGGTTTGCAAAAATAAAAAATAGAAATAAATCTCTTCCCCAGGTATTCGGATTTGAATTAGGCCCGTTTACATCCACAACAACCCAGCCACAACGCTGCTTTACAGGATTAAGATAAGAGTTACAATTTACTGTGTCCAGCCAAAAAGCTAAAGAAGCCCCATCATTTAAAACAAGACCTGAAGTCGTATCATTATTAAAATATCCACCACCAATTGACACTGGTTTACCGTTCAACTGTTTTGCTTCAGCCTGAGGGACAAAACATTTTGATAAATTTTCACCATTATTTTTATCACACTCTTGAATAACATTTAATTTTGCTTTAAAAATATTTTTCAAACAGGCTTCTTTATCAGAAGAATTATCAGAACATACAGATAATGCATTTTTAAAATCAGCATCATTTTCAGCTGCTATTCTTTGGAACGCTTGCTGAATAACGGAATATTCTCTTTTTAACTTATTAATATTTGCTTTATTTTGTAAATTATTGATAACTGTAGGCATAGTCATAGCGGCAACAACTCCAATTATTCCTAAGGTAATCAAGACTTCCGCTAAAGTAAAAGCATTATACTTCAATTTCATTATATATCCTTCTTATTTTATGAAATATAGTTCTATAAAAGTATCCTATCATGGATATTAAAATTTTGTCAAGTTGAATAGGATAACAGAATGAATGAAACAGAAATATTACAAATTGTCGCCGATAACATACGAATAGAACGTCTAAGAAGACGACTATCACAAGAAAAACTTGCTGAAATGATTGATATTTCAACAAAATATCTAAACATGATTGAAAACAGAAAAGCTAATCCTACAATTGTTATTGTAGTTAAAATATGTATTGCACTAGGAATAGAATTAAATACAATTTACCCAAATATTTAATAAATTCTATAACTGAACAATATCAGCTTGAGCAAGCAATTCAATTATATTAAGAATTTTAGGAGACTTTTTATTTATAGCAATAAAACCTTGATGAAGTCCCATTACACAAGCTGGACAAGAAGTAGTTACGACATCTGCACCAGCATCTCTAATATTTTTAGCCTTAATAGCAGATATTTCTTTTGAAATTTTATGATTTTTAATAGCAAATTCACCTGCAAAGCCGCAACATTGATCATAATCTTTCATCTCAATATATTCAAGATTTTCACACTTTTCAAATATTGACTTAATAAAAGAATCATCTTCTAGATGACACGGCTTATGAAAAGTCACCTTAACAGGCTTTTTAAACACAAATTTTAGATTTTTGTTTGCTAAAAATTCCACAGCATTAATAATATTTTTACAGCCGTAAGATTTCAAAGTATCAGCACAACTTGCGCAATCAGTCAGGATATAATCATACTCACAATCATTGATAAGTTGCAGGTTATGATTTTTAACTTCCTCAAATCTTTCCATATTTCCGCTTGATAAGAATGGCAACCCACAGCAATCAAAATCTCGTTCAACAATTTCTACATCTAAATTCAAAAAGACTGATTTAAGTGCATTTTCGACTTTAGGAAACACTTCATTCACGCAACCTTTAAAATATAGTAGCTTAGTTTTCCCTTTTTTATCAAAACTTTTTCTTGGAATAATTGTCTTAGCTGTTTTAATAAAATTTCCAAAGAGCAATCGAGATTCTAAAAATTTCTCAAATTTTCCATGCAAAGTCTCACTTGCATACTCATACTTGGCAGTATTTAATATCTCGCATACATCAATATTACTTGGACAAAAGTTTTTACACTTTCCGCATTTCAAACACATATCTAGATACTTTTCAATATTAGCACTTAGCTCCAAATCACCTTTAAGAACTCCATCAAGCATAACAAATTTTCCACGAGAAACAGCACAATCATTCCCTGTAAGTTTATACACAGGACAAACTGACTGACATAAGCCACATTTGGAACATTTATTTATATCATCGGCAAAATCTTTAAGTTTTTTCATACTATGATAATAGCACAATTAAAACTTTATAGGGTAATCTTCAGGAATTTGCCAATTATTAAGTTGTATCAATTTTCCATACATATTTGCACCTGCCTTAAGGCCTTCTCGAGTTCCATTCCACTTAACATCTAAATAAGGTTCTACACCTTTATTTAACATATATTTTTCTCTTGGTTTTGAACTATCACCTGTTCCTGTAGGATAAAACATAAACAAAAACGAGTCCCTACCAGCTTGCGAATTCGGATCAAAAAATTTCTTAGCTTCTGGATAAAATCTAAAATCCTGTCCTCTATAAGCCAATGCAACACCACTCCCATCTGGGAAATATATATATAAGTTTCCACGACCAAGATCATCCGATCCATAAGAAGTTTTTAGAACTTTTAAATTATCTTTTAGGTATTTATTATAAAAACCTTCAAGACACACTTGACTATGAGTATCTGTACAATTCTCAGAAAAATCCCAATAACGCTTATCACCATTTTTTACTTCAGCCTGAAGTATTGCTTGGTTGATATTAGTATAAAATTTCTTTAGTCTTGTCTCTACAACCTGCTTACGATGTTTTTGTATCAATGTAGGCAAAGTCATCGCCGCAACTATTCCGATTATTCCTAATGTTATTAATACTTCTGCTAAGGTAAAAGCGTTTCTCTTTTTCATAAATCCTCCGTTTATATACTATTTTCTATTTTAACATTTTTCATACCAAAAATCACCGTGTCACTTGGCACGGTTTGCTTTTCAGCTCTTTTCGTTCAATCGGAGGTCTAAGTCGGAAATGCTTTTCTCAACTGTTAGTTGGTAGCCCCCCCCCCCGAAATTCTCTCTATACTTAGTTTTTGCATATCTGTCTCCTATTTTAGCTTATTTGTTTTTATATTATTATATTAAACTATTTTTCAAAATTTTCAAGTAGTAAAGTCTAATTAGACAATAGCCCCGTGAGATGCGTCTTGAACGTTTTTGGCATATTTAGCAAGATATCCGCTCTTTACTTTTGGCTCAAACGGCTTTAGATTTTTACGACGAACTTCAAGTTCTGAGTCTTCAACACAAAGTTCTATCAATCTTTTATTAATATCAATTTTTATCTTATCACCGTTTTTAATTAAGGCTATAACTCCGTCATTCGCAGCTTCAGGACAGATATGTCCAACACAAATACCTCTTGTTGCACCAGAAAAACGTCCATCTGTGATTAGCGCACACTTTTTGCCTAAACCTTTTCCGACAAGCAAAGATGTAGGTGCGAGCATTTCTCTCATACCAGGTCCGCCTTTTGGCCCTTCATAGCGGATTACTATAACATCTCCTTCTTTTATTTCATCCCCTTCAAGAGCCTTCATAGCATCTTCTTCACTATCATAAGTCTTTGCAACACCTTCAAATTCATAGCACTCAGGAGCAACCCCTGAGGTTTTAATAACACATCCGTCTTTTGCAAGATTTCCATATAAAACAGCCAACCCTGCTTGGGTGTAAGTCGATTTATCGTAAGGCGGAATAATATTTTCATCTGCGTATGACTTTTCAGCAATTTCATTAACTGTAAAACCTGAAACTGTATTAACATTAATCAAGAATTTTTCGAGAGATTTTTCAACAGCTGGAACACCGCCTGCATTATGAAAATCTGTCATAGTAAGAGTTGATGACGGGTTAATTTTTACAATCTGATGAATTTTACCGCTTAAATCCTCAAAATCATTCAATGTAATATCAATTCCACCGGCATTAGCAATAGCTAAAATATGTAAGAAAGTGTTCGTAGATCCGCCCAAAGCTAAATCAGCTGTAATAGCATTTCTTAGACTATCTTTTGTGATAATATCTGACGGTTTAATATCTTTTTTAACGAGCTCTACAATTTGCATACCGCTTTCAAAGGCGATTCGTCTTTTTTGAGAAGACACAGCAGATGAAGAAGAACAATATGGCAAGCTCATTCCCATAACTTCAGTCAAACAGGCCATTGTATTTGCGGTATACATTCCCTGACAAGCACCTGCGGAAGGGCAGGAATTTTCTTCCAAAGATAGTAAATGTTCCTCAGTAATTTCACCTTTTCTATATCTGCCAACCGCTTCAAATGAACCTGTCACCATCGTAAGCTTATTTTCACCTCGACACATACCATCAAGCATAGGCCCTGCTGTAACGATAATTGCAGGGATATTAAGCCTTAATGCTCCAATAAGCATTCCAGGTGTAATTTTATCGCAATTTGAAAGCAATACAATACCATCAAGCTGATGAGCAGCTGCAACGCTTTCAACACAATCAGCTATCAAATCTCTTGACGGCAAAGAATACCTCATTCCGCTATGTCCCATAGCAATTCCATCACAAATTGCGGGAACTCCAAATATAAAAGACTGTCCGCCTGCGGAATGAATTCCCTTTTCAATCTGTCTTTCTAAATCCCTCATTCCGATATGCCCCGGAACAAGATCTGAAAAAGAACTTGCAATTCCGATAAAAGGTGCATTCATATTTTTTCGGCTTACCCCTGTTGCCATCAAAAGACCTCTATGAGGAGTTCTAGCTATCCCTTTTTTTATATTATCGCTTTTCATTTCACAAAACCTCTACTTTTATAGAGATTATATATCAAACTGCTTTATTATTCTATAAATAATCTGTTTTTTATCATAAGATAGATTTCTTATAATATCGAACATTTCAGATTCAAGGACTTTTTCATCTTTTAAATATTCAAAATCAAAAAAATCTGCAGGAGTTGCGCCAAGCTTTTCCATAATCCTGAGCACCGTTTGCATAGAGGGAAAACTTTTACCATTTTCAATATTACTCAAGGATGACGGCTCTATCCCTATTTGTTCACAAAAGTTTTCCTGCGTAAGATTATTTTTCTTTCTTATTTCTTTTATTTTTTTCCCTATAAGGAACTTGTCATTATCCATTTCTAACCCTTTATTTTTATTAAGCATAACGACAGATGGGTACAATTTGTATAGTGTAAACACGATATTTTATATTGACATATCTACTAAACACGTTATAATATTAATGAGAAGTATATATTTTACGAGGATTTATAATGTTTACATTAAAAAATAATGGTTTTACATTAGCTGAAGTATTAATTACCCTCGGCGTTATAGGAATAGTTGCTACTATGACTCTCCCAATGTTAATAGAAAATTATCAAAAGAAAGTAACAGCAACTAGTGTAAAAAAAGCATATAGCGAATTAAACCAAATCATAGAGAGAGCGAGAGCCGATTATGGAGATACTTCAGGTTGGGAGTATTATGAACAAGATAATCTATCAAAATGGGTTCAAACATATATAGAGCCCTATATTGAAGTTGTACAGCACACTGATTCATGTAAGATGAATGTAAAATGCCTAGGTTTAGCTCTACCTGAAGCTTTAAAAGCAAAAACACATGGAAATTCAACAGTTGGTCATTACGTTTTAACTAAAAAGGGTGATAGCATTGGGTATGCTTTTTTTAGGTATGATGATTCATGGACCAGAGTAAGAGTATATATTAGGAATCCAAGGGGGAAATATGCAACTGCTGGGAAAGATATTTTTACTTGGATTTTTAATATGAAAGATAAAAATCCTACTTTTAAGCCACATACCTTTAATACTAACAAATATGATAGAAACGCTGTTTTAGGAACAGCATGGGGAGCATGTAACCCTAAAGCTTCGGGCAGTGGCTACATGTTACCTGGAGATGCCTGTGCAACATTAATAATGATAGACGGGTGGGAAATAAAAGACGATTATCCTTGGTAAAAACTCCTGATATTCCACTCATCATCCCACTCTATTGAACCAAATTTTTCTAAGTTATGGTAAGTATATGGATTTTCAATATATTGAGGATTGAATAAGCCTACATAATTCAAGCGTTTAATAATATCAGGCAAAAACATCGTACTTCCAGCAAGAGTACCCTCTTTTGAAGTTGCTTTTTTACCATCATAATAAACAGTTTCATCTGCGAATATAAATTCTTTTAAATCACTCTTTGTACAAGGCAGGCAATCACTTACAAGAATAACTTTATCTATTGGTTTACATTTAAAAAATAATCTTAGAGCATCATCTGAAACATGAACTCCATCGGCTATAACTTCTGAATATAAATTATCATCTATCAAAGCTGAAAGAGCCGTGGATTTACCTCTATGAGAGACACCTTCCATTGCATTAAAGGTATGTGTTGTACCTGTACAATTAGTCAAATCTCCACCGACACAATGGCCTGCTTGAGCTTTTACCCCTTTAGAAAGCAAATAATCAACCAGCCCCTCATCAAATTCAGGTGCAAGAGTAACTATTTTTATAAAATCATCCTCTACTAATCTGTAATTATCAACATTTGGCTTTAAAAAATGCTCAGAATTATGAATCCCTTTTTTCTTTTCGTTAATAAAAATTCCTTCAAGATGAATACCGAGAATTTTCGCCATGTCATCAGATTGCTTTTCTTCTGCTGACTTGATTACAGCAATGGCAGATTTAATATTCTCAACACTATCTGTTACAAGCGTCGGAAATATTCCGCCAATACCGTATTTTAAAATCTCTTTTGACAAAAATAAAACATCATCAACAGAGGCCTTATTAAAGTCAACTCCAAATGCACCATGAAAATGTTGTTCGATTAATAAAGGTGTTTTCATTAAATAACACTTCCTTCAAAAACTTTTCTAGCTTCTTCTCTATCGTCGAAATGAATTGTACGATCTTTTAGAATTTGATAATCTTCATGGCCCTTACCAGCAATCACGACAACATCATTATTTCCAGCTAAAGTCTTTAACAATGCTATAGCATGTCCTCTATCTGGTTCAACAGTTACTCTATCCGGATTTGTAGACTTCAAACCTGCTATAATATCAGTGATAATTGTCTGCGGATCTTCACTTCTAGGGTTATCACTAGTGATTACAATTTTATCTGCAATTTTTTCTGCAATAGCTCCCATTTTTGGACGTTTTGTAGCATCTCTATCACCGCCACAACCAAATAGACAAATCAATTTACCGTCTTTAGGAGTAATTTCTCTTGCTGAATTTAACACATTTTCCAATCCATCCGGTGTATGAGCATAATCAACGATTACAAGAGGTTTTTTAGCAACAACTTCAAATCTTCCTGCAACACCTTTTACATTTTCTAATGCCTTCAACGCAATAGCTAAATCAATTCCCATTGCTAATGATGCTGTTACTGCAGCAAGAACATTATAAACACTGAACATTCCATTCATATGGAGATTTACCGGATATTCACCATCTTTTGTAACAAGAGTAAATTCAGCTCCGTTCAATGAAAATTCAATATTTTTTGCCATAACATCGGCTGACTTTTTAACGCCGTAAGTATATTTTCTTACACCCTCTGGTACTGCTTTTAAAAATCTTTCAGCATAATTATCATCAGCATTAATTACCGCAAAATCATCTTCTTTTAAACTTTTAAACAATAAAGCTTTTGCCTCAAAATAGTTATCCATCGTAATATGATAATCAAGGTGATCTTGAGTCAAATTAGTTAATACAGCTCCATTAAAACAACAACCGCCTACTCTGTTTTGTTCTAATGCGTGAGAACTTACTTCCATTACAACATTGTCAATTTTCTCAACATCTTTAATCATTCTCAAAGTTGCTTGTAACTCGGGAGCTTGAGGAGTTGTATGTTTTGCATCTCTATATTCACCGTTTGAAGCAAGTTTATAACCTAAAGTCCCGATTAAAGCACATTTCTCACCATTTTCTTCAAATATTTTTTGAATTAAATGAGTAACTGTAGTCTTACCGTTTGTGCCTGTAATTCCGATTAAATTAATTCCACGTGACGGACTAGAATAAAATCTGTCTGCAATATCTGCAATTTTGTGACGAGTTGAAGAAACTACAACTTGAGGAATTTTCTTATCAGCATCTACTTTTCTTTCAACCAACAATGCTGCTGCTCCGTTTTCAATAGCATTTTTAGCGTATTCATGCCCGTCAGTATATTCACCTGTCAAGCAGACAAAAATATCACCTTTTTTAGTTGTTTTTGAATTATAAGAAATTCCTGAAATTTCTACATTTTTAAAATTAATCAAATCTTTGTAGTCTAAATGTTCAATCAACTCATCTAATTTCATTATATATATCTCCTTAATTAACTATTCTTTTTTCGAAACCGATACTTTATCGGGTTTTAAATTTAAAATTCTTGCAATTTGTGTTGTAACTTCGTGGAACACAGGACCTGCTACAGTATTACCCCAAATAGCTCCGACTTTTGCACTATCAACCATTACATATACGAGAACTTGCGGGTCTGAAGCCGGTAAATAACCGATAGTTGAAGTGTACATATATGGCGTATAACCCGAAGAGTTTTCCTTTGGTTTTCTTGATGTTCCTGTTTTTGCAGCAACATTATATTTATCCATCTTGATTACTGAACGTCCGTTATTTACGCTAGCTGCCAAAAGTCTTGTAATTGAATGCGCAGTTTCTGGGGATATAACCTGCACTCTTTGAACTTTTACAGCTTCTTCTTCTGGGGAATATTTAACAACGTGAGGAGTTACTTTAACCCCGTTATTTGCTAATGCTTGGACTGCTGAAATCATTTGCATTGCTGTAACAGAAGTTCCGTAACCATAAGACATAGTTGCATGAATTCCCTGATCCCAATTACCGTAATAAGGTAAAAGACCTACAGACTCACCAGGCAAATCTATACCTGTTTTTGAGCCAAACCCGAATTTTTTAAGCATATCATAGAACTCTTTTGGAGTCATTGTTTTAGCAATATTAATTGAGCCGATATTACTTGAATGTTCAAATAAATATTCAAGTGAAATATTCCCAGGATAAGGATGAACATTATAATCGTAGTTTTTAATTTCCCACTTACCAATTGTCGTCTTACCTGTATCTAAAACAGTTGAATGTTCATTAATCTTTCCTAATTCCATTGCACTCGCAACAGTAACTATCTTAAAAGTTGATCCTGGAGGAAATACATCGGTTAGTGTCCAATTTTTTATCAACTCTGGAGATGCATTTCTAAAATTATTTGGATCATAATTTGGATAAACGGCATAAGCTAAAATTTCACCATTCTTTGGATTCATGACTATTACTGTTCCACGAAGAGCTTCTTTTTCTCTTACCATTTTTTCAAGCTCTTTTTCGCATACATGCTGAATCGCAGCATCTATAGTCAAAGTAACATCCTGTCCCTTTGGATTGGTAGCTGTTGCTACAGGATCTGTCATAAAATCATAAATAATTTTACCTTTTTGAGTTCTTTGAAATTTTACTTCGTTTTCTACGTGTTCAAGTTTATCTTTCTGAGTATACTCAACCCCATTTGCAATATCAGCATCAAAGTTATAATACCCAAGAATATGTGCAGCTAAAGTTCCTTGCGGATATTCCCTTGTATTTTTCTTATCAAGACTTATTGCACGTAAATGAAGTTTTGCAATTTCTTTTGCTGTATTTCTATCTATATCTTTTTTGACAGCTATAATTTGATTGGGACTGTTTAATTTCTTTAGCAATTCTTCTTTTGACATTTTCAAAATAGGAGCAAGTTTTTTTGCAATAACTTCAGGAGATGATTCATCTTCATCATAATCAGCACGTCTCGCAAAAACGTTATAAAAAACCTTATCTGTCGCAAGTTTCAGCCCTGTTCTATCATAGATATCACCACGCACTGCAAAATTTTGTCCTGCACGCTGATTCCTTGCTTTTACCCTATACTTTTTAATATCTATAACCTGTATAAAAAATAAGTGAATTATTAATGCAACTGCAAAAAGAATAAATAAAATATATAACCAGCTTAATATTCTATCAAAACTTTTTTGCCTTTTATCAACTGCTCTTTCGGCACGTCTATCTCTCACTTTTACATCTCCCTAGTAATTAGAATTTTAGCACAAGTAATTATCAAAAGAATTAAATATTAACTAATATTTACTTTTGGTTTTGTCTGATAATATCGTTATAATATATTTATTATGAAAAAATTTATTTTAGCTTTAATTTTAATAACATTAGCCCAAAGCGCATTTGCCTTAGATGTTGTATATCCAAAATCTAAAACAGTTACAATCAATGCAAATTCAACATTTTTTATAGGTTCTTCAGACCCCAAAAAGAAACTAACAATAAATGGGCAACCTGTCGAAATTCATCCTTCAGGTGGCTTTGCTTATGTCGTACCTCTTTCTGTCGGAGGCAACAATTTCAATATAAAATCAGGAAACGAACAGTTAAATTTTACAATAACAAGACCGGAAATAAGACCTCAAAATAGTACAGCCTCAACTCAAAATTTCAAAGAATATGACAATATGCGATATGCAGTCATTAAAAATGAAAACACACCACTTAGGTCGACACCTGTAAATGATGGAATAAACAGAATTTCACACTTACAAAAAAATATCCCTGTAATAATCGATGGAGAACAGGGAAACTTTTATAGAGTAATATTAGGCTCTAACAAAACTGGATGGATCGATAAAAGTAATATAAACTTAGCCGAGAATGGATCCTCGCTTGCAGAACTAAAAGGTTACGACTATATTGATACTAACGAATTTTATATTTTCGTTTTTCACTTAAATCAAATGACTCCATATGAATTAGTTGAAAATGATCCGTTTTTAATAAAAATTTTCAACATAGCGGATCAACCTGAAAACACTTATATTATGAAGTTACCACTTGCTAAATCGCCTAAACCTGCAAAAATCAACGGTTATTCAGCGCGTTTTAGCGGAACAGATTTGATTGTAAAAGTTCGAAAACCAATACTTGTAGATAACTCCAAACCTTTAAGGGGCTTAAAAATCGCTATCGATGCAGGACATGGGGGGAATGAAATCGGAGCTATTGGCTGCCTAAGAGATAACGAAAAAGATTTAAACTTGGATTTTGCAAAACACCTAGAACAAGAATTAAAAAAAAGAGGAGCTGAAGTCTTTATGACACGTACCACTGATACGACAATCAGTTTAAGAGATAGAGTTGAAAAAGCTAACGATGAAAATTCATTTATTTTCATAAGCCTCCATGGAAACGCACTCCCAGATGGCCAAGATCCTAACAAAATAAGCGGGAGCAGTATCTATTATTATTATCCGCAAGCAAAACCTCTTGCAGATTCAATCCTAACAAAAATGATCTCAGAACTCGGAATGAATAATGATAAAGTTCACCAAAGAAGCTTTGCCGTAGTTCGTAATACAAACGCTCTAAGTATTCTAATCGAAATCGGATATTTAATTAACCCATCCGATAATGCAAAAATGCGCAATAAAGATTTCCAAAAGGCTACAGCCAAAGCGATTTCGGATGGAATAGAATCTTATTTAACTAATTGAAATATATAGTAAACTTTTATTACAAAACAATTTCAATATATTATTTTAATGATTAAATATATACATCAAACAAAAAGGAGTTTATATTATGAAAACGAACAAAATTTGTTGGCCTAGTTCAAGAGGCTTAATTAATTCTTGCACCACTTATACAACAAAGAATAGACAAACTAAAATTATTCGTGAACCAATAGATAATGGTACAGTAGTAAAAAGAATCGATAAAGATAAAAATGGAATTATTCAAAAAATAATCACATACATCAGTACTGAAAATAAATTCACAAAAACAGTTGAAAAATAACTAAAAAAGCGGGAAATAAATTCCCGCTTTTTTAATTTTATTTTTGATTACACCTAGACACTTTTAATGTAATTCAAAATAGTTCTTACACCAGCACCTGTAGATCCAGAAATAAACTCACCTTGCGGTTTTTCTAAAAATGCAGTTCCGGCAATATCTATATGAGCCCATTTTGGTCCATTCACAAACTCTTTAAGGAATACACCTGCTATAGATGCACCACCTTGACGTGAACCTGTATTTTTCATATCTGCAATATCTGATTTTAAACTATCTTTGTATTCAGGGTACATAGGCAATTCCCAGAACTTTTCACCACTGCTTTCTGCAACTCTGATTAAAGTAGAAATCAAATCTTCATCGTTACCCATAATTCCTGAAACATTAGTACCAAGAGCAACAACACAAGCTCCGGTAAGTGTCGCAATATCAATTACTTCATCTACACCAAGTTCACAAGCATAACATAATGCATCAGCAAGAGTTAATCTACCTTCTGCATCTGTATTATCAACTTCTATAGTTTTACCATTTTTAGCTCTTAAAATATCACCTGGTTTATAAGATGTACCTGATGGCATATTTTCACAAGCAGCAATAATACCATGGACTTCGATATCAGGTTCTAACGAACTTAAAGCTCTCATTACACCCAACACACAAGCAGCACCTGACATATCATCACGCATTGTAAGCATTGATGATGCAGGTTTTATATCTAATCCGCCACTGTCAAAACAAATACCTTTACCGATTATTGCAAGTTTTTTCTTAGGATTTTTACCACAATATTTCATATGAATAAATTTAGGCGCTTGAGCACTACCTTTACCTACTGCAAGATATGCCCCCATTCCCATTCTTTCAATTTCTTCTTTATCATAAACTTTTGTAGTAATACCATCAAGATTTGAAGCTATTTCTGCGAGTTTTGAAGGTGTAGCATATTCGGCAGGTTCATTTGCCAAATCTCTGGTGAATTTCATTGCCTCTCCAAAGATTATACCTTCTCTTACATCTTTTTCAGAAAATTTTGCAAATGTTATTTCTTCAACTCTAGTAGCTTTTTCAGTTTTATATTTATCAAAAGCATAATCAGCAATCAAAGCTCCTATAGCAGCTGATTTTCCGTAATCACAATTTACATCAAAATCAAAACAAGCATTTTTTGCGTGAATTTGTTGGAGTTTTTTTACAGCTTTTGATACTGCAAGACGCATTTTGTTTGCATCAAACTCTTCTTTTTTACCAAAACCGACAATAAGAATTTTGTCAGCAGGTATCTTACCTAATGTATGTAAAAGATAAGTTTGTCCAAACTTACCTTCAAAACCATCTTTTTCGACTGCAAAAGTATTTGCAAGTTCCTGTGAAGTTTTTTCATCTTGAAATTTATTAATAACAAGAACTTCACAAGGAGTATCTTTAACAGAGTCTAAAACTTTAATTTCCATAAATTACTCTCCTTCTTTCGCTAGTTATTATACCACTTTTAGTCTCTTTTGTAAATTATTATTAAATTAATAGAAATTTTTATATTCACAAACGTTAGACTCTTATAAATATGAAAATTTACGGACCTCAAAACTATCAATATTCATACACCCCTCTAAAAACACAAACATCATTTACAAGCCTCAAACTTAAAAATGATGAAAACGATTTTAGTGACACTTGTTTTTATCGAGATATACCAACCCTGCTGCAAACAACAAAACTTCTTAAAGAAAATTTCCCTAACGGAACGACTATTATGGATTTTGCAGCCTCTAATGGAGAGGAAACAATTTCTTTATACTCTCTCCTTAATAGGAATAACAATAATAAATATACAATATACGGTTATGACAAATCTGATAGAGCTGTTAACTTAGGTAAAAAAGGAATTTACACAGTGTTTTCAGAAAAAAGTAATGATTATTTTCTTATTCCTGAATGCCATTACTCAAAGCAAATAAACGATAAATACGGAATGATAAAAGAACTAAGACGATGTTTTTCTGAAGTTATGGAACCTACAGTTGAGCCTAACTACAAAATTAACGATCCGCACTACATCAAGATCCTACAAAAATCTCCATATTTTCAATTGAAACATTTCAAATTAAAAGACGAAGTCAAAGATAAAATTAAAATAGAAAAAGGTGATATTAATAACATCCAAAACTTGCTTCCTGAAAGAAAAGTAGGGGCAATAATGTTCAGAAATGCAATGTATATTGAAACCGGAAATTATGCCATTAACGAATTCAGTCTAAATGAAGATTTAAATATTAATAAAAAAGAAATTATTGAAAAAATTGTAAACAAAGTCTATGACAAACTATTGCCAGGCGGGCTTTTTATAATAGGAGATATTGAAAAAGATCACATTTACATTGCGGATAATCACGTTAAAGACAAAGACAAATATTTTATCAGGAACTATGGTGTCGCAATATGTAAACAACCACTACTTTGGAATGCTCTGGAAAAAGATGATCGATTTGAGCCTGTTTTCTATAAAAAAGTAGACTCACCATGTGCTCTTAGAGAAGATATGAAAGTCCCAACCATTTGGCGTAAAAAATAAATTAACAAAACTTTACATTTAAACATTTTTAAGCAATTTTCTACTGATATAATTTTTTAATAATATATACAAGGAATTAAGAAAGGAAATATTATATGCCAAATGGAATTATTTCAGTAGGGATTAATCCTGCTCAAAAAGGAGTACCTTATTTGCAAAGCAATTTGCAAAAAATAAAAAAAGTTGAGGTAATAAAATTTGATAATGGAAAAGTGGCCACAACTTATAAAGATGCTGATAATAAAAATCTAATAACAAAATATACAAATAAAGACAGTAAAGAAATAGAATATATAATTGCAACAAAACAAGAAGGAATGTCAGCAATCAGAGCTTATGATTATGACAGTGACGGCAATATCGACAGATACACATATAATAGCAGCTTTACAAAAGATGAAAAAGGAAATATTATAAATAATGAACAAAATTATGTGAGCAGAAACGATAGCGGAGAAGATGATTTTATAAAATGTTCACCGGCTAAAACCAAAATACCAGTATGGTACAATCCATTTACCTGGTAAAAATTACTATTCTAACTTTTATTTTTGCGTTTTTAATTTGAATATTAAATATTTAAAAATATTTATTCACAAAAATTTCATTTTTTAAATAAAAAATGAAATTTTTGCTATACAAAACGCTATTGTCATGTTAGTATATTAACAGATGTAGTAGTAAATATTTTTTGGAAATATATGCAATAATGCAACTTTCAATTAAATAGCAAGTTACAGCCCGATAGGATATATGTATCGGGAATTGCATGTATTATATAAAAAATAGAAAAGGATAAGGTATAGACTTAATGGAATTTTTATTAATTCTTGCGGTTATTGCAGTAATAGCCTTAATCGCCGTGCTGATTATCCAGCAAAACAAGATGAAATCAGTGCTACAAAGCACTCAGAAAGACAAGCTTGCACTTGAAGAAAAAGAAAAAATTCTATTCAAAGAAGCAAAAATTAAAGCAATAGAAGAACTTCAAGATGACAGAGAGAAATTAAACGAAGAAGAAAGAGAAAGAAGACAAGAATTATCAAGATTAGAAGCAAAACTAACAAAACGTGAAGACATGCTTGAAGATAAAATTCAAGAATACACGGAAAAAGACATTCAAGTTCAAAGAAAAATCGATGAATTATTAGAAAAAGAGGATTATCTTGCTGAAATAGTACAAAAACAAACTGCTGAACTTGAAAGAATTGCAGGTATGACAGCAGAAGAAGCTAAAAATATGTTACTTGAACAATTAAAACATGATTTAGCTCAAGAACAAATGACATTAATTCGTGAAAACGAAGCAAAGATAAAAGAAACAGCATTAGAAAAATCAAAAGAAATTCTTTCAACAACAATGCAAAGATGCATGATAGAACAAGTTGTAGAAACAACAGTATCTGTAGTTGCATTGCCTAATGACGAGATGAAAGGTAGAATCATCGGACGTGAAGGTCGCAACATTAGAGCATTAGAAACACTTACCGGAGTTGATTTAATCATCGATGATACACCGGAAGCCGTTGTATTATCTAGTTTTGACCCTGTTCGTAGAGAAGTAGCAAAACTTGCTCTTGAAAAATTAATCGTAGACGGTCGTATTCACCCAGTCCGTATTGAAGAGATGGTTGAAAAAGCTAACGAAGAAATCGAAAAGAAAATCTGGGATGAAGGTGAAAATGCAGCTCTTGATATGGGCGTAATGGGATTAAATAAAGAATTAATCAAAACTCTAGGACGCCTATATTATAGAACAAGTTACGGACAAAATGTTTTAAAACACTCTTTAGAAGTTGGTCATATTGCAGGAATGCTCGCAGCAGAACTAGGCGCAAATGTTGCAGTTGCAAAACGTGCAGGGCTTTTACACGATATCGGAAAAGCCGTAGACCAAACTCAAGAAGGTACACATATTCAACTTGGAGTTGAACTTGCTGCAAGATATGGTGAAAAACCTGAAGTGATCCATGCAATAGAAGCTCACCACGACGATGTTGTTGCTAACACCATCGAAGCGGTATTAGTAAAAGTAGCAGATGCAATTTCAGCAGGCAGACCTGGTGCAAGACGTGATACTTTAGAAATTTATATCAAACGTCTTCAAAAAATAGAAGAGATTGTTAACAGCTTCAACGGCATTAAACAGTCTTTTGCAGTACAAGCAGGACGTGAAGTTAGAATAATAGTTCAAGCAGAAATGTTTGATGATTTAGCTTCACAAAGACTAGCAAGAGAGGTTGCAAAACGTATTGAAGATGAACTGGATTATCCTGGTCAAATCAGAGTAACAGTAGTCCGCGAATTCAGAACAACAGAAATCGCAAAATAAAATATTATTAACCCCTCCCCTGCAAAGGTAAGAGGGGTTAACTTACAAAAGAAAGAACAAAAAAATGGGTGATGGGAAAACTATAAAAATTTTATTTTTTGGAGATATTGTCGGGAAACCTGGACGTTATGCCGTCAGAGATTTCCTTGCTGAAAATCGTCATAAATACGATTTTATCATCGCTAATGTTGAAAATGCATCCCACGGATTTGGACTTACAGAAAAAAATTATAATGATATCTCATCTTATGGTGTTGATTGCATGACATCAGGCAATCATATTTGGGATAAAAGAGAAATATTTAACTACATCAATAATGCAGACAAACTTTTGCGTCCTATCAACTATCCAAAAGGCTCTCATGGAGTTGGTAGCAGAATTTTTGAAAAAGACGGATTTAAAATAGGTGTTATTAGTGTTTTAGGAAGAGTTTTCATGAGTCTTGTAGACTCACAATGGGATCTTGTTAAAGAAGAGATTTTAAAAATTAGAGAAATCACTCCAATTATAGCAATTGATTTCCACGCAGAAGCAACTGCAGAAAAGATTTGTTTTGGACGTTATTGCTCTGAACAAGGGGCAAGTGCATTTTTTGGCACACATACACACGTTCAAACAGCTGATGAAAGTATTGTTAACAACATGGGATATATAACAGATGTAGGATTTTGCGGAGCATCTGACAGCGTCATAGGTATGGAATACAAAACCTCATTAAACAGATTTTTGACATCTATCCCGGAACGTTATGATGTAGCAGACAGCAAGACTTCACAAATTAATGCAGTAGAAGTCGAAATAGAAAAAGAAAATGGATATGCTGTTGCTATTAAAAGGATTTTTTGTAGTAGAAATAATATAGAAGAGGAAACAAGTCAATGAAAACGGATTTGCACATACACACCTACTATTCAGACGGTGTGTTCTCACCCGAAAAAATAGTTGATACCGCCATTGATGTCGGACTTCAAGTCATTGCACTTACAGATCATGACAATGTTCTATCATACGGTGTCGCGAAAGACTATCTAAAAAAAGAAAATAAAGAAGATAAACTTGAAATTATACAAGGTGTAGAAATAAATACTCTGTATAAAAATTATGAAGTCCATATCTTAGGATATTTTATGGACACAAATAATGCAGAGTTTCAAAACCTATTAAAAACACAGCAACAAGCTCGTGTAAAACAAACAAAAGAAATCATAAATTTACTTTCTAAAAAAGAAGGTATAAAAATAAAATATGAAGACATAAAAAAACAAGTTGCCGAAGGCGGAAGTATCGGACGACCACACATTGCAAAAGCAATTACAAATGCAGGTGGAACAGCAAATGTTATGGAAGCTTATGCAAAATATATCCACGACGACTCTCCTGTATACGTAGCAAGAAAGACCGTATCACCTCATGATGCTGTAGAAATTATCTATGATGCAGGAGGAATTCCGGTTATTGCACACCCGCATGATATTGATATAGCTGAAACTTTAATCAAAGAACTTATGTCATACGGTCTAAGAGGAATTGAAGCTTATCACAGAAAACATTCTCCAGCTTGCGTTGAATATTTTTCATCAATGGCAGAAGAACTAGGACTTATTGTGACAGGCGGATCTGACTTCCACGCTCCAAATATTATGAATGGTCAGATTATCCTTGGGAAAAACTTTGTTCCTGAATGGATTTATGACAAACTTGTACAAGAAAAAAAATTAATAGATATGGCTTGAGGATAATATGAAAGATAAAAGATTTTGGAGACTTGAATATTCAATAACTCTTATCGCATTGTTTGGCTTTGCTATGCTTTTTGTACCGCTTTCATTACAATCCACAATGCAAGCAAAGTTCATCACAAGATGGAAAGATTGTTTTAATAGAGTATCTTATATGAAAGATGCTATATCAAAACAAGAAAAAGCCGATATCTTAAAGAGCTTTAAAAGAGCTAAAAATGACGAAGAAAGAGAAGCCCTTTTAATCAATATCATAAAACCATATTTCAGATTAAACGAAGAAAAATTTCCAAAACATTATCACCCTAAGTATATGAATCAAAAAAGAGTAAAGCACAATGATTTTTACTATTTTGATGAAATATACTATACAGACAGCAAACTTATAGTAGGAATAAAAGACGTTGATGACGTAACCCCACCGATGTTTATGATGATGTTTGATATTAATGGCAAACTTCCTCCAAATACTTGGGGCAAAGATATCTACGGTGTGAAAATTTATGAGAATAAAGTCGAAGCCTTCGGCCAATCAGAATCTTTAGAAGATATGAGAAAAGACTGTTCTCCAGAAGGCACCGGAATTAGCTGTTCATACTATTATAAAATCGGAGGAAATTTCGTTGACTAAAAATATTTGTATATTTGCATCTTCTTGCAATTATCTTGAGAAAAGCTATTACACTGTAGCTGAAGAACTAGGAGAACAACTTGCAAAAGCCGGATTTAATATGGTATATGGCGGCAGTTCTCTAGGATTGATGTGGGCATGTGCTTCAAAAATGAAAGAAAATGGTGGAAAAATTTATGGAGTTATGCCGCAAAAGCTTCACGATATGGGCGTATCTACAGATGATTGTGTAGAATTAACAATCACACCATGTATGCGTTCAAGAAAAGCTAAAATGGATGAATTATCAGATGGACTGATTGCACTTCCTGGAGGCTTTGGAACTCTTGAAGAGCTTTCAGAAATGATTGTTCAAAAACAATTAGGGTACAATAATAAACCGATTGTAATATTAAATACAAATGGATTTTATACAAAATTAATTGAATTTTTTGGTGTAATAATCAAAGAAAATTTCGCAAACAGAAAACTAAATGAAGATATTTATTTTATTGCCAACACCCCAGAAGAAGCAATTGAATACTTACAAAAATATGACTACAGTAAAACTAACGAAAATATAAAAAAAGAACTTTTGTATAAAAGATAGGAGGAAAAATGCAAAACTCAATTATAGCTTCAAAACTTAGAGGGGGGGGGGGGCTTAACAACCAATAATACAAGTATAACTAACCTTCGCCTCTTAATCCATTTACATTTATTTTATTTAGATCAAGTTGATTTTTTTATAAAAAAATTAAAAAATATATACTATTGCAACATTGATTTGTATGTTACACTTACAAAAAATGACCCAAATGTTATACAAAAAATAAAAGACTCTTTTCCGAATGCTAAAATTATACTCGTTGATAACTTCGGATTTGACATATATCCGTTTATTAAAATAATCAAAAGAATTAATGCATCAGATTATGACTTAATATTAAAAATACATTCCAAAAAGAAGCTAAAAGACAGAAAAAAAATATTAAAACCTTTAATATGGAATAAAAAAACTTTTAGAAAAGCAATAAATATGTTTATACAAAATAAACAACTTGGAATGCTAGGACACAAGATTCTTATCATAGACGGAGGTAGTCCTGAAGAAAATGAATTATTATTACCTATCCTAAAAAAATTAAATATACCATTGTTTATTTATAAAAATTTTATTCCAGGTTCAATGTTTTTTATAAGAAGCTGTATTATAAAAAAATTACAAGAAATTAATCTTCAAGATAAAGAATTTTATTATATTCATACCCCCAATATCCACTATGGAACTCCAGCACACGCACTTGAAAGAATCTTCGGAATCGTTACTGAATATGAAGGATACTACATAGACGATACTAAGAATAAATTACTCAAATTTATTCATAAACTAATTAATATACAAAATTATAAAAAACATAAAATAATTAAATTTTTTGGAATAAAAATTAAATTAAAAAGAAAGAAAAACTTGACTTAAATTTTGCTTATGTTAAATTAGAAAAGCAAAAGGAAATTAATAATTATGCCAAACTTAAATTTAAACACTCAATCTTGGTGGCACCTGTCAAAAGAGACAGGTAATTTAAGCTGGCAATAATCTGATATTGTTTTGAAATTTTAAATGACCTGTACTCTTTATGTACAGGTCATTTTTTGTTGTTATCAGATTATTAGAAAAGGAATATTAGAAATGAAAACAGATAAAATAACATTTACCAACTCAAATATAGGATTAGGATTAAAAGCTGCAAGCAAAATTGTAGCAATACAAGAAGGAGGTGCAGGATTATCAAACATTAGATTTATACAGGACACAGCAACAGGGCTTGTTCCAAAAGCTGTTTTTGCAAGAAGCAAAGCTGATTTGGGCGAAAATTCATTCTTAGAATTATCAGAATCTGCCCTTGTATATTATTGTCCTGCTTTATTAGGAAAAATCTTCAAAAACATTTATGCAAAAAAACTTTCTCCAGAATTAAAAAAACAACTTTCTACACCTGCCGAAAAGTTGTTAAAAGAAGGAAAAAATACAAAAACACTAATGCCAGTAAAAGCAGCAATTGCTCTTGGCGCATTTGCTATCCCACTAGTCGAATTCACCCTAAATTACATAAAAAATTTAATGACCTTAAAAGTGTTTAAACAAGGAAATTTTGAAAACATTGCGAACCTAAATAAAAATAAAAAAGAAGATATAGAATTTAACAAAAAAGTCGAAAAAAGTGCCAAGAAAAATATTTTAACAGCAGCAGGAATTTATGCAGGATGTCTTGGCCTTGGAACGTTATTAGCCAGCAAAGGAAAAAATTCCAAAACCCTTCAAAACATTTCTGAACTGATTTTGGCTCCAGGCACAAAACTTTTTAAGAATAATAAGAAAAAAGCAGACTTTATAAATAAATACTTTAGCATTGATTTTGCAGATAATAATGGCAAGTTCGCACTAAGTAAAGGGCAGCTAACCTCTTGTGTACTTGTTGGTGGCGCAGGATACTTTGGAGCTTCAAAAGATAGAGGCAAACAAAACTTTTTAGAAACTTTATTCAGATTTCCGTTAGTAGGATTGTATATAATTTGCGGAAATGAACTTTTAGAAAAAGGATTTAGAAAACTGCTTTATAAAAACAATAAATGTCGAGATCTAATTAACAAAAAACTTGAAGTTCCAGCATTAAAAGACCTCAAAAAAATTGCAGAGAACAAAGGTGGAAACGTAAATGAAATCTATAAAAAACTATTAAAACAAAAATGTTTTATCGCTGGAGTTCCGCTATTATTTGGAATAGGTGTAATGGGATTTTTTATCGCAGGAACATCTAATCTATTTACAAAATACAGATACAATAAAACACAACAAAATAATGTAAGATAAATATACTGTAAAAAGAAATTCAAAAAGCTTAATTAAAATTAACAATATAAAAAAAATAGCAAAATAATTCTTTTACTATTTTTCACACGAAAATATTGTATTCCATGCTACCAATACTAAATCTAAGAATCAAGCTAAATTAGACGCTTCTATTCAGGATTTGATAAATAAAAGCTCTTTGGATAAATAAATAATCAAAAATAAACTAAACTGATAAAATTTTTCAACAAAAAAGAGAGCTTTCAGCTCTCTTTTTTATCATACATAATTTTCCACGAATATAACTTTTCCTAGGTTATTCAATCTCAGTCAAATGCAAGGTAACAGCATCATTAATATCATTTACACCATATTTTTTATCTAATTGTTTTGATTTTGAAGAACTGTAAGCCTCAAATATTTTATAGTCGCATATAAGCCCTGCACTTACCACTGCGGTAGCAGCCAACGTTTTCCCTATATGACCAAATTTTGATTTATAATAAGTTAATACTCCTGCAAGAATTGACAATACACCAAATGACTTTCGTAAAATAGAGCTTTTGCGATGCATAACACGATTTTGTGCAATAAATTCATCTTGTTTGTCTTTATCAATAATAACATATCTACCACAACTGGCATCATAATTATCCATATAATATACAACTTTTGAATTATCTATTTTTCCAATTTTTTGTGCATAAAACATCGCATATTCCTTTTATTAAAGTACACATATAATTAAATACTAAAATATTTTTTTTTGCTATAAATTATTACAAACGTAAAAAATCCTAAAAAATGTCGATAAGCTCCCGAATATGAAACCCTCAAGTAATAATATATTACAAACAAGTTGCATGAATAACCTCTGCGTTGAACTGATTTCACTAATGAAACAATCCACTCAAGAATACTATAATATGAGAATTATTTTGGGGTTGGACAGTGTCTAACCAACTAGCTATGTATTTTCTTTATTCAAAATATTATTAATTATGAGTAGAATCAAATATGCAACTAACGTTATTAAAATAGGATAGAATGATAACAAATAAATAATCAGCATTAAACCAAGTAGTATTTTCCCTAATAAACATATAAATTTATTTTCGTAAATTTTATATTCTTTTTCAAAAAAATATAAAGTTAATACCCTATTTTTGTTATATATAACGAATAAATAATATGCTAGTGGTATTGCTAAAACATATATTGAAATCAGCATAACTAACAATGGTACAATCCAACCTACCATTCCCCAATTTTCGTCAACAAATACATAAGCATAACTTAACATAAATGACACTACAACACTAAGCCAACTCCAAAAAGCATACATTTGTATGAATTTAATACATTTATTATTCATTGTTATTATTTAATCACCTCAAGATATATCTAATTAAATTTATATAATTTGTCGAAGAAGGGACTCGAACCCTCAAGGCATTAACCACATGAACCTGAATCATGCGCGTCTACCAATTCCGCCACTTCGACATTTACTTATATTTCCTTTTTCAAGTTTCAAAATTTTTACGTTGCCTACGTGGCGGATGTATTCGTCCCTCATACCCTCTCGAAAAACGATAATCAATCGTTTTCTCGGCACAGTGCCACTTCGACATTTTCAAGCAAACTGCAATACTCAAGATTTTCCTCAGATGCTTACTTCACATTTTTGAAAAATTCTTCTGATATTAATTGAGAATATTTAGATTTCTCATTTGCAGAAATCAATAATCTGCTTTCACCATCTTTAGTTTCTGCAACTGAAATTATACCAGATATATCTCCTATTGGCAATTTACTTACTTTTGCATTAAATCTAACATAAGGACAAGTTTTTCCATATGAATTCATACTTCCACGTTTTGTAACATGCAATTCATCTATCGAAATAGCTTGATATCTCACTTTAGAAATTACATCTTTTAGCTTTGATTCAATGTTTTCTGACTGCAAATCTTCTTTAGTTAGCAATGGTTTCTTATTTGAATCAACTACAATTAGTTTTTGTCCAGAAGCTTTATGTTCTGCTACAACAGCATTATAACCAAACATGCCAGCAGCTTTTTCAAGCTCAAATTCTTCGTTAATAGCCGAAAAATCCCCAACCTTTTTAGCACGTTCCAAAATAGTTTCTTGAGAAGGATTAAACCACTTAGAAGTGTATTGCATAACCCATTCTTTACCACCTAAAGACAAAAAGCCCACTACAGCTAAAGCTATAATAATTGCTCTTATTAAATTTCTTAAACATCCCATATTGATATCCTCTTTTCATGCTATAATCTAATTATAATTATGACAAAATCTGAAATCAATAACATTAATACTAAAGATGTCGACATAGCAAAACTAACACCTGTCATGCAACAGTATTTGGAGAATAAGAGATTAAACCCTGATGCTGTTTTGTTATATAGATTAGGTGATTTTTACGAAACTTTTTTTGAAGATGCTGTGTTACTCTCAAAAGAGCTTGAACTCACTCTTACAGGAAGAGAAGCCGGTGCTGAATATGGCAGAATTCCACTTGCAGGAATCCCTGCTAAAGCTATTACTGGATATTTGGAAAAACTTGTCAGCAAGAATATTAAAGTTGCAATTTGCGATCAATTAGAAGACCCTAAATTTGCAAAAGGACTTGTAAAAAGAGGAGTCACCCGTGTAATAACCGCAGGAACTCTTACAGAAAGCGACTTTTTAAAACAAAACACAAACAACTACATTTGTGCAATGTTTAAAGATGAAAAAAGCGATATGTACGGGTTTGCATACGCTGATATTTCTACAGGCGAATTCAAAACAACCCAAGCTCCACTAAACTTAGTCCAGGCAGAGCTCACAAGAATTTCGCCATCAGAAATTATTGCGCCATCGGTTGCACAAAAAGTAATGCCGTTTCAGATTGTCCCTGAAGAAAAAATTGATTTACCTGAAAACATTCAAAAACTTTATAACTGCTCAAAAATTCCTGCAAATGTTTTCTCTGCAGAATTTGCTAGCAACAACCTAAAAGCAGTATTTGAGACAAAAAGTCTTGAGAGCTTTGGATTTTCTAAATACAAACTTGGATTTAGAGCAGCAGGAGCACTCCTTGCCTATGTTTGGGAAACTTTAAAAAATAATATTCCTAAATTTGAAAGAATAGAGACCTACGAGCTTTCTGAATACATGATTATGGATGGAAGCACAAGAAAAAACTTAGAACTCGTAGAAACATTAAGAGAAAAAAATAAATACGGGTCTCTTCTTTGGGCTGTTGATAAAACAAAAACCAATATGGGGGCAAGACTTTTAAGAAATTGGATTTGCCAACCGCTTAAAGATGTTAAATCCATTTTAAAAAGACAAAATTCTATTACGGAATTTGTAGAAAAAACAGATTTAAGAAAGTCTATTATCGAATTATTAGAAAGAATCTATGATATCCAAAGACTTTCTACAAGAATCAGTAACAGTTCTGCAAGTCCAAGAGATTTTATCAGTCTTAAAGAATCACTTTCAATATTGCCAGAACTTTTATCTTGTGCAAATCAACTTGAATATAATCCGCTTAGCAAAATTAATGAATACATAGAAGAAATAAATGACTTCACATCATTAATTGAAAGAACCCTACTTGAAAATCCTCCAATTGTAATAAAAGAGGGTGGAATTATCAAACCAGGAGTTAACGGGGAATTAGATTATTTTAGAGATTTGCTGACTGGCGGAGAAAACTGGCTCAAAGAATTTGAAGAAACTGAAAGAGAAAAAACAGGAATTAAAAATTTAAGAGTAAGTTATAACAAAGTATTCGGGTATTTCATAGAAGTTACAAATTCCAACTTGAATATGGTTCCTGCTGAATACATCAGAAAGCAGACTCTTACTAACGGTGAACGATTTATTACAGAAGAACTGAAAAAACACGAAGATGACGTTCTTTCTGCAAAATTTAAATCAACAGAACTTGAATATAAATTGTACTGTGATTTTAGAGAATATTCAAAAGAGTTTGTAACTAAAATAAGAGAAATTGCTGAATGTATAGCTAATACAGACGTATTATCATCACTAGCGGAAGTTGCAGTAGAAAATAACTATTGCAAACCGGAAATTGATGAATCCGATGATTTTATTGTCAAAAACGGCAGACATCCTGTTTTGGAAAAAATTCTACCGCTTGGTGAATATGTTGCAAATAACTTAGAACTAAAATGTAATACCACAGACTCAACTCAATTTATGATTTTAACAGGGCCGAATATGGCAGGTAAATCAACTTATATGCGTCAAAATGCATTAATCGCATTACTTGCACAAATTGGGTCTTGGGTTCCTGCAGATTACGTAAAACTCGGAGTTATTGACAAAATTTTCACAAGGGTTGGAGCATCTGATGATTTAACCCTCGGTCAATCTACATTTATGGTAGAAATGATTGAGACATCTTATATTTTAAACTCTGCAACTGATAGAAGCTTTATTTTGCTTGATGAAATAGGCAGAGGGACAAGCACGTATGACGGAGTTGCTATTGCTTGGTCTGTTGCGGAATACATCGCAACTAGAATTAAAGCCCGCACTATTTTTGCAACTCACTATCACGAATTGAATGTAATGACAAACACATATCCGCAAATTAAAAATTACAGAATTACTATCGCTGAAGAAAATGGTGAAATTGAATTCTTAAGAAAAATTGTTCAAGGCGGAGCAAGCAAAAGTTACGGTATACAAGTTGCAAAAATGGCAGGACTTCCAAATACAGTCATCAAAAGATCACAAGACCTTATGAATAAAATGCAGCGAGATTTTTCAAATAACTTATCTACACGCAAAAAATCTTCAGATACAGAATTATCAGTTCCGCAACTTAATTTATTCAATTAGTTCTAAATTTTTGTAAAAATATTTTGAAAACCTAACAAAATAATGTATTTTTTGACTTTAAACTTATATTCATAAGTATGTTTAAACTTTAGGAGTAAATTATGCCTGTAAGTCTTAATCCACATATAACATTTAAAGCAGAAAACATTCAAGATAATGTTAAACAAACTCCGAATGAACAGGCTACAAAAACTGAAACACAGCAGGCTATTCAAGAGCAAAATAATCAGGATAAATTTTTAAATTCTCAAGACAAAAAAGAACCTGAAACAAAAAAAACACTAAAACAAAGACTTGCATCTATATTAAAGTTTTTCATAGCAACTGAAGAAATTACAAAAGGGACTGCAAAAGGCGCAATTTACGGAACACTAACCGGAGGATTAATAATGGGTGCAGGCTGGTTCTTTGGAGCTTTACCAAAAGGAATGAAAAACGTAAATTCTTTAGTCGAAGTATTTAAGCATCCTTTCAGATCTATAAGCAGCAAAACCAAAATTACAGCGGGCATTACGGCTGTAGGAATTGCTGCATACCATATAGTAAAAGGGAACTTGCAAGCAAATTTACAAAAAACATTTATTGATCAAAAATTAAAAAATAAAAATAACTAACTCTGATCTTCTAACAATTTGCAAATATCTATATTTAAAGCATTAGCTAACTTGTTTAAAGTCTTTATTGTCACGTTTTGCTTACCGTTTTCAATTTTACCAATATATTTTTCATGCACATCTATTAACTCTGCAAGAGCGGCTTGCGTTAATCTCTTTTTGGTTCTCTCTACTTTGACATTTAACGCAATTCTATCAAAAAGTTCTTCATCGTTCATATTATCATGATAAGAGTATTTTGATACTCTTAAAACAATATATAGTATTACTAAATGTAGTATTATATATTGACATAAATTATAAAATTATTTATACTTTACATTAGAGGAGGGAAGATGAAACGAGGATTTACTTTAGCAGAAGTCCTAATAACACTAGGAGTTATTGGAATAGTAGCAGCAATGACTATACCCAATATGATTGCAAAACACAGATTAAAAGTTTTACATACTCAATTTTTAAAAACATATAGCGACCTAAACAACGCAGCAAAAAGGTTTGAGCAAGAAAACGGTATAACAGCCTATGAACACAGTCTAAATGGTAATAGTCCTACTGATACATTAAAACTTTTTATGTCTAGCTTTATAGGTTCAAAATATGGTAAACGCATTACAAGTGATCCAGATCAAGAAACGGAAGGGAATTTATCATTTGAAAATGCAATTGGATTTACACCGAAAAACCTTGCGGGAAAAGAGCAAAAATCACAACCTTGCGATCAATCAATCATAACAGAAGAAGTTGGCGGGAGATTCTACTCTATAGACGATTCTATAAGTGTTTATAAAAATCAACCCGAATATGGACCTAAAATTTGCATAGACATTAATGGAAGAAAAGGTCCAAATACATACGGATATGACTGGTTTGTCTTTGTGTTTACTAAAGAAGGTGGAGTAAAGCCCTATATTGGAGGAGATTTTTTAAATGTAAGCGAAGAAATGAAAACCCCTGAAACTGCTTGCAATTATAAATACAATAAAGTAACTTATACCTGTGCATACTTTGCACTAACAGATACCAGCCCAGAAGATTCAAAACAAAAATATTGGACAGATTTTCTTAAATAAAACAAATTAAAATTCAAAATTTATCAGAACTTAAAATCAATCTAAACAAAACTAATCAACAGAGAAAATTTCTTTGATATCATCCATTGTAAGAGATTTTACAATATTTCTGTCAACAGAAATTACGCTATCAACAAGGTTTCTTTTAACAGTTTTAAGTTTTTGAATTTTTTCTTCAACCGTATTTTTAGTAATAAGTCTATATACAAATACTTTTTTAGTTTGTCCAATACGATAAGCACGGTCAGTTGCCTGATCTTCAACGGCAGGGTTCCACCAAGGATCGTAATGGATTACATAATCAGCACCGGTCAAGTTCAAACCTGTACCACCAGCTTTTAAACTTATCAAGAAAATTGGTATCTTACTATTATTGAAGTGTTCAACAGCAGCCTGACGATCTTTTGTCTTACCTGTCAAGTATTCATACTCAATACCTTCACGTTCCAACCAGCCTTTTACAATGTCCAACATATTAACAAACTGGCTGAATAGAAGTACTCTGTGACCTTCTGAAATAATTTCTTCAAGCATAACTTTAAGTTTTTCGAACTTACCTGAAGACATAATATGTTTAACATTTTCCTTGTCATAAAGTCTTGGGTGACAACAAATTTGACGTAATCTAAGCAATGCTGAGAATATTGATAATCGGCTCTTTTCAAGTCCGTTTTGTTCGATACTCTTAAACAATTCTTCTTTTGTACTATCAAGAACTTGTAAGTAGAAGTCTTTTTGCTCATCAGTCAATTCACAATAAGCGATGTTTTCAACTTTATCCGGCAAGTCTTTTGCAACATCACGTTTCATACGACGTAGAATAAACGGATAAATTTGAAGTTTCAAACGTTTTTCAACAATCTTATCGCCACGTTCCATAATCGGATTTACATAACGAGCATTAAATTCTGCAGCACTCAACAAGAATCCAGGCATTAGAAAATCAAATACTGACCATAATTCTTCCAATTTATTCTCAATCGGAGTACCTGAAAGAGCAAGTTTATGAGTAGCTTGCAATTGTTTTACAGCCTGAGCAGTCTGAGACATAGCATTTTTAATATTTTGAGATTCATCAAGAATCACATATCTGAAATTAATATCTTTAAAATGTTTGATATCACGTCTTATCAAAGCATAGCTTGTGATTACAACATCATAATTAGGAATTTCTTTAAATAACGCTTTTCTTTCCACCCCAGAAAGTTTTAGACAAGAAAGTTCCGGAGCAAATTTCTGAATTTCAGATTCCCAGTTAAACACAACCGTTGTAGGACAAATTACAAGAGTAGGAGCCGGACCATCCTGTTCTTTAGCTTTTTGTAAAACAGTTAAAGCCTGCAAGGTTTTACCAAGCCCCATATCATCCGCAAGTATTCCGTTTAAGCCATATTTATACATAAACCACAACCAGCCATAACCTTTTAACTGGTATTCACGGAATTCTGCAGTAGCATTTTCTGGTAATTCCAAACCATCATGAGTTGAGAATGTAGACATTTGTTCCCAGAATTTTTCAAATCTTTCACTTAATACAAGTTCTACATCCAAATTCTTTAACTCATTAATTAAACCTGCACGGTATGTTTTTACGGTAAATTTATTTTCGTCATTTCTATACACATCAAATGAGTTGAAAGCTCGCATCATAGCGTATATATTCTGTGCAGGGAATTCAACAAATCCTAAACTTCTAATTCTACTATATTTTTCACCACTTTGAATAGTATCATACACATCATCAAAGTTTATAATTTCTTCTCCCACTCTACCGTAAAGCTGAATTTCAAAACTATCTTGAGATTCTTCGGAAAAGTCGATTTTAGCACACATTCTAAAAGGTTCATCCATTAGCTTGAAGAAATTCATATCATCTTTTTCTACAAACTTCCAACCTTCTCCAGCTTGTTTTATATAGTAGTTATAAAAATCAATAGCATTTTCTTTCTCTAATGCCAAATTATTAGTCTGCATCGGAACAAATCTACATGCCAAAAGCATATTATATGAATCTTGTTCGTGCTTAAAGTTTCGTTTTACCCAATAGATAAAATCTTCTCCAGGCTTTTTAACAGTAATATACGGAGATTTTTCACTGGTCTTCGAATATGGAACAACAACACCGTCATATTCAAATTCTAATTCAGCTTTCAATGACTGATCATAATCAATACCCATTGTGACAATATTCAATGGTGGGCGTTCTTCCAACATTAATTTTGAAATATTTTCATCAATATTTACTTCCATTATTTCACGAAGTTTTGGTAATTCTTCGTAAATAAACTTTCCGCCATCAGAATCTTTCAAATCTGTAAATGAAGATTTCAAAATAGATTGAGGTACAGATTGCATTGCAATATTTGTAGGGAAAATTATATTTTTATATCTGCCCCATTTTAAATGTCTTGAAAAATATCTAACCTCTTCTAATGGATACACATCATCTTTATCCGGACGTTTCCACTCCAAAGATAATAATATGGTTCCAGCCTGTGAAAGATTTACATTAAGAACTAATTTCCACTCTTCATCTGTAAACTTCAATCTCTGTTTTGTTTTTTCATCCAAAACTTCATCAGCGTGCGCCAACAAAGTAAACATTGGTCCGAATTTTGTAATTGGAATATCATACCATCCGGCTTTTTTGTCCTGTCGTGAGATCGTTAAAAGTTGTTGAAATATTGCAACTTCAACTTTTTGAGAATTATTAAGTTCAAAATTAGGATCTTGCTTTTGAGCTTCAATTAACGCTCTCAAAATATTTTCAATTTGTCTAACGACTTTGCCTGTCTCTCTGGACATAACAAGAATTGAAAAGAAATTAGCTTTTCGTTTTGGGTTAAAATGGAAAATATAATTACCGGTTGGTTCCTCTGTCAAATCGGTATTTTCGTCAGGGAAATCAAATTCCATACCGAATTTTGTTTCTAACCAATCTTCATAAGCGTGCTCATCAATTGCTTTTAGAGCAACTGCAACAGCGTGTTTACACCATTCTTCTTTCAAAGGGCAATTACAACGAGCTTCAACCTTATTCTTTTTAAAGATCAAATCGGTATTATAGTGATCCTGAAAATTTCCTTTTACTTTACCCATATAGAAATTCTTTTCAGGATAAGTATCGAACACCATATCTTTAAGATGGTATTCATAACCTCTACGCCAGCTACCGGCACTTGCCTTTTCTTTTATATATTTGTAATTAAATTCCTCAACACCCATTTATTGGAGTATCACTTTCTTTCCACAAAGGTTCAACTAACTGATATAGAATTACTCTATAAACCCTTCGTAGCTACATTATTACATGAATAATATAAAAACGCAAGCCCCTTTATTAACCTACTAAGAGTTTATGGAAACAAATAGTGAAAGCTACACCATAAATTGCACCCATAATAACTTCAAAAGGTGTATGGCCAAGCAATTCTTTTAACTTGCCGCCAATAGCTTGAACATCGTGTTTATAGAAATCATCCATCATCTTATTAAGACAAGCAGCAGTCTTACCGGCAGCACGTCTTACTCCAGCAGCATCATACATTGTAACCAAAGCATACCCTAATGCAATCGCAAAAGATATTGAATCAAATCCTGCTATTATACCGACAGAAGTTGACAAACCCATAACACCAGCAGAGTGAGAACTAGGCATTCCACCTGTAGTTGTAAAGATCTTGAAATTAATTTTACGTGATCTTATTGTAAAAATTATAAACTTTATTACCTGTGCAGTAAAAGCCGATAACAAACCTGTTGCTAAAACTTCATATCCAGTATTAACTATTTTTTCAATCATTTCTTACTCTCATAAAACTTACTACAACGAAAATCTTTCGACATATAAAGAAGTCCTATTCTATTCTACCATAAGCAAAATTTACCGCAAATGATATTACAAAAAGTAAAGTTTTTATATGAGAATCCAGTTTTAATATAAAATTCAGGATAGAAAAAATAAATAAAAAATTATCCTGCTTTTCTAATTTTATTTAAAATTTGCTCAAATATTTCTGATTTAAGATTATTTTGTTTTAACAACTCTAAACAATCATCGATTAAATCATTTAAATCTTGTTTAGCCTTTTCTAAACCATACAAGCTTGTATAAGTTAATTTACCTGCAGCTTTATCTTTACCAAGAGTTTTTCCCATCTCTTCAAAAGTAGAAGTTTCATCCAAAATATCATCAGCAATTTGAAACGCAAAGCCTAGCTTACGTCCAAAATCAGAAATCATTACCAATTGATTCTCAGAAGCCCCTGCAATAATCGCACCTGAACGAAGAGCCAAATTAAACAAATCTGCCGTTTTATGAATATGAATATATTCAAGAGTCTTTGCTTTATCACCTTGAACATTACCTTTTTCAGATTCAATATCAACAACCTGACCTGCAATTACGCCATAAGCACCTGCAGCTTGAAAATATTCATTTAAAACTTTAAGAATTTTTTCAGCACCTAATGAGCTAGAATGTTTAAAAATAATTTGCGGAGCAAAACTCAACAATGCATCACCCGCCAAAACAGCATTAGCTTCTCCAAAAACCTTATGATTGGTAGGCTGACCTCTTCTAAAATCATCATTATCCATACAAGGCAAATCATCATGAATAAGAGTTTGAGAATGCAACATTTCTATAGCACAAGCCGTAGGTATAGCATCCGAAATACTTCCACCAAAAATTCGACAACTTTCCATACACATAACCGGTCTTAATCTTTTACCCGGAAGCATAACCGTATAACGCATAGCTTTGAATATATCTTCAGGATAATTAATCTCCATATATTCATCTAATTTTTTATTAACCGTTTCTATGTACTCATTCATTGTCTTCATTTTCAATTTCCTTATATATATTTTGTTTAATTGTATTTCTGGAACTCTGCCTTTTCCTATCACTAATTTTAGCAATAGTTTTATTGTTTATTACTTTTTTAGAATGTTCTTGTTTTCTGCCTTCATACTTAATTTTTTCTTTGTATTCTTTTGCTTCATCAATAAAAGCTAAGTAGCTTTCATACCTGGACACATCAATCTTATCGATATGTTCAAGAACACTACAACCGTCTTCATTTATATGTAAACAATCGGAATATTTACAATCATCACGATAGCAAGCTATATCACCAAACAGCAAATCTACATCCGCCGGCAATATAAAATCAAATCTTACATTACTAAACCCTGGAGTATCCACAATCCTTGAATTTTCATTAATCGGAATAATCTCAGAATGTCTTGTAGTATGTGTACCACGCTGAGTCTTTTCACTTATCTTTTTAGTTTTAAGATTTAACTTAGGATTAACAGCATTCACTAAACTGGATTTGCCGACACCAGAATTTCCGCAAAGTACACTTGTTTTTCCTTCAAGAATTTTCTCAAAAGCCTTTATACCCTTATGCTCGGTAGCTGAAGTATAAGAAATTTTATATCCTAAAGGCTCATAAATTTTCTTTATTTTATCTTTTAAATGCCTATCCCATTTCAAATCTTCTTTGTTAAAGCACAAAATTGCAGGGATATTAAAATACTTTGCCAAAGCTATGTAACGATTAAGCTGATGCAAGTCCAAATCAGGCTCTTTAAGAGCTGATACAATAATAATTTGATCTATATTCGCAACACTTGGACGTTTAATAAAATTCTTTCGAGGAAGAATTTTAACGATATGACCTTTATCAAACTCCACAAAATCCCCGACCAAAATCTTTTCTTTTTGTTTTTTTAAGACTTCTCTAATTTTGCACTCAAAAGTTTCGCCATTAGATACGACGTAATAAAAATCTGAATGAATTTTATAAATTTGCCCTTGTGTCATTACAGAAGTATTTTAACATAAAATAAATTTTATACTAAATTGCTATATTACGAGATACAAAACAACAATAAATAATCTTATAAGTTTAAACAAACATATAAGATTACTCAAACATAATAAATAAACGAACTATCATTGAGGCAATTTAAGCTTTTTGTCATTTTTAATGAAGTCTGGCAACTGATTTTTAGCCATCTGCATTTTCATATATTGCTCTTTTAGCTTTTGCTTTTCTTCTTCGCTTGCCGATTCAGCCTTCTCATTCATTTGTGTAAGAATTTCTTTTTCAACTTTATTACCCTTTATATAGACATCCATATCCTTGCCTTTTTTAAAGGCATTTATATTTCCTTCGTAATTTATTTTAGGAGCTTTATATAAAGTATAAAGAAGAGCAATACCACCAATTGCCGCACCAATAAAACTCAACGTAGTTCCTATAATAAACCATTCTTTCTTCGCACCCTTTAGACCTTTATGATTTTTATTCACATAAGTCTCTGCAGCTTTACCTAAATCTTCAAATACAAACCCCTCATCAAAGAGTTCACATAAAAGTCTTGCACCAAGACCTAAACCACCCACAAAAGTAGCAACTGCAAGATTAGTTTTTTCTCCAGTTTTTGAAATAGGGTTTTTATCTGAGTTTTTATTTCTATGATTGCGTGAAGACGTAAATGAGTAATTGCTATTTAGCGCAGAAATTCGCATTTGCCATTATGCCCCTTTAATCATCAAACCATTTCCATTATTTGCCATTTGGACAGAAGTATAATGGTCAATTTTTTTATCAAGAGAAACATCTTCATCTTTAACTTCTTTATCAACTTCAGAAAGAATATTTGCCTTTAACTCTCTATCTCTACTAAAGACATCCATTTCTTTTTCTCTAGTGAAAGCTCTAACCTTTGTGTTATATAAATTTGCAGGCAAAGTTAATAGCAAACTAACCGCACCTAGAACACCTCCAATAATACCAGCTTTTCCCATTCTCATTTTTGATGTCTTAGGAATTAAAAACGATGCAATACCAAACGCGGTACCACCAATCAAAACACTTGTACCTACTGATTGCAAAACTGTAAGACCTTTTTCAGTTTTACGATTGATAGGATTTTCATAATCTTTTTGACCATTTCCAGCAAAATTAAGACAAGGTCTAGGACAACGATTAGAAACCGGCGAAATCTTCATTATACACACTCCTTATTATCTCACATTTATATGATAACTCTTAAATATATTTTTTGCTACTTTGTTAATAATAATAAGCTAAATTGTAACAAATATTTGAAGTTTTAATTGTTTATGGTAATATCGACTTACAGAAGTTATAATTATGATTTTAATAAGGGGAAAAATATGATTTCAGTAAACGATTTAAAAACAGGCTTAACTCTTCAATTAGACAATGGTTTGTGGTCAGTTGTTGAGTTCTTACACGTTAAACCTGGTAAAGGTGCAGCATTCGTAAGATCTAAACTTAAAAACGTAGAAACAGGACAAGTTGTTGAAAAAACATTCCGTGCTGGTGAAAAAGTTGCAAAAGCAATGCTTGACAGACGTGAAATGCAATACCTTTACAAAGAAGGCAGCGAATATGTAATGATGGATAACGAAACTTATGAACAATTACAAATTCCTGAAGATCACATTGGCGACGGAATCAAATACTTGAAAGAAAATATGGTAGTTCAAGTACTTATGCACGATAGCAGAATTATCGGTATCGATATTCCAGCTCACGTTGAACTTGAAGTTGTAGACACACCTCCAGCTGAAAAAGGAAATACTGCTCAAGGTGGTACAAAACCTGCAAAATTAGAAACAGGTGCAGTTGTAAACGTACCATTCTTTGTACAAAACGGAGATATAATCAGAGTCGATACAAGATCTAACGAATACTTAGATCGTTGCTAATAAACATTAGGTACAAGACCATAAGAAAGGCAAAATATGAAATTTGATGTTGAATATATTGAAAAATTAGCTAAAGTTATAGCAGAAAACTCATTAACAGAAATTTCACTTGAAGATGGAGAACAAGCTATTACTTTAAGAAAAGAAGTAGTTGTTGCACCAGCAGCAGTTGCTCCAGTAGCAGCGCCAGTTGCACAACCAGCACCAGCTCAAGCGACAGCAGCACCAGCTACAGAACCAGCTAAAAAAGGTAAACCATTGACTTCTCCAATGGTAGGTACTTTCTACAGTGCTCCATCTCCAGAAGCTAAACCTTTTGTTGAAGTTGGTCAAACAATTTCTCAAGGTGATGTTGTATGTATAGTTGAAGCTATGAAATTAATGAACGAAATCGAATCTGAATTTTCAGGCAAAATTGTTGAAATTTGCGTAAAAGATGGTCAGCCTGTAGAATTCGGACAAGTTTTAATGTATATAGAATAGTTTAAAATCAGATAAGGGTGTTTTTTAACACCCTTATTATTTTAGGGAAAAGGATATGTTTAAAAAAGTTTTAATTGCAAACCGCGGAGAAATTGCGGTTAGAATTATTAGAGCATGTAGAGAGATTGGAATTCCAACAGTTGCAATTTATTCTCAAGCTGATGCTAACTCCTTACACGTAAGATTAGCAACAGAAGCATACTGTATCGGACCTGCTCAAAGTGCTAAAAGTTACTTAAGTATACCAGCGATCATATCAGCAGCACTTGTATCAGGTGCAGATGCAATACATCCTGGATATGGATTTATGTCAGAAAGAGCAGACTTTGCTGAAATTTGCGAAAAACACGGAATTAAATTCATAGGTCCTACTGCAGAAGCAATGAGAAAAATGGGAGACAAAGCTACTGCAAGAAAAACTATGATTGAAAACAATGTACCAGTCACTCCGGGTACTGGAATATTAAAAACACCACAAGAAGTAAAAGAATTTGCTAAAAAAGCAGGTTATCCGATTATCCTTAAAGCAACTGCCGGTGGTGGCGGAAAGGGTATGAGAATAGTTAGAAGTGATGATGAAGTTGAAACAAATATGAGCCTTTGCCAATCAGAAGCTCAAAATTTCTTCGGAAATCCTGATGTTTATGCCGAAAAATATTTGGAAAACCCTCGTCACATTGAAGTTCAAATCTTAGGTGACCAATATGGTAATGTTGTTCACTTAGGAGAAAGAGATTGCTCTATCCAAAGACGCCATCAAAAATTACTTGAAGAAGCTCCATCTCCTGCTATCGATGAAGCTACTCGTAAAGAAATGGGAGCTGCTGCTGTAAGAGCTGCTAAAGCCATCAATTACGAAGGTGCAGGAACTTGCGAATTCTTACTTGATCATGATGGTAAATGGTATTTCATGGAAATGAATACTCGTATCCAAGTTGAACATTGTGTATCTGAAATGATTTCAAATGTAGACTTGGTAAGAGAGCAAATCATGGTTGCTGCTGGTGAAAAACTTGATTTTACTCAAGATGAAATTGTTTTAAGAGGTCACGCTATTGAATGCCGTATCAATGCGGAAAATCCGGAAAAAGATTTCATGCCAAATCCGGGTAAAATTACAGGGTATGTAACTCCTGGAGGTTTTGGAGTAAGAGTGGATTCACATGTATACCAAGATTACGCAATTCCACCATATTATGATTCAATGATAGGTAAACTTATTTGTTGGGGCAGAACCCGTAATGAAGCAAGAAGAAGAATGTACCGTGCATTGAAAGAATATGTTATTACAGGAATTGAAACGACAATTCCATTCCATCAGTCTATTATAGAAGATCCTGTATTTATTAGCGGTAACTTCAATACTGGATTTATTGAAGACTTCTATAAACGAACTGGAAAAAATTAAATTTAATAAATTTAAAGAAAAAGTCTGATTTAATATCAGACTTTTTCTTTATTATAGCCATTTGACTAATTGCATTCATATAGTTTTATAAATTATAATAAGTACAGAAAATAGTCGTTTTTGTGACATCTGGCGGTCGACGTTATTGAGTGGTTCGCATATATTTTGTGTATGTCAGATTTATTAAGACAATTTTCACACAAAATAAAAAGAATAAGAAGTCAAAGAGGTTTAACTCAAGAGGGGCTAGCTTTAGTATGTAACCTAGACCGAACTTACATTGGACGTTTAGAAAGAATGGAACGTTCTCCAAGTTTAGGTACACTAAAAAAACTTGCTGACGGTCTTGGGATGTCATTATCGGAACTTTTAGATGTCTAAAATTTATCATAAGAATATATAATTATAATTACGAATTTAAATAATTATACAATTTTTATAATAGATTACTTTATTCTTTCTCACAAATTTTGATAAACAAATTTAGTAAATAACTTAATTTGTTCTAAAATAAAAATTTTTGAGATATAATAGGGGCATAATGAAAAAAACAGTTAAACATTATGCGAAAGAACTTTTAAACATTGCCCTACCCATAATTATGGGGAATTTAGGTTTTATTTTAATTGGTGCAGGGGATGTACTTGTTGCTGGAAGACATTCTACAGATACTCTTGCTTCAATAAGTATTGCAACAGCAATTACTAACTGTATTATGACCTTTGGAATAGGACTAATAGCAAGCGTATCGCCAATTTTGTCAAACATAAGAGGTGAAAGAAAATCTGCAAAAAAATATTTTTTTCCAACAATCAGATTTTCTATGATTTTAGCAATTATTACAACGTTTTTAGTCTTAGCATTCATTCCTGTAATTGATTATATGCATTTTGAAGCAAGACTTGTCCCTGATATAAAAGAATATATGCTTATTACAGCCTTTTCTACTTTTGGAGCTTATTTACATGCTTCATTGAAAGAATTTCTGCAAGCATTTGAAATTGTTGTATTTCCAAACCTTGTGACAGTATTTTGCGTATTTTTAAATATATTATTAAACATTTTACTGGTATTTGGTCTTGGCCCAATTCCATCATTAGGTACGGTTGGTTTAGCAATCGCAAGCTTTACTGTAAGATATTTTATGGGATTTGCTCTATTGTTCTATTGCTTAGGTTTAATGAGATTTAGAAATTACCATGACAAACGTTATTATAAAAACTTAATGACAATAGGCTTACCAATATCACTTGCGATCCTTGTAGAATTCATTGCCTTTAACAGTATTGCAATATTTATGGGAAGAGTTGCCGGAGTATATGCTGCTGCGCAAAACTTGATTTGTACGCTCACAACAGTATCATTTATGGTACCATTAGCAATCTCAAACGCTATTGCAGTAAAAGTCGGTTTTGCTAATGGCGCAAAACATTTTGAAGATTTAAAAAACTATTCAATCATTGGAATGGTTATGTGTGTAGGTTTTATGATGTGCAGTGCCACTGTCTTTTGTTCATTCCCACATTTTTTGGTAAGTCTATTTACTAAAGACTTAACACTTATAAAAATATGCGTTCCTGTTTTATACACAGTATCTGTGTTTCAAATATTTGACGGATTACAAGTTGCACTTGCAGGAATTTATAAAGGAATTAAGAAAACTAAAATTGTACTTATTGCAAACTTTGTAGGATATTGGCTTATTTCAATACCATTCGGATATTGGCTGGCATTGCAAAAAGGTTTAATGTTAAAAGGTTTTTGGTTTGGGCTCTTCTTTGCCGCTATAATCCTTTGTATGCTTATGCTTGCAATGCTATTTAGATACATGAAAAAGTTAAGGCTTGAATTTTCAAAATAAAAACAATAGCTTTTTTCATTAATTTATGTTACACTTGCTGTATATGGAGGAAAACAACATGCAAGTAGAACAAAGAACATTTATTGCCGTAAAACCTGATGGCGTAAAAAGAGGTTTAGTTGGAGAAATTATTAAACGTTTTGAAACTAAAGGGTTCAAATTGATAGGCTTAAAAATGCTCGATGTTACTCCTGAGTTAGCAGAACAACACTACGGAGAGCACAAAGGTAAACCATTCTATCCAAGATTAATCGAATACATCCAAAGCGGACCTATTGTAGCTATGGTATGGAAAGGTTATGACGTAATTTTAGGAGCAAGACAGCTTATGGGTTCAACCAAACCACTTGAAGCTCAAGTTGGAACAATTAGAGCTGATTTTGCATTAGTAAAAGAATATAACGTTGTACACGGTTCAGACTCAGTAGAAAGTGCAGAAAGAGAAATTAATATTTACTTCAAACCGGAAGAACTCTGCGATGAATACGAAAACATGGCTGAAAAAGTTATTGAACAATTAGACGATTAAGAATTAAATAAAATTACGGCTCGATTTTTAATCGAGCCGATTTATGAAAGGATTTACAGGCTTTTAGTATGATTAGAGATAATGCAAACGAATATTTTGATTATAAACTTGTGCACACCTGTAAGCAAACAGGAGCAAGAGCAGGAATTTTTACAACACCACATGGAGTTATAAAAACTCCAATATTCATGCCAGTAGGAACAAATTCTGCTGTAAAGACTCTTACCTCTGACCAAATTATGGACACAGGTGCACAAATAATGCTTTCAAACTCTTATCATCTATACTTAAGAGCCGGAACAAAACTTATCAAACAGTTTGGAGGCATTCACAGCTGGATGAACTGGCATAAACCAGTTCTTACTGATTCAGGCGGATTTCAGGTATTTTCACTTGCACATCTTAGAAAAATTACCGAAGACGGAGTTGAGTTTAGAGATCCAAAAGATGGGAAAAAACATTTTATATCACCAGAAGTCTCAATGGAAATTCAACAAGATATCGGAGCCGATATTATAATGGCTTTTGATGAATGTGCACCATATCCTTGCGATTATGACACAGCAAAAGCAGCAATGGAAAGAACTCATAGATGGCTGGAAAGATGTTTCAAAGCTAAAACTAATCCACGTCAAGCTCTTTTCCCAATCGTTCAGGGAGCATTTTTTGATGATTTAAGAAAAGAAAGTGCAAGAGTTATATCATCTTATGATGCAGTAGGCTACGCAATAGGCGGAGTAAGCGTCGGAGAACCAGCTGATATTAAAAACTATTTTACAAAACTAACAGCGCCATTACTGCCTGAAAACAAACCAAGATATTTAATGGGAGTAGGTACCCCTGAAGACTTACTTGATGGAATAAAACACGGAATAGATATGTTTGATTGTGTACTTCCTACAAGAAATGCACGTCATGGTTCGTTCTTTACGTGGGAAGGCAAAAAGAATATTAAAAATAAACAGTTCTGGGACGACGACAAACCTCTTGTAGAAGGTTGTGACTGTTATGCTTGCCGCAACCATTCAAGAGCATATATAAGACATCTATGGCGCTGTCAAGAAGCTACGGCTTCAACTCTTTTATCAATACATAATATAAAATTCTTAGTAGACTTCTCACAAAAATGTCGCCAAGCAATTCTTGACGACAGATTTGGTGATTTTTATAACGAGCACTATAATAACCTTTTATAATTATATCTTATAAGGATAATCCTTAGGAACTTTCCAACCATTCAATTTTATTACAGCCCCACATTCTAACATGCCTCCATTTTTACAACGAGATAAAATTTCACTATATTTAATTATTTTGTTATAAGAAACACCATATCCTGTTAGCTGTCGTTCTCCAGTCATGAACAAAGTTCCATCATATAGAGAAAATGTCATCTGAAATAAATCTAGAGCTACCTTATTAGGATTTTTAGGTCCATTTATATCTATTAGTATTGTAACACTTACAACACCTTGTCGTCCTATATTAACATTACCAAAAATAAATACCCCATTATGCAAACGAATTATTTTGTTCACCTGTGCATTTGCAAAACTTCTTATATTATATCCATACTTAGTTAAACCATAACCATCCAAAGTATTATACTTAGCATCCACCAAGTATGGAACTAAATAAGTATTAAAAAAAGTATCCATAACATTATGCAAATCATTATTGTCACCATAAGGACCCGCTTTATCAGACATCCAATATTTACTATCACCATAATCAACTTCTGCCCTCGTTAAAGCCTGAAAGACCATAGAATAAGTTTCAGCCAACTTTGTCTCGACTATTTTTACTTTATATTTATTAATTAAAGTCGGCAAAGTCATTGCCGCCACAATACCAATTATCCCAAGTGTAATTAAAACTTCCGCCAAGGTAAAAGCTTTTTCCTTTTTCATATATCCTCCATTTATGCACTATTTTTTATTCTAAAAATTTCCAAAACAAAAATCACCGTGACAATTGACACGGTTAATAACTAAATATTTTTTGCGGAGGAACAAGTTGAAAAGGCTTGTAATACCTTTTAGAAGGCAGCCCCCCCCCCCGAAACGCACATTATATAATGATTTTGCATACATACCTCCATTTCTTATTTTATTATAAAATATATTTCCAAATATTGCAATAAAAAAGACCCCGCTTCACAACGGAGTCTTTTTAAACCTGTTTTAAAATTCAACTATTTGCCATTAACAACAGTTTTGAATTTTTTACCAGCTGAAAATGCAGGAACTGTTTTAGCAGGGATTTTAATTTCTTTACCTGTTTGAGGGTTTCTACCAGTTCTAGCAGCTCTTTTTCTAGCTTCAAAAGTACCGAAACCAACCAAAGTTACTTTTTTACCTTTAGCAACTGTTTTTTGAACTGTATCAATCCAAGCTCCGATTACTTCAGATGCTTCTTTTTGAGTAACATTAGCTTTTTTTGCAACTTCTTGTACTAATTCTTCTTTGTTCATGATTAAACTCCTTCTTCTTATGTACTCCATTATTATAGCGAATATTTGAATTTGCGCAAGTGTTTTAACGAAAATTAATATATTTTTACCATAAAAACGTCTATTTGCTGTAATTTGACAATCTTTTTACTATACAAAAGTTATAAATTTATGATAATTCCTACAGTTTTTGGTACAATATATTTTGGACATGGAGATATAGCAGGTAATATTTATGAAAGAGAGAATAATCTTATTTACAATTATTTTCGGGCTAGGAGTGTTTTTATACATTTTCCAAAGCAACTTTAATACAGTATGGGGACTCGCATTTTTGTGTCTATGTATGACAATTTATGCTGTATTTACAAATCTTGTACACCTTTTAATTAAACGTAAATTGAGAAAATATCCTCAAGTCATCAATAAGGATTACAAGCCTTTTATAACAGTTATGATTCCTGCCCATAATGAAGAAGATGTTATTGCGAACACCGTTGAAAATATTCTTCAAATGGATTATGAAAACTTTGAAGTAATAGTTATTGACGACAGAAGCACAGATAATACAGCTTCTGTTATAAAAGATTTGGAACAAAAACATGAAAAAGTAAAAGCTTTAATAAGAGAGCAAGGAGCTTTTCCGGGAAAATCTGCAGTATTAAATGACGCATTCAAAATCGCAAATGGAGATGCCGTACTTGTTTTTGATGCCGATGCCACTGTCGCACCTGATTTTCTATCAAAACTAGTACCTGAACTCGAACCTAAAGATGTAGGAGCAGTTCAAGCTAGAAAAGTTATCCGAAATAAAAATCAAAACCTTTTAACAAGATGCCAAAATAACGAATATACTATGGACACATATTTCCAAGCAGGTAGAGATTCCGTTAAGGGTGCGGTTGAACTTAGAGGAAACGGTGAACTTATAAAAAGAGAAGCCCTTGAAGATATCGGCGGATGGAATAATTATACAATAGTCGACGACCTTGATATGTCTACAAGACTTCACATCAGAGGATGGGACGTAAGATATTGTATGGATGCAGTTGTATATGAAGAAGGTATAACTTACTTATGGCCACTTTTCCGTCAAAGAAGACGCTGGTTAGAAGGTACTATCAGACGCTATCTTGAATATTCAGGAGCAGCTCTTACTTCAAAAAAAATGTCACTTAGAGCAAAACTTGATATGACTGCATATATATCACAATTCATTATGCCATTGTGGTTTTTGATGGAGTTAACAATAAGAATATTTAAAGTCTTTGCAAAAGATGCATCACCCCATATGCTATTTTCTTCAATAATTATAGGTATCGTAATCGGAGCAGGATTTTTCATGGCGGCAAGATATTCTCTCAGACGCTATGACTTTATGCCAAGATTAGATGCTACTTTTGAAGCTCTAGAAACTTCTATATACCTTTTTATAATTTGGTTCCCTCTTGTTTTTTATATCGGTTTTAAAATTCTATTTATGAAAAAGAATATGAACTGGGGGAAAACGGCTCACGGCTTAGTAAAAGAAGAAGAAGCAAGCATTAAAGCATTCATAAAAAAAGAATTGGAAAAAACAAAAAAATACACAGATAAATTAAAACAAAAACTTGCAGAAAAAGGAGAAAAATAATGACTGACACTATTTTAGACGTTCGCAGCAAAATCAGAGATGTTGTAGATTTTCCGAAAAAAGGTATTATTTTCAGAGATATCACAACAGCATTAAAAGATTCTGAAACTCTAAAAGTTATGATTGATTATTTATGCGAACAATTCAAAGATGTAAAAATAGATTATATCGCAGGAATTGAAAGCAGAGGTTTTATATTTGGTATGCCAATGGCATATAAACTAAATGCAGGCTTTGTTCCTATTAGAAAACCAAATAAACTACCTGCTGAAACATATTCACAAGAATACGAACTTGAATATGGAACTGATAAAATTGAAGTTCACAAAGACGCATTCCCAGAAGGTGCAAATGTATTAGTAGTAGACGATTTGCTTGCAACTGGTGGAACAGCTGAAGCTGCATGCAAATTGGTTAAAAAGACTGGCGCAAATCTTGTTGGAATGGCATTTTTAATCGAACTATGCGACTTAAAAGGCAGAGAAAAACTTGAAGGAAACGGAAAAATCGTTTCTATGCTTAAATATTAAAAATAAAAAAAGCCTCTTTTAAAAAGAGGCTTTTTTATTAATAACGTAATTTTATATATATAGTCAAAGCTCTAGGCTTTGATTTCTTTTTAAATATAAAACTTTTTACAGGATTTTCCGGTTCAAGATGTACAACCGGAAATTCTTTTACTTTTATCCCTTTTTCTGCTATCAAATAATTAAAATAAATATTTGAAATCCGCTCTGCTAAAAAGGCCTCTATTCTTTGTTGATAAATATGTCTTTCACTTCTTTCTGGCAAACGTTTTTCGACTTCAAAAAGAACATCAAATAAGAATTCGGCATATTTATTAAATAGCTCTTTCTTACACAATAACATATTAAAGAAATAACCACTATGCTCTTCTTTTATAGAATCAGCATATTTAGACATTTGCGGATATTTTTCTTTTATAACATCTAAAGCTAAATTCAAATCATTAATATAATGATGTTTTTGATATTGCTGGTAAAGAGTATCATCTCCAAAATTTAATTTTTCAGGTAAGATCAAATCATATTCTGACAATATCTTTTTTATTGTTTTTTCGTCAATACAATATTTCAAAGTTGCATCAGAATAATCTTTAGAAAATCCCAAATTTCTAAAATCAAAAATTCTACGATAATGCATTAAACCTACAATTGGCGACTTACAATTTTTCCATATCCAATAAGTAACGGTAATTTCATTGAAAAATCTATTTTTCTGAGAAATATTATCATTAATGTTATCACCAATCATATGATGCTCAAGCCACTGATAATCTTCTAAAGTAATATGACCATCCTTGCTACCTGTAAATGCAACATCTCTACCTGCATGAATAGGTGTTATAAGCTTATTTTTGTATAAAGTAGATGGTTTATGGTATACCATAAACAAATTTATACGTTTTTTATTTATCTTACTGACTTCAAAAAAAGTTCTAATATTCTTAAAAATATTCACCATTATTATACATTCCCCGTAGAACTGTTTTTATCGTCTTCTAACTGTCTTATATCAATATCAGAGTCATCTGCATAAGCATTATTGATTGCCGGAATATCAATTTCGACATTTACATCGGCATCAACCATTTCAATATCACCTTTAGCAAACTCTCTTGTTTTACCATCTTCCATCTTAACAGCAACAGTACCGTTTAAGAATTGCAAGAAACATACCTTACCAAGACCTTCCGGCGTCATAACAGAAGATCCTACCGGAGGCATACCCTTTGCAGCATCAATGTAATTTGAGTACTCATAAGTAAGACAGCATAACAATCTGCCACAAGTACCTGAAATTTTTCCCGGAGCTATAGGCATCCCTTGATCTTTTGCGAGCTTTACATTAATTGTTGCAAACTTTCTTAGAAAAGAAGAACAACAAAACGGTCTGCCACAAAGGCCTACTCCATCGAGAATAGAGGTTTCATCTCTAACACCTATGTGTCTTAAATCAATTCTAACTCGAGTAAATACTTGGGTTAAATCTTTCAACAAAGCTCTGAAATCAACTCTTTCAGGAGCTGTATAGTAGAATGTAATTTTCCTTCTGTCAAAAGTTATTCGACATTGAACAAGATTCATATTAAGCTTATGCTGTCTCACAAGAGCTTGGCATTTAAAAAACGATTCTACCTCCTCTTTTTTTATATCTTCAAGAGTCTGCAAATCTCTTTGCGTACAAACCCGAATTAAAGGTAACGGTTCAGGTTTATTAGCAGCCTTTTCCCATAATTTAGAGATTTTATGGTTTACTAATTCAACCTTTAAAGCCTCCTCACCTTTTTCAGTTCTGACAATAACCAATTGACCTTCTTCAATTTCTGTATTATCAGGAACCTTAAGCGGGTAAAATGTGTTTTTTAAATACTTAACAGCATATTTCATTATTATACGTATCTCTCTTCTTCTTTCAACTTTCTATTCATTAATTTGCACAACAACTCTTTTGGAGTAATATCTGTATAAACAGCTTCATATATTGCACTTGATACAGGAACTTCAATATCGAGTTTTTTAGCAAGCTCACATATAGCCTTAGAGGTTTTGACACCCTCTGCTACAGAGCCAAGTTCTTTTAATATATCATCAACTTTTTTACCTTTAGCGAGCATAGATCCCACTGTATAGTTACGAGACATTGGACTTGAACAAGTTGCAATTAAATCCCCCATACCTGATAGGCCATATAAAGTTGAAGGATTAGCACCAAGAGTAATACTTACTCTAACGATTTCAGCCATACCTCGAGTTAAAAGAGCTCCAGCACAGTTATCGCCCAAACCCATTTCATGAGCAAAACCGGAAGCTATCGCAATAACGTTTTTCAAACTACCGCCAAGCTCCACACCGATAACGTCAGTATTTGTATATAAACGGAAACGATTTGGAACATTGCACGCCTTTTGAACAAACTCAGCAACCACCATATCTTCACAAGCAACACAAGCTGCAGTAGGTTTACCTGCTAGAACTTCTTTTGCTAGTGTAGGGCCTGATAAAATTGCAAGCTTTTGCTCCGGCAATACATCCTTTATAACTTCTGACATTCTCATCAATGATGGCAATTCAATACCTTTAGAAGCATTTACAAGAACTTGCTCAGATTTAATACCTGATTTTTTCAAATTTTCACAAACATTTCTGGTACCAGAGGTTGCAACAACATTCAAAATAATATCTGCACCATCAATAGCTGAAGCTAAATCGGAAGTAACCTCAACTTTATCTGCAAGTTGAACTTCTAATGGCTTTGAACAATGTTTATTTTTAATCAAGTCTTCTGATAAATCCTGTTCTCTACCCCAAACAGTTACTTTTTCAAAATTATCGGTTAAAAGCCACGCTAAAGTAAGCCCCCAACATCCTGCACCAATTACTGTTAATTTCATCTTAAATCTCTCCTATACCGCTAATCTTGAGTTCATAAGTTTTCTCAAAACTCCGCCATATTTTTTCAATTCTGCACGAGCCTCGTCAATTTCAAGCCCCATTGTTAATGATATTATAGCAGTTTTTATTTCCCAATTACATTTCAATAGCGTAGACAAAGCTTCACTATGCTGAACCTTTGCGATTTGAGCAACAATTCTTATAGCTCTATCTTTCAATTTTTCATTTACTGCTTGTAAATCTATCATAAAGTTTTCATAAGTCTTACCGATTTTTATCATAGAACCGGTAGTCAACATATTCAAAATCATTTTTTGAGCAGTACCTGCTTTCAAACGACTTGAACCAGCAATAACTTCAGGGCCAACTTCTGCACAAATAACAAGACCAGCTTCTTCTGCTACTCTACCCTTGGAATTACAAGTAACGCCGATAGTCTTAGCACCTATTTCTTCTGCATAAGCTAAAACTCCAAGAAGATACTTAGGATTTCCACTTGCAGAAATGACAACTGCAACATCTTTATCAGTTAAAACTTTAGCATCCTCTCTACCTAATTCAAAGTCATCCTCGGCACCTTCAACAGACTTTCTGATAGCTCTATCACCGCCAGCAATAATACCTTGAACCATAGAAGGATCAACACTAAAGGTTGGAGGGCATTCTGAAGCATCCAAAATTCCAAGACGACCAGATGTTCCTGCACCAAAATAAAATAATCTTCCGCCCTTTAAAAATTGTTTAGCAATCAAATCAATTGCTTGAGCGATATCTTCACTTGCATCTTCGACAGCAAGAGCAACGAGCTTATCCTCGTCATTCATTTTCTTAACCATCTCAATCGTAGGTAGAATATCAATATCCTTGGTATTCTCATTCCTAAATTCTGTGATAATGTCGCTCATACAAACCCCCTTTTATCAAAATAAACACTAAATAGTCTTAATCAAATTAGCCATTTCAATAGCTGCTTTTGCGGCTTCTGAGCCTTTATTTCCAGCTTTTGTTCCAGCTCTTTCTATTGCTTGTTCAATATTTTCAGTAGTTAACACGCCAAAAATAACTGGAATTTCAGTTTGCAAACTAACACTTGCAATACCTTTTGAGAGTTCAGCACTAACATAATCAAAATGAGCTGTCGCACCCTTTATAATAGCTCCAAGAGTAATAATAGCATTATACTTTCCTGTCTTAGCACATTTTAAAGCCAGCAAAGGAATTTCAAAAGCTCCAGGAACTTTAACAATATCAATATTATCAGGATTTACGCCATGGCGTCTTAATTCATCAACAGCTCCTGATAACAATTTAGATCCAATAAAATCATTAAATCTTGAAATTATAATACAAAATTTTTCATCTCCTGCTACAAGCTGGCCTTCATAAGTCTTCATTTATTTTCTCCTTAGTGTCCTCTATATGCACATATTGTACAACATAGGCGCCTATTTTACAAGCAGAGGAGCAAAAATCTTATAAAAAATATATAATGAAGTAAGGATTAATAAGGCCCCACTTATTTTTAACAAGATATCAGAAAGTTTATAAAAATTTTTCCAAGTTTTTAATTTAGAAGTCAAAACACCGGCAAGTACAAGAATCAATCCTTGACCTAAAGAAAATAAGAAAAGCATTATAACAGCCTGATACAAACTTGCAGATAAAGAAGCAAAAGCCATTATAGCTGCAAGAATAGGAGTCGAACAAGGTGTTCCCGCAATCGCAAAAGCTCCACCTAATAGCACCGGATATAAGAATACACTAGTACCCTCGCATCTTGGCATCTCTTTTAGTAATACAGGGATTTCAAAATCCAAAAAACCAACAAGCTTTAATCCCATTATCAATACAATACTTGCGATAACTAAACTAAAATAAGATCCTCCAACTGATACAAATACCTTTCCGGTTGCAGCGCAAATTATTCCTATTATAGAGAAAACAATTGCAGTTCCAACAATAAAAAAGAATAACTGTAAAAAAGTTTTAAGGGGTTTTTCTTCAGAATAACCACCCACATAACCGATTATAATAGGTAACATAGCCAACGAACAAGGAGAGACTGATGCTATCAGTCCTCCAAAAAATGATAATGCAAATAATAATATTATACTTGTATCACCTGTAAATAAGTCAATATAATTTTCCATATTATTTCAAGCCTTCTAAATATCTTACAAACTCATCTTTAGGAATTGCACCCTCAATTCTTCTAACTTGTTGACCGTTAGAATCCAACATAATTATTGTTGGGACAAGAGTAACATTATATTTTTTTATTTGTTCTTGAGTAAAAGTTTTTCCATCTTGAACAGGAATTTCAGTCAAAACAATTCTATCTTTAAATTGCGGATAAACTTCTTTAATAATCTTGTTCATTTCCTGACAATCAAGACACATAGAAGATGTAAATTTTATAACCTGAGGCTTGGTCACTTTTGCATCAGCAACACCAACCATACTGCTATTAGAATGATTTAAAAGAATATAAGCAACAATAGGTACAATTAAAACTAATAATACAGTAATAATATTTTTCTTCATAAGAAAACTCTCCTTTTCGATTCAATCATATCATAAACGAAAAAGAGAGTTTAGCTATTGCACGACTAGACATCTTCCGGCACAAAAAAATCAGCCCTTGCTAATAACTCTCTTGTATGTTCATAACAACAAGAATTGTGCGTTATCTGCTGATATTCCCTCACAATATTCAATACATCATCAACAGACATTTTGATAATTCGTCTTTCACCTTCAATAATTCTAGCCATACTACCTTCCTTTCAAAAAATATTATCGGCAGAACTTTTTAAAACTTTTGAAATATACATCAAACTATCTATAAATAACTTTTAGAATTTTAATATATAAAATAATTAAAAAGGCTCCATCTGAAAATCCAGATGAAGCCTTTAATATTTATGCTAGAACTATTCGTTTTCGCCGTCATCCAATGTTAAATCAGGAGCACCGAACATTCCTTCAATTTCTTCCAAAATTGCAGAAGGTTTTCTAGCCTGATTACGCTGAGCAACAGCACGTTTTCTTTCTTCACGTTCTTTTTCTTCGTTAGCATTTGATAAGTGGTGGAAACCAGTACCAGCTGGAATCAATCTACCAATGATAACGTTTTCTTTCAAGCCGCGAAGCATATCTTTCTTACCGTCAACTGCAGCTTCTGTAAGAATTCTTGTTGTTTCTTGGAATGATGCTGCTGAAATAAAGCTTTCAGTATTCAAAGATGCTTTTGTAATACCTAATAACATATATTCGCAAGTAGCAGGAGTTCCGCCTTTTTCTTCAACAGCTTTATTTTCATTTTCAAAGTGTTGAATTTCAACAAGTTCTCCAGGTAACAATGTTGTATCACCGGCATCAATAACTTTAACTTTCTTAGTCATTTGACGAACAATGATTTCAACGTGTTTATCTGCAATTTCAACACCTTGAGAACGATATACACGTTGTACTTCATCTACAAGATATTGTTGAGCTGCTTCAGGACCGCAAAGTCTGATTACGTCATGCGGATTCAAAGGACCGCTTGTTAAAGGCTGACCTTTTGAAATTTTTTGTTTATCCTGAACGATAATATTTGCATCGATTGCATATTTGATTTCAGTTCTTCCGTTTTCATTTACTAAGTATAGTCTTGGAAGATCATCATCAGTAATAATTTCAGCAACACCGTCTTCTTCTGCTAAGATTGCACAATCTTTTGGTTTACGACCTTCAAGAAGTTCTTCTACTCTCGGCAAACCTTGAACGATATCACCAGTTTTTTGTCTTTCAAATACCAATGTCGCAATCATATCACCACGGAGAACCAATGCTCCAGATTCAACTTGCAACATAGTACCTGGGCTGATTAAGTAAGGACGACCAGCTCTGATTGTAACTTCACCTTTATTTACAGATACAACTTGACCAGAAACTGTTGACTTATCGCCACTTTCAGAAAGAACACCATCTAATCTTACAAAATCACCTTTCTTAACAACAGGTTTTGAAGCGATTTTAATAACTGTTTCATAAGTTTCACTAGTTAATAAAAGTCTTCTTGCTTCTTCTGATTCGTTCTTGATAGAAGCAACACCATCGTTAACTGCTAAAACTTGCGTTTTTGCAATAGGTGTTTTTGGATCGATAGTTTGACCATCTTGTACAAGAAGTTCTGTTTGTAAAGCTGTAGCAGCCTTAGTGTTGCCTTCTTGTTCACGACGGATAATCAAGTTTTCAAGAACAACAATTCTTAAATTATTCTTTTCATCAAGTTCTACCATACCTTTTAAGTGAGATAGGTAACCTTGCATTTGAAGAACTAAGCTTGTTCTTGTAATAGTTGATCCATCAAGATTTCTAACTCTTGCACCATCTTTATACTGTAATTGTGTAACAGGAACGATATCAATTAAATCATCTGTTGTATTAAATTTAATTGATACTGATTTTTGTTCAACATTAAGTACTTGAACTGGTCTTACAAGAATTTGAATAGGTTGATTTGAGATGCTGTCTTCATCAAGTGATAGACTAGAATCTAACTCTTCATCCAAATCATCAATATCAATATCATCAGCACTTGAATCCATAATCGTTACGATTGAAGTTTCACTTGCCTTGATACCTTCAGCAATTACAGTACCTTTCTTAACAACTTCACCTTCATCAACTTTCAATTCACCAACATTAGCTAAAGTATGAAGTTCACCAGGTCTTACTGTAATTTCGTGGATAATGTCATTGTATTCTTTGAATTCAACGATACCATCAATGTGGCAATAAACATCTTTTACGATTTCAGTACCAGCTGTAACATAAGTACCGTTTTCTACCATTTTCAAAGAACTATCTTTTGAAATTTGGTGGATTTCTTCAGGGATAAATACAACAGCACCTGGTTTTGTAATAATTTGATTTTCATCAACTTCTACATCTACATATCTGATTTCACCTGAAGAAGTAACTGCGCATTCATCATCGATTAACTCAGCAATGATCATACCGTTTTCAACAGGAGTATCTACAGGAGCTTTAACAATGTATTTTTCACCTGTTTTATCTACTGTCCAAATTTGTTCTTTCTTAGTTTGTTCAAAAGTAGCGTTATCTGGCATCAATGAAGCAATTACAATAGTAATTTCTTTACCTTGTACAACTTTCTTGATATTTTTACCTTCAAATTTTACATCTTCGATAACTAAATCTTCACCAAAGCGAACTTCACCACCATGTTCAGAAATAGTTAATGTTTCAGCTAATTTTTCACCAGCATTAACTTTTTGTTCATTTTTAACAAGAACTTTTGAACCACCAGGAAGGTTGTATACATCACCTCCAAGAACCCAAATAATACCCTGTTTATTTGTTGTTCTTGAAATGTTCCCTTGTCTGTCTTTCTTTTCATCAGCTACGAAATCTTCATAAAGAACTTCACCTGACAAATCAGATGTAATATCTTTTGTAGCTTTTTCTGTCAAACGCGAACCATCACCTTGTGATACAGGTTCATAAGTTGCAAGTTTAAATCCTTTTTCAACTTTCATTCCATTTTCAAAGAATACAGTTGAACCAGCTGGGATATGATATTTTTCAGTTTTCTTATCACCTTTAATTTGAATATCAGCTTCGTAGTTAGCAACTCTTACAACATCACCGTGACGAGTTCTTAATTCTCTCGTTTTTACATTTGAAACAACTTCACCGGCAATAGCTGCTTCTACAGATTTCATCGCACCAGAACCTTTAAATACACCACCGGTGTGGAATGTTCTCATTGTAAGCTGTGTACCAGGTTCACCGATTGATTGAGCAGCGATAATACCGATTGCTTCACCGATATCAACCATTTTTTGAGTTGTCATTGCCCAACCGTAACATTTTTGACAAATACCGTATTCAAGACCGCAAGTTAAACCTGAACGAACTTTTAATTCAGTTAGATTTAAATTAGAGATTTTTCTAATATCTTTACGATCCATTGTAGTTCCGGCTTTTACCAAAACATTACCTTCAGCATCTTTAATATCTTCTGCAACTGTACGACCTAATAATCTATCAATTAATGGAACAATGATTGTATCACCATCCATAATAGGTTTCATATTAATTGATTTAGTAGTATGACAGTCATCAGCTCTAATAATTACATCTTGAGCTACGTCTACCAAACGTCTTGTCAAATAACCAGAGTCAGCTGTTTTCAACGCTGTATCTACAAGACCTTTACGAGCACCATATGATGAAATGATGTATTCTGTAACGGATAAGCCTTCTTTAAAGTTTGATTTAATAGGCAAGTCGATGATTTGACCTTGTGCGTCAGCCATCAAACCACGCATACCAAC
>CALVBU010000015.1 GCA_944325875.1 Candidatus Gastranaerophilales bacterium
TTTCGGAAACGGGAAAATACAGACTGACTTATACGTTTTCGATATCGCTTTCATCAACGGAACGAGTTTCGTTTACGCTTACGCAGGATGTTTATGTGCTGGACGGTCAGGGTGAAGTGTCCGTTACATATGTGACGGATGAAGAACACCCGTTCTCCGATGAGATTATGCGTGACGCCGTGGATTACACCTTTGCCGACGGCAGCAAAGGGTATGCATATACAAAGACGTATAGTCTGTTGCAGGCGATACAATCGCTTTCGTCTACTAATTTTGCCAAGGGAAAAGATATCTTTTTCGGCTGGTCAATGGAAGAAAACGGTTCGGCGCGTGCGGAGTCCGTTATTTCGGCAGGGTATTTGATAACCGATTTTGTTTCTCGCTTCGGCGACTGCGATCCCGTCGTTTATGCGATATGGGATCCGGGTATTACGGTTAAGGCAGAAGCAAACGGACAGACACAACAAAGGATGCTTTATATGAATTCGAGAGGTGTTTATGTCGTCGATTTCAGCAGTTTTCAGGCGTTGGCTCCGAGCGGTTACAACTTTGTCGGTTGGACGGGAGGTTTTCTCGGTCAGTCAATCGTAACTGGCAGATATACGATTGAGGCGGTAGACTATGACGATCCCGACCTAACAGAATATCTGACAATCACTGCGGAGTTCAGAGAACGTCTGCTTGTGAGTTATTCCATTGACGGTCTGTATTCAAACAGCTTTTTCTTGAGAGAAGAAGTAAACGACGGGTATTATGTGTCAAGCGTAAAAACACCCGTGGCAAAGGACGGTTATTTCTTTGTCGGTTGGTATATTGCAGAAATCTCAACAGACGGCACGATTGTTAATATCGGAGATAGTTTTGATTTGGCAAATAATACTGTTGACTCTGAGCTATGCAATACTACAGGTACGGCATTGGGAAGTACGTTTAATATGTTACAGCTTGTCGCCGTATTCCAAGATGCGGAGGGTAATTTCGTATGGTAAAGAATAAGAATAGTATTGTATCTTTAATGATTGCAGTCTGTATGTGTTTATGTTTGCTTGTTGCCTTTTTTAGCGGCGGGCAGACAGCATACGCTCAAAGCATTTTAACATCAGACGGTGTATATTCTGTGCCAATTGATTTGAGCGGTCTTGCAATGGGAGCGGACAATTTTTCGTCGACCGCAACCGTTGAAAAGAGCGGCGATAATTATTACATGACGTTCGGACACAGCTCAACGATATCAAATCTCGTGCTGGAAAGCGGAAACAAGCAGACCGGTTATACCGTAAAAACCGAAGGCGGCTGGACGTACTATACGTATACTTTGAGTGAGAAGCGGCTTTCTTCCGAATTGTCTTTCTCGGCATATATCAATGCGATGAACCGCAGTGTAAATCTGACAATTAAGTTAAATCTGTCTGGGGCAACGAGAACGGGAGATTATTCATTTGAAGGCGAACGCCCTGCAGAGTATGTTCCCGTAATTACTACAAGTGCGGGAGACAGCGAGATGGAAAAAGGTTCGGTATATGTTTTACCTTCGGCTACTGCATTTTTAGGCGAAGAAGAGTGCGAAGTAGAAATAAAGGCTTTCTATGGCGAGAATGAAGTGGCAATCGAAGGTAATAAGTTTACACTTGATCAGGCGGGAGAATATACCGTGGTATATCGAGCAGAAAGCTCGGCATATAAAACTAATCTCGGTAATAACGCTTATAGCGAATATACCGTAACAATCAATTCAAAAGTAGGAGCAACAACTCTTGCAAAATATGAAGACGACAACAACGTTTTTCAAGAAGGAACGGCGATTCAGGCAAACAGCATAAGTTCGGGAGAGGTGTATAATCTCGCAACACAAAAGTTGAAAGAAATATCAAATTATTTTAGCTTGATAAACATCACATATTACGCACAAAGCGGAGAACAAGTAGTTCCCGATGATGATATCACGCTTTATTTGATAGCCGACTCGACTTTTGACAGAAATCAAATAGTTGTTTATCATATGGCAGATGACGGAACCTTGACAAAAATCGATTGTTCGGGGTATGGCAGATATGTTCGCATTCAAACAGATAAGACGGGTACATTTATTGTATGTATACCGGGAGTAGACTTTGTAATGCCGATGTGGGGATACGTTTTAATTATCTTAGGAAGTCTTGTTTTAATAGCAGGCCTTACAACAAGCATCGTGCTTATAGTCAAAAAACATAAGAAAAAAGTTTTGCAAGACAACGTAAATTCGTAATAAAAGGAGAGAGTTATGCTTAGAAAATTTTTAAGTAATTGTAAAAAGCCTCAAGGTAAGTTTGGCAAAATGGTAGTCAATGCTATGAACAAAGGACATGCTCCTTTATGCAATTGGGCATTTGATTTGGTGTCGTTCGACAATGAAGAAAAGGTTTTGGATGTAGGATGTGGCGGCGGCGGAAATATTATAAGACTTCTCAAGAAATATCCGTCAATTAAGGTAGATGGTGTAGATTATTCAGCCACAAGCGTCGAGAGCAGCATACAAAATACGCAAAAGTTCAAATCACGCACAAACATAGTGTGCGGAGACGTTATGAATCTTCCTTTTGAGGATAATTCGTACGATAAAGTTATTTCATTTGAGTCAATATATTTTTGGCTTGACCCCGTAGAAGGACTTAAGGAAATCGCAAGGGTATTAAAGGATAAAGGCAGGATTATTCTTGCATTAGAGATGACAAATCCTCAAAAAGCACAATTTTGGACAAAACGCTGCGAAGGAATGAATATTTATACCCCTGAAGAGTTAAAAGAGTTTTTGCTCAAAGCAGGCTTTGAAGATATTCAGCTACATACAGCAAAGAAAGTATGGTGTTTGGCTGAAGGCGTAATTTATAAAGCATAATAATAGTCAATCAGACAAAACACTATAGATAATTAATTATTAGATACAAGTTATAAAAAGTTTATAAATATAAACAAAAAATAGTAGTATCTCCAAAATCATTGTTAGGATTTTAAGAAGACGATTATGCAAAAGATTATTTCTAAGGCATAGTCGTTTTCTTTTTGCATTTTATAGAAAATTTATACATATAATAGGATGAAGGTTAGCCTCTCTTAAAATAAGTTCGCATATGCGAACTATTTATATAAAAAGGCTTGCGTTTTTGAAAAAGTAATGCTACAATACATATAGGTTCGCATATGCGAACTTAAGGAGAATATATGAGTCAAGCAGAATATAATTTAGGTAAACATTGCGGTATAACATTTGCAAAGTTAAAGCCGGCTAGTTTATATACGATAAAAGAAGATGAGAGAGAAATATTCATACATTTTTTAGAAAAGTTCAGAGCAAAAGGCTTTGAATATAAATTTATGAGAGTGGCAAAAGGTCGATTCCTCGTATATGTCTATAATCGCAGCTGTCTGGAAAAAATTCTTTTTGACAAGCACAATCGCCGTTTTCTTCAAGAAAGAGGATACAATTACAAAACTTTGACTCAATCCGTTGAGCTTATGAGAGAAAGATTGCAAGAGGAGGATTTTCCTCACGAAATAGGAGTATTTCTAGGTTATCCTTTAGAAGATGTAAGAGGCTTTATCGAAAAACCTACCGCACGCACAGGATTGTGCGGTTATTGGAAAGTATATTCAAACGAATGCGAAAAACAAAAGATTTTCGACAGATTCAGAAAGTGCACAAATTGTATCTGCAACAAAATGATTGCGGGTCAATCTATTACAAAAATATTTCAAGTAGAATAAAAAACAGGAGGATTAATAATGAAAAGCATAATAGTTTATTGGTCAGGAACAGGCAATACCGAAGCTATGGCACAAGCGGTTTATGAAGGAGCAAAAGAAGCGGGCGGAGATGTAAAACTTTGCAATGTAGCTCAAGTAGGAGACATAAGCGAATACGATGTATTGTTGCTTGGTTGTCCTGCTATGGGTGCCGAAGAGCTCGAATCCGAAGAGTTTGAACCCTTTTTCTCATCAATCGAAGGTAATATCAATGGCAAAAAGATAGGATTATTCGGTTCATATGATTGGGGTGACGGAGAGTGGATGCGTACTTGGCAAGAAAGAGTGCAAAACGCAGGCGGAATAATGCTTGCCGAAGGTATAATAGCAAACAACGAGCCGGATGACGAAGCAATAGATGCTTGCAAATCGCTTGGCAGATTGTCAGTCGGCAAATAATTCATTAAATATATCTATATCAAAATAAAGGCAATCCAAATTAAGGATTGCTTTTACGTTTTCATCAGACTCATATATATCATCAATATAATTTGAATTGTAAATAAAGAAAACCTCAACACTTATATTAAAACACTATATAAGAAAATCAAAAGTTTATACAAATGATAGTTCCAAACCAATCTTTAGCAAAGAAAAAAACGAACCTTGAATTCTCAGAGTTCGTTTTATTCCTGTTTGGTGCACCACTACCAACGCAAGTTGAACCAAAAGTTTAGCTTGCGTTTTTTATAAAATTGAACAACTATTAGAAAAAAGTGATTCGACTTTATTTTTGTGGGACACCTAAACATTCAATCGAATTTCTTGTATCCTTATTAAATATGACTTTTAAATATTAGAATTTTGTATACTTGATTAAATAAATTCAAAAGCATTTTTATCGTTCTATAATCAAATTGAATATTGATTTTATATTAATTAAATGTTATAATATTAATTGGAATTTTTACAGAATTTTTATCAAAAGTGTTAAGTACTTCAAAAAAGGAAAGCTATATATAATTACCAAAGACAAAGGAGGAATTTATGGCTAAGTATTTTGAAGTGATAGCAAAATGTGGACATGTAGGCAGGAATTATTATTATGAAGGGCATTTTTTTGTTGTTAGCACTAGTGCTAGCAAAGCTGCAAAGCGTGTCAAAAATTTCCCGAGAGTAAAAAAGAACCATAAAGATGTAATATTAAGTATAAAAGAAATAACATACAGAGAATATAAGGTAGGATTTGAAAATTTTTGTAGTGAACCATATTTTATGTGTAAAAACAAGCAACAACAAAAAATGATGTGGGAAAATATCTCTCCTATGGTAAGAGAAGAAACTCAAAGACAGAATGATTATAGAAAAAGAAAGAGGCATTATAACAGACAAAAGAGATATTATGAAAAAAAAACAACAAGAAAAGGCATTAGAAATCCATATAAATGGACAAAATACAATTTCAATATCAAAATTTTTGAAGAAGAACTAAGATATTGCGGCTAAGATAATATTATTGTCGATTAATAAATTCAAAAAATAGGAGAATAAAAAATGAAGTTAGTATTCAGTGATCTTCCAATGAAAAAAGAATTGCATGCGTTTAAATACGCAGTAGATGGAAATGCAACTATCGAATATGACGGAGAAGTAATTTTTCCTGTCAATTCGGTGTTGGCGAAAACAATGAAAAAAGGTGAAAAAGTCAAAGTGATTTTACTAAGTAAAAACGATATTGAGGGAAACAGTTCGATTAATGCAGGATATTTTCAAAAAGAACTTAATAAAATCAATCGGGAAATAGGTGCAGAGATTGAATATACTACGATAGCTACACCTTTTGAAGAAACACGCAATATCCACGAAACATTATTAAAGGATATGATTAATAAGTTGGAAAAAGATGCGGAGATTATAGGAGACATAACTTATGGTCCAAAACCTTTGCCTATTATTATGTTCAGTGTAATGAATTTTGCCGAAAAGTTTTTTAAGGCAAAAATAAAAAATATTGTATACGGAAAAGTTGATTTCAAAAATATAGATGACGGTAAGACAATTCCTATAAACCCCGTCCTGTACGATTTGACCCCGTTGTATTATCTAAACTCCCTTACAAATGCAATGGAATATAAAACTTCAGAGGATGCAGTTAAAGCATTAAACACTTTAATTGATCTATAAGAGGTAAATATGTATACGAGGGAAGAATACGAAAACTTAATAAATAATTCTCCTCTCTTTGAAATCGACGAGGAGAGTGCTCCTATGCTTTATCAGGCGGAAAGGTATAATTTCTTAACGCATCTGACGGATTATTATAGATTTTATATTTATTCCAACAAGCCATTGGATTTTTACAGTATGACGCTAATTCTTACTGCCAATGAGTGTATCAAATATTACAATAGGGGAAAGGGACAGTTTTTGCATTTATTCAACACTGCAATGAAAAGAGAATTACATATTGCAAAAGCAATAGAGATTATTGAAGAAAAAAGGCAGGGAATAAAGATTTCAAAAGAAGATGATAAACTGATCCGCAAAGTCATTATGTTTGCAAAGAGTAAAAATTTGGATATTTATGACTCGGCTACGCAAGAAAAAATATCTAACGCGCTCAATATAGACATTGCCAAATTAAAGGAGATAATCATAATAAATGACAATGCGGTGGGAGTGCCAAGTACCATTATAAATGAAGATGGCGATGAGATAGAACTGTTTGATTTACAACCAAGTAAAGAAAAGAATGCAGAGGAAAAGATTGTAGAAAGAGATTCATTAAACGACCGATTAAAAGATATTGAGGCAGAATATTTAGATGCTCAAGATAGACAGAAAAAAATATTATCAATGTTGTTGACTACAGAGATAATAAAGTCGCAAGGTTTGGATTTGATAAAGACTAATCGATTTGCGTTCTTTAATAAAGATATTCTTGATTATTTTGAGATAAATCAAAAATTACCGACAGCGAAAATCATAGGAGAATTATGTGGTGTTTCAGAGCAGAGCATAAGCCGTACATACAAGAACTTTAAGATTAAGCTGAAACAACGGATTGTAAAATATAGAAATATATAAAGTACTAATAAATTAGAAAAAATAAGGAGTGGAAAACATAATGGTAGAATTCAAATTAAAATTGACTATATCAAATTATTTTTACGAGAATACTAAAAAAGAAGATTATAATTGGCTAGAAGCAGTTGATGATGGTGATGCGCATGCTGTAAAAATTACAACAAATTCTTTAAAGATTCAACCGGACAGAATGGACGAAAGATTGATTAAATCTCTTAACGACGTTAAGATTATTTATGAGGTGGAAGATCCAAAAGGATGTTTAATATTAATCGGTAATTTGGGTTGTTCTTTTCATGAACCTTTTGGCGGAGAATTTTATGTGAAAAAAGTTTTTTTTGATTGCAATGCGGACTACAAGAGTGTTAATGGTACGAAAAGCAATATTGTGTTTTCAAATTCTCCTTTATCCATTGTTGAAATGCAAGAGCAACTCTCAAAGTTAATAAAAAGTAAAAATTTAGTCTTTAATTTATCTCAATTCGATGAGTTTATGGAGCTGTTCCGATACTATAAAGATTTGTCATCTGAGTTAAATAACAATACTTATTACGCAATTAAAAACATATCGAAGCCCTATAATTTTGTACCTATTTATCAAAAAGATATAGATGTTGAAGATGAGTATGCAATTAAAAATTTGAATGGGATAATAATAGGATATGTATTAGAAGATTATAAATATGAAAATTTGCAGTCAGAGTTGCAAGAATATGTCAAAAAAATAGTTGATATAAAAATAAAAGCTACACAAAACGATATAAAGAAAATAAAAAAGTTTGCAGATAACATTTATTTGAGTGATAAAAATGAAATAAATGAAAAGAGAGATAGGCAACTAAATGGTTTTAGTTTGTTAAATATAAGCATTGAGGGTGATGATGTGGTACTATCAGGCGAAGTAAATGCTGATTTAAAAGATGTTAAGTATATGCATTTATATGATGTGGGTCAAAAAGTTAAATTAGAATCAATCGACAATTCTTTGCGTCTTATCAATCAAGGAGCATCGGGAGCTGCGACTCAACTTTTGCAATACTTGATTGGAGAAGCAGAAATGCCGTCTAATAATTCTAAAAGAAAGCAAAAGGACAATAAGGGGAAATATATTAAGAACCTTGACGAGTCTCAAAAGCAAGCTTTTCTAATGGCAACAGACGGTTCGCCTGTGAGTTTGATAAAAGGGCCTCCTGGAACAGGAAAGACATATGTAATAAATGCTATCGTTCAATACATAACTAAAGAATTAAAGCAAAAAGTGGTTATTTCTTCACAAACACATGTCGCAATAGATAATGTGTTGGATGGAATAATGAAAAATTATGATCCTATTATTCCATATAGAATTACCAATAAAAAGAATAGATATTCGGGAGAAGAAATCGACAAAACAATTTACAATACATGGGCTAGGAAGTTTGAGGAACATAATGCCAGAGCACATGATAAAAAGTTAGCTCAACAAATACTTGAGGATGTAGCCAAGTTTAATGGTGAGAAAAGATTTAAATTTTCAGAAAGTATTAGTATGTCTGATTATTCTGTTATAGGAGCTACGACTACAACAAGTGCAATAGGAGGTAAGAAAGGTTTAGAATTACTTGAAGGATACGATTGGTTGATAATTGATGAGGTTTCGAAGTGTCCTATTACAGAGGTGTTAAGATACCTTCCTTATGTTAGTAAGATTATTATGGTAGGTGATGATTATCAGCTGGCGCCCTTGCTTGAATTTCAAAAAGAAGATGTAGAGAATCTAGAAATATATGATGAAGATAAGTTTGAAAAGCTAAAGAGAATATACGAAGATTCAGTTTTTGCAAAAACTTTGGAGAAAGCAAGAAGTGTTGGTAGATTGGTTACATTGAATGTAAATTATCGTTCGGTAGAAAATGTTCTAAATACCTACAATATATTTTACGATAACGAGCTAAAAGGAAAAAGAGAAGCTGTTAATCCGAATAAAGTGAGATTTACTGATAAATTTAAAATTTTAAACGAAAAAGATGTATTCTTTATTGATGTAAAAAATGGAAAAGAGGCTAATGAAAGAACATCACGATATAATGTGGAGGAATTGAAGGCAACAAAAGAAATTTTGATTGACCTTATTGAAAATACTGTGAATGCGGATAAAGTATCTGTATCGGCAATTTTCCCTTATAGTGCACAGATAGAAAAATTTCAAAAGCAGAATGTAGATCTCATAAACAGAGCTAAAAAGGTCTTCAAAAGTTTTGAGCTAGATACGGTCGATGCTTTTCAAGGAAGAGAAACAGACATTGTGCTTGTTAATACAGTAGTTACGGATGAGTCAAGAGGCAACTTTTTGAGCGACTTTAGGAGAATAAATGTCTCCATGAGTAGAGCACGCGATAAGTTATTTGTATTTGGTAATCCCACAACTCTTTCCAAAATTGAAATGAAAGTTTCAAATGGAAGAAAAAGAAAATATTTCAAAGAAATAATCGATGATATAAAAAGATTCGGACAAGTCATTATATTTGACGGAGGAATAGATTATGAGTCTTCAGATAAGTCTAAAATTAAAATTAGTTAAACAGACCAAGATAATAAAGGTAAAATACAATACATTTATAAAGTCTACTTTTGATGAGTTTCTTATGGCAAGTCTTGCTTTAAGGACTAAAGACAATCATGATCAAGATGATAAAGTAGCTCAATATTTAGACGACATAACGGGTAATAGTGATCTTAACAAACACTTTAAAAATATTTACAGCAAGATATCTAAATTTAAGAAAGAAGATCTAAATAGGATTATTAACAGTTCGTTGATACCTACTTTAAAAATAGACGAAACAAACAGATATGTATATTATCCGCAATTAGATGTTTCTTTATTTAGAGGAAAGCTGCATGAAGGAGATTTAGAAAAATATGAATCCTTACAGCAATTAATCAATATCAAAGAAGAAATTATTGAAATGTCGGTTTCCGGAACAAAAGCAAAAGATGTAGAAGAGCAGTATACAGTTTATATTGACAATCAAAATAATATCAAGATTTTAATGTGCGGTAAGTTTATAGATATGGATAGTGCTATCTTTGAAAAAACATTATGTTTGGATATAAAGAATTTGGATTTGTATAAAGGTGTAATTCACGATAAAGCTGATGGAGAAGGCTGGCATATAATTACATCCAGTACTATAAATAACCTTACATCGGGCTATAAATATTACTATAAGAACGGGGACCATTATTTTATTAGGAATGATAGTGTGAGAAAAACCACTATATCTAAAATATATGGGTTATATATCTATAAAGAAGAAATCCTCAATTATGCTAATAATAGGGAATTATGTGAAGAAGTTTTGGCCTTTCTACAAGAGAATAATTTAATACATAAAGAAAAGCCTCAGTCATTATTGAGTTTGATTAAAAATGTAGATAATAAATCTGCACAAAAAATCATAAATGATTTGTCTGTAGACGGAATAGCAGATGAGTTTGTCAGACTAGGAATGAGTTTGTTGGAGAAAGGTTTAATTAATGGCTGGAGGGATGATGTATTAAAATGTTTTCTTAAAGAAGCAAATAATATGCAATTGCAGTTAATATATAAAGCAAATCCTAACTTGCCCTATAAAATTGAACAGTTATGCAAGATTAATAAATCTCAGTTAAGCGATAAACATATTGAAGAAGTGGAAAAATACAATATAGATTTACAGGAAAAGAAAGACACTATAAGAAGAATAGTGGGAGAAATAACAACTTCCGGTCTAAGAGAAAGAGCAAAAGAACTTGAGTCTGACGATATAACAAAGAAGTTTTCTAAATTATGTAATCGCTTGATAGGACACGAAACAAAAGATCTGGCTAAAGCTGGTTTAAACGAAGTAAATCAGTGGTTAGAAGACGCATTAAAATTGCAGGATCTTGCTCAAGAAATTAAATTAAGACTAGATAATAACAAATAGATTCAGGGTGAACGGTAAAAATGAAAATACAAATTGGGAACAAACTGCGAGCAAACAAGATATTTGCAGGAGACAATGAATTGCCTAAAGTGTTGGCAAGTATTGGTGCGAGCAATTTAGATAATGATTTTGAAGAAGAGCTCCTAAAAGCAAAAATCGCAAAAAAATTTGGTGCAGATATTATTATAGATCATACATTATTGCCCGGATATAATGAATTACATAAAAGATTGCTTGAATCTATTGATTTGCCTCTATCGACTATTGCAGTTTATGACAGGGCGGCAGATTTGAATGAATCTAAAAAATATTTTACAGAGGAAGAAGCCCTAAAAGGAATAGAAGAAAAGGGAAAAATCGGCGTCGATATGTTGACTATACATGCCAGCGTAAGGTTTGAAGATTTGAAATATTTTAATTCTAGTGAAAGAATAATTCCATGTACCAGCCGTGGCGGAGTAATGGTGTTAAATAATATGAGACTAACAGAAAAGGATAATTTTTACTATACTCATTTTGATGATATTGTCAGTATTGCGAAAAAATATTCTATTACTCTAAGTTTGGGCGCTGTATATAGACCTGCAAATATTTTCGATGCTTTAAATAATAATAGTAAATATTGGGAAGAATTAGCTATCAACTCCTATCTGGCACAAAAAGCGGTAGCACAAGGTGTTTCAGTTATGATTGAGGGAATAGGTCACTGCCCGATAAATTTAATTCCCGAAGTCGTTAAAAAATCAAAAGAAATAAGTAAAGTTCCATATCGTGTATTGACAGTTGCTACCGATTGTGCGTTGGGGTTTGATCACGTTTCTTCCGCTATAGCAGCTTCTACTGCAGTTGGTGCGGGAGCAGACTTTGTGACAGCTGTATCAAGAGCGGAACATCTAGGTTTACCTAATGTAGAAGATCTTAAAGAGGCAGTAATTTCTGCAAAAGTTGCAGCACATGCTGGATATATAGCTAGAACAGGAGATTTATCTGCTGATCAAATGATGGCGAAAGAAAGGAGTAAAACAGGTTGCAGAGGATCTGTACAAGCTTCGATAATCCCGGAATTAACTAAAGAAGAACTAAAAAGACACAAATTAACTGAAAGTAAAAAATGCACAATGTGTGGAAAATTTTGTGCATTGTCAGGAGGCGATGAATTAAAATGAGCTTTAATGTGAGAAATAAAAAAGAAAGTCGAGATTTAATTCAAAAACTTGGTGTAAATACTGTGCCGGAGATCTTTGTAAATAAAAACGACACTAGTAAAATTGAGCAATTTTTTTTGAATAATAAAGCAGATTTGTATGTTATACGACATTCTGGAAAAGCAGATGCACATTACGAATATGTGAAGAATTTTGATGAATTCAAGAATGTGTTAGATAATTTTGAAAATGAAATTATAGTGGCAGTATCTATTAATTCATACAAAAATAAAATTTTATTAGGAGCAATCGAAGTTGACGAAGAAAAAATTCATTTATGCGCAACAACAAATCCTAAGTTAGATCATCGCACTATGTATAATGGAACAGCTGAATATATGATAGAGACGGATATTTTTGATAATAAATTATCCGATATTCCACAAATGAATGACTTATTTGATTATATCCAAAAGTATAGTCTATACAATGTGACGATAGAATTTACAATATACGATCAACCAGTGGGTATCAATCATGAAAGGATAATTATCAATGAAATAAGAAATTATTAATAAAAACATGAAAATATAGTATCTGAAGAAAAAAGTTATTCGATATTATGTAGAATTGTAGGCAAATTTGCTGACATAATCTTATAAAGAAAAACACGCATAGGGTAGTACTTGCGTGTTTTTTAATTTTACTATGTATTGCTTATAATCTCGTCTGCATATTCTGCATACCTGTACGGATCAAAGTCTTCTGACGATACGCCTGATAATATTACTTCTCCGCTGTCTTTATAAGCCTGTAAAGTTTCTTTTGTAATATTAATACGGATAAACTTCATTGTCATATCCTTAAGGTTAAAATCGCCGTAATAGTATTTTCCGCTTGCAGGGTTGCTTCTTATCTCTCCGAGAACATATTCGTTTGTTTTGCCGATTTGTTTTTCTGTAATTTTTTCTGCCATCTTGCCCGCAAGCTCATTCAAAACTTCTGTATCTTCTTCCTCAAACAATACGGAAGGTTTCTTTGCATCGTACAATGTTTCATAATCGGTATAATTCTCTCCCCAATGATTGTCTTTCAGGAATTGAGAAAATAGGGGATTATCTTCTGTGGGGTTATCAGTGCAGACCGAATATTTACCTTTAATCACAAAAGGATCGCTCGACAGATTTCCTGTATAGGCAATAAAATAAACATTGCCAATGTCATATTTGGACGGCTCAAATTCGTTTAGTTCTTCTGTTTCAATAATACATCTGAACATAAAGCTGTTATTAAGTACTTCTATTGTCTCGATATGCACAGGTGCATCTTCAGGGAATATATTTACCGTTGATTGAAAGCATCTTTGCATTATTATACTAGGCGGCGTAGGAGTGCAAGCTGTAAATCCAACGCATATTACGGTAATAACGATTATAAAAACAACTACTTTCTTTAACATTTTGTCACCGATATTTATTACTTAAAATATTATAACCCAATTTTTAATGTCTGGCAATACTTATATTATTCTTGACATATTAATTAAAATTTTAAGAATGAGATTATAAATGCAAAGTATTATGTTATGTGAGAAAATAGTAACAAAAAAGCCCCACAAGAACTAAAGCGTTCTTATGGGACCCTCTTGGCGGGAAGACCGACAACCAATCCCAATACTGGGGTTAAGTTGATTAAAATAATTATATCTATTCAATTATAAAGTTCTTAAGCTTATTATATTGTTCTTCTGTTAGATTTGCATTGTCTATTAATTTTATGCCTTGTTCATTAATCAAATCTATATTACTATATAACCAGTCCATATCTTCAAAATCAAACCCATATCTTAAAATCCATATTTCTCTATCATTGTTTGTTCCATATTTTATGTAATTTGACATTTTTGTACCTAATTCATTTGATTCCTTCTCGCCATATTTATAAAATGCGGCATAAAACACATCACCAAGTCTAAAGCCAATTAGTTTGTCAATATAATCATAAGTGTCGACCATTATTCTATCATAATCAACTTGATATGCTTTCTGATTGTAGGTTAAATTGATTGGAAATAATTTTTTGTTTGGTATCATTTGAAATGCAGTAATATATGAGGCCGAAAGAGATTGTTCTTGAATTTTTCTTAAATTATCATTTGTTTCTTTATTGTTTCGTATTTGTTGTCGTTCTTGTGTTTTCGCAGCATAGGAATATCGATACCAAACGATTTGACTAAATTTTTTACCACGAATTTTCCAAAATAAAATTTTTATAGTTGTTGTTAAAATATAATTCTCTGCATCTGTAAGAGCTCTATTAAGATATATTTCGTAAATTTTTACAAAATAAGATATGATTTCAACATAAAAAGAATCATTTAAAGCTACTGAAATCTGTTTGATTTCGCCAACACTATCAAAAATATTATCTATAATTAGTTTAATGTAATGCTTAGCGCTATTTGATTGAATCCTATCCATTTCTTTGTTTGTTAAATTAAATTCTTCGTTGAATTCTCCTGTTTTAATTGCTTCTTTATATTCTTTATAATCGTCATTAACATCTGTTAATATATCAAGTTCTGAGATTTCATTTAGCTTTATGTCATTTTTTATTATTTTTCTTAAGTCAGTTTTTGATGAATCTTTTATTACTATTTGCCCAAAATCAAATTTACACGATTCTGTGGATCTTCCAGCCCTACCAACCAAATTTTTTACACTTAAAGGTTTTGAAGGCGTAAATCTATCTATCCATACAAGATCAAATGGCATATTAATTCCTTGATCTAAAGTTGAAGTAGCAAAACATAAGGAACAAAAACCTTTTTGTGTAAATTCTTCTAAAATGGTTCTAGCAGATAATGGTAAAGAACCGTGATGAATAACAATGCCTCTCTTTAAAAAATTCACCATAGTTGATCGATAATCACCACTTTCTTTATCACTAGCACCAATCAGTTTCCTAAATTTGTCTATTATTTCTAGGGCTTCAGGATTTTCTATCTTTTTACGACCAAATATATAATCTTTGAATTCATAAAAAATTTGTTTGTTATATATTTTTGATTTTGAACAATAGATAAGCGCAGTTCCACCATTATCTAAAACTTTTTTTAAAGGATTGTAATCACAAACAGCTTTGTTTCCAAATATTTCAGATTCAATACCAAAGTGATAAAATTTACCATTGTTATCAAAAGAGTAGAATATTTGCCCAACATTTTTAAAAGAATAGGACTCTGAATTACAATCTGAAAAATCGATATTATTTCTTGTATATTGAACTTCAGGATTTTCAATAAATGGGTAAGCAAAAACGAATTTTGATTTTGAAAAAGTCGAGCAACATCTACGAATTATACTATCATAATATAATCCTCTTACACTTTTATCTTCACTAAGTTGAGCTTCATCAAAAAGTATATAGGCAATATCGAACTCATTTTTTAATTTAAATAAATCTCTAGTTCTTTCTGGGGTTACAATAAAGATATTTCTAGTTGAATTATATATATTTATTTTATCCACAAAAGTTAGAACGTTAATTTTTTTATTTTCACTATAGTGTTGTTTTATTGTTTTGTAATATTCATTTATCAAAGCTCTTGATGGAACTATTATTACAACATCTTTATCAGTAGTATCTAAAAGATATCTAAATATATGAGATTTTCCTGTTGATGTTGGAGAAGAAAATGAAAAACATTTACTATTATTAATTTTGCCTATAATATCATTTTGTATAGGAGTAAAATATTTATTAGTTGTGTCTTTGATAGAATCTTTGATTATATTAAATATTAAATCATTAAAACTTTTAGGTATTGCAGGTTTAAAGAAAAGTCCCATCTTGAGAAGGATAGAATTTTCATAATTTTTAAAAAGTTCATAATCAAAAATCTTTATATATGAAAGGATTTCTAAAGTTGATAAATTTATGCTACCATTAAAAAAAATATCTTTTATGCATTGTTTTATTAAAATTTCATTATTTTGCTTGTTTTTTATTTTATCAATTAAATTAGTTGCCATACATTTCCACCGCCACTAAAAAAATGTCATATTTTGAAACGCACTTCTGAAAATATTGATTTTCTAAGATATTATTTATTAATTGGTTAGTATCAACTTTTGTCATAGAAAAAGCAGCGCATACATTAAAAATATTATTATTCATGTTTTCTAAACTTTCATCTTTTACAAAATTAATTAATAGTGGTATATCTTGGATGTGTTTTTGGTCATTTATAAAATCAATAATTTGTTTCAAACTGCTATTGTATGCATTTATATTATTTTTATATTTTGCTTCTCCCGCAACTATATATGTATTATTTTCTGTATAAAAATCAAAACCTGGGTTGTTTGTTTTTTTTCTGCCCAATAATTCCATTAGTGGAATATCTCCATGGTTTAATTGATTTACCAAAGACTTTTTTGATAAGTTCGACACTATATATTCTCCAGCCGTTTCTTTTAACTCAGATTCAGAATTAATATTAAGGAGTTCTTTTTCTAAATAATCACAAGTTTTTTCAGCTCTAATTTTATATGCGTTTTTCATTGGTTCAAAATCAAACTTACTAAGCCACGACATTACTCTTAATTCTGCAAGTATTTCATTCAAAGTAGTTGATAATTTTTCTGGATTTATTCTAATAAAATAAACTTTATGAAGAGAGTTATACTTGTTATTATCAATATAGCCTTGTTCAATAATTTTCATGGTATCACCTTCTAGATAAAATATAACATAAAATAAATAATTTTGTATAAATTTTAAACAAAAAAGGGAAAACAGTATTTTAAGTTCTTCCTTTTGTTTTATTGCTAGTTTTGCAAATGAGTATAAATTACATCTGCTGATAGGTTTGGAAATTTGCCATTTGTTTAGGCAAAGATTTGTAAATTAAGAGCATGAAGAAAAGATATTTTTTCTATCCGCTTAGAGTTTAAATTAACTTTACCTAATTTGAATTGAAATCAAAAATAGCTGTATTTCCATTTATATCTTTACAATCAATAAACATTTATTGTTATTTATTTTTCTCATGATTACTTATGAAAATCGAATAACACCTAAGAATTCTTAAATTATTTAAAAACCATATTCATTATAACATTTTTTTAATAAATTTGCTATATTTTTGACAAAAATAGACAAGTGGATATTTTATTGCACTCTTGTGTTATTCATTGCTTTTAGATAAGAAGTTTTTAAAGAGATAATTAATTGTGAGGCTTGGGCATAGTGTTCGAAATTTTTCATTACTTTCGCGTATTCCAATAGGGTGTCATTAGAAGTTTCGTCAGCTTTTATAATCAAAGAATCGTAATTTTGATTATGAATATTGCCTAGTGCTTCACATTACATTGAATCAAATCAAGTACTATTTATATATCTAAATAGTTTGCTATCAATTTCTATTGATAATATTTTTTCCATACTTCCCACCTAATTGATTTATGATATAATTATAACATATATTTAAGTCGATTTCAATATAAATTTAGATTTTAATAAGGTATATCTCAAAATAATTACAAGAAAGTCCCACAAGAACTTATGTGTTCTTATAAGACTTTCTTAGTGGTAACTATATATTTTTAATGTTCAAAAGCTATGTTTTTGTGTTGTAGTATGAACAATAAACATGCATAGGGTAGAGAAGAGCATCTCCAATAATGTCTAAATTATGGGGTGTACTTCATTTATGCTAGGGGATTTTGTTATTATAAATATAATTAATATTCGATTTTATTAATATAGGTGTTGAGAAAATGTAAGAAGTATGCTAAAATAAAAATGTATGTGCAATGTACAAGAGGAAAAGGAAAAAGGAAAAGTATATGACGATAAGCGAGAGACAAAAACAGACGACGATCAACGTGCAAGAAAAGGCTAATTTAATATGGGCAATAGCCGACAAATTGGTAGGAGTGTATAAGCCTCACGAATACGGCAAGGTAATATTGCCTATGTGCGTAATCAAGAGATTTAGCGATGCGTTGGTAGGCACAAGACAGGCTGTATGGGATAAATATGACGAATTGAAGAATAAGGGTATAGAAGTCAAAGACGGCTTTTTGAAAAGAGCGTCAGGTTATTTATTTTACAACACCAGCAAAATGACGTTGGAGAAGTTGTTGACCGACGAATTTAATATCGGTGAAAACTTCAGGATGTATTTGCAAGGTTTTAGCGAAAATGTAATAGATATTCTCAACAACTTTAAGTTTGAAGACGAAATCAAGAAGATGGAAGACAACGGATTGCTGTATCTTGTTATCTCGGAGTTTTGTTCGCAAAAAGCAGATTTGAGTCCCGATAAAGTTACTAGTACCGATATGGGTTATATATTCGAAGAATTGGTGCGAAAGTTCAGCGAGTCCTATGACGAACAAGCAGGAGCGCACTTTACGGCAAGAGATATTATTTATCTTATGTCAGATATTCTTATCGGCGAAGACGAAGACAGACTCAGAGAAGAGGGCATAACAGCTACTGTCTACGATATGGCTATGGGTACGAGTCAGATGCTTGGTTGTATGACCGAAAGATTGCTTGAGCTTGATAAAGACGCAAGTATAAAATGTTTTGGACAAGAACTCAACGAAGAAACCTTCGCCATAGCCAAAGCCGATATGCTTATCAAGGGCGGTAATGCTGAGAATATGAAACACGGCGACACTTTGTCCAATGACCAGTTTGCAGACTATACCTTTGACTATATAATATCCAATCCGCCTTTCGGTATCGAATGGAAGAAGGAGAAAAGCGCCGTTGAAAACGAGAGCAAGAAAGCGGGAGGCAGATTTAGTGTAGGCTTGCCGCCTATATCCGACGGACAAATGCTTTTTATGCTCAACGGTATAGCGAAATTAAAAGATACCGGAAGAATGGCTATTATACAAAACGGATCGCCTATGTTCAGCGGAGATGCCGGCAGCGGTCAAAGCGAAATAAGGGGCTATTTGCTTGAAAACGATTGGCTCGAGGCAATTATTCAGTTGCCCAACGATATGTTTTACAACACAGGCATTGCCACATATATTTGGGTAGTCAGCAAAAATAAGCCCTATACAAGAAGAGCAGGCAAAGTGCAGTTGATTGACGCAAGCAACTGTTATGAAAAGCGCAGAAAATCTCTCGGCAACAAGCGAAACGAATTTACGAGCGATTGTATCGACCTTATCAAAAAATGTTACGTCGATTTTGTCGAAGGAGTGTTGAAACAAGATAATAAGCAAGTCGAGAGCAAAATTTTTGCAAATGACTATTTTAAATACAGCAAGGTTGTAGTAGAGCGACCTTTGAGAGACGAAAATGGAGAACTTATACTCAAAAAAGGCAAAAAACAAGCAGATCCTCAACTTCGAGACAGCGAGATTATTCCTTGGGGAGTAGACCACGACGAGTATATGCAAAAGAATGTTTTGCCTTATGCCGAAGACGCTTGGATAGACGAGAGTAAAACAAAGATAGGCTATGAGATACCTTTTACAAGGCTTTTCTATAAATATGTTGCCCCCAGAAAGTCAGAAGAAATCTTTGACGAAATAAAAGAGCTAGAAAGCCAAGAAACAACATTAATGAAGGAGTTATTTGGAAAGTGAAATCGCATATACAAATGCCAAAATTAGTATTAAAGCATTTTGTAGATAGCAAGGGTAGAAGTTATGCTTATGACTTTGCGGCCAACCGCATTATTTACAGCACTCCCACTGCAATCAATACCGAGATTGATTACTATTCAAAAGAAGCAGAAGCATATCTTAGTAAAAATATTGAAACACCCTTTGGGCAAGTTTTGAGCAAACTATTAAGTGTAAAGGAAGGTGAAACTATTAATTTATCTGATGCTGAAGAAGAATATATTAGGGGATATGTATATTCATTATTCAGCCGAGACATGCAAATGCTCGAAGATGTAAAAAAATACTCAAGAATGTGGGAGTTTATTGACGAGCAAGCAAAACACGATTACAGTGCGATTATTGGTGCAATTGTGGCCAAAGAAAAGAAAATTTTGAGTGGTTTTGAACTTACAATACTTAAAAATATCTCTGATATACCTTTTTTGCTCCCTACTTGCGGAATATATACGTATCAAATGGAAAATGGCGAATATTTTGCAATAGTGCCTATAAGCGAAGATATCGCAATCGTCCTATTTGAAAAGAGTAGAAGTTATAAATACAAAATAAAAGATGGCATATGTCTGATGGTTGCACAAAAAAAAATGGAATTTTTGAATAATCAGGCTTTTTTGTCACAAAAGCAAAGAGGATATGGTTTTTTAGTATCATCTAATAAAAATATATTAGAAGCATTAATCGATAACTATAAAACAATGCAAAATAAACAATAGGAGATAAAAATTGAGCAAAGAAGATTTTATCGGCAGAGACGAGATAATATCAAAAATTACAGAATTAGTGGACATAATGCCTGCTGATAAGAATTGTTGTATTGCTATTGACGGAGAATGGGGCAGCGGCAAGTCGTTTGTAATGGACAGGCTAAAGGAGAATTTTGAGAGCAAAGAAAATAACTTTGTTGTCTTTTATGATGCTTGGAAAAACAATTTTTACTCCGACCCCTTGATAGCAATTCTATATTGTATTTTCGATACTTTGCAAAGTAAGGTAGATATAAAACCCAAAAGAACTCGTAAAGGATACAAAGCCATTACTATAAAAGATTGTGACAAAGAAAAGACAAAAAAGATAGTAGGCTTGGTAGATAAGGCTATCAAAGAAAATGGTAGTAAATTTAGTGATGAAATAATAAAAAATCTAGAATCTATCGGAAGTGCAGGAGCGGTGCTGTATTATGCTATCAGCTTGATAAAGGGTATAATCAAGCAAGCTAAAGCCACAATACTCGATAATAATTTGTTTGCAGAATTCAAGTCCTATCAATCATTGCTTGAAGAGGCAAAAGCTACATTAAATTTGATTACAGGCGATAAAGACAAGCCTTCAAAACTTGTCATATTGGTAGACGAGATAGACAGATGCCTTCCCAACGAACAGCTTGTAATATTAGAAAGATTACATCATCTTTTTGATATAAACAACTGTGCCGTAATAGTAGCATTGAACAAAAAAGCTATTGTAGAGAGTTACACCAAAATCTATTGCAACGATAAAAAGACTGGCGAAGAGTATCTAAGAAAATTTTTGGATTATGAATTTGTAATTTCTAAGAGTGAAATTGTTTATTTAAAAAATGCTCTGGAAAAATTAGTAGTCGAAATAAATCAAAAGATAGATGCTAAAAATCTTATAGAAAAAGAAGATATAGATACTATTGTTGCTTTTTTCAGGTTAGCTATTGTGGAAAGGAAGAGAAATTTAGACGATAACGATAACATATTGATAAGTACAAGAGAAGCAGAAAAGTTTGTAAGCTCATTAAAAGCATTGCTCAAAAGAATTCCTATCAAAGATTCTGATTATGATGCAATATTGCTTTGGACTGCTTGCGTAGGTTTATACTACAAAAGATATGCTAGTAGTTCGTATAAAGATTACTTCGTACCTCTAAATAAAAGTAATGGACTTACGGATTTAATTAATTTACCTGAGGACTTAGTGAATTATGACAAATCTTTTAAGATAGATGAAACTAAATGTTTATCGATAGGTAATGATAATAAATATTGTATATATTATAATCCTTTGCATAATCAAATACAATATCTAATCAATTTGTATCGTTATAAACAAGATACTAGTACTCGATTTATGCTTAATTCATTTTATAGTGGAATAGCTGATTTGCCAAAATATGATTATCATTACGAGATAGCGATACTAAAGGAAGTGGACAAGTATGGACAATAAAAAGACAAAAGATAGCGGAATAGCTTGGATAGGAAAGATACCAGAAGATTGGAAAGAAATAAGATTAAAAGAGCTTTTTAATAAAAAACAAGGTGGAGCTTGGGGAGAAGAAGCGAAAGAAAACGAAAACGATAGAGTTTGCATAAGAGTAGCGGACTTTGATTTTGAAAGACAAACTATAAAAGAGGGACAGAAGACTGTAAGAAATTACAATAAAGACATTATTTTTAAATTGCAAATGCAAGGGAACGAACTGTTGATAGAAAAATCTGGTGGAGGAGAAAAAACTCCTGTCGGCAGAAGCATTTTATCTAACGGCCTTGAAGGATATTTGTATGCTAATTTTATAGACAAATTGCCGATAAAAAGCACAAATCACCCCAAATACATTGCATATTATATGAAGACATTATACCAAAATAACATTGTTATGCCTTATATTAAGCAAACAACAGGTATACAAAATTTAGATGTAGAGACGCTTTTATTTGAAATTATTTCTGTGCCTAAATATATTATTCAACACCAAATCGCCGATTATCTTGACAAAAAATGCAGTCAGATTGACGAATTGATAGCCAACAATCAATCTCAGATTGACAAGCTAAAAGAATATAAGCAATCTGTCATCACTCAAGCTGTAACAAAGGGCTTGGATCCTAATGCCGAGACAAAAGACAGCGGTATTGATTGGATAGGACAAATCCCTAAAAATTGGAAGGTAATCTCGTTAAAAGCTCTTTTTAATTTTGGGAAAGGGCTGCCTATAACAAAAGCAGATTTGATACCTAATGGCGTAAAAGTGATAAGCTATGGCCAAATCCATGCTAAATATAATAATATTGTCTTTATCAACGATAAAATGATTAGGTTTGTAGATGAGAACTATTTACTATCAAATAGTAATTCATTAGTAGAAAAAAATGATTTTATATTTGCGGACACGTCAGAAGATTTAGAGGGGGCTGGAGATTTTATCTTTATAGATAAAGATGATACTATTTTTGCTGGATATCATACGATTGTGCTAAAACATAAACAAAATCAATCAAATAAATTTTTAGCCTATCTCTTTATGTCGTATCAATGGAAAAATCAAATTCGTTCTAGAGTTACAGGCATTAAAGTTTTTAGTATTTCTAGAGCTATATTATCAAAAGCTAGTGTCATATTACCACCTGAAGAAGCTCAACACCAAATTGCAGATTATCTTGACAAAAAATGCAGTCAAATAGATAGTCTGATTGAGTTAAAACAACAAAAGATAGAAAAATTGCAAGAATACAAAAAATCCTTGATTTATGAATACGTTACAGGGAAGAAGGAAGTAGTATGCTGATACGCTTTTTAGATAATTATAAAGGGAAAAATATTTTTATAGGTGTAGTAATAAGTACGATACGCTTATTATATGCAACAGCTTGTCTTTTTTTTGTAATTGCTTCGTTATTTTTGCCCAAGGACTTGTCATCTTCCCAAATACTGGGCTTGACTATAGCATGGGGTATTTCTTTAATTTGTGTAATTGATAGTTGCGTAGATGATTATTTGAAACAATCTGATAATGTTAGGAGATTTATTTCATTAATTGCAAGTATAGGAACAGTTGGCCTTTTACTTTTCTATTTGCAACGTTATTTTAGTATATTCTCTTTAAAAACGACAATCTTTATCTATGTGGCAATAGACTTAATAGCTGTAATAATTAGTTTGCCGATATTTTTGATAAAAGATAAACGGAAAATCAAAGTAGAAGCATTGGTGTTGTCTTATCTTTTTACGGCTATTGTATATCTATTTTTTGTTTCGATATTTTATGATGAAGTAGTATTGCTTTATCCTTTAGGAGCATTGGCAGTATTGGGATATTTATATAGCTACATAAGTTTTTTTATGAATTGTCATCAATTTAATACTAAACCTTGGAAAGCTCGTTTAATTATGACTATGGTGGATTTATTGATTGCGACAGCGATTGTAGTCTATATATTATGGTATATTCCTGACACTATATCTGAAATTATGACGCCTATTTTTGCATCGATATTAGGTGGATTGTTAACTTTCGGCGGTGTATTGCTTACGTTAAATTATAATAATTTTCAAAAGAAAGAGGATGAAATAAATAAGGCTAAACCATATTTAAGGCTATGGCCTTTGAATAGCAATCCAACTAATTATCACAAGATAAAAACCGAAAATTTTGAGTGGCTTAATGTGTATGATTTTAAGTTAAACAACGAGGAATATGAGAGTGTTAAAGATAAGAATTTAATAGTAATATTAAATTTTGCCATACAGCAATCGAGTGATAATATCTGCATAATAACGGGAATAAAAATAAACGATGTAATTTATAAGTTAAAAAGTAAACAAGTATTGACAAAAAATGAATCTTTATTTTTTGTTTTTGGAAAAACAATAGAAGTTGCTGATTTTAACAGTTTGCAAATTATAGCATCTGATATATATGACAATTATTACGCATACGAATTAGAGTTTGAAGAAAACGGGCAAGAAAGATTTTTGAAAGACAATAATCAGAAGGGAAATTATATAACACCCGATAGTGCATATTTTCCCGATGATTTTAGTTACAAAAAATATCTAATAACTGATATTGGAATGCCACAAAAAATTGACTATCGAAAAGAGGAAGAAAATCATGGACAAGACGGAAAAGAGATTTGAATCGGATATCGAGACATACCTTTTAGAAGAAGGCGGATATATCAAAGGTTCGCAAGCTACATACGACAAAAGCAAGGCTATTGACTTGCATCTTTTGCGTACATTTATTGCCAACACTCAGCCCAAAGCATGGGAGAGATTTTGCAAAATTTACGGGGCTGATTCGGACAAGCAGTTGTACAAAAGATTTGACGAAGAAGTAAATGCAAAAGGTCTTATCGAAGTATTGAGAAAGGGCGTAAAAGACAGGGGAGTAGAACTTAAGTTTTGTTATTTCAAACCTACCTCAAATCTCAATGCAGAACTCGTCTGTAAGTATGAACAAAACATACTTACTTGTACCCGTCAATTCCATTATTCTACTCTCAACAACAATAGTATCGATATGGTGCTTTCGCTCAACGGTATTCCTATTGTCGCCATCGAACTCAAAAACCAACTTACAGGTCAGAGCGTAGACGACGCTAAAATTCAATTCATGACCGACAGAGAGCCCAAAGAACTGATTTTCGGATTTAACAAGCGAATACTTGTTTATTTTGCGGCTGACTTGTATGAGGTATATATGACCACCGCATTAAAGGGCGAAAAGACTTATTTCTTGCCTTTTAATCAAGGTTCCAACGGGGCGGGTAACGTGGGCGACGGGGGTAATCCCGCTTGCGAAGACGATTATGTTACTTCATATTTTTGGAAAAAGATACTCGCAAAAGATACTCTTATGAATATACTCAAGAGATATCTGAGCGTGCAAGTCGACGAATATTCAGAAATTATAGACAATCGCAAGGTTACCAAAAAATCTTCGCCCAAAATAATCTTCCCGAGATATCATCAATTCGACGTTGTGGAGAAAATCGTTAATAGCGTAGAGAATATCGGGGCGGGCAAGAATTATCTTATACAGCATAGTGCCGGCAGCGGAAAATCAAACAGTATTGCTTGGCTTACTTACCGCTTGGCGTCTTTGCACAACAAAGCGGACGATAATATATTCGATTCGGTATTTGTCGTAACGGACAGACGCGTTCTTAACAAACAACTCCAAAACACCGTTACGGGCTTTGATCATCCCGTAGGTCAAATCGTTACTATCACGGATAAAGATAATTCCGAGGCATTAAAACAAGCCATTGACGACGGCAAGAAAATTATAATTACCACCTTGCACAGATTTCCTATTATCTACAAGGAAGTGGGGGCACAAAAAGGCAAAAAGTTTGCCATTATTGTCGATGAAGCACATTCGTCTCAGACTGGCAATTCTGCCAAAAAGCTTAAAGCCGTGCTTGCCGATACTTCTATAAGTATGCAGGAATATGCCGAAGCCAACGATATAGATATCGACAATATAGACGGCGAAGACGAAATGGTACTCGAGATGCTCACCCAAGGCAAACATAACAACTTATCTTTCTTTGCTTTTACCGCTACCCCCAAGCCCAAAACTTTGGAATTGTTTGGCGAACGTATGCCGGACGGAAGTTATGACGCATTCCATCATTATTCGATGCGACAAGCCATATCCGAGGGCTTTATACTCGATGTACTCAAAAACTATACCACAATGGAAAGTGCGTGGAGCATAGCCAAGAAAATAAAAGACAATCCCGAATATGCCGAAACGCCTGCTACGCAAGCGATTTTAAAGTACAAGAAAAATCATCCTTTTGTAATGCAACAAAAAGTTGAAGTAATCGTCGAGCAGTTCAGGCAAGTTACTTTGTCCAAGATGAACGGAAAAGCAAAAGCGATGCTTGTTTCGCCTTCTCGTTGGCATGCTGTCAAATATTACCAGATGATCAAGAAGTATTGCAAAGAAAAAGGTTATGACGACGTCTTGCCTATGATAGCATTTTCGGGCAGTATCAATATAGACGGAGAAGAATATACAGAGAGCAAAATAAATTCTGAAGACGGAATAAAAATCAGCGAAGCACAACTTCCCGACTTTTTTGCAAGCGATAATTTCAACTTCTTAATCGTAGCGGACAAGTATCAGACAGGTTTTGACGAGCCAATGCTACATACTATGTTTGTGGATAAAAAACTCAGAGGAGTAAAGGCTGTTCAGACTTTGTCAAGACTCAACCGTACCTGTTATGATAAGGGCAAGGTAGATACATATATACTTGATTTTGAAAATACCGCCGAAGAGATAGAAAAATCCTTTAAGCCTTTTTATGAAGATACCCTCCTTGCTTGCTCGTTGGATGCGAATTTGGTATATAGCTATCATGACGCTTTGCTCAAATTCTCGCTTTGGAGCGATGAGGATATAGAAAAGTTTGTTCAGATATATTCAAAAGGCGTTCAGACATCTAAAGATTTGGGTAAAATCAGTGCAGTTCTCAAACCTGCGATTTCAGGATATATGAACCTTACGGACGACAATCAATATACATTCCGTACAGCATTGAAATGCTTTTTGAGATTCTATGCCTATATTACTCAAATTACCCGTATGTTTGATAAAGACCTTCACAAAACGTATCTTTTCTGTGAATATCTTTACAGGCTGTTGCCTAAAAAGCACAAAGAACAAGTCAATCTCGATGATGAGATAGTTTTGCTCAATAGTTCGTTGAGAGAAACTTTTAGTGGCTGTATTCAATTGCAACCTACAGCAAAAGACAAAGCTCTCGAGCCGGAAAAGACTCAAAAGAGTTCGCCTCGCACGGAAAAAAGAGATTTGCTTCAAAACATTATCGACAAAATAAATTTGATGTATCAAGGTAGATTTACAGAGGGCGATAAAGTCATTGTAGAAACTATTTTTGACAGAATGTACAACGGCGGTAAAAAACTCAAAAAGCATGCCATCAATACTGACGAAGAAATGTTTACAAAAAGCATTTTCCCCGAAGAATTCGAAAAAGTCGCTCAAGATTGTTATGCAGAATCCGTTGACAGTTTTTCAAAACTGTTTGAAAATAAAGACTTCTATCAACACGTAATGAACGAAATGGCAAAAGCTCTTTATTTGTCATTGAGGAATAAAAAATAATAGGAGATAAAATTATGAGAGTTTTTATTAGTTATCATAGAGCAGATCAAAAATATAGAACAGCAATTGAAAATTTGCTTTGATAAAACGAGATATTATACTATGCTGTTATATTTGTATATTTCAAAAGCAGAATACTGGTTGAAAATTATATATAATAAACAACCACCTGTTAAACGGGTGGTTTTCTGATAGCAAAAAATCCCGTAAAAACGTAAAAATACTTACGGGATTTTATGACAGGACATTCGGTCTCAAATACGAACCCGACACTATTAATAAACGGAAGAATTGCTTGGATAGAAAAATTTTATATTTTAGATGCTGATATTTTATTGTCGTTGCGACAATCAATTAAATAAATATCTTTATCTAAAAGTCCTTGCAAATTGTATTTCTTTATAAAACCATTAACTTTATTTAATTCAATAGTATTAAAATAAAATATTACTATTAAAGATTTCGTTTCTTGATTTGAATGATTATAAGACGCCACTTGCTTCAAAACATGGGAAAGTTTTGAATTTTTTGCTAACTTAAATTCTACCAAATTACTATTATCTTTTCCAAATGACACTTTAAAATCAACAGGACCTGTACCGTTATTAACTTCGGCGTTTACATCATAATTTGTTCTACACCAAACAAGCTTAAACATTCTTTGCAATGTGCCTTCTTTTGCAATAGGGGTTCCATTATAATATAAATCCTTGTAAAGCCCACCGTATTCAATTCTGTTTTTAAAAAACTCTATACGCTTTCTTGCTTCGTCAATGGCATTATATTCTTCAAGTATAATTTTATTATTTGTTTTAAAATCATTTACAAAATTATTAACTCGCGTAATATATTCATCTCGAATTTTATCACGCTCTTCTTGTGCTATTGAAATAATTATGTCCGGATTGTCTTCTTTTAATTTGATATAGTAATCATATAATTCTGGCCATTGTTTTAATGCGTTCAAAAAGGCTGCAGTTTCAATTTTTATATATTCTTTTTCAGATATTTTTTTGCCGTTCTTTTTTTGCTCTTGTTCGTAATTTCTAATTGCTATACTAATATAATTTTCAACTTGTGATTTTAAAACACTATTATCAATAGCATTTCTGATATTGATATAATTTCTAATTAAATCTTCCTTATTTATTGCCGCATCATCCTCTCTCAATAAATCGGCAGGAGTAAGTAAAACGTATTCCCTTCTACCGTTTTTGTTAATGATGTACGGTAAATAGAATTCTTCAGTTACGAAACTTTCAGTTTCATAATTAAAATAACTCCTATCTACGGGGAATTTAGCACATAAATTTTTATCTATGTACTTAATTGCAAAATTTTCTGTAAACTGAGCAAGATACCCTTTAATCAAATTTGTAGTAAAATCACTAAGCCGATCTTTGCCTGTGTGATCATACATAAGCATGGCTTTTTCTATATGTGGAGATTGGGTAATATTATGCGTATCTAATACAAAAGGAATATGCTCCGCAAAAAACTCCGCAAATTGAGTACCCAATGCTGATCCACAATTTCCAGATAAAGAATAACCCAACCAATTTTCTTTTACTTCATTAAAAGTAAATAAATTTTTTAGATCGCCTTTATTTAACTTTTGTTCTTTTGATTTCTTAGCTAAAAAATGTAAATATTTTATTATTGATTTATGCAATTCTTTATAATCTTCTTTTGTACTATTGAATATAAGCATAGGATCAATAAAAAGCGGTGTGTCACATATTAGAGAAATATCAATAGCACCATACTCAGTTAATAATTCACAATCGATTCCGAAAGCTTCACTAAAATACATTTTTATTTCTCCTTGCAAGAAATTACCTTTAATAGCAAGTCACATTGCTCGTTGTTGAGTTTCATTTGTTCTTTGATTTGACCGACAATGCGTCAAGCGAAGGTTTTGATAGTAGCATCGTCAAAAAAATATATTCTAGATTTTTTGATTTCTTTGCTTCGTAGTATGCCATTGCATTATCAAACCAATCGTTTTCGTTTATTTGTCCCTCGAATACTTTTTATTTTATTTGTTCTATTATAGCACAAGAATAAGTGAATTTCAATACATAAGTTTAAGAAGCTTTTAAAATAATAGTTATAAAATATTATAACTATTGAGATATATACTTGCTTTGCCTTCGTTTTATAAATGAGCAATAATCAGCATCTATTTTCGCTATATTACATAGGGGGCATAATTTTTTTTAAAAAACTTTGACTTTTACTGTAAAATATAGTACTATAATATACAGTAAAATAAGAGGTTTGTTTTTATGTCATCAATTGATTTAGCCATACTCGGCATTGTATCGGAAAGAGAGCAGAGCGCATACGATATTCAAAAGGACGTTGAATATCACAATTTTAATAAATGGACGAAAATCAGTATTTCCTCGGTATACAAAAAAGTGCTTTCCTTAAAAGAACAGGGCTATCTTACAAGCCGAACTCAAAAAGGGGAAAAGTTTGCTGCCAAAGAAGTGTATTCTATCACTGAAAATGGGCGGAAATATTTTATGTCGCTCATGGAAAAGTATTCTTCGACAAATATTGTTATGCCTTTCGATTTTAATCTGGTTATATCAAATCTAAATAAGGTACCATTTTCACAGGCTCAAACCTACATAAGAAAAATACGGAAAAAGTTAGTCCTTGGACAAAAAGAAAATGATGATTGTATAAGTCGATATTCAGAAATGCCTTTGGTCGGTAAAACTATAATGGTACAGCAAAAAGCGTTGTATCAAAGTTTACTTCTTTGGCTTGATGAATTTGAAAAAGAATATGGCAAAGATCGTTTTAACAGTTCTGTTTGAAGAACCATTTTGGATAGGATTGCTTGAAAGGCTTGATGGTAGTAAATATGAAGTTTGTAAAGTAACTTTCGGGGCAGAACCAAAAGATTATGAGGTTTACGAATTTATATTGGATAAGTGGTATCAATTGAAATTTAGTCCTTCTCTGTCTTATAAAACTGAAACAGCGAAAAAAATCAATCCCAAAAGATTGCAGCGAAACATAAAAGTTTCGCTGCAAAATATGGGGATTGGTACGAAGGCGCAACAAGCACTTAAATTACAACACGAGCAATTAAAAACAGAACGAAAGATAAAGAGCAAAGATGAGCGGGAAGCCGAAAAAGAACGTCAATATGTATTGCGACAGGAAAAGAAAAAGGCAAAACACAGGGGAAGATAGATTTAAAGATGGGAAAGATCTTGTATAGTTTTAATTTGGAAAAGATACAAATATATCTAAAGGAATATATTGAAAATTTAGAAAAAAGTTTTTAAGTGTTTCATAAGGGGTTAAGTTGCAAGAAGAAAAGGTGAAAGAAGATTTAAACTTTTATAATAATGATTTGCTAAAACATCTAGCATACGCAGTATACGGTTCCGCGGCTTATGGAGTAAGTATGTATGGCATGTTTCTTTTTTACTATATAAAGTATATTAAAGGTTTATAAATTAGCTAAAGAAAGAGGAAATATTCTCAATAGTAACCTTTATTCAAAATATATTAATAATTACCTTTGGCACCGTGACGTGTGCTTGTCATAGACAAGTGGCGTCGCTTCGCTCCGCCAGACAAGCACACGTCTGAACAACTCTTGGACTTGCTAAAATGAAAGCGAGAGGCAAGCGAAGTTGCCCGCTGATCCGCTTGGGCAATCTTTCGCTTTTTGCCTTCTCGCTATTTTCATTTGTATTGCAATGTCTGTTAAGAGATTGTATTTTCTCTACCTCCGTATTTGCCTTTTCGTTTGGCATTGTCGCATAAGCCTCTCAAAAGTAAACGGTCGAAATATCCTTGTTGGTATTCAATGTATATTGGGTATTAAGCAAGGATTTTTCTTTGTCCCGTTGACTTTTGGATATTGCCTATTATGGTTGTTTTTCATTAATCGTCTTATGCTCCTTCTCTGCCTGCCGAAAGGCAAACTAATTTCGGAGGTAAAGAAAATGAAAAACAACAGAAAAGGTTATGAAGTATTTGAGGAAATAATCTCTCCCGACAATGTTATGCGTATGGGAGAATTACTTGCTTTGCAAGCATTACGATTTATGTGTGGACATAAACATCTACATAGAATGTATGCTAATCTCGCTAGAGATATAGACTACAAGGATATACCCGGATATATTCTTACAGACAGCTATGACTTAGCACAAAGTGCTGCATTATTCTTATTAGACTATATGGGTAAATCCGTATACGATACTTGTGTGGATAAAAAGAGTAATAAGGTACTTACAATAAAGAGATTAGGATATAAATACCTTTGCCATTTACTATACGAAGAATGGAAACTAAAGAGATATACAGATAGTATAGAAGACTTGAATAAAAGCGAAGAACCTTATACAGAGTTTGAACAAGAATATAAAGGAGATTATACAAAATACGATAAGATAATGAGAAAGCTAAAACTAAATAAAGGCGAAAAAGAAACACTAAACTGCTATATGCAAGGTATAGGCTTTGTACAACAAGCTAATATGCTTGCTCTTAATCCTTCTACTATATGGAGAAGAAGAAAAAGTATGCAAAATAAGTATCTTGCTAATATAGAAAATATCAAAAGATTATTATGATTTAATTTCACTCATTTCTTATTTGGAAAAATATATTTTGAGGTTCTTTTTTTATTTTACTATTGGCAAAATCTATAGTTTCAATATGCCAACTATCTTTTTTGGTTATTATATAGCCATATTTTTCACAAGGTTTACAGTTATCAAAATTTAATTTTTTATCAAATATTAATTTTTTGCAACCTAGAAGACGCCATTTTAAATAATCTTCAACTTTAGATGAAGGTAGATTAAATGCTTTCGCAGAAAAGAAAGCATTATTAATAAAGCTTTCTAATTCTTTTTCGTTTAATTCTATTAGTTCTTTATTAAAATACAGAGTTAATTTGCTCGTAAAAAGAGAGATTAATTTATTTATTCGATTATTCATATTGGATTGTATATCTTGTCCATCTAAAATAAAAGATACTTCATCGCTAAAGGCGTAAGCTATTCTTATACTTGTAATATCATTGCATATCTTAAAGGAGCTATCAGCAAGAGCTTTTACGATTCTATGCTTAATATCTTCAGAAAACTTATTATAATATTTATGAGTAAATCCAATTCCATCAAGATGAATAACAATACATTCATCTGTCCTTAAGCATATGTCACTCTCTCTTATATAATAATCAAAATTTTTACCTATGCCAACATATTGTTTTTGTGTAATTTCTTTTTGTGTAATTTTTTTCTGCTTATTCATAATTTTTCTCCACATCAGCTTATATTTTTAATATAACATAAAAACCAATAGATGTACAATATAATGCAAGTTAATAATTTATTATTTTGATAAATTCTTATTATATATCATAATAGTTCAAAATACAAACGTCTATCTATTTTAATATATTAAGACGACTTAACTATACAATGTTATAAGGCAATTTTTAATAGGTTGTCTTATTTTTTATGTAAAATTTTCTAATTCTGACTTGACTTTTGCTATTCTCGTGCCTTTTAAGTAGAAGCTTATGTGAGATTAGACAAAAAAATAAGTCATAAAATGGAAACTTTTTACCATTTTCATGGCTAATAAGTAGATAGCTTTAATTTCAGGGGGTCCATTTTTACTAAATTCGTGGCTATTAAGTGAGGGGTAATTTTGTAAATGTAAAATCTACGCAATATTTTGCATTTAGGGGGTTAACTTTTGCCATTCTCATTCCCTTATAAGTGGAGGCCTAAAAAAATACTAGACAAAATTCTTATACTAGACCCCATTATCGCTACTTTTTATTCCCTTAAAAGTGGAGGACTTTTTTTCTAAACAGGAAATTAGGTTTCCGGTTTGAAAGATATAATCATTAAAAAGTTTTTTGAAGTCGCAAAAACCTTGCGAGTTCAAGAGATATAACAATAAAAAACACAAAGGAGGTAAAGCCTATTGAACAAAAGCAAAATCGATGTAGTAAACATCGGAAAGCCTGAGATTGATGCGATCAGTGAGAGCGAGAAAAATTCTGTTCTATCCGCTGTCGTATCCCGTATTATTTCGCTTTCCAACAAGCAAAGAACGGAGCTTTCCGTTCAAAGGGGGTAGCTATGCCATACAGTCAAGCAAAGATATATTTTGACGGGAGTCATTATATAGCTATACCCAAAACAGTTAATCCTTACAGAAGAAAGAAAAATATTAAGATTAAAAAAGAACTGACCGAGATATTTACAGCTAAGACCGAGAATAAAAAATCGGCTACGGAGGCTCTCACTCCCAAGGAACGTTTTGAGAGATTATACAAGGAAAACAACGGAAAGAAAAAGACCGAGAAGATAAAGAATATTACAACAGAAATGGAAAAGGAATTTAAGGATAAAGATAAAGCTAAAGAATTTGTATTAAGAAATATGGAAAGGATAACACGCAATAAGATAGTAAGGAAAACAAGGCTAGTAAGAAAGTTGTATCTCAATGAATGGAACTGGTTTTGCACTTTTACTTTCGATGATAGAAAACATAATGAAGACAGTTTTCGCAAGTCATTAAGTAATGTATTAAAGAAAATGGTATACAGGAAAGGTTGGAGATATATAGGAGTGTGGGAACGCTCACCTGAAAAGAAGAGATTGCACTTCCACGGTATCTTCTATATTCCCGAAAACTCTATGCCGGGAATACTCGAGAGTAAAAGCGATTACAGCCTTAATACTCATACAAGGCAAAGCATAAATCAGAATAGTTACTTTTATGAGAAATTCGGCAGAAACGATTTTAACCCTATAAATGTAATACACGAGTTAAGAGATTGTGCAAATTATCTTATGAAGTACATAGAGAAAAGCGGAGAGAAGCTTACCTATTCTAGGAACATACCGACCTTCTTTAAGTCAGATATTATGGACGAAGATGTGCTGTGTACCATAGGTCAGGAAGATAGGAAACTTCTTTTAGCAGACAACTTTACTTGCTGGGAAGACGGATGTCTTATAGGGCAAGTAAGTCCCGAAGTAATCAGGCAGATGCCGAAGTGTAATTAAATATTGTCTTTCTTACTTAGGAGCTTAAACGGAAAAGGTTTTGCCGTCAAGGGCAAGGTGCATTGCTAAGCAACCCTTGACGGCAAATAAGATAACTACAAAAAACGATACTAAAAATCCCTTTTTCGTTTTTGTCGCTCCCGTCGAAAGACAAATCTAAAAAAATATTAGGAGGTAATATACCAATGAAAACAGCAGTAATTTATGCAAGATACAGTTCGGACAGTCAATCCGAGCAATCAATCGACGGACAGTTGAGAGTATGCAATGAGTATGCCAGATCTCATGACATAACCATTGTCAACACTTATATCGACCGTGCCATGACGGGTACGAACGATAACCGTCCAGACTTTCAAAGAATGATAAAAGACAGTAGTCGCAAAGAGTGGGATTATGTTCTGCTTTACAAGCTTGACAGATTTTCTCGTAACAAGTATGAAATGGCAGTTCACAAGAAAACATTGAGAGACAACGGAGTCAGAGTTATATCCGCAACAGAATATATACCGGATTCGCCCGAAGCAATTATCTTGGAAAGTATGCTGGAAGGCTATGCAGAATATTATTCGGCAGAACTTTCGCAGAAGGTAAAAAGAGGTATGAAAGAATCTCGTCTTAAAGGTAATTATACCGGCGGACATTTATTGTACGGCTATAAGGTAGAAAACCATAAAGTTGTTGTAGACGAAGAAAAAGCCAAAGCAGTCAGATATATATTTGAGCAGTATGCCATGGGAGTATATGTCAAAGACATTATCTCGGCATTAACGGCAAAGGGAATATTCAATAAAGGAAAGCCGTTTGCGGAAACAACGATTCACAATATGCTTAGAAATGAAAAATATACGGGCGTATATAGATACAAAGACGATGTATTCGATAATATCTTCCCGCAAATTTTGCCAAAGGAATTATATGAAAAAGTCCGCCATAAATCAGAATTAAACAGATACGGCAGACGCAGTATAGAGACAGTGTATCTATTGCGAAACAAGCTGGTTTGCGGATATTGCGGATGCCCGATAAGTGCGGAAACGGGAACCGAGAAAGTAGGTAAAGTAATAAGGTATTATAAATGCCTTGGAAGAAAGCATCGCAACGGCTGTACAAAGGCCACATTAAGAAAAGAGTTTCTCGAAGATTTTGTGGTTGACAATGTTGTCAAACTTCTATCAGAAAAGCAAACCTGCGACAAGATGATATCCGCGCTTATGCAAAAGCAAGAAGATATAATAACGGACAATGCAGATTTGCAAAGATTGACAAAAGAATACAAGACGACAGAATTGCAGATAAGCAACATTATGGCAGCGATAGAAAACGGCGGAACGAGTGCAACGGTTATGAACCGAATGAGAGAACTCGAACAGAAAAAGAAAGAACTGGAAAAAGCGATAACTATACAAAAGAGCCAAACAGCCGATAGAGTTACGGAAAAAGAAATGCGAGCGTTCTATCAAGAGGCGTTGGAACTCGAAGCTTACTTGCTGATAAACGTACTGATAAAACAAATAACGCTCTATGACGATAAAATGATTATTACATACAACAGTCCAATAAAAGAAGGTCCTGACGAAAGTCGGGACTTTTCTTTTTATCAAAAAACTCTTAATATGCCTTATAAAGGGAAGAAAATAAAAATTGAGGTTACATTTGCAGTCTGAAATAGAGTTTATTGCTAAAATATGCTTTTGCTGATACATATTGATTTAATCAGTAACTGAATTTAAAAATAATGATTTAATAGAAAATTATTTATAGTTTTGTTAAAATATGTGTTATAATTATTATAACAAAGGAGAAATTTATGGAATTGTTCATTCTTGTTATAATATTTATTTCAACCATTGCAGTTGTTATTATTAATATTGTCAACAAAAGAAATTTGGCTATTGTAAAAGAAAGAAGCAAAGTAATAAAAGAAATTAATATTTTAAATGAGAAATTTCAATTTATCAATATTGAAAATAATATAATACCATTTCTCCCTAAATTAAAATCAAAAAGTGCTTTGGAAAATTTAAATATATACGAATATGTTATGGATCAAATTGAACGCAATCAAAACTATTACATGGTTTTATTTAATGAAATTGAAGAAAATATAAAAGATTACAAAGAATATGAATATGAATACAGTAAGATAAAAAAAATTACAACAGAAGATGAATTTTTAAAATTTGAAGGATTAAAAATTAAATATAAAACATTTGTAAAATACGAAGAGAAATTATATTATTCATTAAAACAAAAAAGTCCGGTTACTGATATTATCATAAAAGTCCATGCTACATACACCAGTCCTTCTGGAAGAAATCACTATTGGATAGATGAAAGTTATGATTATGTTCAAATAAAGCAAATGTTGAGAGATATAGAACAGCGACAAGAGCTTAAAAGATTGGAAAAAGAAATAAAAGAAAAAATTGCTGCTGAAAAAAGGGCTAAAGAAAAAAGATTAAGAGAACTTGATAAACTTGAAAAGAAATTAAAAGAAAAAGAAATTAAACAAAAGCTAGTTGATATAGAACAGCAACAAAAACGTATTATATTAGAAGAGAAAATAAAAGAAAAGCGAGCTAAAGAAAAACGAGCTAAGGAAAAATTTAATAAAATTGAAATGCAATTAAAAGAAAAAGAAGAACAGCTTACACAAAAAGAAAAAGAATTTCAAGAAGCAACGAGAGGGCATATTTATTCTACTGAACATACAAATGTGTTTGAAGAAGAATATAAGGAAAAAACTAAATATCAAATGTTAAAAGATTTAAGAAAACAATTTGAAAATGGCGAGATAACAAAAGAAGAATATAACAGTAAAAGAAAAGAACTAATTTAGGTGATTATGGATAACGCAAAAGAAATTCAAGTCGATATCGAAAATTTAAAGCAATTAAGAGATGCTTTGAAAGAAGAAATTATTCAATTAGATGATGAAATTTTATATCAAGGGTTTGGATTGTATAAACCTCAATATAATTTTGCCGATTTAGATCAATATAAGCAAAGATTGAAAGATATTCGAGATAAGCAAAAGAAAATGATTTGCAATAAACTCGCCGTAATTGTTGGAACTCAATGGAGGGTTAATGGCAGTGAAAAAGAGGGGCAACGTTTAATTGCTGAAAATTCAAAGCAAATAATTAGGAATTTTAATTTAGAATGTGACTTGTGCATAGATAAAGTAAAATTTAGTAATTATGATAATGTAAAAGAAAGAATATTTAAAGCGTATGAATTGCAAAACGATTTGAATGCAACAAATAATATTGAGATATCATATGATTATTACAAACTAAAAATAGAAGAACTTAATCTTGCTTTTGAATATCAACAAAAGAAAAAAAAAGAAAAAGAAGAATTAAGAATAAAGCGTGAATTATTAAGAGAAGAAGAAAAAGTCGCACGAGAAATTGAAGAAAAAAGAAAACAATACGAAAAAGAGCAAATTCATTATCAAAACGCATTGAAAAAACTTGAAGAACAATTAGCGGTTGAACGAAGTGAAGAGCGAAAACAAGTTTTACTCGCAAGAAAAGAAGAAATAGATAACAATTTGATCGATGTAAACAAAGCGATGGTTGATTTGGATTATAGAGAAGCTAATCATAGGGCTGGGTATGTTTATATTATTTCTAACATAGGTGCTTTTGGCGAAAACGTGTTTAAGATAGGTATGACAAGAAGATTGGAACCGGAAGAAAGAATAGCCGAACTTAGCGGAGCATCTGTTCCATTTAAATTTGATATACATGCTATGATATTTTCGGATGATGCTCCAAAGCTTGAAGCTGCTTTACATAGTGCATTTGCAGATAGAAAAATAAATTTGGTAAATGGAAGAAAAGAATTTTTTAGAGTTACACTAGACGAAATAAAAAAGGTTGTAGAAGATAATTATGATAAAACAGTTGAATTTGTTAATTTACCAGAAGCAGAACAATTTAGAATTAGTGAAATGATGAGAAGGAAACAGAATAAATAATTATAAAGCTTTTAGCGCTTTGGTGTGGGTTTTAATCGCTAACGCTACTGCAAGATTTTTACGCAGCTATTCGAACCCTCGCCAAGCCTTGATTATTAACCTGAAATGCTTATCTTTTGGCGAAACACTTTGCTTTGAATAAGAAAAAGTCCTAAACCAAACTAGGTGTTCGATTTAGGATCCTCTTGGCGGCGAGTTATCGCCCTTGTACGAACTTTGAAAGTCAGATAAAGGAGCAGCCTCTTTGGACTGCTTTTCTGTTTCCTTTACCGATTCGATTGAGTGGTTGTGTTTTTTGAGCGGATCGGCAAAGTAGTAGTTGATGATGATTTTATCGTTGTAAAGAATGATGTCGCGGATAAGATATTTCACGAGAGCTTTTCTTACGCCTATATCCTGTACGTCGCCGCATATTGCCTTATTCAGAAATTGAATGACTTTTGCGGGAGTGATTTCTGCGAAGGTTCGCTGTTTTTCCTGTTCTATGTCGAAGTCAAGCTGGGATATCTGGGTTTCGAGTTCTTTCAGGCGTTCTTTGGTTTGTTCGGTGATGATGCCTTGTTCGATAGCGGCAATCAGGTTGCGCGATGCTTTCAGTGCGGCTGTTCGTTTTGTTTCAAGCGATTTGATATTAGCATTGTTTTTTGACTTCTCGTTTATATGTTTGCATAACACCTCTGCTAAGGTTGTCAACGAGCCGTTGTCTGAAAGAAGTTGCCACGTCGTATTGATGACGATATCTTCGAGTTCTTTCTTGCAAGCGGTTTTCAATGTGCATGGTTTTTTGTACCTTGAATGCGTTAGGCAAGTATAGTAATAATGCTTTGCACCGGTTTTGCTTGTTCCGCTTATTCCAACCATCAGACGCTTGCAATCTCCGCAGACAAGTTTTCCAGAAAGGATAAATTCAAAGATTTCTTTCTTCCTGCCGGGAGCGTGTTTGTTCCCGTCGTGAATGTCCTGTACTTTCTGCCATACAACGTCATCAACGATTTTCGGATAGATATTGTCATAAACGGTATCACCGTGTTTTATCTTGCCGTTGTATTTGGTGTTTTGGAGCATTTTATAGATTGCTTTTTCTGTCAGATATTTTCCTTTCTTGGTGCGGATTCCTCGCTTACGCATTTCCTCGGCTATATAAGCCGCCGTGTAGTTTTGCGCATACAGTCCGAAAATTTCTTGTACGATTGCTCCTTCTATGGGATTGACGACGTTTTTCTTGTCTACGACGTCATATCCGAATAAGACCGGTCCGCCTGTATAATTGCCTTTCAGATAACTTTCTCTCAAGCCACGTAAGACTTTCTGGGAAAGTTCCGCCGAATAGTATTGGTTCATACCTTCGAGCAGCGATTCAAGGATTATACCTTCGGGAGAGTCCGGAATGTTCTCCATAGCGGATACAAGTTTCACTCCGTTTTCTTTCAGTGTGTGCTTATGGATAGTCATTTCGTACTTGTCCCTTGAAAAGCGGTCAAGTTTATAAACGATGACGTATTCCCATTGCCGTTTGCTACTTGCTTTGATCATGCGCTGAAAATCGGGACGCATATCGTTTGTGCCGGTCATCGCACGGTCAACGTATGTATCGACAATAAGAAGGTTATTGCTTTTTGCATAGTTCTGACAGACACGAAGCTGTCCTTCGATGGACTGTTCTGTTTGTGTGTCACTTGAATAACGTGCGTAAATCACTGCTTTTTTCATAAATATTGAGCCTCCTTAATCTTTTTGCTGAATTGTAAATGTTGAACTCGCAGACTATTTGCGACTTTGAAGAAACTTTTTGCTCTTTCAACTTTTAACCTCCTTTTGTTTTTTGTCTTTCGACGAAAAGGAGAAATCAGGAAAAGACGAAGGAGTCAAGGAAACAGGAAAAAATATTGCATTGAAGTCTTTATTCTTTGAATTTTAAGCGATAATTTTTCCCCTTGATGCCGAAGTCTTTTTCTGATATGAGGAAAAGGCGAAAGGCAAAAAATCGGTCGAGTTTACCTTTATGTGATAAAAACATTACCTTTTGCTACGGGAAACGTGCGGATAAGGTACTCACACTTTGGCGGCTAATTGATTTATCATTTAGCTATGAGAAAAAGAAAACCGACAAATTATCAAATAGAGGTCAATGGTGAACCTTTAATCACCCAAATACCAAAGCGGACGTTGGACTCTTTGGTGTTTTCCCTTGAACTTGCCGTATATGATATGTTGGAGCAAGAAAAATCAGAAAATCAAAGAAAGGAAGAAGAAAAAATGTTATTATAATTTGCTTGAGCCTTACTTTGCTTGCGTGTGTCATTAAAAACCGACTTTGAAAACTTTACTTTAATAAAAATAAATGATATAATACTGACAAAACAAGCTACTTAAAATCAATAGAAAAAATATGTAATTAGAGAAAACCCAGAAGAATAAATCAATAAAAATTATTCAATTACAGCATAACAGGGGAAAATTAATATATGCATATAGATAAGCAAATAGAAAAAGTATATAAAGATATGTCTGGAAGTATAGCAAAGAATAGATTAACTATTCAATTAAGCTTTGCTATAAAATTGATTGTCGAACTTTATGCTGTCGAAGATTTCACTGTTTTTATGGATTGCATTGAGGATGTAGCGGTAAAAAAAGTTGTTAACGGGACGGAAGAGCTATTTTTATATCAAGTTAAGACAAAAAACCGTGGAGAATTTACATTGAATTATATTATTAGTGAAAAATGGTTCCAAAATTTATACAAACATACTTATAATTTTTCTGGTTTCAATTATGAAATTGCTCTTGTTTCAAATGTGGATATTACAGATAATCAAATAATATTCCCAAATGAAAAGACTAAAATTAGTGCAGATACAGTTGAAAAAGAGGAAGTCAAAGATGATGAAAAAAGACTATATAGAATTAAAAAATGTATAAGCGATAGTGAAAATATTCCTATTGAAGAAGTTGACTTATCAAAATTTTATTTTATAAAATCAAATTTACATTGTGATACGCACAAAGAGCAAGCGCTTAAGCTATTTGAAGATTTTATTATAAATATTGATAGTAATGCGGAGCTTATAAAGACCAGAGCATTTTTTACTGCACTGTATGATACATTGGATTCGCGTTTTAATAACGAGATTAATCCTAAAACTACCGATATTAATGAAATTGTTCGTAAAAAGGGATATACAAAAAATGAATTCGAACAATCTTTAGCAACTTATTTAAATGAGTCTATACCAAAGAATGTTGATTTGTATTCTTTGTTAAATATATCCACAATATCTGAACAAAAAGAAATGGCCGCGCAGAGACCTCGGTTTTTGATGGATTTAACTAAAAATGATGAGCCATTTAAGGTTTTTATTTCTGAAATTTTGAATTATGTAAGAAATAGTAATACGCAGACTTTAATAAGTCAAAGCGTTAATTTTATAAATAAAAACACTAAAATATCTCCAGTTTATCAGGATGAGGGATATATAAAATTTGCAACAGCATTTGTATATTACAAGTATATTAATGGGGAGGTGGTTTAAGTGAGCAAAGTTGTATTTAAAGAGTTGCTAATAGTGGATTTAGGAACCAAGACAGCTCAACTTATCACGTTTACCGATGGAAAGAACATGTTGACTAGCCACAATAACCATGTTGGTAAATCTTTAATATGCAAATCTTTATATCATGTTCTCGGAGCAGAATCCTTTTTTTCAGATACTTGGAAACGAGTTGATTCGTTATACTTTCTAAAGTTTGATGTAGATAATAAAGAGTATAAAATAGTTAGGAAAAACCATATTTTTACGATATATGAGCCTAATGGTTGCGTTGTTAAACTTTATAGAGTAAAAAAACTTACGGAGTATTTTAATAAAATATTTGATTTAGATATAAAATTAGTGGCAAAAGATGATAATAAAACAATTATTTCCTCTGCTCCTGTATTCATGTATCTTCCCTATTATATAGATCAAGAAAATGGCTGGACACCAGAAACTGAGTCTTTTGATAGGTTGGCACAGTTTAGCAAACCGCAACGCAAAATTTCCTTGTTTTATCATCTTGGATGTTATGGGGAAGATTTTGTTAAAAAAAATTTAAAGATGAAACAATTGTTAGATCAACAAGCTGTTGAAGATGAGGAGTATGAAGATTGTAAAAGAATAACGGAATATCTCAAGGATATATTAGATCAAAACGGCGAAATTTTAGCTGATGAAGCTGAGTTAACAGAAAAAATTAATAATAACAGGGCAAAACTTGATGCAATATTGTTAAAGTTAGAAAAGTTAAAAGGTGAAATCGTTAAGCTAGAAAACGAGAAAACTTTAGCTATGCATACAAAAGAACAATTGGAAAACTTTTTCAAAAAAGAAAATAAACAAAAAAAGATTTTCCATAATGTTCAATGTCCTGAATGCGGGTATGAGTTTTCAATTGATTTTAAGGAAAGATTTGAACGGGAGTATATATTAGAAAATCTTGCCATAGAATTGAGTCGAGTATCTGATGAAATAGCTTCTTATCAAGAAAAGATTGAAAAAAAGAATAAAAAGTATATGGAAACTAGGGCCGATTTTGTGCAGCTTGAAAAAAATATATCATCAGATGAGGATTTATATAATAAATACATAAAAATTAGAAGTGCCAAATCATTGATTCAAGAAAATGTGCAAAGAATTGGAGAATTAACTCTAAATAAAGAAAAACGCGAAGAAGAAATAAAATCGTTGTCAAAAGAACTCAAAGAGTACAAAAAAAAGGCAGAAACGGCTGAATTAATTTATAAAAGTATTTTGGCGAAATTGTTTTCTGAATTGAATATATCTAAGGAAGAGGTCAATGCAAATGACTATTCAATAGGAGATAGTATTTCAGCCAGTGGCGCATATAAAGACAGAGTTATATTGGCAAAATACTATGCTTTTTTAATTGCAAAATTAAAAATGAATAAAGATATCGTGAGTTTTCCTATAGTAATAGACTCTCCGCGTGGTGACGAGCAAGATAAAGAAAATGCTAAAATAATTATGGATTTCATATTGAAAGAAAATATACTTGATAATCAAGTTATTGTTGCCACCATAGATGGTAATGAGTTCATTAAAAAAGAGATGTCTATAAATGTTATTGATTTACAAAATGAGAAACATAAATTGTTGAATCATAGCGTTTATGTTCAGTATGAAAAGAATATTTTAGAATTGTTATCAAATTTAACAGAATGATAGGACACGGGTATGTTTTTTAATTAAATACATAAACTCATAATTTAAGTTGAATTAGTAAAGAGGTCGTGATAGCACGGCCTCTTTTGATATGCTTATGAGTGTCTTAAAAAACAGACTTTGAAATCTTTACTTTACTTTTTATTTGTGTTATAATATTTATGTATATTCATTTATGGGGTTTATTATGGGTAAGGAAAACTTCTCGAAAATCAAACTTCTTAAAATTTGGGAGATTCTGAAACAGGAAAGTGACGAAAATCGTCCACTGACAACGGGACAGATAATACAACGTCTTGCCGATAACGGAATAACTTGCGACAGAAGAACATTATATGCCGATATTGCTACGCTGAATTCTTTCGGATATGAGGTTGTGACACAGAAAGGTCAGCATAGTAATTCGTATTATATAGTTGACAGAAGATTTGATATTCCGGAACTCAGAATTTTAATCGATGCGGTACAAGCTGCAAGTTTTATATCCCCGAAAAAGACAGAAGAATTGACGGATAAAATCGCCGCTCTCGGCGGTAGTTATCGTGCGGACATTCTCAAAAAGAACATTGTTGAGTTTAATACTACCAAGCACAGTAATGAGCATATCTACTACACCGTAAATAAGATAGAAGATGCCATTCTTGCAGAAAAGAAGATTGCGTTTCAGTATTTTGATTTGAACGATCGTCACGAGCGTGTGTTTAGAAAGAACGGCGAAAAGTATACGGCAAATCCCGTTGCAATGATCTTTTCTAATGACAATTATTATCTGATATGCTATCACGATAACCATGATAATATTGTAACCTATCGTATTGACAGAATGTTGAATGCCGAGATGCTGGCTGATGGTATTAATACGAAAGTCAGACCTAAGGCGCTAAGTATATCGAAGCATCGGAAGCAAGCGTTTTCAATGTTCGGCGGAGAGAAACAAACGGTCAGTTTTGAGGCAGATCGTGATATGTTGGACGTAATCTTCGACAAGTTCGGCGAAGATATGAGTATAGCTTCACTCGGTACGGATAGAATTTCGTTTTCTGCCGAAGTTCAGATAAGTCCGATGTTTTTCGGTTGGTGCTGTTCTTTTGGTGAGAGGTTGAAAGTGGTGGGGCCAAATGGCGTAGTTTTAAAGATGACAGAATTATTAAACAAAATGACAAAATTTTATTCGGAATATAATTTTTATGATAACCGGATAAAAAAGGGGGATTCGGATGTCAGTAAAGATTGAAAATACGCCATCGCCTAGCGTACTTATGAATTCCATGCGTTCGATAGGATATACATTCAAAACCGCCTTAGCAGATATTATTGATAATTCAATTTCTGCTAAAGCGAAAAATGTATACATAAATGTTCCGATAAATGATTCAGAGTTATTCATCTCAGTTTTGGATGATGGTAACGGTATGACTCGAAATGAATTATTCAATGCTATGAAATATGGCAGTGATCGGGAATATGGTTTATCGGATCTTGGGCGTTTTGGACTTGGGTTGAAGTCTGCTTCGCTTTCTCAATGTAGACTCCTTACGGTTCTTTCTAAAAATGAAAACGTTATTTCTGGCTTTCAATGGGATCTTGATCTTGTAATAAAAGATAAAAAATGGGATTGTATTGAACTGGATGAGATGGAAATCGCCGAAATTCCAACGGTTGACGCATTAATGGAGTTGCCGATGGGGACTTTGGTGGTGTGGCAGAATTTTGATATTGCGTATAAAAAAAGCAATGGCAGAATTCGTGAATATTTATCCGATGAAATGGCAGACGCGGAAAAGCATTTGCGCTTGGTTTTTCACAGGTTTTTATCTAATAGATTCAAACCCTTGAAGATTTATGTGAATAATGATTTGCTTGAGCCATTGGATCCTTTTTTAGAAGATCATCCTAAAACTGATTCTAAAAAGGTTAGCGAGATTACTTTTGACGGCGAAACGATTAAAGTTCAGCCATTTATTCTTCCGCATATGACAGACCTTTCTGATAAAGATATTGATAAACTTGGTGGAATCGATGCATTGCGAAATGATCAAGGATTTTACATCTATAGGAATGATCGCTTGATTATATATGGCAAGTGGTTCAGACTTTCATCCGCGAATGTTAGTGCAGAATTACTTAAGTATGGCAGAATCAAAGTAGATATTCCGAACTCACTGGATGAGATTTGGGATATTGATATAAAAAAGCAAAACGCAACCATTCCGCGTCAGATCTTGAATTATCTTAAAAAGGCAGTTTCTGATGTGTGTTCCAGATCTAAAGAGAAAACTACCAAAAGGGTTAGGTTAACACTGGAACGTGATGATAATAAAATCTGGAACAAATCTCTTGATAAAAATCAAAAAGAAAGATTTTTTGTTAATAAGGAATCGGAATTCATCCGACATTTTTTGGATGAGTTTGATGATAACAATAAGCGCAAAATACTTAATTTTATTGATACCATTTCTGCAACGCTGCCATTGGATGATATATATAATGCTGTTTGCAATAAGAACAATGCAACGAATATTGAGGAAGAACAGTTTGAGGCAATAGTTTTGGAAGGGGTATCGCAGTTCCGTATGATAAAAAATATTATACAGAAAAGTGATGAAGAAGTAATGTCCTTATTAACACGATATGAACCGTTTAATGATGAGGCAATTGCGGATAAAATCCGGAGGATTGTGATAAATGAAAACGCGTGAAGAAATATTTGATATTTATCTTAATCAGTATTCCAATGATGTTGCTGTTATGAAAATCAGCAATCCATTTTATGTTCCGGATGAACTAAGTATTGTTAAGTCTATAGATAAAACAGGAGATATGTATCGCCTAGTTTTGCCGGAAATAGGCTTGACAGAAGATGAAAAAGATCTGGTTATTAAAAAAATCAAATCCGTTCATTCTGTTTATCAGGAAGAGGGAAGTGCTTTGCTTGGTGATTATGAACATGATTATAAATGGTATGAAAATTTCTTGAATGAGGGTAATGAAGAATATTATTGGATACGATATAAGAATTATCTTGCCGTTCAAAAGCATTTTCCGCCAGAAGTTATTTATACGTTAGAACAAGATACGTTGAGAAAAATCATGTCGTATCTGGGAAATCCGAATGATGTAAATGGGTTTTCTGTTCGTGGTCTTGTAGTAGGAGATGTGCAATCTGGAAAGACATCAAATTATTTGGGCTTGGTAACAAAAGCCGCAGATGCTGGATACAGAGTAATTTTTATTCTGACCGGTACAATAGAGAGTTTGAGAAAGCAGACGCAAATCCGTGCAGAAGAAGGGTTTGTCGGATATGATGTGGTATCTGCAATGGATGTTGGAGTTGGTCGTGGTGACAGAACTCCGAAATCGTTTACCAGCAGATCAAAAGATTTTGTAGCGGATGATGATCAGAATACGAATATAAAAATCAGCAATTATCCAAGTGAGCCGATGATTTTTGTCGTGAAGAAAAATGCAAGTGTGCTAAAAAAACTTTATTCTTCTTTGAAGAATATAAACACGACAAAACAATATCAAAAGATCAACGCGCCTATGCTACTGATAGATGATGAAGCTGATAATGCCAGTATAAATACAAAGAAAGCAGAAGATGATCCGACAAAAATCAACAAGTATATCCGCAGCATTCTTTCTTTGTTTACAAAAAGCAGCTATGTGGGTTTTACGGCTACTCCGTTTGCCAATGTATTTATTAGTTATGATCGTGAAGATGAAATGCTTAGGGATGATTTGTTCCCGCGTGACTTCATTTATTCATTGAAAGCACCGTCAAATTATTGTGGCTCAAGACAATATTTCTTTAACCCCAATAATAATGTACGTCATATACTTGATGGTAATGAAGAGCTCTTCCCGATGAAGCACAAAAAAGAATGGCATGGTGATAAATTATTTGACTCATTGTACCATGCTATCAATACTTTTATGATAGCGAATGCTATTCGTGATATCCGCGACGCAAGTGTCAATATCAGGACAAACCGCTCGATGTTGATCAATATGACGCGATTTACGAAAGTTCAGCTTGTTATAAAAGATATCGTTGATGATTACTATTTGCGTGTTAAAAATGCAATAAAGCAAACCCATAAACTTGATGCCGCATATGCACTGACAAATCCGTTGATAGCTTCATTAAAGAAAACATTTGATGAAGAGTATAAGAGCATTATTGTCAATGGTTCTGTTATCAGTTGGGAAGCAGTTCGAGCAAGTCTTTATCAATCTATTAAGGATATTCAGATTATTGTAGTTAACTCTTCGAAACAATCTTCTAAATTGAATTATGATGATCATAAGGATACTGGGTTGCGTGTCATTGCTATTGGCGGACTTGCATTGTCTCGTGGCTTAACGCTGGAAGGGCTATGTGTCAGTTATTTTTATCGCAATACAGCAACTTTTGATGTTCTTATGCAGATGGGCAGATGGTTTGGTTATCGCGAAGGATATGCTGACTTATGTAAAATCTTTATTACGAAAGAATCGGCTGATTATTATAAATATATTTGCAGATCAATAGAAGACCTGAGAAAAGATATCGAAATAATGGGCAGACAAAATAAAAAACCCGAGGAGTACGGTATCCGTGTTCGTAATGATTCTATAGATTTGGGTATAACTGCAGCAAATAAAAGCCGAAACACTAAAAAAATGGTGTATCATAAGTCTTTTTATGGCAATATTTTTGAAACGCCCCATCTTCATAGAGATCTTGATATCATTGAAAGAAACATTGAGCTTACATTGAACTTTCTTCACAAGATTGACATTTCGCAAAGAGATAGCAGTGTAAGACATCCATATTTCAGAAAAATATCTAAAAACGATGTTGTTCAGCTGATTTCGTCAATCTCTGTACATAAAGCAAGTGAAAGTTATTTTGATCAAAAACAAATATTAAGATTTCTGAAACGTACGGATGAAGAATTGAACTATTTTGATGTTCTCATTATAGGTGGACAAGAAGATAGTAAAAATCGCTTTGTTTTCCCTGAACTTGCCATTGATAATGCTCTGGTTTTCAGAACATATGATGTACCGGATGAAGATACATCAGTTATCAGAATGAGTTGCCAACGTGCTAGGTTAGGTGGTCGGGCAGATGCTAAAAATGGTTTGTCAAGTGAACAGCTGCCGCAAGGGGATAGCATTCGTTCTCAGGATTATATGGTTAAAGGGCGTAATCCGCTGTTAATTATATATTTCATTGATCCTGACAACAGCAATTTGTCTGATGAAGAGATGTATACTGGTGCATCTTCAAAATCAGAAAATGTTAAAGTGCGTCGTGAATTAAAGACACGACGATATAATTATCTTGTCGGATATGCTATAGGATTCCCACATAAGGACAATGCTGTCAGCGAAAGTATTCTTTATACGGTTAACAAGATGGTTAACTATTTTGATAAGGATCACGAAGAGGGAGATGATTGTAATGAATAAAACTGAAGTTGAAGCAAAATTGTCTTTGATAAGGAACAATTCGGAATATGTCAGAGTGTCCGATAATCACCCACTCGAATTATATCTTGGAAAGAATGAAAAGGGAAATCCGACTCTTCGCTATAATGGTGATTTTCAACCTATTAAAGTGATTGGTAACGCATTGCTTGAAATTAAACAAATCCGAACTACGAGCTATAATTCGTTATTATTTTGTTTTAATTCCAATGACAATCTTTCTCTTTTCTATAGTTTTTGTGAGGATATAATAAGTCAAACTGAAAATTATTCCGGAAATAATGGCTACGTTGAAATTGTAAACCGGTATAATCAGTGGAAAAAGATGTTTTATGGATCATCCAAGTTACTAAATGAAAATGAAATACTGGGCTTGATCGGTGAATTATTATTTTTGAAAGATTATGCTGTCAAAAAGTACGGTACGACTGTAGCTTTGAACGGCTGGAGTGGACCGGAACCAACGCATAAAGATTTTTCATATGGCGATGATTGGTTCGAAATTAAGACAATCAATTCTTTTAAGAATTCAGTTTTTATATCTTCAATAGAGCAGCTGGATAGTGAAAATTCAGGCAAGTTGGTGATCTATCGTATGGAAAAAATGAGCCCGAGTTTTCACGGTATTTCGCTAAATAATCTTGTAGGGACGATAATGGAGTCCTTCAAACTTGATTCCGACAGGGATATTTTTATCGAAAAGCTAAAACAGGTTGGATATGCTTATAACGAAGTTTATGATAATTATGTTTACAACTTTATTACCATGGACAGCTATTTTGTGAATGACAAATTCCCAAGGATCAAAGCAGAACAGCTTGTTGATGGAATTGGTAAAGTACAATACGAAATATTAATTTCTCTTATAGAGAAATTCAAGGAGACATTATGACAGACGCTACATTTGATGAATACAGAAAAGAATATCTAGAGGATGTGCGCATTAATGCACAAATCGACGGCGTAACTCCTGACGAATACTTTTTTACTGATGCTTTGGATAAGCTATCTGCAATGGGCGAAATAACCGATCCAGTAATTCGTCCGATTCAAAAGCGTTGTCGCAATAATAAAATTATGACTTTTGATGCATATGCGTTTGATGCATCAGATAAATCTTTTGTACTGATAACAAATGATTTCAAGGATGTTGCTGATGCAACTTTAACAAGAACTGACCTTGATACAATTCGCACAAGAATGCTGAATTTTATTCAGGAAGCATTTGACGAAAAACTGCAGGAATATTTTGACCTGACAGACGAAATGCTTTTGGTAGGAAGGAACATCGCTCGAAGGATGAAAAAAGATTATGTCGATCTTGATAATGATGACTCGATCGATAAGATTAAACTGTATATTGTTACTAACAAGGTCCTTAGCGATAAAATAACCTCGCTTAAATGTGAAGACTTTCTTAATAAGAGGGTTGAGCTTAACGTATGGAGTATCAAGCGATTCTATGATTTGTATCAATCGGGAAAGGACAGAGAACCCATACTGATTGAAACTGATAAATATGGAGTTTCAGGCATTCCTTGCATCCAAGCAGAAATGTCAGGGAATTTGGATTATGATGCATATCTTGCGATTGTTCCGGGTGAATTTTTGCACAAGATTTATTATGATCATGGGTCAAGATTGCTTGAAGGAAATGTTCGTGCTTTTTTAAGTAATCGAGGAAAAATCAATAAGGGTATCCGTGAAACAATAAGAAAAGAACCCACAAAGTTTTTTGCTTATAATAATGGTATTGCTTGTACTGCAGCAAAAATAACTTTATCAGATGATGGCAGATATATAACTTCTATAGAAGATTTACAAATTATCAACGGCGGGCAGACAACTGCCTCGCTTACTTCGGCTGTTACAAAAGACAAGTTACCGCTGGATAATATTTTTGTCCCGATGAAATTGACTGTAGTCAAAAATGATGACTATGATGTTATGATTCAGAATATTTCAAAGTATGCTAACAGTCAAAATTCAGTAAAAAATTCTGATTTCTTTTCAAACCATCCTTTTCATAGGGTTTTTGAAGCTTTATCAAAGAAAATACCTGCACCTATCTTTGGCGACAATGTTAATAATACATTTTGGTACTATGAACGATCTCGTGGCAAATATGATCAGGAACAATTTAAAATCGTGCGTAAAAGTGAGAAAGACGCATTTGCCAGAAGATATCCTAAAAATCAGTTGATTAAGAAAGAGGATCTTGCTAAATATTTCACCAGTGCTGAACTTCTTCGCCCTGATATAGTAAGTAAGGGAGGAGAGAAATGTATGTCGTTTTTTGCTGAGTATATTGATGAAAAGTATCAGAAGATGCCAGAATATTTTAACGATGAATTTTTCAAGATGGCAATTTGTTATGCTATTTTATTCAAGACAACGGATAAAATCGTGAAAAACTCTTCGTGGTACATATCTGCAAGCTATATAAAGCCATTTATTATTCCATATACGATAGCAAAGATTTTGGCATACTTACCAAAAGATTACTGTCTTGATTATGATTTAATCTGGAAGAAGCAAACACTTTACCCATCTTTGAACAGTCAGATTGAAAAAGTTGCCCATGCGACAAATGATTTTATTTGTGAATCTCCCGGTTCAGCCAGAGAATACTGCTCCAAAGAGGAAACATGGAAAAAGTATAAAGAGATAGATTTGACATTAGATGCTCAATTTATTGCAGATCTTATTTCCAAGGATGTTATAAATGAAAGAATACAAGGTGAAATCAAAGAAAAAAAGCTTGAAAAAGATGTTAATTGTATGGTGGAAATTTATAATTTAGGTAATGATTATTGGAAAAATCTGCTTAGTGAAGGTATCAAACGACGTATATTGTCTCCTATGGAAATTGATTTGATCAACCTTGCGATTGCTTTTACTGAGAATAAAAAAGTACCTTCAGATAAGCAGGCAAAACTTATATGGAAAATAAGAGATAAACTTGATCAGGCTGGAGTGCTTATCTGAATACGGTGAAAAATGAAAACAGAATATAATATTGTAGAGCTATTTAGTGGAATAGGTAGTCAAGCTCGGGCATTAAAAAATATCGGAATAAATATAAATGTACAAGCAATATGCGAATGGGATATACATGCATTTATTGCTTATGATGCAATACATGAAAGTTGTTGTAATCTTCCTGAAGTAGAGAATCTTAATAAACAGCAAATCATTGAAATATTAAGTCAATATACGCTTAGTAATAATGGAAAAGAAGCAATGACTTATCAAACTTTACGCGGTTACAGTGAAGAAGTGTTGAGGAGAATACTTTCGGCAATAAAACGAACCAACAATTTGGTGGATATTAGTAGTATAAAAGGTGCCAAGATGCCAGATGCGACTGATATCCTTACTTATTCGTTTCCTTGTCAGGATTTATCGAATGTCGGAGCATTTCATGGTTACAACAAAGGTATTGATGTTGATTCCGGAAGTCGTTCAAGTCTGCTTTGGCAAGTGGGAAGAATCCTTACGGAAATGGCGCAAGCAGGAAAAACATTACCACGTTATCTGATAATGGAAAACGTGCCGACGCTTCTATCACCTCGTCATAAGGCAAACTTTGATAAGTGGATATCTGAACTCAAAGGTCTTGGATATGAAAGTCAGTATATGCATGTAAATGCAAAAAATTATGGAATTCCGCAGAACAGACCTCGTTTATTGATGATGAGTGTCTTTGTAGGCAACGATAGTAAACTTCAAAAGAGTATAAGAGAATTTTTTGATTCATGGGGCGAAGATGAGATGGTCATAGTTAAGGAATATAAAGAATCCAAATACTATAGTCCGAAAACGATAGATCAACTATTGCGTATCTCGTCTGATCCGTCATCAGAATTATGGAAAGAGGCATTGGAATGCACTCCGAATGATACAGTTTCCAGACAAAAAATTTGGAACGAAAATCCTAAGATAGTCGATGAAAATGGTGAAATCACTTCAGAAGAATTTATAAGAACCATAACGACGAAGCAGGACAGGCATCCAAATTCAGGAAATATATATTTTATTAGTGGAGTTGCGGGAAGAGGTAATTTCAGATATCTTACGCCACGAGAATGTTTGCTTTTTATGGGATTTAATGATGAAGATTATGAGAATATTCAGAAAAATAATCCTGAGCAAAGAGTAAATAGTAAGCTTTTTCCTCGAGATAAAATAATCAGGATGGCTGGAAACAGTATTCCTGTAAAAATGTTGGAGGGATTTTTCTTCCAGCTTTATAAAACGGAAGAAATTCTTGAAAAATATTGATGGATGTACACAGTAAAGAAATAAGAAGTTTTAATATGTCGCGGATTCGTGGTAAAAATACAAAACCGGAAGAGGTTGTTGCAAAATATCTTTTTTCACAAGGATTCCGATACCGTAGGAATGTCAGAAATCTACCGGGAAAACCTGACATAGTTATGAAAAAGTATAAAACAGTTATTTTTGTAAATGGCTGTTTTTGGCATGCACATGAAGGATGTAAATACTTTGTTTTACCTGATAATAATAAAAAATTCTGGGAAGAAAAACTTTTTCGAAACAGAGAGCGTGATTTTGAAAAAAAGATTCAGCTGGAGAAATTAGGGTGGAAAGTAATAACTATTTGGGAATGTGAATTGAAAAAGGATAAAATAGAAGAAACTTTAGAAAATTTAAAACAGAAACTATATAATATATAAGAGGATAACTGGATGGAAAACAAAAAAGTTTTGGATATCATTGCATATTTCCTTTCCAAATATAATATGGATGCCTTCTCAGCTCTTGGTTACCCAAGTCAAAGGAAAGGGTTTATTGGAATTGCCGAAGCATTTGGTAGGAAAGAAAGTTATTTGCGTCGGTTAAGAGATGAATACGATGTCGTGACGGGCAGTTATAGAAACGGACAATGTAACAGACCGCCCAGACAAAGTATTGTTGATGTCACCAAATATCTGGATAAATTTTCTTACAATGAATTGTTACAATTGGTTCAAACTTTTATTGATAATAGTAGTCAAGAAATGCGTGACAGCGATTTAATGGATGGGCAAACAGCTGATATGGGGAATTTAAAAGAGGAAGAAATGGAGTATATCCTTAATTTTAAAGATCCGAATGCTGGAATTAAAGAAAAATATGTATTATATAATGGTAGAATTTATAACACTTCCATTGTCAAACAATTAAAAATATTATACCAAGGGAAGTGTCAGATTTGTGGCGAACAACCTTTTAAAGAAAAAAATATAAATATAAGCGAAGTACATCATATAAGATATTTTTCATTATCTTGTAATAATGATATAGATAATCTTATCGTTTTATGTCCGAATCATCATCGGTTAATACATAAACTTAATCCGGAATTTGATTTTGAAAAAAAAGAATTCAAGTATCCGGATGGTACAAAAGAAAAAGTTATTCTTGATTATCATTTGAATTAAAAAAGCGAGAATAATATTTGTTTTAATAAGATATTTTCACTGTCTGTAAACTTGCACAGTCAGCCCTTGACTTCGGGGGCTGGCTTTTGCTATAATACGAATACGATAACGAAACGCAATGTTTTGTTTATGTGCCGGAGGTGATAAAATGAGAGTGTTGAACTCAGATACGCTTGAAAAAGTGGCTCAGTATAATATTGATTATCAAAGAGAGCACGGGAGAACGCCGAGTTTCAGAGAAATCATGCACGCCCTTAACCTCGGTTCCCTTGCGACTGTTCAAAGATATGTGAAAGCGTTGCAAAAATCGGATCGTTTGGAGCTGACAAGTACGGGAAATATCTTACCCTTACCTCAACTTGACGGTGGAGCGCGAATTGTCATACCGCTGATTGGTGAAATTGCTTGTGGCGAACCCATTTTTGCCGTTGAGAATATCGAGGAAAGCTATGCTTTTCCGAAAGCGTTGTTCGGTGACGGAGAATTGTTTATGCTTCGGGCAAAAGGCAACAGTATGATAGATGCAGGGATAAATAAAGGCGATCTGGTAGTATTACGCAGACAAACTACTGCCGATGACGGTGAGATAGTCGCTGCTCTTATAGACGGCGAAGCAACTCTGAAAAGGTTGTTCCATCGTGACGGGAAAATTGTTTTGCACCCTGAAAATAAGCGAATGAAAGATATCGTTCTTGAAAGCTGCGACGTTCAGGGCGTGTTGGTAAGCTGTATAAAAATGTATTGAAAGCGGAAGCGCTTTGAATAAGATTTGCAGAGATAAGTTTCTTCGGTGCCGGAGTTCTCGACCGCACATACGCAGAGCTTAAATCCACTCCTCTGCAAGTTACGAGAAAGGAGGGTTTATGGGTTATGCAAAACACATGGAAGCCGACGAAACGTCTGTGTACAAACTGCGGGCAAGTGATTATCGGGTACAGGAACGATAAAGGATTGGTTAAGTTACAGTGTCCTAAATGCGGGCTTGTAATGATAAGCAAACGAATGAGCCGACGGCATGAGCGGATAGATATTACTCCTCCGCCGGGCGAATACATTGATAATTAAATACGGAGTAACGACGTTTCAGGTCTGACGGTTGAAAAAGCACCGTGTAAATGTAAATCCTGTTACAGGTCATATTCTTAGAATAGTCGAAGGTTAGTCCGAGCGATCGAGAGGCCCCGACAGACAGATTTCCTTATAGCGGAAGTCTGTTTGTCGGGGTTTTTTCGTTTGCAAAAAATCTTTGAAAAAAAGTTAAAAAAATTTTTTGAAGTCGCAAAAACCTTGCGAGTTCAACTTCTAAACTACAGGCAAGAAAGGCAAAGGAGGTGAAAATCGGTGAATGTCAACGAGAGGCGCAAAGCGATATTGGAAGTTCTTTGCGCTCGCCGGCACGAAACAAGAGAGAATCTTGCGTTCGAGTTCGGTGTAAGCAAACGCACAATTGAATATGACGTGCTGAGCCTCTCGTTGGAGTACCCGGTTTACACTTCGCAAGGAAACGGAGGCGGCATACACGTCGTGGACGGTTTCAAGCTCGATATGAAATATCTGTCAGACAAGCAATGTTCTTTGCTTGAAAAATTAGCGGAAAATCTTTCGGGCGAAGACGCCGAGGTCATGGCTTCCATCATCAAAACATTCGCTTTGCCGAAAAAACAGGAGGAAAAACCGATATGACAATGAAGCAAATCCAGATAGACCTTCAGGAGATCCGTTACTACTATGCGCGTAAGGATATGTTCGACAAAGCGTGTGATTCCGTTGTGAAAAACACCATCGTCGAAAAGGTCGGTAAGTATAACGAGGTAATGCACGATGCTCCTCCGAGATTGTACGCATTGTACGTTGCTCTCTATACCGAAAACAACACGCAGATCGTCGTTGCCGATGACTGGGGAGTGTCGGAAGGGCACATCAAAAATCTGAATCGAAAACTGCGGGATTATTTGCTTGCGGTGTTCAACAAAAATCATAAGGAGAGTGATAGCAATGACAACGTGTAAACAGAATTTTGCAAAGGGTGCAACAAATGTCTACAGAACGGAGAACTATATCGTCAAGCAGGTTTTCGGGATTCAGCTCGATAACAAACTCGGTAACGTGACGATGAGCTACGACACCTATTATCTTCGTACTCCGGAATTGGATGCGATCTACGAGTACATGTTTTCCGACAGAAAAAACATTGACGGAAAGCGACTCCATACCACGATGTATGTTCGTACCTACATCGAATAAACCGGCGTAACCGAACGCATTGAAATTGTGGCGAAACCTATGCGGTACTTCGAAGGATAAGAGTGGCCACTCACCGCAAGAAAATCGCATAGGACAGCGGTCCAAGTGTAAGCGTTCGTTACTATATATACAACTTAATAGCTGTGCTAACGGCATAACGGGCAAAAAAATTACAAATTACAGGAGGATTTTACTGTGGCAGAAAAAAGCAGTAAGTACAACAAACGCCGTTGGTCCGTGCCTTCGAAAAGAGCAAAGGGATACGCGGCAGACAGAAAAGCAAAGGTACATACCTACGGACCTAAGGAAGGTAAGGAACTGACCGACTATGAAGCCGGTATGCGTTCGGGCTATTTGCAGTGTCAGACTGACCACGCAGGTATCTACAAGTACAAGAAAGCAATTTCCGAAGGAAAGAGTAAGGCAGAAGCGAAAGCCATTTCGCAGAAGAAAGGATAAAAAGGAGGATTTCAGGTAATGGCAAAGAACACCAATAACAAACAGATTTTTGTTGAAAGAGAGACTTTTGAGAAGAACGGCAGAACTTTCTTCTCGTATTTCATCAAGGGCAATATCCGTGGCAAAGACGTCAAGGTGGCCGTTGTTCCGCCCGACAGAGGAGGCTATACCGTACTCGACATCGTATTCGGTGATCAGATGGCGGCGCATCTTGTTGCAAAGCCTTTCGAAATCAAGGACGCAGCGACCGGGAAAATCATTGCCGGTAATACATATTCGGTTCAGACCGTGGACGAAAACGGCGAAATCTACGAATGTGCCGTCAAGCCTTACAGAAGCTCGGATAAATCGCTTCTGAATATGCTTCTCAGATAACAAACAATTTCAAAACGGATACTTTACGGCTGCGGTTTAACTCTATTAAACCGCAGTTGTGAGTATCAGACAAAAAAATAGGAGGTTACTATGTATAACGATTTGAATCAACACAAAAAATCAGACGCTATAAAATGGGTTATCGTCTTTATCCTGATAGCTGTTCTCTTGGTAGGTATGGCTGCGTCTTTAACTTTGACGCTTTCGGATAAAGAGGAAGAAAAAGGAGAACAGGCGCAAGAACAAGCGTATGCCAATGACTTTACGGCTGAATGTATCAGTACGGCTAACGTAAAGCTTGCAATGAA
>CALVBU010000016.1 GCA_944325875.1 Candidatus Gastranaerophilales bacterium
GTAGAACCGGTTGGGTTTGTTGGTTCTGTTGAACCAGTTGGGTTGGTTGGCTCAGTAGAACCGGTTGGGTTTGTTGGTTCTGTTGAACCAGTTGGGTTGGTTGGCTCAGTAGAACCGGTTGGGTTTGTTGGTTCTGTTGAACCGGTTGGGTTGGTTGGCTCAGTAGAACCGGTTGGATTTGTTGGTTCGGTTGAACCGGTTGGGTTGGTTGGTTCTGTTGAACCTGTTGGATTTGTTGGTTCTGTTGAACCTGTTGGATTTGTTGGTTCTGTTGAACCTGTTGGATTTGTCGGTTCGGTTGATCCAGTTGGATTTGTTGGCTCTGTCGATCCGGTTGGTTCTGTTGGTGTTGTTGGGCCAGTTGGGTTCGTAGGTTCGGTTGGCACTGTTGGTTCAGGGACTATCAAGTGATCATCACCATCATCTTCATATCCTGGCACTTTTCCATCCTGAGAACTTCCGCCATAATAGTAATTTCTATCATGTTCATCCTTGCCGATACCAGTTACATCATCTGGCCTTACAGCATTTACTCTTATTTCTGACTTTGGTTCAGTCATTGAGGTTCTATTATCATATGTCCAATATGAATTACCGTTTTCATCACGATCTTTACCCATATGGAAATGATATCCACCAGCATAAACATTATCTCCAGTTAGAGTTATTTTTGAATCCTTATCGGTATTCATATTTTTAATAACTAGAATCGAATCTGCATATCCATCATAACCATTCAAATCTGTATGATCTACTCTTGTTCTATCATTAATATCAAGAACTTTTATATTTATGTTATCCGCGATAACATCATCAAGAGTTCCGATATTTTCAATATACATTTCAGCACCACGCGTAATTATATTTACATTATCTTTTGCTGAAGCGTTTTCTATAAATGTATTTCCTGAAAATTCTGCATTTATAGAGCCTTTATTAGCTAATAAGTTACATACATGGGTATCATAAGCATCACTTAACCCTTTAATATTAATACTTCCATTTTCAGATCTCATATCTACACCATAAGTATCTGAAATAGGTTTATTGGTAAGCGAATCCATGTTGATATTATTTACATTACTTTTTGTAGCGTTAAATGTAATTCTATTATCTAACTTTCCAATATCTCCAGTTGCTAATATTGAAATTCCATAACCTTCTACATTTGCTCTGGATGGATCTTTTGAAGCATTTAATATATCATATGAAATTTGGTTTTGAATTGCTGAACCTGCATACAAAATTGCTCTACCATCTGCATTGATATAATTCAATTTCATATCAGAATCCAATGCAGCTAAGTTTATTGTTAAATCATTTGCTTTCGCAAACTTTGAAGTTACAGCCGTATAAGTACCATCAATATTTGCATTTATTGAACGAGTTAAATCTCTATCATTAACCCCTGTACAAATACCATTGTCACAAGGATTGTCATTTTTACCAATAGTTCCATCAATTACATTTATTACAAGGTTTCCACCATTTTTAGTTGCTAATAAAGTCTTAGCAACCCCATAATTTAAAAGACTTCCATCAACTATATTTATGTTAATATCCCCATCAGAAGTTACATAAAAATCATTAGATGAATTATCACCTATTTCAATATCAGATCCTTCTGAACGCATATCAATACCATGCGCTTTTAGGAAACCTTTTATATTAATTCCACCTTTTCCGATATTTGTAATATTAAGTTTATGAGAGGTATTTTCAATAGTTCCAGAACTTTCTATATTTACACCACCATTTGAGTTATAAACTATGGTATCTCCACCTTTAGTAAAAATACTTCCAAGTACTCTTATACCAGACGAGCCTGCATTCTTTATTCTTGTAATTCCATTATTAGTAAGTTCTGCGAGTTTTCCAATTACAATACCTCCAGCAGAATTATTCTCTAAATATAAAGTTCCATTAGAGTTATTGACACTTCCATTAATATTAATACCCTGCTCCGATTTTATAATAGTATTTCCATTAGCATTAGAAACTTTACCATCTATATTTACACCGCCTGAGCCAACACTTTCAATCTGAGTATTACCTTTTCCTAAGTTTTTTAGATCCGCACCCTCTGCAATTGTAACTCCATCATTTCTTGTTCCATGAGATACAATTTTAATAGATCCATCTACATTTTGGAAAGATTCCCCAGATGTTGCGGAATTTTTAACAAGTTGATTAAATAATCGATCAGCTTGCTCCATTGAGTTTAAAGCGACTTGGCTACCTGAAACATTTCCCCCAGCTAGAAGTCTCGCCCCACTATTTATTGCTACATCTTTTGCTGCCAGCGAAATTGCATCTCTTGCGATAATAGTACCATCAATTTGGATAGTACCATTGCCCTTTAATGCCATTGCAGCTTCATATTCAGGAGTTCCTGGATTAGTAAGTATCGGAGCATACTTCTGCATATCTTTTGTAAAAGTATTATATGTACAAGGTGCCGGAGTCAATACAGAAAGTGAACCTACATTTAATACGCCACTCGCTCCTACCACCATACCATTCGGAGATACAAATATCGCATGGCCATTATAGAAGTTACCATCACGCATTGTATTTAATATACCGTTTATGTTTATTGTATTATCTACAAAATTCACAAACTTCGATACATTCTCTTCTCCGTATTTGAATATTAAATTCGCAATATCACCTTCTGATAATTTGAAATTCTCATAATGTCTAAATCCCGTATTCCCAAATATATCTTCCGGTCTTATATTATATATTCCATCATTCCCTGTTATCCCAGATATGTCAGAAGCCGTTACCGGCATTGTCATTAAAGACAAAGATAATATAGCGACAATAATTCTTAATTTCCTATGATTTGGGGTATAACTTGACATATAATAGTTGTCCTTTCAATTAAACTCTAATAAAACTTCTTATAATTGGGGTACATCTATTATATATATTTTGTAATACCAAATCTAATTATTTACATTTCTTAATAATCACGAGATTTCTTAAACATATTGTTGTTTATTGCAAAATAAGTAACATAGAAAATTAGCATTAATATAACCATTTTAAAAATTGGTGTAATATAAGGCATATCAAGGAACAAATAATGAATAAAGCCCAAAGGAATAAATGAGATTAACATTCCTAAAATGATACGTACAGGATATAACAAACCTAATCCAGGCAATACAATCACAACACTTAAGAAGTAATATAGGAAGTTTGCCCCCAGTGTTGCCATACCAACACCTTCTAGACCAAACTTAGGTATCAAAATTATGTTCATTGCAATACCAACGACACCTGAAATCAATTTGATTATAAAATCAATATACGTTTTATTTGCAAGGTGATACTGTAAAGTTGTATAATCAGTTAATCCCATAAAAAATGTTCCAAAAGCAAAATAAGGAATCAATCTATATGCTTCGTGGAATTTAGGCGCTGAAAAAATCGCAACAAAATCCTGCGCATATAATGCCATAATCGTAACAACAGGAAGAGAAATTAAAATATAATATCCAGTAAACCTTGAGATAATAGGTCTTACATCTATCTTTGCTTCAAACATTCTTATTATACGAGGAACTGCAGCAACGGTAATTATTGAAAAAATTGTCATCAATAACGGCAATGTAACACCGTATGCAACACCTACATACCCAACATCAGTAAAACCACTGATATTATTCATAATAAATTTATTACTTTGATTTATAATCCAAGCACTTAATGATGTTGCAGCAATCGGAATTCCATACATAAATATTGGAAGAAGAACTTTGAATTGTAATTTTGGAATTCTGAAATATGCCCATATATTGCTCTGATAAATCAATAAAATATCTATCAATGATATTGATATTGCCATTCCTAATAATAAGGCAATAGCACCCATATGGAATACTTTTATAAAAAATACTGACAAACCGATTGTTAAAATCTGATTTAATATTGTAGAAAATGTAAACGCTACAGACTTTAACTGAGCTCTTAACAATTGGAATAATAAAGCTCTTATCGCTACAGGGATTATCAATAACAAAATAGCAAGAAAATATACTGGCTCTATTTTAAAAAATGAATAAAAATGCTCCCTAAAAATAAAAGCAATACCAAACATAGCAACAATATTAAAGCCTAAAATTGTTACCAATATTGAAAGATAACTAGGTAAGTCCTGTGCAAGCTGATGCTGCCTAAAAAATCTTAAACCAGATAACCCTACCCAATCCGAAAACAAAATACATAGAAACGATAAAAGCGCAATAGAAAGAGAATACAAACCATATTGCTCCGGAGGCAAAAGACTTGTATAAACTGGGACTATAATAGCATTCCCCAACATGCCACAAATCTTAGATGGAGAATATTTCAGCATATCTCTGAAGATAGCTTTTAATTGAACCTTTTCTTCTTCCTTATTTTCTATGTATTCCATCATTAACCTTAATAATAGGATTATTTTACTATAAAAAAGCTATAATGTCTATTTTATAACACCAAATAAATCATATTCATCAGCATTATCGATCAAGACATTTTCTATATCTCCTGGAACAACAGGTCTTTCACTTTTTGCGTAAACCAATCCATCAATCTCTGGCGCATCATGCTGTGAACGCATAATTACAACCCCATCATCCGTTATACCTTCAACAATACACTGCAAGGTCTTTCCAATATACTCATGATTAATTTCATAAGAAATTTGTTGCTGTAGAGCCATTAGTTCTTTATATCTCTTATGTTTTAATTTCTTAGGTACCTGATTTTCCATAGAATAAGATGTTGTATTTTTTTCACGAGAGTATTCAAAAACACCCATTCTATCAAAACGAGCTTTCTTTACAAATTCGTATAAACGTCTAAACTGCTCATCAGTTTCTCCAGGATAGCCAACAATAAAGGCTGTTCTTATCGCAACTCCAGGAATTTTATCTCTTAGTTTTTTTATAAGAATTTCATAATCAAAAGCTGGTCTTCTCATTGCTTCGAGAATTTTTTCATCATAATGCTGAAGCGGAATATCAATATATTTAACAACTTTATCTAATCTTGCAATAGCATTTATTAATTCATCATTCATTTGCGATGGATATGCATACATTATTCTTATCCAACCCAAACCTTCAATCTTATTAAGTTCCTCCAAAAGTTTTGCAAGTGAAGGCTTTCCATAAATATCAATTCCATAACTTGTAGTATCTTGTGCGATTAAGACAATTTCAGTAACACCTTTTGAAACAAGTTCTTTTGCTTCTTCTAAAATATTTTTAATAGTTCGTGAATGATATGCTCCACGCAATTGAGGAATTATGCAATAACCGCAATGATAATTACATCCATCAGCGATTTTTATATAAGAACTTGCACCCATAGTAATCTGCTGACGTTTTACTGACTCTGGGTATATGTATTCAGGATGCTCTGAGATTTTTGAAATATATTCATCCTCATGCTGATTAATAACTCTTTCGACAATCGGAACAATTTCTTTTAAATCTGAAGTTCCAATCATTGCACAAATCTCTGGTATAGCTTCTTTTAAATCCTCTTTATGCTTTTGTGGTAGACATCCTGTTACAATAACCTTTTTCCCAGCATTTGTCATCTGCAAAATTGATTGAACAGATTCTTGTTCAGCATCATGAATAAATGAGCAGGTATTTACAATTACAATATCTGCATCACTATCATCAAGAGTGATTTCATACCCTTTTTCTGCTAATAGTCCGAGCATTAACTCAGAATCAACCAAATTTTTTGCACATCCGTGATTTATTAAAGCTATTTTTTTATTCATATTACATACACCTCTAGGATATACTCTAACATGAATAAAAGTTTTTGTAAGCCCTATAACGACTATAATATATATATAATTACACTAGCCAAATTTTTTCTTTATGCCAAACTTCATTATTGAATTAATTAAATCTTGAGGCAATCTTGAAACTATTTCTGCAGCTAAGGCATCTTTACCTATTGTATAAGATGATTTTGGCTTTTTCACCTCGGCTACGTGTTTTATAACCTTTACTACTTCCCCTACAGGAAGTCCTCTTTTTTCATTTTTCAAAGCATTTCTTGCCAAAAATTCCATCTCACGATGATATGATTGATCATTTTCTATACAATCTTGATTAAGCTCGACAGATTTACCCCACAATGGAGTAGCAATAACACCAGGCTTAATCGATACAACTTTAACTCTTCCTCGTGTTTCCATTTCAAGAGAATTAAATAATATATCTAAAGCTCTCTTTGAAGAACAATACGGAGCTATAAACGGAAAGATTCCAAAACTTGCCATTGAACTTATGTTAATAATCCTACCCCCATCCATCAATGGCAATAAATGCTGAGTAAAATCAAGATGAGAAAAAACATTCACATCAAACTGTCTGCGAATTTTGGAAATATTTATATTTTCAATAGGTCCTGCTATAACACAACCTGCAGCGTTTATCAAAACATCAATTTTATCAGTATTTTGTCTTATTGTATCTGCGGCACCGGTAATTGTATATGGTTTTTCCATATCAATAAAAAATGGCGTCACATTATCTATAGCTGCAAGTTCTTTTTCATATTTAGGATTTCTATATCCAGCAAATACTTTATTTTCTTTTGAGAACTCTTCAAGCAATGCTCTTCCAATACCGGAAGTAGCTCCTGTTAGAACAAAAGTCTTCATTGTATACCCTTTTAATTTTAATCTGACATATAAGAACCAAACAATGGTAAGTATAGAGCTAATGCTAAGGTTAATACGATAGAACCGATTACAATCAACATCAAAGGTTCAATCATCTTAGTCATTGTATCAATAATACCATCAAGTTTTTTATCAATAAATTTAGTTGCTTGCAATAGCATATCACCTAAACGACCTGACTGCTCACCTGTTGCAATCATAAATAAAATCATCTTTGGAACAGCCTCTGTTGATCTTAAAGCAACCGAAAGATGCTGACCTTGTTGAACCATACCTGTAGCTTTTTCAATTTTTTCTTTTAACGTATAATTTGTTAAAGTCAAATTTGCAAGATATAAACATTCAACAATAGGTACACCCGCATCATATGCAACTTGCATTACAGCAATAAAGTTTGCAAAATTTGAGAACTGAAGCAAATCACATAGCAAAGGGACTTGCAAAGAATATTTATCAATAACTTTTTTACTTGGTTCCCATCTAAATAAATAAATAATACCGAAAGTTATAGAACCTAAAATCAAAGGTACCAAATACCAGAATTTTTTCAAGAAAATACCTGCAGACATTAAGGTAGCAGTAATCCAAGGTAATTCTTTTCCCATACCATCAAACATATCTTTGAATACAGGGAATACAAACATTAACATAACAAGTACGATAATTACAGCCAACGCAATTACAAACATTGGATACATTAATGTCCCAATTACCTTACCTCTAATATTAGCTTCCTTGGTCATCAGTTCCATAAGACGGTCAAGTGTTTTTTCCAATTCACCGGAATCTTCACCGGCTTTACACAAACCGATAAAAACCTGACCAAACTGATTTGGATACTTGGCAATTGTATCCGCGAAAGTTGCACCTGCCATAATTTGACGACGAAGTTCTTTTGCAACTAGACGAATTTTTAATTTAGCAGCATCTGTTTCAATGAACATTAAAGACTCGATCATCGGAATACCAGATGAAGCCAAAATTTGAAGCGTTGAAGTAAAATCCATTTTGTCGGCAAGACCCAAGGTCTTCATCTGACCGCCTTTTACCTCTTCCGCCGCTTCTTGTTTATTATCTTTACCTAATTTTTCTTCATATACTTTTGTAGGCAAGAATCCAAGTTTTCTAACTTGTTCACGTGCGTCACGTAAATCCTCAGCTTCGACTTTACCTTTAACTAAATCTTTATTATTCTTTAATGCTACATAATTAAAAATTGCCATTCTTCACCTATTCATTTACAACACCAAGTACACGAACAAATTCATCTACTGTTGTCACACCATTGAGAATATGTTTCATACAAGCTTGGTTAAGAGTTTTCATACCATTTCTTATCGCGGCTTCTTCTATTTCTATATCATGCTTACCTTCTGCAACTAATTTTTTAATTTCCTTGTTGATAGTCATAATTTCATACAAACCTAAACGGCCTTTATAACCTGAGAAATTACATTTGTTACATCCTACAGCTCGATATAAAGGAGTTTTCATCAACTTTTGAATTTCTTCCTCATTTGCTGATATTTGACGAGCTTCTTCATAAGTAGGGAAATATTCTTCCTTACAATCATCACAAAGTCTTCTTACCAGACGTTGAGCAATAACCCCAGATAAAGTTGAAGCAACAAGATAATCTTTAGCCCCCATTTCAATCATACGAGTAACCGTTGCAGCAGCAGAGTTGGTGTGAACCGTACTCAATACTAAGTGACCAGTCAATGCAGCAGAAATAGCAATTTCAAGAGTTTCATAGTCACGAATTTCACCGACGAGGATAATATCAGGGTCCTGTCTTAAGATTGCACGCATACAAGATGCAAATGTAATACCAGCCTTAGCGTTAATTTGTGACTGGTTAATACCCTCTAGCTTAATTTCTATAGGGTCTTCAATTGTTGTAATATTTACATCTTCATCATTTAAACTTTTTAATACGGAATAAAGAGTGGTTGTTTTACCAGAACCGGTAGGACCTGAAGTAAGAATAATACCGTTCGGGCAACTTACCATATTTTTAATTTTTGCGATATCTTCATCATCACCACCAACAAGACTAATATTCTTATCTGCGGCATTCAAACTAACTGCAGGAGCAAGTACACGGATACAGACCTTCTCTTTACCTGCAACTGGCAAGGTATTTATACGGAAATCGTAAGAGCCACCTTTGTATTTGATAGAGAACGTACCATCCTGAGGTCTTCTATGCTCAGCAATATTCATCCTTGATAATACCTTGAAACGAGCAATAACAGAAGTCTCAACTTTTGTTGGAATATCAAGAACTTTAGATAACATACCATCTTTTCTGTAACGGACAATGTATCCAGAAAGACGAGGCTCTATGTGAATATCGGATACTTTTGTATCGATTGCCGTTGTAATAATTTGGTTTACAAATTTCGCAATTGATCCACTTGAATCCTGAAGTTGGTTATCAACCATCTCGGCAAGAGATTCTTCAACTTGGAAAGTTTCAGCTTCTTCTTCAATTTGTTTAATGATTTGTTGTGTTTCTTTTTTAGACTCTGAGAAAAATGTATTTAAAGCATTTTCAAACTCATAGTGAGTCATCAACAACTGCTTAGGACTTTGACCTGTTAAATAAATAATTTCTTTTAATACATCAGGCTTAACAGGTGTAACAGCACCTATCATTAAAGTCTTTCCATCTGAAGAAATTGGGATAACCCTGTTACTTTTAATAAAATCTTCAGGTAATATTCCAACGTATTTTGCCTGAGACGCTAACTGGCTTGATGTAACTACATCAAACCCAGTTTGCATATGCAAAATTTCTTTTAACTGTTCTAGAGTAATAAACCCTAATTTGAACAACATTGAACCAATTGGAGTTTTATTACGCTTACTTTCAGCAAGAGCTTGCAATAACTGAACATCAGTTATATAACCCTTTTGAATTAAAAGTTCACCAAGTTTTCCTTGTACAGAATTTTGCGAATTAGCAGATGCACTTTTGTTATCCTTGAACAATTCTACAATAAGCTGATCTAAATCAGCATCAGGTACTTGCATTAACTTCACTTGATAAGGAAATAACGTTCTTAATTTATCATTTACAGCATCCTTATCAGAAGTAGAGTTAATTGCAACAAACAAAAATTTATCTTTTACACTAAGTGGAACAAATTTCATTTGTTCCATTAGTGCTTTATCTACTTTATTTAGTATTTGTTTATTAATACTATTTTTTAGTCTGTTTAGTAATTCGCTCATTCTTCTTATTTATTCACTACAGTGCATTCTCTTCATCATCAGTAATAATTTTTGGTGTAACTAAAATTACAAGCTCAGATTTATTACGAGTAGTTGACGTACTTCTAAAGAAAGAACCAATACCAGGAAGGTCACCTAAGAAAGGAACTTTGCTAATGGTTTTTGAGTCACTTTCTCTCATCATACCTGCAATTACCAAAGTGTCACCATCTTTAATTCTTACATTTTTTAACTCCAAATTACGTCTTTGCAATAATGTTGCTTGAAGGTCAGTTTCACCAGCTTCAGCTGCCTCTTCATCTTCTGCTGCCGCATATATATATTTATACGGTATTGCATAATCTGGTGTTAAATTAAGGTATACATAACCATCTGGAGATATAAACGGAGTTACTGTGATCTTAATACCATCATCTTCCCCAATTTCATATTGTTTTTGAGTTGGAGTGTTAAGGCTGGTACTTCCAGAGATAATCTGAGTAGTAACAGTTTTTACATAGTCAGAAGTCATATCAATGGTAGATTCTTGACCGTTTGTAACAACAATTCTCGGATTAGAGATTGTTCTTGCTTTATTATTTTGTAATAAATATTTGATTGTATAAACAAGAGATGGAGAACCACTTGTATATTGTTGAGTTGGACCCATTAAATATAATGGTTTGAAATCTGTTGCACCAGAAGCAGGGTCTGATGTTACAGAGAAGTGCTTACTTGTGAAGCTCCACTGGTTATTAAAAGTACGAGAACCATCTTCACTCAACTCAATAATTGAAAATTCAATGTAAGCTTGAGGTTGTTTTTTATCATTTTTTTCAATGAATTCTCTGATCATATCAACTTGTTGCTGAGAACCACCAACAATATTTACAGTACCTAATTGAGTATAATAAGCTACAGACAAGCTGCCTAATCCTAGAGCAGCAGCGCCTTTTTCGCCACCGCCACCACCGGCACCAGAGCTAAGACTGCAAGCAACAACACCTTCACCCAGTACAATATCACCGTCCGAAGAACCACCAGAAGAAGCTGCACCACCTGTAACAATACCAGCAGCACCACCAGTTGTAGCTCCACCACCTGTACTTGGTAATAGTAAGTCACAAATCATTTTTGACATAGCTTCCGGAGTTGTGTGGTTAACTTTAAATGCAGTTGTAATTGGTTTTTTATCAAATTGTGATACAACTTTACGGGCAATATCAACATTCTCTTTTGCACCAAATATAATCAAATCGTTTGTTGCAGGGTTTGTTGTAACAAGAGTGTTAGAAGAAAAGCCTGGTCGTTTCACACCAAATATATTTTTATTTAAAAAGTCTGCAATTGCTGAAGAACTAACATATTTAACAGGTACAACTGTCATTGGTTGCTTAGTAACATTGGTATTATCATCTGGCTTTGTAATTATCAATGTATTATTTTCTAACACATATGCCAAATCAGTTGTTTCTAATACCATATTGAATGCTGAGTTTAGAGGCACATTAACTAAATCCATAGTTACTGTTCCGCTAACATTAGCCTTAAATATGATATTTAAACCTGCTTTATCAGCAAACATACGCAATACTTGCTTTACGTCAGAATCTCTCAGACTTAAATTAATTGGAATATTTCTATTAGTAATACTAACATTACCATATAAATCTAAAACTGAAGGTTCTGCATCACGCAAAACAGGTTTGTCTTCAGTATAACCAACGCCACTACTAAATGATAAAAGGTTTTTAAAATCCCTTGCTTCAACCATTGACATCGTATTAGATAAAACGAATGACAATAGAATCATTGTAGTATAAATTTTTCTAACCGTATTCTTCATCACTGCTCCTGCTTATTTAAAGTTATTTCTTATTATTCTTTGCACCACCGAATTTTTTAGACAAATTCGATACTTCATTATATGTTATGCCGTCTTTAGTTACTATTTCACCAACACCAGCCTTATAGATATTGGAACCTAATTGAACAGTAACTGTTTGAGGACTTATTGCTAGTATTTTATAACCATTTATAACATCCCCAGATCTAACTAAATAATCGGTATCTTCAATATTGATAATCGCTGAAGGATTATACTTATCAAACATTATACCAGATATTTTAGTTGTTACAATTTTTGCGGCATCATCATCTTTATCTGAACCCATAGGAGGGTCAACCAATTCAAATTTAGGTAATTGATTTGTTTTAACAACTTCTTGCGCAAATGATTCATTTGCTGGGACAAAAGGATTAGCTCTACCTACAGCCTCCATAGAAACGGATACCATTTTATCCTTTCCCTGAGCTTCTTCGCTATCTATATCTACGACAGAACCAACGGCACCAGGAGTTTCATTTGCCGAAGTTGAATCATCTTTTGGAATATTAATATCAGCAGATTCTTGAGGAATTTCAGCGTCAAGAGATTCTCCAGCATTATTTCCTGAACATCCACTTACAACCATAGTTACTAAGAGAAATAACATTGAACATATTAATATACCTAATTTCTTTTTCATAAATTTTCTCTTATCTATCATACCTGTATTCTGTTCCACTCTCTTTATATTAAAATATAAGCCACATTTTGATTATATAAAAATATAATATTTATTGTATCAATTATTTAGTGTATTTAATTTTATCAGACACACCAATTTATAATAATATGATAAATAAAATTTTATCATACTTAATAACAAAAGGCAAAATTGCATACTTTATTAAGTTTTTTTAATATATTTTATTGGAAATTATTAGTTATCGCATGTATATACTCAAGGATTTCAGAAAAATACCCCAAATCAGCATTTCCATTAAGAACTAAATCAGCCTCAGGTCTGAAAGGTTTAACGTATTTTTCGCCAGCTTGAGCAATGTAATCCCAATGTTTTAAGGCATTATCCAAACTTTGATTTCTTTCTTCACAAGCTCTTGTAATAAATCTGTCTTTTCTAATAGAATTATCAGATTCAACGTATATTTTTACATCAAAAATATCTTTGACTTGTTCATACATTGTCGCGATACCTTCAACAACAATAATTTTTTGAGAAGAAATTTTTTGAGCATGAGGAACTGACACACCAGTACCATTTGGAAGATACATAGGAATCATAACATCCGTTCCTTCAGATAACAATTTTAAATCTTCTGTTAATGTATCAAGCTGAAAACTTGTTGGAGCGTCAACATCATAACCATTATCACGTAAATTATCAAAAGAGCCAAACTTTTTAATAAGTGCAGAAATATCATTAAAATAATTATCAGTACTTAAAACCGATACCGGCATATTGAACTGCTCAATAATCTTTTTAATCTCTTTGCAAATCGTAGATTTACCGGATGCAGACTCACCTGTAATTCCGACCAATAAACGTTTATGAGGGTTGTTAATTAAACGTTTTGAAAACCTAGAAATGAATTCTGAATTAACTTCAATGAACACAGGGTTTTCACATTTTCTGTCAAATGAAAGAATTTGACGAAATTTCGTTTGAAGATAAAATACCAAAAGTTCTCGGCCGGTACGTGAATTAAAATCAGGTTTTAGTATTTTATCTGTAGAATTTAATTCTTTATCTATTAATAATTTCATAACTTCCTTTATTGACTTTATAAAAATAAAGTATGTTTAAAATAATACACAAGAAAAAAAAAAATTGCTAGTCCCAGAAAAAAAATAACAGAAATGTAACATTTCAATACATAAAAAAACGCACCTTTTTTAAAGGTGCGTTTTTTGCTTTAATGATTCTAATTAGAAGCACAAACCAGCTTCACGAGCTGCATCAGCCAAAGCTTGGATACGTCCGTGATACAAGAATCCGCCTCTATCGAAAACTACACATTCAATTCCAGCTTTTTTAGCTTTTTCAGCAATTGCAGCTCCGACAACTTTAGCAGCTTCAATATTACCACCATGAGGCAATTTTTCTTTTAAATCTTTATCAACAGAAGATGCTGATGCTAAAGTTACGTGATTTTCATCATCAATTAACTGAGCATAAATATGCTTTGTTGATCTGTAAACTGCTAATCTTGGGAACTCTTTTGTTCCTGAAATTTTAACTCTAATAGACTGGTGTCTTTTTTGAACTTGAGGTTTTCTTACTTTTCTTTTAATCATTTTTTTGTCCTTTCTACCCAAACCTTCTTGAATACCCAAATCAAGGGTTTATACGGGCTTACTTATTTTGTCAATATATGACGGGCTTGCTATTTATTATTTCTTACCAGCTTTACCAGCTTTACGTCTGATGTATTCGCCTTCATATCTTACACCCTTACCTTTGTAAACTTCAGGTGGACGTTTAGATCTGATAAACGCAGCTACATCACCAACAGTCTGTTTGTTTGAACCTTTTACTGTAATTTTAGTATTAGCTTCTACTGAAATTGTAATACCTTCAGGTGGTTCAACTACAACAGGGTGAGAATAACCTAATGCAAGGTTCAAATTTTTACCTTCCATGTTAGCACGGTAACCAACACCTTGAATTTCTAATTTTTTTTCAAAAGCGTGTTTTACACCATGCACAGCATTTGCAATAAGAGTTCTTGACAAACCGTGTAAAGAACGAGCTTGTCTTGAATCGTCAACTCTTGTTACAATGATGTGGTTATCTTCTACTTTTACGTTAATTTCTGGACGAACAGCTACAACTTCAGTACCAACAGGGCCTGTTACTGTAACTTGATGGTCTTCAATTTTAACTTCCACGCCTTGTGGAATTTCGATAGGTAATTTACCAATACGTGACATCTTAATTTTCTCCTTTTGGTATATTGTATACAAAATCAGGCCTTTCTACCAATTTCACCTGACAAAATTTATATTATCATAAACGCAGCAAAGTCGGGAAAAATTTTTCCCGACTTGTTGCAAAACTTTAAACTAGTATATATAGCAAAGAACTTCGCCACCAATATTTTCTTTACGAGCTTTTCTATCTGTCAACAAACCTTTGCTTGTAGATACGATAGCTACACCCATACCGCCCAATACTTTTGGAAGGTTCTTTGCTTTACAATATGTTCTCAAACCAGGTTTTGAAACTCTTTGTAATTTTGAAATTACTGGTCTGCGTTTTTCATCATATTTCAATGTTATTTCTAAAATTTTAAATTTTCCAACTTCTTTAACTGCATAATCAGAAATAAATCCTTCAGTTTTTAACAATTTTGCTAATTCAATTTTTAATTTAGAAGAAGGAATTTCAACTGTTTCGTGAGAAACCATATTTGCGTTTCTGATTCTTGTTAGCATATCTGCTATAGGATCTGTATTCATTTTAAATTTCCTTTTTACTTATGTCGAAAATAAATTTCGACGCTACTTACCAATTTTTGTCCGGTTCGAATAAATTCGCCTTGACGAGTTTTAGCAGTTTAGCAAAAGCTTTATTAGCTTTGGATTATTAGGCATATCAACCTTTTTAATCAAGTTTGCTCACATATTGCTAAACATATTATGAGCAACCCTGTAAAATTATCATCTCAGGGATTGTACCAAAATCAGGTACTACCAGCTAGCTTTTGTTACACCAGGTAATAGACCTTGGTGAGCCATTTTTCTCAAACAGATTCTGCACAATCCGAAATCTCTGTGATAACCGTGAGGTCTGCCACAGATACTGCATCTGTTGTGCAATCTTACTGTAGGATATTTTCCTTTTGCAGCAAGTGCTTCACGTCTGAGTTCTTTGTTTATCATCGCTTTTTTAGCCATGAATATCTCCTTTGTTCTTTTATTTTAGTTGATTTACTATCTATTTTGATTATTTGTTCATCCCTTTGAAAGGCATACCCATTAATCTCAATAATTCTCTAGCTTCTTCATCAGTTTCAGCTGTAGTAATAATTGAAATGTTCATACCTTTTACAAGATCAACTTCTTCATATGTAATTTCAGGGAATAATGCTTGTTCTTTCAAACCTAAAGTATAGTTACCACGGCCATCGAATGATTTTGCACTAATACCTCTGAAGTCACGAATACGAGGGAACACAACGCAGATTAATTTTTGCAAGAAATCATACATTCTTTCGCCTCTGAGTGTAGCCATTGCACCAACCGGCATACCTTCTCTTAATTTATAAGTAGCGATTGATTTTTTAGCTTTTGTGATAACACATTTTTGACCAGCAATTTTAGTCAACTGTGCTTCAATAGCTTCAGCAATTTTTGAGTTGTGAGAAGCTTCACCTACACCCATATTCAAAACAATTTTATGAAGTTTCGGAATTTGCATTTCATTTTTATATCCGAATTTTTCTTTCATAGCTTGTTTTACTTCATTTTCGTATTTGGTTTTTAAGCTTTCTGTTTTAGTCATTTTCGTATTTCCTTAATTCTGGGACGCTTAAAATTAAACGTCTAATTGTTCACCACATTTTTTACAAACACGAACTTTTTTGCCATCAACGACATCGTGTTTGATCCTTGTCGGTTTTTCGCATGCAGGGCATACAACCATAACTTTAGAAGCATCCATTGGAGCTTCAAGCTTGATTAAACCGCCTTGAATTCCAGCCATTGGTTGAGGTTTTTGAGCTTTAGTCACCATATTAGCGCCTTCAACAACAACTTTACCTTCTGAAGGGTTTACTTTTTTGATGTTGCCCATTTTACCTTTATCCTTGCCTGAAGTAACGATAACTCTGTCACCGTTTTTTACATGCACGCTTTTTTTATTTTTATCTGTCATTTCTAGATTCTCCATTTTTTCATTTACTGAAACAAAATTCGACCTAAATAATTTTGTTTCGCTATTCACATAAGTTCCAAAGATTTTAATTTTTGCTAGGCAAAACTAAATAACTTCTGGAGCAAGTGAAACGATTTTCATATAGCCTTTATCACGAAGTTCACGTGCGATAGGGCCGAATACACGAGTACCTCTAGGGTTTCCGTCTTTGTTAATAATTACTGCAGCGTTTTCATCAAATCTGATAACTGAACCGTCAGCACGCTTGATGTCAGCTTTAGTTCTTACAACAACAGCCTTTACAACTTCACCCTTTTTAACGGCCATATTCGGAGTTGCGTCTTTTACAGAAGCAACGATTTCGTCGCCAACTGCCGCAAATTTTTTATTTGAGCTGCCCATAACACGGATGCATAATAATTGTTTTGCACCTGTATTATCTGCTACTTCTAATCTGGTTTCTTGTTGTATCATTTTTACTATCCTTTTAATTTAAGTAATTTTACTACTTTCGGCCTCTCATTACTCATTTGGTAATGCTGCCAAGCTCATTATATTAACGAGCTTTTTCAACTACTTCTGCTAAAGTCCAGCGTTTTCCGCCAGAAATTGGTCTTGATTCAACAATTCTTACAGTATCACCTTCACCGCAGATGTTGTTTTCATCATGAGCTTTGTAGTTTTTGTTTGATTCAATAATTTTTTTGTATTTTGGATGTGGTTCATAGTCTGCTACACGAACAACAATAGTTTTATCCATTTTGTTACTGATGACTATTCCTTGTTTTTCTTTCTTAGGCATTCTGTACCTCTTTTTCTTTTATTACAGTTTTAGCTTGAGCAATTAAGCGTTTTGTTTTTGAAACAAGTGCTGTATTTTCCAATTTGTGAGTTGAAAGTTTAATTTTACAATCTAACAATTGTTTTTTCCATTCAACAATCGCTTCTTGGAGCTCTTCAACTGTTTTTTCGCGCATTTCACTTAATTTCATTTTATAATTTCCTTATAGTTTTGGTTACGATTAGTGAATCTCAATGTATCAACATTAAGCTTCTAACTTAGACTTTTCTACAACTTTAACTTTGATAGGCAATTTTTGAGCTGCTAATTCAAGAGCGTTAACTGCAACGTTTCTATCGAAGTATTCAAGTTCGAAAAGAATTCTGTTCGGTTTAACAACCGCAACCCAGTATTCCAAGTTACCTTTACCTGAACCCATACGAGTTTCAGCAGGTTTTGCCGTAATTGGTTTATCTGGGAATATTTTAATCCAAACATTACCGCCACGTTTGATTTCACGGGTCATTGCACGACGAGCAGCTTCGATTTGTCTTGATGTAATCCATCCAGGTTCCAAAGCTTGAAGTGCGTAGCTACCAAACTCGAGTTTTGTTCCTCTTGTTTCGTGGCCCTTCATTCTGCCTTTCATCATTTTGCGGTATTTAGTTTTTTTAGGCTGTAACATTTTATTTACTCCTGTTAATTATTTTTATACTTAATTCATTTTTGGTAATTATTCAGCAGTTTCAATAGCTCTGCGTTTTGGACGTCTACCGCCTTTTTCTGAATCTTTACCTGATTTTGCTTTGATGTTTTGATCAGCTTTTTCACCTGGCATTAACATACCTTTGAAAATCCAAACTTTTACACCAATTTTACCCATAATTGTATCAGCTTCAGTGAATCCGTAATCTACATCTGCTCTTAATGTTTGAAGAGGAATTCTTCCTTCTTTAGCCCATTCTGAACGAGCGATTTCAGCACCACCTAAACGGCCTGATACCATTACCTTAATACCTTGAATACCAGCTCTCATTGAACGTTGCATAGCTTGTTTCATAGCACGTCTGAAAGCAACACGTTTTTCAAGTTGTTGGGCAATATTTTCTGCAACTAATTGTGCATCTGCATCAATTCTTGCAACTTCTACAACATTAATAATAACTGGTTTACCAATGTATTTAGAAACTTCTTGTTTAAGTTCTTCGATACCTTGTCCGCCGCGACCAACTACGATACCTGGTTTAGCTGTTACTACTGTTATTGTTGTATTTTGTGCTTTTCTAGAGATCAAAATTTTTGATACTCCAGCTGCGTATAATTTTTTCTTAACGAATTTTCTGATTTTATCATCTTCTTTTACGAAGTAACGATAGTCTTTGAACTTAGCATACCATGAGCTTGCCCAAGCTTGGATTATGCCTACTCTAAATCCGGTTGGATGTGTTTTTTGTCCCATTTTTTATACCTTTTGTTTTCTACCTTCTACTTATCACTAACTTTTAATGTTAAATGTGATGTACGTTTAAGTCTCTTATAAATACGACCTTGAGCTCTTGGTTTTCCACGTCTCAATGTTTGGCTTTCGTCAGCGAAAATTTCTGAAATTTTCAAAGATTCAGCTGATACTCCGTATTGTTCTTGAGCATTTGCAACAGCAGCTTTCAAATTCTTTTCAACTACTCTTGCTGCAAAATAAGGCATAAAACGTAACATATCTTGAGCTTCAAGAACTTTTTTGCCGCGTACTTCGTTAATTACACGACGCAATTTTCTTGCTGTCATTTTAATATCTGTTTGTTTTGCTTTAGCTTCCATTTTTACTTTTCCTTATTTTCTTTTAGCAGTCTTATCTGAACCTGCATGTCCTTTGTACATTCTAGTAGGTGCAAATTCACCTAATTTGTGTCCAATCATTTGCTCTGTTACATAGACCGGTACGTGAGTTTTACCGTTGTGAACAGCAATTGTATGACCTAACATATCAGGTACTATCATTGATGCTCTTGACCATGTTTTGATAACTTTATGTTCTGAATTTGCATTCATTTTAGCTATTTTTTGTTGTAGAGCTTCTTCTACGTATGGACCTTTTTTTAATGAACGTGCCATTAATTTCTCCTTTATTTGATAGTTCCAGGTTGAAGGGGGAGCCCCCTTCATACCCGATTATTTTTTACGTCTTCTTACGATCAGTTTATCTGATGCTTTGCCTGATTTTCTTGTCTTATAGCCAAGAGCCGGTTTACCCCAAGGTGTTTTAGGGTGTCCGCCAGGACCAGTTTTACCTTCACCACCACCGTGTGGGTGATCGCAAGGGTTCATTGTAACACCACGTACGGTAGGTCTGATACCTAAGTAACGAGTTCTACCAGCTTTACCTATTGAAAGGTTTTTGAATTCTGAGTTACCTAATGTACCAACTGTAGCCATACATTCTTTTCTTACCATTCTCATTTCTGATGAAGGTAATTTAATTGTTACATAATTGCCTTCTTTAGCCATTACTTGAGCTGCATTACCTGCTGCTCTTACCATAACTCCGCCACGACCAGGGTTTAGTTCAATGTTGTGAACAATTGTACCTAACGGAATTAATTCTAGAGGAAGTGCATTACCAACTTGTACAGGAGCTTCTGGTCCTGATACAATTACATCTCCTACATTCAAACCTTCTGGAGTTAAGATATATCTCTTTTCACCATCAGCGTAGAATACTAGAGAAATTCTTACGTTTCTGTTCGGATCATATTCAATAGTTTTAACTGTTGCTGGAACACCGAATTTTTCACGTTTGAAATCAATTACACGGTATGCTTTTTTTACACCGCCACCTTTGTGACGACAAGTAATTCTACCTGTATTATTTCTTCCTGCTGTTTTCTTTATTGGTCTTAATAGTGACTTTTCCGGAGTTGATGTTGTTACTTCTTGGAAATCGCTTTTGGTCATTCCTCTTTGTCCCGGAGATGTCGGATTTAATTTTCTAATTGCCATTTTTATTTCTCCTTTGTTGGCTTTCTACTTTTAGGGACATGTGCCTGACGCCCCTCACTCTCGTTGATTGTTAACTATACTCCAACGAGTTCTTCAATCGGATCTCCTTCAATAGTCACGATTGCTTTTTTTGAACTGTCTGTTCTACCGAACTTATATCCCATTCTTTTTGTGTGAGATGGCATATAAACAGTTCTTACTTTTTTTACTTTTCTACCAGGAAAAGCTAATTCAACTGCTTGTGCAATTTCTACTTTTGTTGCGTCTTTATCAACTTCGAATGTGTATTGACCCATTGCAGTTGCACCTACTGATTTTTCAGTGATTAAAGGCTTTTTAATCAAATCGTATAACTTTTCCGTATTTGTTCTTTCTTTACTCATTATTGTAACCTTTCAGTTAATTCATTAACAGCAGCTTCTGTCATTATTACAGATCCTGCTTCTAGTAAATCTTTCACATTTAAGTTTGACGGTAAAATCAATTTTACGCTTGGAATGTTTCTAGCTGAAAGTTCCAAGTGTTGATTTTCAGCAGCTTTTGTATCTGCAACGATCAATACTTTGCCGCTTACTTTTAATGATTTTAAAGCACTAACCATTAATTTTGTTTTTGGTTCTACAATTGTTGAAAAATCTTTTACAACGATTAATTGGTCTTGTCTAGCTGATAAAGCTGATTTAAGAGCTAATTTTCTTGCTTTTTGTGGCATATTGAAACCATAATCTCTTGGTTTTGGACCAAATACAACACCACCACCAGCAAACAATGGTGAACGAAGAGAACCAGCTCTTGCTCTACCTGTACCTTTTTGTTTCCAAGGTTTTCTTCCGCCGCCAGCTACTTCTGCTCTTGTTTTGCAAGATGCTGAACCTTGGCGTGCGTTATTTAATTGTCTTCTTAATGCTAAGTGCATTACGTGCAAATTTGGTTCAACGCCGAAAACAGCTTCATTCAAAGTGATTTCGCCTAATTTTTCTCCATTTGTACTTAATATTTCTTTTGACATTTTATTTTCCTTATCCTTTCTTACCTCTTGCTGATTTTATTCAAATCGCTTTATGTGGCAAGTATATTGTAATCTTTGTTTATTTTAACGGGGATTAATTCCATTTTGTTCTTGTTGGAACGATTGTTACCAATCTGCCTTCACATCCTGGAACTGAACCTTTTACTAAAACTAATTTTTTATCAGCATCTACTTTAACTAATTTCAATTTAGTAATAGTAACTCTTTCGTTACCCATGTTTCCAGCCATTCTTTTACCTTTGATAACACGGCTTGGAGTTGTACCTGCACCAATTGAACCTGGTTCTCTGTGGTTTTTAGAACCGTGACCCATTGGTCCTCTGCCAAAGTTCCATCTTTTTACTGTACCTTGGAAACCTTTACCTATTGATTTTCCTGTTACATCAACTTTTTCTACATTTTCTAGTACTGACAATTCAATTTTGTCACCTACTTTGTAGTCAGAAGGGTTATCAACTCTGAATTCTTGAAGATGTCTATAATTTTCAAGATTATTCTTTTTAAAATGACCGATTTCTGCTTTTGTTAAATGTTTTTCTTTTGCAGGGATTGTACCAACTTGGATTGCATTATATCCGTCAGTTTCAACTGTTTTAACTTGAGTTACAACGATGTCATCAACTTTAATAACGGTTACAGGAATTGCTAATCCTTGTTCGTCAAAAATTTGTGTCATTCCTAGTTTTTTACCTATTACACCTAGTGTCATATTTTACCTTTCCTGCTCCCCCTACTTGGTGTGGACACAATTCCACCCCTTATTCGGGTTTGCATTTTCTCTTGCGAGCGCTACGTCTTGCTTAATTACTTTACCTCTCGGGGACTTACACCCCACAACCTTTCGGTTGTTCCGATTACAACTATTTAATTAACAGTTCAATCGGTCGCAGTTCACATTATATGCATAATGCTTATTTAATTTTCAAATGCCGGTTATTAAAATTACAATTTAACTTCAATATCTACACCAGCAGGTAAATCTAATCTGCTTAACTCTTCAGTTGTCTGTTGAGTTGGTTCGTATATATCAATAATACGTTTGTGTGTTCTTAATTCAAAATGTTCACGAGACTTTTTATCAACGTGTGGTGAACGAAGAACGCAATATATACGTCTTTTTGTAGGTAAAGGAATTGGGCCTGCTACTTTAGCGTCTGTTCTTTTTGCTGTTTCAACAATTTTGTCTGAAGATACATCAATCAATTTGTGATCATAAGCTTTCAAACAAACTCTGATTCTTTGTCTTTTTGTGCTTGCCATTTTTATTCCTTTTCTTTTCTGTATTACTACACAATTTTGGGAGTTTAAAAAGGCATCCCAGCCTTATATTGCTTAGAGCTAGCTATTTATAAAATATTTCGGTTTTGTAAACATACTATTCCAAGCATATCGATAGTAGTACAAACATAAACACCTGTCAACAGAAATTTTGCGCCTTTGTTTCAAATTTGTTACAAAAAAATAAAAGCCGAAAAATCGGCTTTTATTTTTTTGACAGACTTCAAATTACAAATCAAATTCATCTATCATGTTAAAAAATTCTTTAAACTTATCTCGAGGAACTGTAATAACAGTTGAAGTATTCCATGGATTTATTAAATAAACATTTTCCGCATCTGATCCTTTTACGGCATATGCGTGTTGCGAGTGTAGAGTTATTTGACTTCCCTCGTTAGGATCGCCAAAAGTCAAATTATCTTTACCTACCGCAGATACACAAGCTATATGATTTTCTTTATTAAAATTATCAATTTGATTATCAGATATCCAAATATCAGGAATTCTGCCATAAGTATCACTTAATATATTTTTTCCACCTTTACCTGTTAGCAAATTAAAGGCTACATGTTCTCTATTACCATTTAAATCAACTCTATTACGAACACCTCGTTCTTCGATAAAATACCTATCCATAGCTATTTCTAAAGCTCGCACATCCATATCGCCAGAACTGAATTGAGTATTGCCCGCAAGTTGCTCTGGAGTTATTTTATAAGTTTTACCAACCCCCTTAAGGGTTACAATAACATTGCCTGCATTGTCCAATTTTATCGAATCATTAAGCAGCTGTAGCCCTTTAGGAGTTAAAGCTATAGCTTTGATTGATGCTACAAGCCAACAATCGCCAGTATGCCCTTGTTTGAAATCTCTATCTATTTTCCCGTTAGGTTTTGGACTATTCTTATCAACAGGTTTCCTATCATTTAATTTATCTACAAATGAGTCCAGATAACTAGAACCAGCAAAACCTATTTTTGTCATTTGATATTTTAGCTCTTTATCAAAATCAGCAGAAATATCATCTGTATATTTGCCTTGTTTTTTTGCACTTTGTATCATTGCATCTTTTATGTGATTTATATATTTGGTTCTAACTGAAACAGATAAACCGACTTCACTAAGGATTGCATCAAACAATGACTCTTTATCTTTATTTGTCTTTTTATATAAAGCTAAAACTTCATCAACATTACTTGAATTTATTTCTTTGATATGCTTTTCTATATCCTTACCTGTAGTTGGTAATCCAATTGCTGTTGTTGCATAAATATCATCAATCAAAGAATTTACCACATCTTTTGAGGGTCTGGCTTCGACATCTTGAACTGGTGGTTTAGGTTCAGATGGAGGTTCTGCTCCTGTTGGTTTGGTTGCCTGCGTAGGTGCAGGAGTTGTTGCTGCAGTAGGGGTTGTTGCTGCAGTAGGAGCTGTTGCTGCAGTAGGAGCTGTTGCTGCAGTAGGAGCTGTTGCTGCAGTAGGAGCTGTTGGTGTTGTTGGAACACTTACAGGTTTAGTTGGTGTAGTTTCGGTTGTAGGTTTAGTTGGGCCTGCAGGAGTAGAAGGGGTTTGTGTTACAGGTTTTGTAGGCTTAACATTTCCTATCTTGTCATTATATTTATCTATTTCTGCATGAGCATCAACATTTAACCCTTCGAGATTTATTTTATCTTCCATACCAGCAGGAATTTTTACTTCAGCGCCAACAACAAACCACCCTTTTTGTGCAGCTTTTTTATTTAATTCTTTAAATTTTTCATACTCAGGGGTATTTTTTTCAATTCCTAAACGTTTAGCAGTTCTTGCAAAGCTTTCACCTTCTTTTGCATTTGATAAAATGTTGCCATCTTTATCATATCGAATTCTTACGGGCTCAGAATTTTCATTTTCTTTTATATAAGTTACAGGATTACCATTTTCATCTTGTTCTGTAATTAAAATTCTTCCGCTAGGTAACTTTTGACCATTATGCTCCTCTTCCGCCACTGGAGGATTGAATTGAGGATCGTCTGAAACTATTGTACCATCGGGCTTCACGGTTGTTGTGTAATCCTTTTCTTTAATTGTTATAGTCCCATCTGCTAGAACTGATGTTTCTTTATATGGCTTAGTTTCATTCTCTGCATACTCATAAGAAACAGTATCTTGGACTCCTTCAGCCTTTGTAATCTCTTTTTTTACAAGTCTGTTAGAAGTATCAATAAATTCTCTCACTGAACCTTGCTTTCTTTCATAATGAGAGATTGTACCATCTTCAGAATATACTGTTGTAAATTCTACTGAATTTTTATCTTTTACGGTATCACTTATTTTCTTCCCATTCATATTATAAAGAGAAGAATTTATATTTCCATTTTCATCAGCTTGATATTCAATATTGATTACAAAATTATCTCCACCTAAAGATATATTTTGCGAGGATTTAATATTTTTACTCTGCTCTACTCCTATTTGCAAAAACTCAAATAAATCATTTGCATTAACATCTTCTGCTCCAATATTTTTTAAGAGTTTATTCGCTTCTGTATTATTTAATCTTGAATTACCTGCACTTAGTTGAAGACTCTCAGTAAAAGCGTTCATCTCATTTTGATCAATTAATCCGTTTTTGTCAGTATCTATTTTAGAAAAAATAATCTGATACTCAGATTTATTCATATCTGATTGCTTTAAACCAGCTTTTAATTGTTCTGTATCAATTTTATTTTTACCTAACCTTCCGAGATTAATTTCACTCATTGATTCACTCCATTCAGATTTGCCTACTAAATTTGCTATCGGATATATTAAAAAAAAACTTTAAGGACAAATTTTTAGAATAGAGCTGTATAATAGAATTCGCAAAGGTTTTTAAGTGTTTTACAATACTTTACATACAAAAATAAAGCAACAAATCTGTTGCTTTATTTTTCATAAATATGCTCTTTATATTTTATTAGCTTACTTTTCTGCTTTATCGTTTTCTTCTGCTTCCTCTTCAACAATTTCAATATCTTCAGCAGAATTTTCTTCAGACTCATCGTCATCTGAATGATCTTCTGTTTCACTATCTTCATCGGATTGTTCTTCATCTGAAACATCTTCAGAATTTTCATCTTCAGAAACAGATTCTTCAGCTTCATCGATTTCAGATTCTTCTTTAGCTCTCAAAACTGGAATTGAAAGCATTAATGCCATTTGGTTACCTTCCTGTTCAAAGTTAAGTTCCAAAGCATCTTTATCCATTTCTACATATTTTGAAAGCAATTCGATAAGTTCTTGTCTCATTCTTTGAAGCAATTCAGGAGTAAGATTGGTCCTATCCTGCATTAAAACAACTCTAAGTCTATTACATGCTACGTCTTTTGCATTTTCTTCTTTCTTTTCGGTTTGACGGAAGAAGCCTAATATTGTGTTATAAAAATCTGTAAAAATATCTTTCATCTTACTTCTCCTTACCCATTAATCCAGAAAAGAATCTTTTAACTTTTCCAAGCATACTGTTATCCTCTTCAAGATTTAAGAAAGGAACATCCTCACCGATGATTCTTCTTGCTACATTGTTATAAGCTTTCCCTGCCAAAGATTTATCGTCATTAACAATTGGCTCACCCTTATTGGTTGAAGTAATAATACCTGTATCTTCAGGGATTATACCAATTAAATCAGCTGAAAGAATTTCTACAACATCATCAACGCTCATCATATCATTTGACTTGATAAGGTTTGGTCGAACTCTGTTTAATAGAAGTTTATATGATTTAATTTCTTCTCTAGCTTCTAAAAGACCGATTATTCTATCAGCATCACGAACAGCTGACATCTCAGGGGTTGTTACAACAATTGCTTCAGAAGCACCAGCTACTGCATTTTGGAAACCTTGCTCAATACCTGCAGGACAATCTACCAAAATAAAATCAAAATCTTTTTTCAGTTCTTCGCAAATATTTTTCAACTGTTCTTCTGTAACTGCGGTTTTATCACGAGTCTGCGCAGCAGCTAAAAGACATAAATTAGGGTTCTTTTTATCTTTTACTAATGCTTGTTTCAACTTGCAGCGTTCTTCTACAACATCTACAATTGTGTAAACAATTCTATTCTCAAGACCAAGCAAAAGGTCTAAATTTCTTAATCCCAAGTCAGTATCTATCATAACGACTTTTTTACCGGCACGTGCAAGAGCTGTACCAATGTTAGCATTGGTAGTTGTTTTACCTACTCCGCCTTTACCTGATGTAATTACTATTACTCGACCACTCATGGTTTCTCCTTTTATTTCTTTAGATTGCGATTGGATTGGTTCTATACATAATGGCATATATCTTTCTCCTCACGCTTATTCTTCATGTAATTTATATATAACAATATGTTTTTTATTAACTCTTGCTTCTTCCGGAACATAATATTCAGAGCGCTGAATATATGGTGTATTTACAGTATCAGGACGTCTTGCAAAAATATCACCTATTCTCAACTGAATAGCATTTAGTTTTAATGCTCTAATTCTTGAATATGTATTTCCATCAGAACCAGCATGAGCAATTCCACCTAAAATTCCCCACACTGTAATATCTCCTTTTGCAATAATTTCTGCTCCAGGATTTACATCACCAATTATTACAATATTACCTTCAGAGGAAATACTTTGACCTGAACGAAGTGTTCTATGTATGTATAAAGTTGGAAACTTTTCAGTCTCTTTATTATACTTTCTAATTTCGTCTTTATCATAACCATCTTCAAGTTCCAGAATTTCAATTTCTTTTGATTCTTCTGCTTGTTTAGGTTCTTCTTCCTCTTCCGGATAACGTTCTTCAAAATCACCATCACCGAATATTTTATCCAAAGCCGTTTCTAATTCTGCATTAACAGTTTGGTTTTCTTCCTCTTTAGCATTTATATCCAAAGCTGGAACAACATTTTCGATTTTAGAAATTTTGATTTCCAAATCGTTTGCAGCTTCTTCAGTTGTTTTTGAAGAAGTTTGGATAAACTCTATTTCTGAATCCATTGTCTCTATCAAAGCTCTTATGCTTATAAGCTCAGAGATATTCAAGTCAACATCACCTAACTTTAGGCAAACTTTTTTACTCTTTGCTTCAGGCATATCAAGAATTCTACTTAACTCATAAATTATTTCAGAAGTTTTTTGAGCATTTGATAAGTCGACAATAAAGCCGTTTTCTACATATCCCTTTTCCATTAACTATTCCTTCCTGATAATCAGCATTATTCCATGACAATACACGAAAAGAATTTTAACTTCAACGAAATATTTCAAATTGTAATATTAAGTTACGCAACAAAAGCTACTCTAAAATTATTTACACGCTGAGTTAATTCTGATTTTGTAATTTGTCCATCTTTATTTATATCTAAACCTTTATTCCAATCATAATAATTTTCACCTTGAGAAGTTAAGACTTCTCTATTTGCACGACCAGGAAGATAAATAATTGCATACAAATCTCCTGCTGATAATTTTGCATCAGCTGAAAAACTATATTGTTTTGCTATTTGCAAATATTTTTCAACGTAATCTAACTGTTTTACAGCATCCATTGATTTTAATTGTTCTTTTGTAATAGAAACACCATGATTATTTAATTCTTCAATCGCAACACTTGTAAACTGAATTAAACCGACAGCACCTTTACCTGACTTATTTTCAGCAGCAGGATCAAGTCCTGATTCTGCATTCATAACTGACAACAAATCGTTAGGATCACAATTTAAATTTTTTGCAACCTTTTGAATTTTATACATAAAATCTGGATTTGATTTTAATTCATTTCCTTTTGCTGATACAGATTGAGTTTGAGACAAACCAGTACTGCTATTAGAATCTACTGCTCCTGGATTCATTGCATTCTGCAAGTTTTGTACAGCAGCTTGAGATTCTGCTAAAATTCCATCCAAAGAAAGCATTGGCATATTTGTAAAAGGATTCTGAGAAAAATTATTATAGTTATTATAATTGTAGTTATTATAGGAATTTTGATATGGAGAATACATATTAAAATTTGCCAATGATGGAGTGGAAAAAATTCCACCCATCATTGAATAAGCACACATTGCAGAAGTATAACCCTGCATTGCACCTAACATAAAAGGATTCACCATTGGCATTGGACGGTAGCAGCAACAGCCGAAGCCAAAACCGCCAAATCCGAAATTATTACCAAATAAAAAATTCATTCCGTACATAATTTTCCCAATTAATCCCCGTTATATATATAAAGTATTTAACTCTTAAGAAATTGACTTTTTATAGATTGTGATGTAAAAAAATATTAACAATAATTATTATTAACTTATGTAAAACTTTATTTTTATAGTACGATGGTTTAAGGGTAAGAGAATATTATGTTTAATGAGACAAAAACACACGAAATCACAGTCGACGTAGTTATTTTGACAATTATAAACAATGCAATTCAAGTATTGTTAGTAAAAAGACTTAACGAACCATTCAAAGACAAATGGGCAATTCCCGGGGGGTATGTAAGATTATCCGAAAACTTGGATCAAGCTGCATTAAGAGTTTTAAAAGAACGTACAAATGTTGATAACATTTATCTTGAACAGCTTTATACATTCGGAGATCCTCTTCGTCACCCAAATGCCAGAGTTATAACCTGTGCATACTTCGCACTCGTTAGAGCTGAAGATATAAAAATTACATCCACACCTGAACTTGGATGGCATAAAGTATCAAATCTTCCTCCTCTTGCATTCGACCACAAAGAAATTATTGAATATTCTCTAAAAAGAACCCGTGAAAGACTTGAAATTTGCCCTGTGTGCTATCAATTATTAAACGAAAAATTTACACTGACTGAAATGCAAAAGTCTTATGAATTAATAATGGAGAAAAAGCTTGATAAACGTAATTTCAGAAAAAAAGCTTTATCTACAGATGGCTTGATAGAACTTGATGAATATACAAAATCTTCATCAAAACGTCCGGCAAGACTTTATACTTTTGAGAATATTAAACTTAATTCTAAACGGGCACATTTCATTTCAAACAAGAAAAAGGAGACTAAATAAAAAATGGTTACATTTATCTGGATATTACAAATTCTTTCTGCAATTATGCTCGTTATATTAATATTGCTTCACTCTCCTAAAGGTGATGGAATCGCAGGGATCGGCGGGGCTTCTCATATATTTTCATCACAAAAAAGTGCAGAAAAAGGGCTTAATAAAGTTACTGCAATTTTCGCAGGAATTTTTGTAGTATGCACATTCCTTTTAGGATTTGGAATTATAAAATAAGAAAGAAGTTTCCCATTGGAAATCTTTTCACGCAATTGCCTATATTGGGGCGAGAACAATCAAAATACACTTAAAACAAAACACGTTGCAGTTTTCGGACTTGGCGGTGTAGGAGGTTTTTGTGCGGAAAGCTTGGCAAGAGCGGGAATTGGTGAACTAACAATTATTGACTTTGACAAAGTTTCAACCTCTAATATTAATCGTCAAATTATAGCTTTAAACTCTACTGTAGGAATTGCTAAAACTGAATTATTTAATAAGCGGTTAAAAGATATTAATCCTGAAATCAAAATAAATATTATCGATGATTTTTATACTGATAACGATTTTGGAAATGTCAATTTTGTAGCAGACGCAATTGATACAATGCGTTCAAAAATAAATCTGCTTGAAACTTGCGTGAATAAAAATATTCCGGTTATTAGTTCAATGGGTGCAGGAAATAGAATTGACCCAACCAAACTATACATCTGTGATATTTCTGAAATTGAAAATAAAAATGCTCCATTTGTTTCTAATATAATTTATCAACTAAAAAAAAGAGGAATTGAAAAAGGAATCACTGTTGTAGCTAGCAGAGAAAAACCGTTTGTTAGAGAAAAGATTTCTGAAACAGAAAGTATTACGACAAAAAGCGGTGAAAATATTGAATTTACAAAAATAACACCAGCATCAACACCATTTGTTGCAAGTTGTGCCGGAATTTTTATGGCATCATATATTACAAAACAATTTTTAGAAGGATTTTAATAATGAATATACTGGTTACCGGAGCTTCAAAAGGAATTGGACGAGCAATTGCGAACGAATTAATCTCTATTGGAAACATTTTCGTTACTGGGAGAAACGAGAATGCATTGAAAACTATTGGAGCGAAAGGCTATTGCACCTGTGACCTTATAAAGGATATACATTTATTGCAGAAATTTATAATAGAAAATGACATAGATGTATTAATCAATAATGCAGGTGAATACATTTATGGGGCAATAGATTCAAGCAAAGAAGAAGATATTGAAAGAATATTTGCAACAAACTTATTATCTCCTGTAAAATTAATTTCTTCAGTTGTACCATTTATGAAACAACATAAATGGGGGCGTATTATAAATATAGGCTCTATATCAGGAGTAATGGGCGAGGCTTATGCTAGTTTATATTCATCAAGCAAAGCGGGTCTTATCGGTCTAACAAAAGCTTTAGCATTGGAACTTGCTGAATATAACATTACAGTTAACACAATTAATCCTGGATGGGTAGAAACTGATCTAGGAATGAATTCTATTGAAGATAGCGAATTTTCAAAAGAAGAAATTATTGAGTGTATTCCTCAAAAACGTTTTGTAAAACCGGAAGAAGTTGCAAAGCTTTGTAAATACTTAATATCAGAAGATGCAAAAGGAATTACAGGGCAAAGTATCAATTTATGTGCAGGACTTAGCGTTGGAATTTAAGATAAAAACTCATTTAAACATCTTTAACAAAAAAGCCCTTATAAAAGGGCTTTTTTATTATTTTTTATAAATATTAAATAAACTATCTGAATGCTGATTAGCTATATATGCCATAAAATCATCTTCATTAGTCGCTCTAGTTTTCAATACAATTGATTCTTCAGGTTTCTTAGTAAACATGTGTTTAATTTTACCAAAAAATGACTTTGGTTCTATATTCTCTAAAACTAAAGCTAGTTGTTGTCTTTTAGTATCTTTTTTACTAAAAAATGCTCTCAAACCGATATTCGCATTATACTTTTCTCCAAAAGCTTTTACAGCTGGATATTCAGAAATAACATTAAACATCTTTTGTGACATAGTATTTTCTCTACGATAAGCTCCAAAAGTCGTAGATGAGGGGTAATTTGCATTAATACTTTGAACTTTCATTTCTTATTCCTTTCAAATTTGGGGTACAAAAAAATTTTAAACTAATAATATTTTATTTACAATATCTTGCGCAGAAATTTTTAAACAATCCAATGCAGCACAAGTTGTCTGCCTATGTTCCCACAAACATGGTTTTATAGGACAATTATCAGATGCCTTAATTGGAGTGACTATTTCAGACTGCGGAATCAATTTTTTATCATCTGTAGGACCAAAAATAACATATGTTCTTGTCTTCAATGCTACAGCTACATGTAAAGGAGCTGAATCTGAACAAAGAAATTTTTCAGCCTTTGCGATTAGATTACCTAAATCTTTTAAACTTTTAGTTTTTCCAAACCAATCTTCGAAATTCTTATTTTTTACGGTTGCACGAATAGTTTCGATACACTCTCTATCATCAGGCCCTCCAACAAGAATAACGTGCTTACCTTTTTCTTGAAGCAAATCTACAACCTCTGCCCAAGTTTCAGCCGGAACGGTCTTTATCATTCCTTTTTGCACACTCAATTTACTTACTCCTGGATGAATAAGAACCGAATTTTGGATTTTTTCTTGAGGTTCTACATTTATCTCTGGCAAATAAGTTTTATGAGATGTTATTGGTGTGATTAAATCGTGATACATATCACAAGCATATTGATTTTTATTTAAGGGAACTGCTTTTGTAAGAAGCTTTTTACTCAAAGCTCCTGTATCATAACCATAACGTTCTTTTATTCCGGTAAGCCACAATAAAATACTTATCAATTTATTTCCACCAGATGAAATTACAATGTCAAACTTTCCAAATCTGGCTTTTAAAATAAGCTTTAATAGTTCAATATATTTATTCTTACCTTTTACATCTATCAAAAATAAATTATCAATAGTATCTGTTAAATCCTTTACGCTTTTGCTTCTAGGTTCAAGCGCAAGTGTAATTTTAGAATTTGGAAATTCTTTTTTCAACGAAATTAAAGTTGGCAAAAAGAATATTTCATCACCAATTCCACCAAAATTTATAGCTAATATATTTTTCATCTTTTCCATACAATTTATTTTACTATAAAAATACATAATATATGTTATCTTCCTATTCATTTCTTTCTCTTTTATTGCGAGTAAAAGAGAAAGAAATGAACCAAAGAAAGAGAAAAACGCTAACTCATTGCATCGCAAAGCGATGCAAAATCAAATGGATGTCGTTAAATACTAACGCATTTAACCGTTCAAGCCTCACTATCGCACAATAAATTGTGCACGTTCGGCAAATATTTAGCGAGCGTGTGCGAAGCACAATAGCGAGCAAAGTGGTGAAAAGCTAAAGCTTTTCACGAACAGCAATTTGGTCTTGCAATGCCAGAATGGTATTGCTGGAAAGTCAGCGAGTTTTTCTTTTTCGGTTCACTTTTTCTTTTTACTTCGCAACAAAAAGAAAAAGTGAATAGGACCTATAACATATATTATGTTTGTAATATAATCAGAATATGGTTAATAAAGTAAAAACTGCAACCGTAATTGGTCTAAACGCACACATTGTTGAAGTTGAAACAGATATAATCAATTCACTTCCAAACGTCACAATCGTAGGACTTCCTGATGCTGCAATCAATGAAGCCAAAATTAGAGTTCGTTCTGCAATCAAAAATTCTAACTACACCTTTCCAAGCAAAAAAGTTGTAATCAATCTTGCACCTGCGGACTTAAAAAAAGAAGGTTCAAATTTTGATTTACCTATTGCAGTAGGTATCCTAGTTGAGGAAGGTATAATTGATATTGAAAAAGTTAAAAATTACGGATTCTTAGGAGAATTATCTCTTGACGGAAGTTTGAGAGGAATCACCGGAGTTTTACCGCTTGTATTAGGTTTTAAAGAAGCCGGAATTCATAATATTATTGTACCAGTTGCAAATGCAAAAGAAGCTGCACTTGTGGACGGTGTAAATATTTTCGGTGCCGAAACTCTTTCTGATGTTGTAAACCACTTTATCGAAAATCCTATAAGTACAACGAAAATAGATATTAATAATTATTTAAATTCAATTACACAAGAAGAATTTTTATACGATTTTAAAGATGTAAAAGGTCAACAAAAAGCCAAAAAAGCTTTAGAAATTGCGGCTGCAGGCGGACATAACATACTAATGACTGGTTCTCCAGGATCTGGGAAAACACTTATGGCCAAGTGTTTTCCATCAATACTACCTCCGCTTGAACTTGAAGAAGCTCTTGAGCTCACAAAAATTTACAGTATCTCTGGATTACTAACAGAAAATGAGCCGCTAATTACAAAACGCCCCTTTAGAACTGTACATCATACTGCATCAGCAAACGGAATTATAGGAGGCGGAACAAACCCAAAACCCGGAGAAATTACACTAGCACATAGAGGGGTTTTATTCCTTGATGAAATGGTAGAATTTCCAAGGAATGTACTTGAAACTCTTCGTCAACCACTTGAAGATAATGAAATAGTAATATCAAGAGCAAAACTTTCAATAAAATATCCTGCAAAATTTATATTGCTAGGAGCTATGAATCCTTGTCCTTGCGGATTTCTTGGTGACAAAGAAAAACAATGCACCTGCTCGGAATTCCAAATTAACAGATATTTATCAAAACTATCAGGACCGTTGTTAGACAGAATTGATTTACAAATCGAAGTTCCACGTCTAACCGCAGAAGAACTACTTAACTATAATAACCAAGAAGCAGAATCATCAAAAGATATTCGTAAAAGAGTAATAAAAGCAAGGAATATCCAAAAAGAACGCTACAAAAATGACGGAATTCTTACAAACTCTGAACTTACGACTAAGCTTATCAAAAAATATTGCAAAATAGATAAAGCTTGCGAAGATATATTCAAAGCTGCAATAGTAAAATATCAACTTTCTGGCAGACGTTATGACAGAATTTTGAAACTTGCAAGAACTATAGCGGACCTAGATGAGTCTGATATCATAAAACAAACCCATCTTATGCAAACCCTGCAATATAGAATAATCAACAGAAGCGATTACCAAGGATAATCATCTTTTATCTCCCATCCATCTTTCATTATAAGTGCAGTACATCCTAAATTTGCACCACAACTTGCACTGCTGGAACATCTTTGAAGAAGCTTTGTGCGATCATACTGATGTCCTGCAGGCAAAATCTTCATATTACTTACTGAATCCAATGTAAACATAAATAAATCTCGTCCAACTATATTTGGTTTTGCCTTTCCATTAATATCTACAAATATAATAGGTAATGAATAATTCGTTGTTGTACCATCATAACCAAAAATTAAAGAAACACCATTAGGTAATTCTAAACAATAGCCATTATTATTTGCTGAAATATATACAACTCCGTTTTTTCCATTATAATCAGTATATCCAAGATTTTTAAGCTTATCTCGTCTGGGATTACCTATATGTTTCAAATATGGAGTAAAATATTTTTCTGCAAAAACTTCTGCCATTTGTGAACTTTGAATATTATCCGGATCAATTGATGTTCCATAATTATCATTTACATCCCAATTTTTCATATCACCATAATCGGCCTGAGCCATATTTAAAGCCTGATATAATTGACTATATGTTTGTTTTAATCTTGTTGCTATCACTTTCTTTTGATGTTTTTGGACTAATGTCGGTAATGTCATCGCTGCTACAACTCCGATTATACCCAATGTTATCAGAACTTCTGCTAAGGTAAAAGCATTTCTCTTTTTCATTTTTCCTCCGTTTATATACTATTTCTTATTTTAACATTTTTTACATCAAAAATCACCGTGACTGTTGGCACGGCTTAATCTTTAGCTCTTTTCTTTCAATCGGAGGTCTAAGTCGGAAATGCTTATCCTAACTGTTAGTCGGTAGCCCCCCCCCCCCGAAATCCTCTCTATATTTGGTTTTTGCATACATCCTCCTTTTTATCTAATTCAATTTCTTTATTATATATTATACATTATTATATTGTTATTATCAACTATACCATATGAAAATAACCGGCTACTAACCCTACTACAGCGGATATTCCAAGATAAAATAACGGATCTCTTTTTTGTTGAAAGCTCATAATTAACAAGATTAAAAATAATCCAACACCAAACAAACTTTTCACATTATCACTAAAAATATTCAAAGCAACAGCAGATAAAAGTCCGCAGCCTGCAGGTTTCAAACCATAAATAGCAGCCTGAACTTTTTTATTAGACTTAAATTTTTCTAAAAGTTTTGAAATAATAATTACTAGAACATAAGATGGTAAAATAACAGATGTCGTAGCAATTAAAGCCCCTAAAATTCCTGCAGTAGAAAACCCTGCAAAAGTTGCAACGTTAACCCCAACTGGACCAGGAGTAATCGAAGATACAGCAATCATATCTGATAACTGCTGCGGAGTATACCAATGATAAGTATCAGCTATATGATACAAAAACGGTAATGTCGCATAACCACCACCAAAAGAAAATAAACCTATTCTGAAAAATTCAAAACATAAATGGAGATATATTAACATTGATTATCTCCTTTTTGTTTGTCTAATCTTAATTTATAGATAATTCCAGCTATAGCGGAAGCTATTATTATAATCGCAGGAGACACTTTTAAAAATGCAGATAAAATAAATGCTGATATGAAAATAGCAAAAGAAAATTTATCGACGATACTTTTTTTCCACATTTCTTTCACAGCGAGAATCACAAGGATTACAACACCAACTCCTACACCCCAGAATATACTTTTTATAAATTGATATTTAATTAATTCTTGAAGAATTTTTGCAATCAAAACAATAGCAAGAAATGCAGGAGTAATAATACCAGTAGCTGCAGCAAATGCACCCTTTTGACGTAATAGCTTATAACCTACAAATATAGACATATTTGCAGCTATAATTCCAGGAACACTCTGACCTAGAGCATAATATTCACACAATTCATCATGATTGACCCAGTTTTTCTTTTCTACAAGCTCACTCTGAAGCAAGGGTAAAATAACATACCCTCCGCCTAATAACAAAGTTCCAACTTTAAAAAAAGTCTTGTAAATATTCCAAAACGTCTTTTCCATAGACAAAATTATACTCTAAACAAGAGAAGATGAAACTATATATATAAATTTCAATTTTTCCTCATTATTTTTTAATAGATCAATATTCTTATAAATTAATTTGCAATAATCATCTTTTGTTAGATTATTTCTAAACTTAAACAAATCTTCAATATCTACAGATAGAGCTAATGCTATTTTTTCAAGAGTTTCAGGCTGAGGATAATTTCTACCGGTTTCTATTTTACTAAGGCTAGTAATATCAATACTTATTTTCTCCGCCAATTTTTCTTGAGTTATACCCTGATTCTTTCTAAGCTCCTGTATTCGTTTGCCTAAATTCTTTTTTAAATCCATCTAACCTCCATTCAAAAAATATAATAGTTAAATAATTCAAAATTAATAATGGATTAATAAGCATACTATAGCTTGATTTTTATGCCCTATAAGTATATAATATTGATACATAGGCATTATTTTGGGAGGAGATATGGTCAAAAGCGCATACCTTAAAAATTTCGGATTTACGCTTGCAGAAGTTTTAATTACATTAGGAATAATAGGAATAGTAGCAGCTCTGACATTACCACAATTAACACAAAAATACAGAAAACAAGAAGTTGAAACAAAACTGGCAAAGTTTTATTCTGTTATGAATCAAGCGCTAAAACAATCTATTTCTGAAAATGAGGAAATTAGTTTTGATACATCTGAGCTCACAAACAATCAAAATGCTGAATATGTGAAGAAATGGTTTCAAACTAATATTACAAAATACATTAAAACATTAAAAACAGAAGAATATAACGGAACATATTATAAAGCAATTTTTAATGATGGCAGTACATTTAACTCATATCTAAGAATATCCTCTGGTGGCACAGACGCGACTGCTTTATACATTTTTTATTGCGTAAATAGTTCACGTTGTGAATATGGAAAATATGATGGCATAAATTCTTTTTTGTTTGTTTACAAACCAAGCAAACGAATTATCGAACCTGATGCTGCAAATAGAACCCATGAAGCTAAAATGCAAAGTTGCTCTAACAATGATGCATCCTATAGACACGCATGTGCCGCACTAATTCAAGAAAACGGCTGGAAAGTTCCAGACGATTACCCTTGGAAATTTTAAAATAAATAATAAAGCATTATTCATTCAAAGTAGCTTTAAGTCTAGCCATGGCACGAGCGACTGCAGCTTCAGCTCTTTTAGCATCGATTTCTGCATCACGCTCAGCTAATCGAGCTTGAGCTCGCTTTAAAGCTTCTTTAGCTCTTGCAACATCAATTTCATCTCCGGATTCAGCAGTATTAGTTAAAATAATACCTTCTTCATCTTTGAATTGAAAGACTCCGCCCATAGTCGTAAAACATTTTGACTTCTCGCCTTGAGTAACTTTCGTAACTCCAATATCTAATGCAGACATAATAGGTACGTGACCTTTCAATACTCCAAATTCACCATCAACACCTTTTGTCTGGATTGAATCAACATCTTCATCAAAAACTACTTTTTCATGTGTAATTATTTTTAAATGCATAAATATTTACCTTCTAATATGACAGTTAGGTTTGAATTTAAATCCAAACCTAACTTGTCTTTAAAACCTTCTATGCTTTAAGAGTTTTAGCTTTCTCAACAGCTTCTTCAATAGTACCTACCATATAGAAAGCCTGTTCAGGAAGATCATCGTGCTTACCTTCAATAATTTCTTTAAAGCCTTTGATTGTATCTTCAAGTTTTACATATTTACCTGCAATACCTGAGAACTGTTCAGCAACAAAGAATGGTTGAGATAAGAATCTTTGAATTTTTCTTGCACGGTTTACAGTCTCTTTATCTTCTTCTGAAAGTTCATCCATACCCAAAATAGCGATAATATCTTGAAGCTCTTTATATTTTTGAAGTATTTCAAGAACTTTTCTAGTAACATTATAATGCTCTTCACCAATAATATTAGGATCTAGGGCTCTTGAAGTTGATTCAAGAGGATCAACAGCAGGATAAATACCTAAAGACGCAATATTTCTTGATAATACTGTTGATGCATCCAAGTGAGAGAAAGTTGTTGCAGGAGCCGGGTCTGTCAAGTCATCAGCTGGAACATAAATTGCCTGAACTGACGTAATAGAACCATCCTTGGTAGATGTAATTCTTTCCTGTAATTCACCCATCTCGTTTGCTAATGTTGGCTGATAACCTACGGCAGAAGGAACACGACCTAATAGAGCAGATACTTCCGAACCAGCCTGAGTAAATCTGAATATATTATCAATGAATAAAAGTACATCCTGTTTTGAAAAATCTCTAAAATATTCAGCCGCAGTCAAAGCAGAAAGACCAACTCTCATTCTTGCTCCCGGTGGCTCATTCATCTGTCCGTAAATCAATGCAACTTTATCGATTACGTTAGATTCTTTCATCTCATTCCAAAGGTCATTACCTTCACGAGTTCTTTCACCAACACCGCCAAATACTGATACTCCAGAGTGTTCGTGCGCAATATTATGGATTAATTCCATAATCAAAACAGTTTTACCAACACCGGCACCACCAAATAGGCCAATCTTTCCACCCTTTTGATAAGGTTGAAGTAAGTCAATCGCCTTAATACCAGTCTCTAAAATTTCAATATTCGTATTTTGATCAACAAGACTTGGAGATTGCCTGTGAATTGGAAGATAAGTATCAGTTTCAACAGGCCCCAACTCATCAACAGGGTCACCTACAACATTCAAAATTCTTCCTAATATTGATTTACCAACAGGAATTTTAATAGGTTCACCAGTATTGATAACTTTCATACCACGTTTTAGCCCATCTGTTGATGACATCGCAACTGTTCTAACTTTATTAGAACCAAGCATTTGCTGAACTTCAGCTACTACATAAGTCCCATCATCTTTTGTAATATGCAATGCAGTATAAATCTCCGGCAATTCACCACTTTGAAATTCAACGTCAATAACCGGACCTATAATTTTTGTAATTAACCCTTCATTTTTTGCTAAAGTCTCCATAAGTCCCTCTCCTTTAATATGCTCATACTATAACAAAGCAAAAAAAATATCAATTAATTAATATACTTATGCAAAATTAAAAAATAATTAATTATTCTAATGATTTAGAAATTTTATATTATATTATAAATAGGAGATTACTATGGAATACAAAGATTACTATGAGATATTAGGTGTAAAAAGAGACGCAACTGAAGCTGAAATAAAATCAGCTTATAGAAAACTTGCAAGAAAATTTCACCCCGATGTAAACAAAACAAAAGAAGCTGAAAGTAAATTTAAAGATATAAATGAAGCCTACGAAGTATTAGGCGATAAAGCTAAAAGACAAAGATATGATAGCTTAGGTGCAAACTGGCAGGGAGGACAAAGTTATACACCACCTCCTGGATTTGAAAACTTCAACTTTGGCGGTGGTAATGGCGGATATCAAAGCTACTCTTTCAATGGTGAAGACTTAGGCGGATTTTCTGACTTCTTCAGCTCATTATTCGGTGATATGATGGGCGGGGGTGCAGCAAGAGGAGCTCAAGGAATGAACTTTGGTGGTTTTGACTTTGGAGGACAAGCCCAATCTGCACGTACTCAAAGAACAAGAAGGACTCAAACACCTAAAGAAGATTTAGATATCACAAAAACTTTAAATATCACAGCAAAAGATGTCTTCAATCAAAAGCCTATAAGTGTTAATTTTTCAGAAATGGAAAGATGTACTCAATGTCCTCCAGGAGGCGGATACTGTACAGCCTGCGGGGGAACCGGCTTTAAAAACGTAACAAAATCAATAAAAGTAAAACTTCCACCTGAAGTAAAAGAAGGTCAAAAAGTAAGATTAAAAGGTGAAGGGAAAGTAGACAACTACGGTCAAGCAGGAGATTTATACTTGATAATACATTTTCAAGATAAAGAATATGAAATTGATGGAACTGACCTGACAAAAGAAGTTGAAATTACACCGCCAGAAGCTGTATTAGGTACAAAAAAAGAAATCAAAACCTTACACGGCAATATTGGAATAAAAATTCCACCAAAAACATCTTCAGGGCAAATGTTAAGATTAAAAAACTTAGGTTTACCATTAAAAGCTGGTGGATATGGGAACTTAAATGCAAAAATCAAAATTGTAATACCAAAAGACATTTCAGCCAAACAAATCGAATTATATAAAAAAATTCAAGAAGCAGGGTAAACCAAAAACCCTGCTTTATTTTTTATTAACATTAACCCTGTTATAACTTTGTATAAAAATTAAACTATTGCAAATCTAAATAAACAATAGCTTTTACTTAAATTTTCAAGCTTGACATTTCTCGTAAAAAAAAGGACAATATACGCATAAGGGGGATGATTATGACTAAAGAGACATATTTACACGATAAACACGTACAACTAGGTGCCAGAATGGTGGACTTTGCAGGATGGCATATGCCTGTACAATATACATCTATTATCGAAGAACATAAAACAGTAAGAGAAAATGTAGGGCTTTTTGATGTTTCTCATATGGGAGAAGTTTTTGTATCAGGGAAAGACTCTTTAGCATTCTTACAAAGGATTGTTCCTCAAGATATTTCAAAATTAGCTTACGAAAAAGCTGTATATTGCCAATTACCTAATAAAAAAGGTGGTCTTATTGATGACCTTATAATCTACAAACTTGGCATAAATTATTACTTAGTAATTTGTAATGCAGCAAGAATTGATGAAGATTTAAACTGGATGGTCAGAAATAAAAAAGGATTAGACGTAAAAATTGATAACCAATCTCACAATTATTCATTACTTGCAGTACAAGGTCCAAAAGCTGATGCACTTTTGAGAAAAATGGGACTTGATACAATGCAAGAATCTTTTACTATCAAACCAGCGACAATCTGTGACCGCAAATTGCTTATTTCAAGAACAGGATACACCGGAGAAGACGGTTATGAACTTTTGGTAGAAAACGAATTTTCTGAAGAATTGTGGGATAAAATCCTTGATTACGGAAAAGAATTTGGTATAAAACCAATAGGTTTGGGCGCTAGAGATACACTTAGACTAGAAGCTGCACTACATCTTTACGGCAATGATTTAGATGAAAATACAACTCCAATAGAAGCAGGACTTTCTTGGTCCGTACCAAAAGATAAAAAAGAAGATTACAACGGTAAAAATGTTATAATGAACCAAATTCAAAACGGAACCGAGAAAAAATTAATAGGTTTAAAAATGCTTGATAAGGCAATTGCACGCCATGAATATGAAGTTTATAAAGACGGAGAAAAAGTTGGAGTTATAACGAGCGGAGGCATTTCACCAATTCTAAACGCAAATATTGCTCTTGCTTATGTAAAAAATGATAAAAATATTTGCATAGGTTCAACTGTTCAAGTTATGATAAGGGAAAAATTACATGATGCCGAAGTCGTTAAAAGACCTTTTATCGACAAAAGAAATAGAATTAAAATAAAATAGGAGAATAAAATGAGTATTACAGAAAAAATTTTATGTTCAAAATCTCACGAATACATTCTTAAAAATGAGGATGACACTTATACTGTAGGTCTAACAGATTACGCAGTAGAACAACTCGGAGATATCGTGTTTTTAGAATTACCTGAAAACGGTAATGAATTTAAAAAAGGCGAAACTTTTGCAACTGTAGAATCTGTAAAAGCTGCATCAGAAATCTATATGCCTATCAGTGGTAAAGTAATTGAAGTTAATGAATCCCTAGTTGATGCACCTGAAACTTTAAACGAAGACAGCTACGAAAAAGGTTGGCTTGTTAAAATTGAAGCAACAGGCGATGAAGCTGAACAAAATGATTTATTGGAATATGAAGATTATAAAGAAGAATTAGAATAATGAAAAACTTTTTAGTACACGATGAAAACACAAGAGCAGAAATGCTTAATAATATTGGGCTTAATAAAATTGAGGATTTATTCTCTCAAATTCCTCAAACTGCAAGAATGGAAAAGTTAAACCTCGAAAACCCATTGAGTGAGATGGAAACTCAAAGAAAAATTAAATCTTTCTCAAAGAAAAATAAAACTGATTACATCAGTTTTTTAGGTGGAGGTATATATAATAAATTCATTCCGGCAGCAATAGCTCAAGTTGCAAACAGATTTGAATTTCTTACGGCATATACTCCTTATCAGGCAGAAATCGCTCAAGGAACATTGCAAATTATGTATGAATTTCAAACGATGATTGCAAGACTTACCGGAATGGATATTGCTAACGCAACTGTCTACGATGGAGCAACAGCTTGTGCTGAAGCTATTCTTATGGCAGTAAGAATAAAGAAGTTAAATAAAGTTCTTATATCTGATAAAATCAATCCAGAATATTTGGATGTAATAAAAACATACACTTGGGCAAACGGCATTGATATAAATATATTTGATGAAATGCCATCAAACACTTCTGAATATGCTTGTGTGCTTATACAAAACCCAAATTTCTATGGTGAAATAACAGAATTAAAAACTATTGATACTTTACTTATAGTTTGCGTAGACGTTTCAACATTATCAATACTAAAAGCTCCTACAGAAGCTGATATTGTAGTTGCGGATATTCAAACACTTGGAATGCCGTTAAGTTTTGGCGGGCCTCATGCCGGTATTATAGCATGTAAAGAAAAATATATGCGGCAAATGCCAGGACGTCTTGCTGGACGCACAGTGGATAAAGATGGCAACCAAGCATTTACACTAACAATTCAGACACGTGAACAACATATTAAACGTGAAAAAGCAACAAGTAATATTTGTTCAAACCAAGCTTTAATGGGACTTTGGGCTAATTTATATCTTAGTCTTATGGGAGAAAAAGGCTTCCGTCAGGCAGGATATCTGTCAGCTAAAAACGCTCATAATTTATCTCAAAAGCTTGCAAATAAAGGAATTAAGACTTTGAATAATAACTTCTTCAACGAATTTGTCATAGAAGTTGATAATTCAGATAAATTCCTTGCGAAATTAAAATCCAAAAACATAATAGGCGGGCTAAAGCTAGATGATAAAAAGATACTTGTAGCCGCCACAGAAATGAATACAGATGAAGAAATTGATCTATACATAAAAAGCCTCTCTTAATTGAGAGGCTTTTTTTATATTCCAGCTAGATCTTATTTCATTATTTTATATTGCTTCTTCAAACTGCATATAATCAACTCCGCCTACGGATTTGTATATATTGATTGAAGAAATTATTAAATCAACCTTATTTGAAATATTTGCTTTTTCAGATATAATCAAAGCTTCTTGAGCTTTTATAATATCTAGATTTGAAGCTGCTCCAATTTTTAATTTTTTATCTGCAAGAGCAAATTGTTCTTCTTGTAATTTGTATCGTTCTGCACTTGTATGTAAATTGTTTCTGGCAGTTTTGGCACTCACTAAAGCATCATTTACTTCCTGTAATGATGTTAAAATTGTCTTTTCATACATTTGCAAAGCTTTTTCATACTCGTATCTTTTATAACGAAGCATTGCCATCTTTCTTCCACCGGTAAATAAGTCTAATGAAGGCAATACACCTAAATTAGAAAGAAATGTATGTGAACCGAATAAATCTGATAAATGATAAGCATTAAACCCAACTTGACCAAATACAATGAATTTTGGCAAGAAATCACGACGCGCAACTTTCACGTCTATACCTATTTTTTTAATATAATATTCACTCTTAATTAAATCAGGACGATTTTGAATAGCTTCAGATTTGATATCTAAAGGCAAATCTATCATTTTAATATCTTCGTAATTGCTTCGTGCAATTTGAGTAACATTTCTATCGCCTAAAATAACTTTTAATTGATTTTCAATTACATCTTGTTTTTCTTTTAAATTATTCAAATCTTCTTTGAATAAAGTCAATAATTGTTTTTCATATATAACATCGTTAATAGAGCAAAGACCGCCAGCATATTTTTGTTCAATCAACTTAACCATATCTTCTTGCAATTTTATCAACTTATTCTGATTTTGAATAAGCTTATCAGCTTTAATTAAATTGTAATAATTAGCAGCAAGAGCTGTTGATATCATAATATAAGAAGCTCTTTCATCTTGCTCAATCATCGCAAGTCTTTGCTTTACACTTTTTGTTTTTAAATAATTTTCACCCCAAATATCTGCTTCATAAGTCATTGTAAGAGGAAGCAAAAATCTGTTTTGATTGTAATCAGGAATTATAACATCTCCAAAATGAATTTCAGATGATGTAAACTCTCTATTAATTTGAGGATTGAATGTCAATTGTGGCAGTTGATCTGCAAATGACATTTTAACAACTTGTTGAGCTTGCTTAGTAGATGCAGTAGCGATTTTTAAATCTTTGTTATTTTGATATACATCAACCATGTATTTATTTAGGTTTTCATCTTCAAACTGCTTCCACCAATCAAGATTCATAAATTCAATTTTATCTGCATTAACAGAATATGTCTTTTTTGCTTGTGCCGGAATACAAGTCACAACAAGCAAACTCAGGGTAATTAATATTTTAAAAATTTTCATGCTTCACATTCCTTTTCTTTGTGTTATCATAATAACACAAAGAAAATCATGGAACAACTGGAATTATTAAAAAGCCGAATAGGAATGAAATTGGTAAGGATTGGGAAAATGACCCGAGCTATTGCCGTACAAAAATTTACACAAGAAGGTCATCCTATAACCCCAGAACAAATGACAGTGCTCGCAGCACTAATTGACCATGACGGAATGTATCAAAGACAAATCAGTGCTATTACATTAAAAGACAGACCAAATATTACAAGAATTATAAATATTCTTGAAAAAATGGGGCTTGTTACAAGAAAACAAGATGTAAATAAAAGAAAAATCTATAAAATATTTATCACAGAAGATGGGCGTAAGGTTTTTGATAAAGTAATTCCAACAGCACTAGAATTATGGCAAAAAACAATAGAAGGCGTCCCTGAAGACGATTTAAGAGTAACACTAAAAGTCTTACAAAAATTTAAAGAGAATTTGGAAGAAGATTTGAATATACAAATATAGAGGAAAGAAATATGGAAGAAAATCAACAAAACACCCCTAATAATGATGATGAAATAAAAAAAATTAACAAAGACGAAATTGAAATCAAAGCAAAAGAAAGAATTAGACAAAGAAAAGAAAAAGCTAAAAAAAACAGACCTGAATATAAGAAAAAAAGAGTATTAGTACCTACAATAACTGCAATATTACTGTTATTTTTAGGTATATTTGCAGCAATACACTCAACATATTTTCAATCAACAGATGACGCTTTTGTTGAGGGCAGGCTAATTACAGTAGCTCCTCGAGTAGCGGGACCAGCAATAAAATTACTTGTTGATGATAACGATGAAGTCCAAGCCGGTGATTTACTTGTAGAAATAGATCCTGCAGATTATGAAGTACAACTAAAAGAAGCAGAAGCAAAACTTGCCCAAGCCAAAGCTGAATTGAATGTAACAGAAAAAGAAGTTGCAAAAGGTGAAGCTAACGTAAATCAATCATTTGAAGATATATCATCAACAGAATCAAAACTTAATTTTGCACAAAAAGATCACAAAAGATATACAGAAATGTATAAAGCAGGAATAGTTTCAAAACAAGATTTTGAAAACAGCAAAACAAAACTTGAAGTATCTCAAGCGGATAACAAAGCTGCAAATGAACGTTCAGCAGCCGCAAAACATGCACTTGCATCAAATCAGGCAAAAACAGAATCAATGAATGCAAATATTCAAAGATTAGAAGCTGAAGTTGAACAAGCAAAATTAAATCTTAAATATACAAAAATCTATGCGCCACAAAGTGGAAAAATTTCAGCAAGAAGTGTAGAACAAGGTAACTATTTGCAAGTCGGTCAACCTTTAATGCAAATCGTACCAAAAGAAGTTTGGGTTGTCGCAAACTTTAAAGAGATACAACTTACACATATGAAGGAAAAACAGCCAGTATCAATAAAAATTGACACATACCCTAACAAAAGATTTAAAGGTGAAGTACAAAGTATTCAAAGAGCAACAGGCGCAAAATCAAGCCTATTTCCACCTGAAAACGCAGTCGGAAGCTATGTAAAAATTGTACAACGTGTCCCTGTAAAAATAATATTCAAAGAAGATATTTCAAATTACAACATAGTGCCGGGAATGTCAGTTGTTCCAAAAGTTAAAGTTAAATAATAAATAAATAAAATAATATAAATTGGTTAAATAAAATGGAAGAAGTCGTAGAAAAGAAAACAAACCCCTATATAGTCGCGCTTGCAGTTTTGCTGCCATCATTTTTGGCACTTGCCGCATCCTCCGCAACTAACGTTAGCCAACCGCATATTGCAGGTTTTTACGGAGCGACCCAATATGAGGCAAATACTGTTATTACCTGTTATATTATTTCAGGAGGCTTAATGCTTCCTGTTACAGGCTACTTGGTAAGAACAATCGGTAAAAAGCTTTTAATGTATTACAGCATTTGGATTTTTTGTTTGGGTTGTCTGTTATGCTTACTAGCACCAAATCTTCAAGCATTAATTGCTGCAAGAATTGTACAAGGTATAGGAAGCGGTTGCATACTTCCACTTTGCCAAGCTATTTTACTTGAAGTATTTCCACCTGAACAACGTGGAGTTGCAATGGGTTTATTTGGTGTTGCGGCTATGTTTTCACCTCTTGCCGGACCGTTTATGGGAGGTTATCTTACCGATAACTATTCTTGGCAATGGATTTTTATAATTAACATCCCACTATGTATGCTATCATTTTTGCTTATAAAACTTTTTGTAAAAAGCGACAAGCCTGAAAAGCTTAAATATAACAAAAAATTTGACATAGTCGGCTACAGCGCAATTGTAGTTGCAATGGGCTGTATGCAAGTTGTACTTGATAAAGGACAGCAGTGGAATTGGTTTGATACACCTTGGAT
>CALVBU010000017.1 GCA_944325875.1 Candidatus Gastranaerophilales bacterium
TGTGAACGCAATTCGTTATCTGACAATCGCGCTGTTATGCTTAGTAATCTCGCTTGTGATGCACTTAAGCCCATTTCGACAATCCTTTCCTAGTTAATAGTTAATACGGCATTTTGCAGCAGAAACTTTATTAATATCAGAATTTAGCTTTACAATTAGTTACAATAGGAAATTTTATTTTTGTGATAGCATTAAAGTATGATTGATAGATATTCTAGAGATGAAATGAAAAATATTTGGGATTTACATTCCAAATTTGAGTATTATCTAAAAGTGGAAATTGCCGTTTGTGAAGCTTATGCAGAAATGGGAAAATTCCCGAAAAAAGATATTGAAGAATTAAAAACAAAAGCTTCATTTACAATTGAACGCATTGATGAAATTGAAGCAGAAGTCAGACACGATGTAATTGCATTTTTAACTTGCGTAAATGAAAGTTTGGGCGATTTAGCAAAATATATGCACGTTGGAATGACAAGTTCTGATGTTATAGATACAGCTTTTGCGCTACAAATTCAAGATAGCGGAAAAATCATTATTAAAGATTTAGAAGAAACTATTAAATCATTAAAAGAACTTGCTAAAAAACATAAAAATACAGTATGCATAGGTCGTTCTCATGGAATTCATGCTGAAGTTATGACATTTGGCGTAAAAATATGTTCTTGGATCGATATTCTAGAAAGACAGCTTGATAACTTCAAACATGCATTAGAAGAAATTAGAGTAGGACAAATTTCGGGCCCTGTTGGAACTTACAGCAACATTTCACCTGAAATCGAAGAAATAACTTGCAAAAACTTAGGGCTAAAACCTGCAAGAATTTCAACACAAATTATTGCAAGAGATTATCACGCATACTTTATGCAATCATTAGCACTTATTGCCAGTGTAATAGAACAATTTGCCACAGAAATCAGACACTTGCAAAGAACTGAAGTTCTAGAAGTTGAAGAAGGTTTCGGGGCAAAACAAAAAGGTTCATCAGCTATGCCTCACAAGAAAAACCCTGTATTAAGTGAAAACTTATGCGGACTAGCAAGAGTTGTAAGAGCAAATTCTATTGTTGCATTGGAAAATATTCCCCTATGGCATGAAAGAGACATCTCTCATAGTTCTGCCGAAAGAATTATTTTCCCAGATAGTTTTACTTTAGTGGACTTTATGTTGCATAGATTTAACGGAGTTGTACAAAACTTGGTTGTCCATGAAAAAAATATGTTAAAAAATACCGAAAAATTCGGAGGAATAGTATTCTCTCAAAAAGTACTGCTAGAACTTGTTGAAAAAGGACTTACCAGAGAAGAAGCATACCGAATTGTTCAGAGAAATGCTCTTGATGCATTTGAAAATGATGGCGATTTTAAAAATAATCTTTTAAATGATACAGATGTCACAAAACTTTTAACAAATGAAGAAATAGAAAAAATCTTTGACAAAAATGCGTTTTTAGAAAACATTAATACTATTTACAAACGTATTCTGAATTAATTCTATCAAGTATCATATTAGCTTTTTCAATAACTTCTTCTGCTGAAGGGTATTTTGTGCAGGCGTTGCAATCATTTTCTTTTGGACAAGTTCTTTTATTACAAGGCTGACAAGATAATTTTCCACTTATAGCAAAATATTTATTTTCATCACCAAAGCAGCCAAATAAATTAGTTGCAGTACAACAAAAGACCTCAATCAAGGCAGGTTTTGCAGATGCCCAAGCAAGATGAGCACTCCCGGAATCCGGAGCTATTACAAGTTGAACACGTGAAAAAATTTCCATTAAATCATTCAAATTAGTTTTACCGGCTAGATTAATAAATTTGTCTCCTCCAATTGAAGAAATAAGTTTTTTATCCTGCTCCATACCTGTAAAAATCAAAGTACATCTATCTTTTAAAGCATCAATAACCTTAATCCAATTTTCTACCGCCCAATGTTTAGGCACCCAAGTCGTAGCAGGAGCTATTACAACTACAGGCTTTGAAAAATCGACATCTTTTAAAAGCTCATCTACTTTATTTTTAGTTTCCAATGATTGCTCTGGCAAAGACATTTTTATATTACTTATATCTAGTCCCAAATACTTTGCATAATCAAGGTTCCAGCGAACCATATGCAATCCGCCATCACACGGAGGGGTAATTTCATTAGCACCTAAAGATGCCCCCTCGGATGAATAATTTGAAATTATACGCCGTTTAGCACCACAAAAACGCATAAACGGCAAACTTTTAATTCTTCTTTGACAATCGAAAGCAATATCATAATGCTCTTTTCTTAAATCGAAAATTAATTTTATCATGGCAAAAAGATATTTAAGATTAAATTTATTTTTTCGCCAAGTATAAAGAGGTGCAAAGAAAACCTTATCAGCACAAGTATTTCCCTTAACAATATCAATACCCTTTTCAGTAGTTAACCAATGAACTTCGTACCCATTAGTCTTTAAATTATTGGCAAGCGGTACAGTAAAAATCACATCCCCGAGTGAGGACAACTTAATCAATAAAACCTTTTTCATATAAAAAATTATATCACGAAAATATTACTTACATGTTTTCTTCCCATCCCAACTAAGGTCATTACAATGCAAATAATCCATATTCTCGTTATATATTACCCATGCTGCACAACCATATCCGTTTAAACGATTTGGTACTGACTTATTACAATACTTAGAAAATTTAAATGAACCACTCATTTCACTAGTCTCCATAGCTGTTCCCATTGGAACTACTCCATATTTTGTAAAGTAAAATAAAAATACATCCTCACCTGTTTTGTTTGGAGCTTTTCTACCATTGGTATCATAAAATATTTGACCACAAATATTACTTAATTGCTTATTATCACCAACATTAAGCGAACAAGAAGAACTTTCAAACCAAAAACTATTAATAACAGCCCCATCAGCTAAAATCAATTGTTCTGAAAGAGTACCAAATGCAGTACCATCCAAAGAATGTCTGTCATATTTATAGCAATCACTTGAGGTAGGCGGACAATATTTGACATACTTAATATATGGCAATATATAAGTTTTTATGAAATAATCTTGACCTATTTTGGTCTCCTCAGGATTAGTACCGGTTTCTTCATCATAAACAGACTTTGTAAGCCCCCATGATTCAATTGGACCATTAACCTCTATTGACATCTGCAGTGCACTATTCATTACACTCATAAACTTTTTTAATTTTGTTACAGTAGCTTTTTCATTATTCTTTTGAATTAACGTTGGCAGTGTCATTGCAGCTACTATTCCAATTATTCCTAATGTAATTAGCACCTCTGCTAACGTAAAAGCATTTCTCTTTTTCATTTTTCCTCCGTTTGTTTTTATTACCTGTTTTTCTAAAATTTTTGCACGACAAATCACCGTGTCTGTTGGCACGGCTTACTTTTCTGCTCTTTTGCTTTACTTCGGAGGTCTAAGTCGGAAATGCTTGACTTAACTGCTAGTCGGTAGCCCCCCCCCCCGAAATTCTATCTATATTTACTTTTTGCATACATTCCTCCTTGATTTATATTTATGTCTATTATTATAAATTATCTTCCACTAATTTTCAATACTCTCATTTTATACTTAAAAAAATATAAATAAAATTAAAAATATAAACTAGCAAAAAAAATTTTTACTAGTGTTAGTAAAAATATGGATATAAATTTTACAGGAATAAATAACATAATTTCAGAAACAAATCAAAAAATATCTGAAAAACTTGGACAAGAAAGTAAATCATATTTAAAAAATGTAAGTTTGACTATGAATTTAAATGATGTGGAAAATAAAGATTTATTTGAGTTCAAACAAGCATTACAAAATAGTACAAATTATTGCCGTAAAAAATGCTTAAACAAAAAGCAACCGGATAAACTTAACATATATTGTGAAAATATTACCGAAATTGAAAACAAAAACAAAGAGTCGTATTCTTCTTTTGATGTAAACGGCACTACATTGCTACTTGATGAAGACGGCGTTTTACCAATTTTTACATATATTGCCAAACTAACAAAAAAAATTTCACAAAACACAAACTTGCCTGATAACGATAGAAAAGCTGCTGAATTTATTAATAACAAAATCCAAGAAGAAGCAGCCCGATATTTTGATATGAATGCTTAGCTTAATTATTTACTCCAATTATTAATTTTTTGTTTATTTTTTAAGGTTTCCTTTAAATCAGTGTTATAAATGAAAGTATAGAAATTAAGCAAAATAATTTAGTAAAGGAGATTATAAATTATGGCAAAAACAATTGGTATCGACTTAGGTACAACAAACTCCGTTGTAGCAGTCATGGAAGGTGGAAAACCTACCGTTATTGCCAACGCTGAAGGTTCTAGAACAACTCCTTCAATCGTAGGCTTTTCTAAAACTGGAGAAAGATTAGTTGGTCAGTTAGCTAAACGTCAAGCTATTTTGAACCCTGATAAAACAATCGCTTCTATCAAAAGACATATGGGCGATGATTATAAAGTAAATATCGAAGGCAAAGATTATACACCTCAAGAAATTTCAGCTATGATTTTAAGAAAATTAGCTGATGATGCAAGTGCTTATCTTGGAGAAAAAGTTACATCAGCAGTTATTACAGTTCCTGCTTACTTTAACGACGCTCAAAGACAAGCTACAAAAGATGCAGGTAAAATTGCTGGTTTAGACGTACTTCGTATCGTTAACGAACCAACAGCTGCAGCTTTGGCTTACGGTTTGGAAAAAGACAAACCTGAAAAAGTTCTTGTATTCGACTTAGGTGGTGGTACATTCGATGTATCAATCCTTGAAATTGGTGACGGCGTTCACGAAGTTCTTTCAACATCAGGTGATACTCACTTAGGTGGTGACGACTTTGACCAAAAAATTATGGATTGGATGTGCGATGAATTCAAAAAACAAGAAGGAATTGACCTCCGTAACGACAAACAAGCTATGCAACGTGTTAAAGAAGCTGCAGAAAAAGCTAAATGTGAATTGTCATCAGTTATGGAAACAAATATCAACCTTCCATTCATCACAGCTGATGCAAACGGTCCTAAACACTTAGACTTGAACTTAACAAGAGCTAAATTTGAAGATTTAAGCCGTGACTTGTTAAACAGATGTAAAGTTCCTGTAGAAACTGCTTTGAAAGATGCAGGCGTTACAAAAGCTGATATTAACGAAGTTGTATTAGTTGGTGGTTCTTCAAGAATCCCTGCAGTTCAACAACTAGTAAAAGAATACACAGGAAAAGATCCTAACCAATCTGTAAACCCTGATGAAGTTGTTGCAGTTGGTGCAGCTATCCAAGCTGGTGTACTTGCAGGTGAAGTTAAAGACATCGTTCTACTTGATGTAACTCCATTAACACTAGGTATTGAAACTTTAGGCGGTGTAATGACTCCGTTAGTTCCAAGAAACACTACAATCCCAGTTTCAAAATCTCAAGTGTTCTCAACTGCAGAAAATAACCAAACAGCTGTTGATATCCATGTACTTCAAGGTGAAAGACCAATGGCTAAAGATAACAAATCTTTAGGTATGTTCAGACTTGACGGTATTCCACCAGCAATGAGAGGATTGCCTCAAATCGAAGTAACATTTGATATTGATGCTAACGGTATCGTTAACGTATCTGCTAAAGATAAAGCTACTAATAAAGAACAAAAAATTACAATTACAAATTCTTCAAACCTTTCTGAAGCAGATATCGACAAAATGGTAAAAGAAGCTGAGGCAAATGCTGCTGAAGATAAAAAGAAAAAAGAAGAAGCTGAAATCAAAAATAATGCAACAAGCTTAATCGGTTCAGCTGAAAGAATTGTTAAAGATTTCGAAGGCAAAATTGATGCCGCTGACAAATCAAAACTTGATGAACAAAAAGCAGCTCTTCAAAAAGCATTGGATGAAAACAAATCAACAGATGAATTGAAAAAATTATCTGAAGAATTGCAACAAACAATGTTCAGCATTTCACAAAAAGCATACGAAGCAGTTCAAAAAGAAGAACAAGCTAACCAAGGTTCAGCTTCAAGCGAAAGTGCAGCTTCTGAAGACAAAAAAGGCGGAGATGATGATGTAATCGATGCTGAATATACTAAAGAATAATTAGTATTAATATTTATAAAAAAGCGAGTCTATATGACTCGCTTTTTTTATGCAAATATAATCGGCTCAAAATCAATACTAAAATTCGACCTTTTTTATTTTGTGTTAATATAAATCTATGGAAGTTGAACCTAACACGGCGGTAAATATAAAGAAAGTCCCAATATGGCTTATTTCTTTTACCATTTTGTTACCAACAGCTTTTACGATGCTGGCAACATCAGAAACGAACGTGGCTATACCACATATTGCCGGATATTTTGGAGCAACTCTTGATGAAGCGAATTGGGTAATCACAAGTTATATGATTGCTAACGCAATTCTTCTGCCAATGACTGCTTGGTGTGATAATATGATGGGCAGAGTGAATTTTTTAAAAGTATTTGTGGGAATTTTCACATTAGGTTCTTTTATGTGTGCCTTTGCTCCAAGTTTAAATATGATGGTATTAGGACGTCTTATTCAAGGAATAGGAGGCGGACCTTTAATGCCAATGGCTCAAGCGATATTAATTGCGAGCTTTCCTTTTGAAAAACGAGGACTGGCGATGGCATTATTTATGTTATCAGTTATGGTTTCTTCAATTATTGGCCCTACAATTGGCGGATTAATCGTCGATAACTCAAGCTGGCAATGGATTTATTTAACAAACATTCCGGTCGGAATTGTATCCATATTTTTAATACACTTATTTATGCCAGAAAACCCTAACAGAATCAAGCCTAAAAAAGTTGACTTTGTCGGCTTTATATTATTAGTAGTATGGCTTTTAACCATGCAAATTGTACTTGATAAAGGGGAACAATATAACTGGTTTGATTGTACTTGGGTGTGTTGGCTCACAGGAATATCCGTATTTTCATTTATATACTTCATTGTATGGGAACTTGAATATAAGGATCCGATGGTTAATGTTAGAATTTTTAAAGACAAAAACTTTGCTATAGGAACTTATCTTGCGGCATTCGTTAATATGATAATTTATGTCACAATTGTACTACTGCCAAAATATTTGCAAAGTATTATGGGCTATACCGCAAGTTTAAGCGGTCTGTCTTTAGCGCCAAGAGTTATTTCCTGTTTAATTATGTTGAGTATCATTGGAAAATTAGTTGCTAAAGTTGATAACAGAATACTTATTGCCTTAGGATTCTTTTTCATAGGATTTTCAACTTATTACTACACAAATTTATCACTAATGACAACTTTCGGTTACCTAGTAATTCCCAATATGATTCTTGGAGTAGGTGTAATTATGGCATCAGTACCTTTATCTGCATTAGTATTAGGTACTCTCCCCAAAACAGAACTCTCCAACGGTGCTGGACTTCACAGTTTAGCAAAATGTATTGCAACAGTTTTGAGTATCTCACTTTCATCAACAATGGTTGCAAGATTATCTCAAGCACATCAGACATACCTTGTAGGGAACTTATCGAAAACAAACCCTGTATTTTGGCACGAAGCATCTGTTATGACCCATAAATTTATGCAACATACAGCAGAAATTACTGCAGCACATAAAGCAAACGTTATCTTTTATAAAGAACTAATTACACAATCTCATATTTTTGCATATGTAAATGTATTTGCACTTTTTGCTCTTGTTTCATTTATACTTATACCACTTGGATTCTGGTTAAAAGTTGATTTTAAAAATAATAAATAATATTTTGAATATTATTTACATTTTTTCTTGCCAGTCCACGAAAGGTCTTTACATTTAAGATAATCCATATTTTCGTTATATATTACCCAAGCCGTACAAGCACCGCCATGAGAGTAACAAGTAGAAAACGGCCACCCTGTTTCTTTTTCAGTTCCTGCAGGTATTATATTTTGTTTTGTTAAATAAAACATAAACAAATCTTTTCCATACATATTCGGGAAATTTACACCATTTAAATCAATATATATTATTGCATACGTCTTACTCAAGACCCCAGGTCCACGATATTCACCTGCTGGATTTGCGATAATCATTACAGAAGAACCATCAACCATAAAAGCAGATGAAGTTTTAGCAGTTGAACCACCAATCTCATTATTAACTGCTCCATCTATCCTATAATATTTATCACTCATTCCGCAAGCTTTTTGATCTTTGGCATTATTACAATCTCTAATTTTTTTGACATTCTCAAAAAGTCTATCTCTTATGAATATAGCATTTTGAGCCGTATAACTATCTTCATTTTCATCGGAACTTCCGGCATCTCTGCCTGTAATTCCCCATTCATCAGGAGTTCCGTACTTTTGAACAGAAGTCAGGTAACATTGAGAGAGAATACTATATATTTTTTTTAATTTTGTAATTGTAACCTTTTCCTGATATTTATTTATAACACTCGGAAGCGTCATAGATGCTACCACCCCTATAATACCAAGAGTTATTAGAGTTTCTGACAATGTAAAAGCGTGTTTATTCATATATAATCTCCCTATCAATATATTATTACTTAGTATCAATATATTGATATTATTGTCATTATATTCACTTAAATAAAATTTGTCAAGATAATATAATTTATAAATGGAAAATGATATTAAGCACAAACTTGGACGAAACATCAAAATAGAAAGAATCCGTAAAGATTTAACTCAGGAAGAATTCGCAGAAAATATTGATATGAGTTTAAGCCATATTAGTAAAATTGAGCAAGGCATAACATCTCCAACTGCAATTGCACTATTCAAAATGGCAAAAACTTTAGATATTCCAATGGAAAAATTCTTTGAAGGAATTGAATAAATAATTTATAATTTAGGCTTAGAAAACAAATAAAATTTTTTATAGTATCAGGTGAAATATAATTAAAATACCAGCTTAAATATCGTGAATATAAGTTAGAAATAATAAAAAGGCGGATTTTAAAATCCGCCTTTTTTATTTTAATTTAATAAAGTACATTACCTTTAGAAATATTAAACGGATCTTTTCCTATACCAGCATAATTTCTTGAAGGAGATGGAGTCAGAGAAAGACCCCCTTGAGCTAATAATGCAGAATTAGATCCCTCTATTTCCTGTATAGAATTAAGTGCTTCAAAATATGCACTCTTATCAGGTTCAGGAATTTTATATGGATCAAAATCCTCATAAGGTGCAATATATATATAAATATCTTTAGGTTGTTGAGATTCAAATTTTGATCTGCAAGAATCCTGATATTTTGCTTTTAATTCTTCAACTTTAGATTTAGCATCCTTATATTTTATTCCAGTAGAAGCAGTCTTTTCATCAAGCTTAGCCCTAGCTTGTTTTTGTTTTTCAGTTAATTCTTTATCTTTACCTTTGATACCCAATTTTTCTAATAAAACTGCAAAATCACCATCGATATTTCCACTCTCAATACCCGGTTTTTCTTTACCTGCTGGTGTAATTCCAGCCTTTTTGGCAAGAGCTGTATTATTATTTTCAATTTCTTTTTTAGCTTCAGTAGCTTCCATATATTCTGTCTTGGCTGGTTCTGGTAATTTCGACGGATCGAAAACTTTTTGTTTTATCGGGGGATAGTAAACAGCAAGATTTTTAGGCTGTTCTCTTTCTACAGTCACTTCGGTATAATATTTATCATCTTTATATTTTTCTTTGACTTCATCTATTTTTTTATTTGCATCTCCATATGAAATACCAGTTGAAGATACTTTTTCATTCAGTTGTCCTAAAGCTTCTTTTTCCTCAGGTGTTGGTTCATGTTTTTTTCCAAAACCGGCTTTAATTAAAAGTGCTTCTGCCTCAGGAGTAATCTCTATACTTTTTGAACCTGAACTACCAAGCATTTCACCAATTCTATTAAATTCAGGATCAATAATAACTTTTCTTGCATAACTTTTACCAAATACTTGATTGTTAGAGTTAACGCTTCCATCAAACTCTATACCCATGGTGTCTCCTTTCATACTTATACTCTTTAAGCACACATTGCTTATGTTTATATAAACAATTTAACCACTAATTAATTTACATATAGAATATATAATTTATAGATAAATAATGCATAAAAGCGCTTATAGTATAGGATTCACAGGATTTAACATTTCGTAACAATTAACAAAAAAAAGAGCGAATTCTAAAATCCGCTCTTTTTTAATATATTCTAATTTAGATTTATATATTTGCTAATTGCAAGTAATAATCGTTTGCTCTTTCAAACTTATGAGCGGCATTGAACAATCTGCTTTCCTGCAACTGCGGAGCAAGAATTTGTAAACCGATTGGCATACCCTCACAGTCAAATCCTGCAGGAACACTCATACCAGGGATACCTGCAAGGTTTGCAGAAATAGTTGCAATATCCGTCAAATACATTTGAAGAGGATCAGATGCTTTTGAGCCCAAGTCAAATGCTGTATTTGGACAAGTTGGTGAAATTAAAATATCAACTTTTTTGAATGCTTCTACGAAGTCTTGAGTAACAAGAGCTCTCATTTGTTGAGCTTTTTTGTAGTAAGCATCATAATAGCCTGATGATAAAGCATAAGTACCAAGCATTATACGGCGTTTAACCTCCGGACCGAAACCTTCAGCACGGGTTTTAGTATACATTTCCATAAGGTTTTTAGCCTCAGGAGTTCTATACCCATATCTTACACCGTCAAATCTTGCCAAGTTAGAAGAACACTCAGCCGTTGCCAAAATATAATAAATACCGATAGAATATTTTAACTTAGGCAATGACACTTCAACAATTTCAGCCCCGAGTTTTTTATAATCCTCGATAGCTTTTTCCATAGCTTTTTGAACATCCTCAGATAAACCTTCAGACATAAGTTCTTTGATAACACCAACTTTCATACCTTTGATGTCATCGTTCAAATGAGCGGCATAATGCTCTACCGGCAAATTCAAAGAAGTACTGTCTTTAGGGTCATGACCTGAAATAACTTCCAATAAATTAGCAGCATCTTCAACAGTTCTCGCAAACGGGCCGATTTGGTCAAGAGATGATGCAAAAGCAATTAACCCATAACGCGAAACTCTTCCGTAAGTAGGTTTCATACCAACGATACCGCAGAATGATGCCGGAAGTCTGATAGATCCGCCTGTATCAGAGCCAAGAGCAAGAGTTGCTTCACAAGCTGAAACAGAAGCGGCAGAACCACCTGAAGATCCACCAGGAACTTTTTTCAAATTCCAAGGGTTATGAACTTTTTTAAATGCAGAGTTCTCATTAGAAGAACCCATTGCAAACTCGTCAAGATTAGCTTTACCAAGGATTGGCACTAAATTGCCGAGCAATTTTTCTGTAACTGTCGCATTAAAAGGCGATACAAAGTTTTCCAAAATTTTACTTGAAGCTGTAGTTTTAGAACCGATTAGATTCATATTATCTTTCAATGCTAACGGAACACCTGCAAGAAGCGGTAAATCTTCGCCTTTAGCAATTTTTTCATCAACTTTTTTAGCTGTTTCAAGAGCAGTATCTTTGGTTAAAGAATTGAAAGCACCTAACTTTTCATCAAGTTCGGCAATTCTATCAAAAGCTGCATTAGTCAATTCAACAGCGGAAATTTCTTTATTCTTCAAGGCTTTACTTTGTTCGGCAGCCGATTTTTTCAAAAGCTCGTTCATATTATCTCCTTAGCTAGTCTTTCTAACCCGCCCGTGCGGGCTTATAGCAAAATTTTAGAATAAACACAGCTAATTAGCAAGAGTATAGTTACATTAAGTTATGAAGAGACAATAAGACTTTAAAAGGATTATCGTTTCATAGATTTACTGATTTGCGTATGGATTTTGTTTGCTTTATACAAATATTCAGTTAAAATTTCATAGTTATGCACTGATTCCCGATATGGAGCTCTAATCTTCATCAATTCATCGACATTTTTATTAATGCTCGCAAGCGATTCCAAAGAATCACTCATCTGAACAAGAGAATTAAATTTACGAGAAACTTTTGCAAGAATATAACGTTTTACAAAAACTACAGCTTTATCTATTGCAGGAAAAGTTCTATTATGAGTAACAGGTTTTTGTACAGGAGAAGAAACCGTTCCCTCAAGCATTTTCGAATCGAATTCGTTAATCTTATGAGGGTTTGCAGTAAGGCTCGATAATGCATCAATCTGTTTGTTGATTGATTTTACCGATTCTATATTAGTTAATGAGCCAAATTGTTTATTTCCCATAGTCCGTTACTTTCATAATAAAGCATAAACAAAAAATATTTTTCCTGCAAATACAGTAAAAATATGAGCAAATTTTAATATTTTACTTATAATATGATTATTATGTATGACTATGAATTAGATGAAGAAGACAAGGATTTAAAAAAAGTCGGACTGGAGCTAATGTTTATGACACCTGAAAAATGCTCCAGCGAAAAAGGTATTACTGCTGTCGAATTAGCCAAACTGGTCGAATTACCTCTTGAGATTGTCAAAAAGAAATTGCAAATCCTAAAAGATGAAGGCATCGTTCATGTAAAAGGCATTAATCCAAAATATTGGAAGTTTGACAATTACAACTTCCAAAGAATGGATGAAGACAGCGACGTATTCAAACTTTTATGCAGTTTTGATGATGTAGATTTTGACAGATTTTTCCAATACTAATCTAACTTTACAAAAACTTGCCTAAAACAATTATTTAAAAGATAATTTTCGTATGATTACGAAAAATGAAATAGATAGTCTGGTTGAAAAATTTGAAAATGAAGATTTCATAAAAGATGACCCCGTCAGATTTCCAAACAGATTTAAAAATAAAAAAGATATTGAACTTGCCGGATTTATGTCATCACTTGTAGCCTATGGAAGACGTGACGTATTCACCAAAAAATTGGATAAATTGTTTGAGCTTGCAAACAACAAACCGCTTGATTTTATCTTAAACTTTGACCCAAAAATCCTAGGCGATTTTAACTACAGATTTGGCAAACCAGAAGATTTTGCCCAAATATTTTCGATCCTGCGTGAACTTTATTCAAAAGATGGAGGACTCGAAGAACTTTTTAAATACGGCTACGAAAATCCCTACAAAGGAAATATGTTTGTTCCTGTAACCGATTATTTTTATTCAAGAGTAAAAAATCCTAATCAGGGATTTTATTTTATGATACCTGACCCCAAAAAAGGCGGAGCGATGAAACGTATGTGCATGTTTCTTCGCTGGATGGTAAGAAAAGGCCCTGTAGACTTTGGGATTTGGGATTTTATGCCAACATCTGATTTATATATTCCGCTCGATGTCCATGTAGCAAGAATTTCAAGAGAAATAGGACTTTTAACAAGAAATTCAAATGACTTTAAAGCAGTAATAGAATTAACAGAAAACTTGAAAAAATATGATCCTCAAGATCCTGCAAAATATGACTTTGCAATGTTTGGATACGGAGTTAACGAAAATAAAAAAGGATAAAGCTTATGGCAAAAATTCCAAAAATTTCTAACAATTACCAAAATTTAAAAGTTCTGCAAAATAATAAATTTTGGGCTTATGTTTATGGAGATATAAAAGGTTATAAAAAAGCCTCACAAGAATTTGCAAAAGAAGCCATAAAAGATTTTGATACTGCAAAAGAAGTAATGAAACAATCTCCAAAAATCAGCGCACCTCTATTTTCCAAATTAGCACTACGAAGTTTAAAAGTTTGGTTCTTGGACAAATTAAGAATAAAAACTCCAGAAGAAAAAGCCCTGACAAAACTGGCTAAAGCTGAAAAAGAAAAACAAAAACTCAAAATAAACGCATAAAAAACTGGAGTTATTATTAATTTTATGATATGATAATTTCAGGGTAAGACTCTTAACCTCCACGACACACATGATTTACGAAGAAATCGGTCGAAAGGAGGTGAACGGATGACTCGAGAGTTAATTAAAAAAGCTCTAGCGATACTAGAGCTTTTAATAAGATTAATTCGCGTATTAATCTAAAGGGTCGAAGACGGTAATCTTAAAGGACTCGCACTCCTTTTGGATTACCACCCTTGTAATATTATTATAACGTACTTTGCAAAATTTTCAAGTGGTTAGGCAGGCGGATTTTCATCTGGAACGTAACGTAAGAGGTCGTTAGGAGTACAATCAAGCGCCCAACAAAGTTTGTTAAGAGTTTCAAATTCAATACCCTTTGTATTATCGTGATACAAATTATAAACAGTATTATATTTTAATCCCGCCAATTTTGCAGTGTCGGCTACAGTCATTTTTCTAAAACCGATCATTGTTGATACATTATTTTTTATCATAAAATTTATTGTACATATTTCTTCAATATAGATTGACATATTTATTTATACAGAGTAATATATTCGTATAAGTAAAAGAATTAGTAATATTACTTAATATAGGAAGGGGTCAAGATGAATGCAAATGAACTGGGAACATTAGCCGACTCTGTCGTGCAGATATACAGCCTTAGTGCTGTCGCAAAAAATTTTACTGATACTCATTACATGGACGAAAATATGCTCCATATCGGGCTTATGATGGATAAGATTAACGAACAGGCTGACAGACTAAAATCATTACTAGAAAGTTATCAAGTCATTCCTTAGCTGAGGTTTATTTGGCTATTCAATATAAAAAAACCGCCTTAGATTAATAAGGCGGTCTTTCTTTCTATTAGTTTAATGAAAACTATGCGTTAACTAACTCTTTGCTTCTTTCTAATTGAAGTGTGCAAGTTGTTACATCACATACACAAGATGGGCCGAAGTATTGAATAGCTCCAGGGAATAAATATCTGTCATTCATAGCCCATTCTTCTCTATGAGTTTCTAATTGTTTGAATACAGGACCGTCAAGTCTAACAAGAGCCTTTTGGATTACAGGCTTCATTTCACCGTGACGTTTTTCCATATTCATCATCATTGTAAGAGGTACACCGCCAGCTACCCATTCAGAAGCAGGAGCTGTCAAGTTTCTTACTGATGACAAGTAACCTGTCAAACCAAAGTTGATTAATGCAAATGCATTGAAACCTAATGAATAGCAATAATCAGCATCAAAGTTTGATGGGAATGCACATCTTCCTTCATAACCAAAGAAGTGAGATTGTGCTGAGAATTTACCAATGTAATCACCTTGTGATTTCAATTCAGATAATCTAGTTTCAATCATTTCGATTAACAATTTTTCAGTTTCAATTTTTGAAACTTGAACGTTTCCGTGAGGGTCACGGTCTGCAAGCAATTGTCCTTTGATTAATACAGGCAATGAGCTGTAAACTTTTGCATTTGCAGGGTCAAGTCTGTTTTCTACGATATCAAATTTATCTCTGATTGTAGTTGCGTTTACAAAATCAGGATCATTTTCCAAAGTAGCCATAATATCGTTCAAGTTAGAAATCATTGATTTCATTTCAGGGATGAACTCAATTAAGCCTTCAGGAATAATTGCAATACCAAAGTTTTTACCTTTGTCTGCACGTTTAACAATAATATCGCACATATAGTTAATTATGCTTTCCAAAGACATTTTCTTTTCTTCAACTTCTTCTGAAATCAAAGTGATGTTTGGTTGAGTTTGCAAAGCTGCTTCCAAAGCTACGTGAGAAGCACTTCTTCCCATAATTTTAACAAAGTGCCAATATTTTTTAGCTGAATTAGCATCACGTTGAATGTTTCCGATTAATTCAGCATAAGTTTTTGTAGCTGTATCAAAACCGAATGAAATTTCGATTTGATCATTTTTCAAGTCACCGTCAATAGTTTTAGGACATCCGATAACTTGAATACCTGTATTATTTTTAACAAACCATTCAGCCAAAAGTGCAGCGTTAGTATTAGAATCGTCACCGCCGATAATTACAACAGCAGAAATACCTAATTTTTTGCAAACTGCTAATGACTTTTGGAATTGTTCTTCTGTTTCCAATTTAGTTCTACCAGAACCGATAATATCAAATCCGCCAGTGTTTCTATATTGATCGATAAATTCATCAGTGAATTCAATATATTTACCATCGATAATACCTGATGGACCACCTAAGAAACCATATAATTTATTAGATGAGTTAGCTTGTTTTAAAGCATCGTACAACCCTGCAATTACATTGTGTCCGCCAGGAGCTTGTCCGCCTGAAAGGATTACACCAACGTTTTTTACATCAGATGCTGTCAATGAAATTGAATTTTTAAAAGTTACAACAGGTTTTCCGTAAGTATTTTTAAATAATTCTTTAATTTGTTCCTGATCTCTTACTGATTGAGTTGCAGAACCTTCAACCATTTCCAATGAATTAATACCTTTTGCAAGGCATTCAGGAAGTTTTGGTTGATACTTTAATCTTTCGATTTGTAAAGGTGAAAGTGTTTTCATAGTTCTCTTCCTTTTCTTTAGTAATACGTTTACGCCAACATAATAGCACAAAAAACATTATCATGTTATATTATCTTCCATGAAGATACTTTTTATAAGCGACTTATATCCTGTAAAAGAAAGTGAAAAACGTACACCACGAACACTATCAAACTTTGTCTCTGACTGGAAAAATGACAGTCACGAAGTTGATGTTATTAAGCCGAACTTTATGCTCAATGCATTTGTACGAAAAAAACCTTTTTATAAACAAGGAAATTACAATGGTGTAATGAACTTAAACTTTTGGACACCTTTTTGGGGCAAAATTAAACCACCTGAAAAACAGTACGATGTTGTAATTGCGCACATGCCATCAGGGATTTTGTATGCGGACAAAACACATCTCCCTTTCGTTGCAGGTATTCATAATTCAGACTTAACTATTTTGACTAATCCGCTTTATAAGTTTCACTTTAAAAAACGTATGGAAAAAGCATTAGAAAATGCAAAAGCTATAGCATGCCGTTCGTTTGCCTTGAAAGAAAAATTTTTACATCTCTATCCACAATTCGAAAATAAAACTTTTGCAGCCCCTTCAGGAATAAAAGAAGAAATAATTGTAAAAAGAACACCTCTCCAAAACCCTGATAAGATAAAAGTTTTGACCTGTGCGAATTATAAAAAATCAAAGAATATAGAAAGAGTCCTTCAAGCAACAAACGGACTTGACACATTTGAATTAACCGTCATAGGACTTGGAACTGATACAAAAAAACTACGGAAACTAAACCCCCAAGCAATTTTCAAGGGTTATCAACCTCACGAAAAAGTTTTAGATGCAATGAGAGGTAGTGATATTTTCATATTACCAAGCAAAGGGGAAACCTTTGGTATGGTTTACTTAGAGGCCATGGCATCCGGCTGCATTACGGTTTGTTCTGAAAAAGACGGAATCGATGGAATTATTAAAAATAAAGTAAACGGCTTTACAACAAAATCATCTTCCGATGAAATTAGAAAGCTTTTATTATCTATAAAAGACATGAATAGTGAAGCCTTAAAAGCTTTGTCGGAGAATAGTTTCAACACTATCAAACAATACACAAATAAAATCTGTTCAAGGAATTATTTGCAACAAATCTTTAAGATTTTATAAAGATTTGACATTAAATAGACATGTTTCTGCTACTATAAAAAAGCTGATTTATTTACCCGATAAATAGGCCGAGATATTAAGAAAGAAGGGAAACATTTAATGAACAGAATTTTTATTGTACTTTTGACACTTTTATTTAGTTTACAACAACAAGCACAGGCTATGAATGTGGATGCGTTTATGGACAATCACATTGCACCAATTTGTGACTCCATAGCAGATGTCATATTCTTTCCTATAACGATAGGCACGTCAAAAGTACCGCTTATTATTTTCTGGATTTTATTTGCGGGTATATTCTTTACGATATTTTTCAGAGGAATTTCTATATGGGGTTTAAAACATGCAATTGATATAGTTGCAAAACCTTCATCAAAAAAAGATAAAAAAGAATCTTCTGATGATCCAAGCGGTGAAGTATCATCTTTCCAAGCTTTGGCAACAGCATTATCTGGAACTATTGGTATTGGTAGTATTGCAGGTGTTGCAATTTCAATTTCAATAGGTGGTCCTGGTGCTGCATTTTGGATTTTTGCCGGTGCATTTTTAGGAATGTCTATCAAATTTGTAGAAGCTTCACTAGCTGTTAAGTACAGAAGATTTAATATAGATGGTACCGTATCAGGCGGACCAATGCATTATATTGCACACGGACTTACAAGAAAGAAACTAAGATGGTTGGGTCAACCATTATCAGTTATATTCGCAACTCTTTGTATAGGTGGAGCTATTTCCGGCGGAAACATGATTCAGATTAACCAATCTGCTCACCAGTTAGTTTTAATTACTGGCGGTGCTCACAGTTTCTTGAACGGATACACTTGGGTATTCGGTGTAGTTATTGCAATTCTTGTATGGTTAGCTGTTGTTGACGGGATTAAAAGTATTTCAAAAATTACAACTATACTTGTTCCTACAATGTGTTTCTTATACATTGGTGCAGGTTTGGTTGTTATCTTAGCAAACTTTATGCATATACCTCACGCTATTGCTTTAATTGTTCGTGAAGCATTCTCACCTCACGCTGTTGCAGGTGGTGTTTTCGGAACAATCATTATTGGTTTGAGACGTTCAGTTCAGTCTAACGAAGCAGGTACTGGTGCTGCAGCTATTGCTTACGCAGCAGTTAAAACAAATGAACCGGTATCTCAAGGTTTTGTAGCTTTATTAGAAACTTTATTAACTGGTATTCTTTGTTTATTAACTTCTTTTGCAATTGTATTTTCAGGAGTATTGGACAAAGGTTATGAAGTTGGACAAATTTCAGGTATTGAACTTGCATCTTCAGCTTTTGAATCAGTAATTTCATTCTTCCCATATATATTATCACTTGTTGTAATTCTTTTCGCATTATCAACATTGATTTCTTGGGCATATTACGGACAAAAAGCTTGGACATTCTTAGTTGGTGAAGGTCACAAACGTAACTTATCTTTCGATGTTATTTATTGTTTATTCATCGTAATCGGTTCAGCTATGAATGTTGGGTCTGTAATTTACATTACTGATGCTATGATGATTGCAATGTGCGTACCAAACATTATTGCTTTGTATGTTCTATCACCTGAAATCAAACGTGATTTGATAGATTATTGTAATCGTCATCAAGTTGCTAAATGGCTTAATAGAGATTGGGTAAAACCTGTTGCAGTTGAAGTTAAGGCAGAAGATGAAGGAGAAGATGTATGTCAGATCAACAAATAATTGTAACAGTATCCGGTGTTGATAAAGTTGGAATTGTAGCTAAATTTACAGCAGTTTTAGCTGAATATGAAGTTAACATCGAAGATATCAAACAAACACTTATGCAAGGACATTTCGTAATGTTTCTTTTAGGAAATATTGAAAAATCTAAATATTCTTTTAAAGAAATAAAAGAAGCCCTAACAGGAACAGGAAAAGACCTTGGAATGGAAGTATGGGTTCAAAGAAAAGAAATCGTAGATAATATGCATATTATCTAATAAGATTAAATTTTTCCTTCAATGTAATAATTCTAGAATATGAATCTTCTATATTTTGAAAAAGCTCAACATCAGTTTGAGCTTTTTTTGCAAGCTTTTCAATTACATCAATAATATCAGGTGTAGAATTTCTAAAAATAAACATATTTAAACCTGCTCGAATACCCATCTCACAAGCTTCTAACATGCCAAATTTTGCAACACCTTTCATAATCATATCATCTGATATCGTTACACCATCAAAGTTTAAGTTATTTCTTAAATAAGAAATTGCATTTTTACTTAATGATGTGGGAATAACTTCTTTTTCAAAACAAGTACAATGCAAATGAGCCACCATAACGGTTTCTATACCATTTTTAACAGCTTCTGCAAAAGGTTTTATATGAGTTTTTTCCATTTCATTGAGAGATAAATCAATCTCTGGGAGAGTTAAATGACTATCCGCATTTGCATCCCCATGACCCGGAAAATGTTTTACACAAGGGATAATCCCATTCTTCCGATATACATCTGATACTATTTTTTCCCCCTTTATAACATCTTCTGCGTTATCAGAAAAAGCTCTTTCTCCAATAATAGGATTTGCTGGATTTGTATTCACATCAATACAAGGGGCAAAGTTCATATTTAGTCCGTAACTTTTTAATTCCCTTGCGATCTCCTCGGTTTGGGTTTTCAAAAAGGTTTCACCTTTTTCAAATGCAAACTTTGCAGAGAGATACTTTTTACCATTATGAATATTTTCAGTCCGCTCAACTCTACCACCTTCTTGATCTATCGAAAGAATAGGCGGAACTGATGCAATGGACTTGATTTCAAATATTGTCTGCTTTAACTGCTCTGGGGATAAAATATCTTTAGTGAAAAATATAATTCCACCAAGACCATTTTTCAACGCTTGTTTATATCCTTCGCCATCAAGTCCAAGAATAAACATTTGGTAAAGTTTTTGTTTTATATCCATTATAAAATCTCACTGTATAATTCGTATAATTCAGACAAATTACCACTTTCAATTACATTTTCAATTTTATTAATTACCAAATCTGCATCTTTTAAATCTTTAAAATTTGCAGGTAATTTAATATCATCAGTAGTATTGAGCTCAGTAAAACCTTTATTTTCAATTAAAAAAGCTTTGTAGTTATTTAAAATTTCAAGTTTCTTTTCATCAAGAGCAAAATCTTTGCCCATATAATATTTCACATCTTTTGGTAAATTTTCATAGAACATAGAAACAAAATTTACCTCAGAAACTGTTTCTTGCTCATTATATTCTGAACCTGCACAAAAATTATTCAAAATAGGTTTATTTTTCAAACTTTTAATAGCAGAAGCCCACAACATACATCCGAGATAAAATGCAATATAATCATCAATAAGTTTTATCAACTTAGGATAAAACATTTTGAATTGGCTTTTCTTTTGGCTAAAATTTCTAAATCTGTCAATTGTAGTATAAAGATATTCCACATTTGGAACAAATGCAGAAATATGAGCTACAAAACCCGGATCAAATTGTACACCTTCATCAAAATTCATATATAATCTCCTTTAAAAGTTTACTCTTTAATATTATTTTCATTATCAGAATTTTTTAACATAAACCTATAACCGTCAACAAACGACTGAGCTACAGCTTTTGAAAAAGTCTTTCTGGCTGACCAGTATGAAGTATGAGCTAAAAGAAAAGTACGCTTGCTCCATACTTTTGAATTATCATAAATAAAACCTCTCGGATTGATAATATCAATCTTAGCTTTTTCCGAAAATTCTTTAGCTGACAGATTTCTTGTTGTAGGGAATCCCATAGGATCCTCTTTAAAATTAACGGTCAACATAAATAAGTTATGTTCAAGAATATACTTCAACATAAAACGATTGTAATAAGTCAGCTCATAATCAGGATCAGCTAAATCCGAATAGAATAATACCAATGGACTTGCAAAATTTACAATACCTCTTAATGCATCCTCAGGAATGCATGCCTGTTCTGTATACTTATCAAGCTCCAAATATTTTTCTTTTGAACTTTCTCTATTATTATTAAACCTTAACTTTCCATCAGAAGTCACAGCTCCTAAACCTGCCTTTGAAAGAGCTGAAATACAAGTATTTTTCCTAGGGTTTTCAGCTACGAATTTTCTAACAGCTTCATCAGCTCCTGCAACTTCAAACAAATCTTCTGCATTCAAATACGGAAGTTTATTGAATAAATATTCATAAGTAATAAAACTTCCGGCAGAATATCCGAATAGCACAACCTGATTACCTTCTGAATACTCTTTCATAACTGTATTGTGCAAATCGTCCAATATTGGAAGCATATGGTGTGATTTTTGAACCCAAATTGCATCGTGTAAAAATCCTGCAATCAAAGATCTTACGCCATAAGCAATTGTAGGACTAAAAGCCTTTGATAAATCAAGTTGTTGTTCAACAAAATCTAAATCGTTACGACTCTTGTCTCCCCAGAAAAATATTTTAGCATCTGAGTTTATAGTATATTTGCCATTATTCAAAAACAAAGCGGACGCATCTTCATTTTTTTCAAAACTTTTTTTCATCACGGGATGAAGCTTAGTTACTCCATTTTCAAACCAAGATTTCATCTTTTCGTCATTGTTATTAGAACCATTTATGTAGACAAAACTTATATTATCTCCTGCAAAAGAAATGTTCTGAAATAATAAAAGTGCTCCAATTAATAATAATATCTTCTTCATAGTAAAAATATTACCACAAATAGCAAAAATATTTTTTTTGAGGTTTAATTAATTTATGATTTCCCCAATCTTATTGAATATACCAAAGATTAATAAATTTACTCCAATCTCTAACCCACACAACGATTCTATCCGTTTGAAACAACAAAGTGACATTTGTGCATTATCATTTGGTAGTAAAAATAAGGTACGTGAATTTAACGAGGAACTTGCGAGCTTAAATAATATACGTTGTGCAAGATGTAATCAACATATGCTCTCTGAAAAAAAATATAACTTGCTTTTAGAACAAATGTCGCAAGTTAAAAATGGAAAAGAGCTTGAGAACTTACTATTACAAAACAAACAATATATTTCAGAAGATAATCAACCGATCCTCACGGATTTAAATAAAATTAACAAAGAAAATCCTGACATAGATAGCGCACTCACTCTCAAAAAAATACATGAACATGCCCCAAAAATATATGCTGAAACTTGCCAAAACAATATTAACCTAATTAAACTCGTCACAGAAAAATTATATATGTCAGATAATAACAGAAATGTTTATCTCAAAATAATTGACAAACTTAATCTTCATAAAGATTTTTATCCATATAAACTTACAGATTTTAGCGCAATAATGAATGAATCATTACGCGATACTGATTATGCAAGAAAAGAGAAACTTTATAATAAAGTAATGTTACACCAAACAAAAGCTTTTAAATACTACAAAAATATAGCAAACAGCAATATTGGAAATACTGAACCGAAAAAAGCTTTGGTCGAATTAGGCAAAACACTTTTTCAAAAATCTCAATCAGAGATAAGTTTAATTTCAAAAAACAATCCAAAAGATGATGATTCTAATAAAATCCTCATTTGCAAAAGCTGTACACAACAAACTAAAAATAATTCCAGATATTTTAAAGCTTCAGATGATCCGGAAAATTTAAAAAACAGATTCACGCAATATTTGCAAGATATAAATCGTGCGATAAGCAATAATGAGCTCCATGTAAATAAAAATTATCTAAATCTTTTAATCCAAAATCTAAGAAAAACATCAGGCAATACAATTGTTTTAAATACAAATGATAGACAATTTTTAGAATATAAAAAGAGTTTCTTAGATTTCCCGTTCGAAGATTTTGAAAATCTTCCTTGTCCGAAATGCAATGCAAAAATGATGACACATTTTCAAAGAGAAAATGTATTCAAAAAAATACAAGAAAGTACCTCAATCCGAGACATAAATAATATTATAAAGGAAAACAAAGAATATCTTCCACCTAAATCAAAACAACTTGCTGATAAATTTCAAGATATTTTTATCAGAGATCCTTACATTACAGAAACTCTTTTACGAAAACAAATGACAGATTATGTAAGGAAATTAGATAGAATAGAATTGGATAAATTTGTAAAACAAATTAAAGAAAAAGTAAACAATTCTGAATTATCAAATAATGAAAAAGGAGAAATTTATAATACTATCAAAGCATTAAGACAATTTGATAGAAACGCGAAAACTTTATACCATTCATCAAAACTAAAAGAGTTATTAATTAATTCACCAATGTGTAAAGATTATAATAAAATCGACTTAAAAAATGATACAGATGAATTTCTTACCATAATAGAAATCCTTCAAGGGCCTGTTTTACACTCAACCAAACTCCGTAAAGAGGAAAATTACAGCTGGAGTAAAACTTTTGCAGAAAGAATTTTCAGAAAATCGACACTTACCCAAGATCACCTAATCGCAAGAAATAATGGTGGAACTGATGATATTAATAATAAAATAGGTCTGCATCGAGAATGTAATCAACTTAAAGGTAAAAAATCATTATATCAATGGTATAACGAAGATCCCCAAATTGAAAATAATATGACTAATTACCTTAAAGAAACAAATAAAAATATTAAAAATAAAAAACTTAATAACTATGATGATTATTCTTTAAATATTGCAAATAAAATCTATTACCTCTGCGGCGGACGAAGCAAAATCAAAGATGAATTTAATAACAAAAATTAGTTACTAAGAATCATTTATATTTTTTATTCTTTATAAGCAACAGTTTTAAAAGTAATTCCTGCAGCAATAGCAGCAATTAAGTTTGTAATAACAGTAATTGCAACCATTTTCCAAAAGGCCGCATGCATAATCCCTAAAGCAATCGCTACAGCCGGATTAAATGCCCCTGCACAAATAGTTCCGCCAACAGCAAAAATGCCCACAGTAACGGTTGCCCCGATAGCTAATCCGTAATAAGAATTTCCATTCACAGACTTAGCTGTAGCAGTAAGTAATACAACATAACATAGAGCATACGTGTATAAAAACTCACCTAATATAAGCCCCGGCAAACTAAAATCAGCTCCTCTTAAGTAAGTTTCAGGAGATATAATACAATTCACACAAAATGCAGCAACTACACCACCTACAATTTGAGCAACAGCATAAGGGAACCATTGGGAAAATGGTAACGCGCCTCTAATTACAGCAGCTAAAGAAACCGCAGGATTATAATGTCCGCCTGATATAAAACCACCTGCATAAACCATAATCATTAACGAAAAGCCTATTGCTATGGCAGGAATAACTCCGCTTCCCCCAAATAAAATAGAACTACCGACCGTAAATACAAGGAAAAATGTTCCAATAAATTCTACTAAATATTTTTTTAAATTTTCTTTCATTATAGTCTCCCTAAAAATTTGCAACGACAAGAACACATTGCGATTTGCATCGCACTCAACACGTTAAAACTTTAAACCCCATATAAACATTTTTCATCCGACAACCTTCTTATTGAAAAATATTTTTTATAGTAATATAGAGATATGTTTTATTTTGATGAAATTAACGGGAAAAAAATATTACGCTCAGATCTAATAAAAACCGAGCATTTTTTTACAACAAGAGAAAGTTTTATAAAAACAAAAGAAGCTGATTTTGAAAAAATTGCACAAAACAATCGAGAAGAAATTAAGAAATATTTGCAAGTAAATAACTTAATTTCTCCGAAACAAACTCATACATCAAATATTGAAATTGTACAGCTTGGCAAAGAAGAATATCCTGACACAGACGGTTTAATCCTAACAGAAAAAGATATCGCAATATTTTTAAATTTTGCAGACTGCACACCTGTAATTATTTATGACAATAAACAAAATATAGGTGCAGTATCACACGCCGGCTGGAGAGGGACTGCAGGAAATATTGCATCAAAAACAGTTGAAAAAATGATCAAAGAATTTTCCTCTAATCCTGCAAATATCACAGCTGCAATTGGTCCTGCAATTTCTATATGCTGTTATAATGTTGGGGAAGAAGTTTTTGAACAACTTAAAGCAACAGTTAAAAACTTTGACAATCTATATGAAATTCGCAACGGAGAAATTTTTGTAGATTTAAAAGGCATAAATAAACGTCAATTAGAAGAATGCGGAGTGAAAGAGATTGACGTATGTCCATATTGTACAGTCTGCGATAATGATATGTTTTTCTCATACAGAAAAGAAAATGCGACTACAAACCGTCATAGCGCAGTACTTAAATTGAAATAAAATTTTCAAATATTTTATGCCCATACTCAGATAAAATTGCCTCAGGATGAAATTGAACTCCATATATAGGAAGAGTTTTATGTTCAAGTGCCATAATAATATTATCAGAAGTCTTTGCTGTTTCAAGAAGAGAATCAGGCAGATTATCAACCATCAAAGAATGATATCTGGTTACATTAAACCTTTCAGGAATCCCCTCAAATAACTTTGATTTTTTATGCACAATTTCAGAAACTTTTCCATGGAAAGGCTCTTTAGATTTAACAACCTCTCCTCCAAAAAATTGTGCAATACATTGATGCCCAAGACAAACTCCTAGGATTTTTTTAGTCTTATGGAATTCCTCTATAACTTTCATAGAAACTCCAGCTGTATTAGGATTTCCTGCGCCTGGGGAAATAATAATACTATCAAAATCCATCTTCTTGAGCTCATCTACACTAACCTTATCATTTTCAAATACAACAGGCGATGTCCCAAGTTCGCGTAAATATTGCACGATATTATATGTAAAAGAATCATAATTATCAATTAAAATCATAATACAACCTTTTTTATTCCTCGGACAGAATTTATGCAATAAATATTTTGTGCATTTAATAAATCCTGTCTATATAAAACCCTTTCTTCGCAAACATAACTATCCAAAAGATTTTGACGCAAAACACCGTTTAATAATCCACAACGTAAAGGCGGAGTATAAAATTTTCCATCAATTTCAAGAATAATATTAGTTCGTGCCCCTTCACACAACTCACCTCGTTCATTAAAGAAAATTTCATCATAGACTTCTTCTTTTTTTATCTTTGAATAACTTTCCTCATACCAAGGTTTAAAAGTGGTTTTATATTTTAAAAATTCATTTTTACTGTCTAAAATTAAATCAGAAACTTTTATCTGATTAACAACAGTACGCTGATAAGCACTATATTGGATATCATAACTTCCGTCTTTATGAAGCAGAATACGCATAATGCCATCTTGTTCAGGCTCAATATTATAAAGCTCTTGATTAAACTTAAACCCGAAATGTTCAGCTCCATCTTTGAGTCTTTTAAAATGCTCATTTCTAAGAAACATCGACTTATTTTTCACCTTTATAGTCTCAACAAGACTAAATTCGTGTTTCAAAACTTTAGCCTTAGTGAAAGTTTCTTCCCATTCATCTTTAATATCAGAATCCCACACAACAGCACCACCTACTCTATACTTGTAAGACTCCTCACCCGCACTTTTCTGTAGAATTCTAATAGGTACACTAAAAACAGCTTCATTAGGAGCTAAAAATCCAATAGCTCCACAATAGACATTTCTTTTACCTGCTTCAATTCTATCAATAATATTCATCGTACTTACTTTAGGTGCACCTGTAATAGACCCGCAAGGAAAAATCGCTTTAAAAATATCTAAAAGAGTTGTCCCTTCAAGCATATCAGCTTCAATTTGAGAAGTCATTTGGTGGAGTGTTTTATGCGTTTCAATTTCAAAAAGTTTTGAAACCTTAACGCTTCCTGTTTTAGCAATTCTACCAAGATCATTCCTTAACAAATCAACAATCATAACATTTTCGGCACGATTTTTTATATCATTTTTAAGGAAATCTATATTTGCAACATCCTTCTCATAATTTTCTCCGCGCTTAATCGTCCCTTTCATAGGTTTTGTAATTATATGATCCTCATCAAGCTTAAAAAACAATTCCGGAGAAAACGATAATACAGTATCATACTCATTATTAAAAAATGCATTGTATGGAGTTTTCTGCTTTTGCAAAAGGAAATTATACAAATCAATAGGATTCCCTATAGCATTAACTTTCCAATCATAAGTATAATTTACCTCATAAGTATTTCCATTTAGAATTTCCTCTTTTATTTCCGATAAAGCTTTTTCATAATCAAAAAAAGTCAAATCGGGAGAAGCTTCAATATTAACTACACTATTTTTATTTGGTCTAAATTCTTCATACTTGTCGAAAACTTCAAAATATAAAATCGGCAACTCTGAGTCCACAACTTTTCCAAGAAAAACATCCTTAGCCTCATAACGAACATATCCCACCAGATAAAACTTTTTACGAAGCTGCTCAATCTCATCAAAACATTTATATAATTCCTGACCATTAAATGCTTTAAGAACTTTAAGCGGATTATTAAACAATTTGTCCGAATAAATTATCATAAAAAGTATTCTATAACAAAAATTAAAAATAATGAAAATATTTACAAAATATTGAATAGCTCACAATTTCATGATAAATTACTGCTGTAAAGATGAGGGAAAATATGAAAAAATTTTTATTTTTAATTTGTATGATTACTATTGCTATGCCTGCATTTGCAGATAACAGTGATGCAATACAATATATGAATCAATCTCAAGGATTTTCAGGATTTAATCGTTCTTTGCCACAATCAGGTTCTTTTAAAAATTTAGAAAAAAATACTAAATTCACAGCACCTGAAACTGAAGAAGATGACGAGTTTTCACACTACGACAAAGACGGATACCGAATAGAAGATGACGAAGCTCCGGTAAAAACTGAGAAAAAAGTCATTAAATCTTTGAAAGATTCAAATGGACAAGTTAAAACTCCTCAAAGTACCCCTATGACTTATGATAAATTTCCACAAAATTATGGCAACGGAGACTCAATGATGATGCAAAATATGATGATGCCTATGGGAAATATGATGTTTTAATTAAAAATAAGGAAGAGTTATGTTTAAAAGATTTATAAACACAATTTTAATAATATCAGTAATCCTAACATTTGGATTAAAAGCTTCAGCAGAGCAGTGGGTTTCTTCCAATAATAATCTTGGAAACGTAATATACGTAGATACGGACAGCATACAGCAAAAAGATAATCGTATTTTTTACAACGTAAAATATTACGAAGAAAAAATTAATAACGACAGTAAAGTTCTTGTAATGTCAGAAGGAAATCATCCTTTTGTGATTGGAGATCCTGTAGCATATAAAAATATATACTTTATGAAAAGTATACAAAGCGTTAATGATAGAGTAATGAATTACGTCAAATATAATTCCATTCCGGAAGTTCAACCAGGAAGTGACTTAGACAGTATTCCTGTAAACTTGGATCCTTATGCTAAAAACGTAATTGCAAAAATAAAAAGTAATTTAAAATACAAAAGGAAATATAGAAATAGCTCAGCAAGAGCCATGATAAAAATTAATCAAAACGGCGAACTAAAAAAAGTTCACGTCTATGAATCGTCAGGCAATAAAAAATTAGATATGGCACTAAACAATGCAATAGAAGCATCTGCACCATTTGATCCGCTACCAGAAGAATATAATAAAACTTATGCGATTCTTTGGATAGACGTTAATTATGGCAAAGACAAATCAGTTATATTGCTAAATTCAATAATTTCACTCGGGAAAATGATACTTAGATAAAAGGTTTTTAATGAATAACACAATAACAGCGACTCCCAAACAAATAAACTGGCAAAGACGGAAACAACTTGTAAGTTGGTCCGGATATGCAGCTTTAGGATTAGGAACAGTATGTGGATTAACTGGATTAAAAAGTGTCAAAATCCCACAAAAAAGAAATATTCATAAAATCTCAGCATATCTTGCAGGAATAACATCATTCTTACATTTGGGATATGTAAAAGGTTGGGATAAAATCTTTAGTAAAAACAAATAAATATTTATTAATTAAAACAAAATAAAATAAACGGTAAAGACAATGGCAGAAAATATAATAGCTCAAGAAGAAGAATGGCGCCCCTCAATTAATCCTTGGATAATGATTACACCAGTTATGCTTGCGATTTTTATGTTCGTATTGGACGAAACAATTTCCAACGTAGCACTAACATATATTGCAGGTTCAATGTCCGTAAGTTTAAATGAATCGACTTGGGTGCTTACAAGTTACTTAATCGCGAGCGGGATTGCGATACCTCTTGTTGCATCAGCTTCAAAACTTTTTGGAAGAAAAAATTATTTCATGATTTGCTTGATGGTATTTACATTTTCGTCATTTCTTTGTGCTGTATCTAAATCAATGATAATGATAGTTTTAGCCAGATTTTTACAAGGACTTGGCGGGGGAGGACTTTTACCATTGGGACAATCAATAATGCTGGAAAGTTTCCCTAAAAAAGACCGTCCAAAATCAATGGCAATCTTTGGTATTGCAGTAATTTTTGCACCATTAATCGGACCGGTCCTTGGCGGATGGATTACTGAAAACTGGTCTTGGCCTTGGATTTATTTAATCAATGTACCGTTGGGTTTTTTATGCTTATATCTTTCTAAAAATTTGCTGGAAGATCCACCTTATGCAAAAAAACAAAAAAATGTTCATTTTGATTATAAAGGAATGATGTTTCTTTCAGGCTGGTTAATATGTTTGCAAATAGTACTCGACAAAGGAAATGATGCAGACTGGTTCGGAGCTGCTTGGATTTGCTGGTTGAGTGCAATATCTTTAACATTTGCAATCCTATTTTTTGTATCTCAAGCTAAAGGCAAAGAACCTCTTATAGATTTGAGCGTATTAAAAGACAGAACATACTTTTTCGGAACTCTTGTTCAGGTAATTTTGATGGGAGTATTTTTATCGTCAGCGGCGCTTTTGCCATCAATGCTGCAAAATTTATTAGGATACACCGCATACTTAAGCGGACTTTCAATGGGTTCAAGAGGGGTCGGAAGTTTTATCGGTGTTGCATTGTATTTAACTTTATCTAAAAAATTAGGCGACAGACGTATCGTTATGATAGGTTTAATTCTTCTTGGATTTGGAAGCGTATTCTTTGGCGACATAAACTTACAAATAAATCTTTCTACTATTGCAGTACCAAATATTCTATACGGCTCAGGACTGTTCCTTGCTTTAACTCCACTTATACCGCTTTCGTTTTCTACAATTAAAAACGAAAATATGACTAACGCAACAGGACTTCAAAATTTAGTTAAAAATATCGGTGGTGCTATCGGGACTTCTATTGGTACAACTATGGTAGCAAGATTTGCACAAGCTCACCAACACCTTATGACAAACCATTTGCATGATACAAGTAATGTCTATGTTGAACGCATAGGAGAACTTTCTGGTGCATTTTCACAAATTGCAGATTCTATGACAGCTCATACTATGGCGCAAGGGCAAATTTACTCACAACTAATACAACAAGCACATCTTTGGGGATACATTGACACATTCCGCTGGTTTGCATTTGCAACTTTTATGCTTATACCAATGCTTGCATTTATCAAAAAGCCTAAACTTTTAAAATAAAAACTGTCCTAATCTTTTTTTAAATTATGCAATGCATAATCGATACATTGCACGATAAATTCATTACGACTTATATCAGTCTGCATAGAGAGCTCGTCAATTTTTTTGAGCATATCGACATCAAGTCTTATGCTTATGACTGTTTTTTCTTGTTTTATAGGCTTAAACTCGTTCATTACAATCCTTTTTGTTTATTGTATTCAAAGTAAGATTAATAATATATATTCAAAAATACATTACAAAATGTATTTATTTTTTAAATACAATAGACTAATATAAGACTAAAGGAGACATAAAAAATGAAAGCATTCACATTAGCAGAAGTCTTAATAACACTAGGAATAATTGGAATAGTTGCAGCAATAACACTACCGACCTTGATTTCTCAAAAACAAACTAAAGAGTTACAAGTTGGCTTAGAAAAAGGCTATTCACTAATAAGCCAAGTTTTGCAAATGATGGAATATGGAGAAGGTCAAAAAATAACACCCTCTGAATATGCAATACATAAATTTGCACCTAGCTTTAATAAATACTTAGTTGCAGCAAAAGCCTGCCCAAATAATAATTGCTTAATTCTTAGAGAAGATGAAAGTAATGAAGATGGTTCATTCGCAGGATATGATTTTGGGAACTATAAAACATATAACAAAAAAGCCAACATAGAGGGCTCCTTAATGGATAACGGACAATTTATGCTAAGAAATGGAATGTGTATATACATAGAAAATGAATCTACTACATATATTTCTATAGACATAAATGGTATGTACAAAGGTCCAAATAGATGGGGACATGACTTATTCACATTTCAATTAATGAATACCGGCAAACTTCTTCCAATGGGTGCAAATGGAACAACACACTTAGCTACAACATACTGTTCAGAAACAAGCACTAATAAACGTAACGGCATAGGCTGTACTTATAAAGCTCTAACCGATAAAGACTATTTCAAAAACCTGCCTAAATAATAATTTCGTGATATTATAAATTCACGAAAGGCAAGAGAATGAAAAATATTGAAAGAATTATACGAGTAAGCAAAGGTGAAAATCTAGCTGATTTAGTTATCAAAAATGCTAAATTAGTAAACGTTTTATCAGAAGAAATTTACGACACAGATATTGCAATTATAGACGGAAAAATTGCCGGAATTTCTAAAGGTTATAAAGGTAAAGAAGAAATAGATGTAAAAGGAGCTTATGTAACACCATCATTTATAGATGGTCACGTGCATCTTGAAAGCTCAATGCTTATGCCATCAGAATTTGCAAAACTCGTCCTTGCCTCAGGTACAACAACAGTAATTGCAGACCCGCATGAAATTTCCAATGTAATGGGACTTCAAGGAATAAGTTTTATGAGAGAAGCTACAAAAAATCTTCCGCTCGATGTCTATATGATGCTTCCATCTTGCGTTCCTGCAACTGATTTGGAAACTTCAGGGGTTGAATTAAACAGTTATGACTTAGCACTTCTCATTGATGCTCCTTGGGTTCTCGGAATTGCAGAAATGATGAATTTCCCTGGAGTAATAAATTGTGATAACAGTGTATTGAGTAAAATTCAACTCGGATTAGATAAAAATAAGAGAATAGACGGTCATGCTCCACACTTATGCGGAAAAGGATTAGACGCATATATCGCAGCCGGCGTAACTTCAGATCACGAATGCACGACTCCTGAAGAAGCTATTGAAAAACTGCGTTTAGGAATGAATTTAATGATTAGAGAAGCAACAGGAGCAAGGGATTTAGAACCATTAATTCCTGTATTAAAGAAATACAACACCAGAAAATGTATGTTTGTAACTGACGACAGACACCCTAAACATCTAGGCAAACATATTTCGAGAATGGTAAAAAAAGCTGTACGTTTGGGTGTTGATCCTATTAAAGCAATACAAATGGCAAGTATAAATACAGCTGAATATTTTAAACTCTACAACGTAGGAGCAATTGCTCCAGGGTATAATGCAGATATAGCTGTATTTGAAAACTTAGAAACTTTTGAGCCAAAAATGGTATTCAAAAACGGTCAACTAATTGCTAAAGACGGAAAAATCACCATCGATATGACAGAATTAAAACCTCCTGCATTAAGAGGTTCTGTCAACATAAAATATTTATATAAAGAAGATTTGCAAATAAAAATTCCTGAAAACAAAGATAAAATAAAAGTAATTAATGTAATACCAAAACAGTTGATTACAAAACTTTCAATAGAACCTGCCAAAAATCAAAACGGATATGCAGTTTCTGACCCAGCAAATGACATTTTAAAAATTGCAGTAATAGAAAGACATAAAGCTACAGGAAACATCGGGCTGGGGTTTGTAAAAGGTTTTGGATTAAAATCAGGAGCTATCGCCTCAACAGTTGCTCACGACAGCCATAATATGATTGTAATAGGTACAAACGATGATGATATGTATTATGCAGCAGTAGAGCTTGTTAAATCTCAAGGTGGTAAAATTATTGTTGAAAATGGCAAAACGCTTGCACATTTACCATTACCATTTGCAGGATTAATGTCTGATAAGCCTGCCGATGAAGTTATGGCAAAAATTTCAGAACTGGAAAAAGCATCTGAAAAAATCGGATGCAAAATTGCTGATCCATTCATGAGTATGGCATTCTTGTCACTTTCAGTAATACCTGAAATTAAAATTACAGATAAAGGCTTAATCGATGTAAATAAATTTGAGGTTACAAATTTATTTGAATAATAATTTATCTTATTACTGTAATCGACGTTTCAACTCATATTTAACATCAGATAAAGGTCCGTTATTCGGAGTTCTTAGTGTGTTATAGTAGTTTCTTACGTAAACAAACGGATACTTAGGAAGCCAACCGAGTTTAAAGAATATTGTAACAGTATCTGCGCCTTGAGAAAGCATCAACTCATCAATAGTCTGTTCATGAGCTGGTGAAATTGATGAGAAAATTTTTAACAAATAATCTGTAAAAGTTACACCGTAATAACCGGTTGCTGTCCCTGGCTTTGCAATGATTTCAGATATTTTAAAGTTTTCATTACCTTTGATATCTTTTATATCCTGAGGCAAAGCTAAAGTTTCACCACGTACTTGCTCGATCTCATACCATTGTCCGTTATAATTTATTCTCATAATATTCGGTTTTGGCATATAAATATCATCAAACTTATTTTCTAAAATAGTATTACCATCTTTATCAACAATACCATATTTAAAATCTTTGCAAGTCAAAAACATTCCGCCAAATAACAAATCTATTGAAGAATATTCTCTTGCCAAAAGTTCTTTCCCATTTTCATCATATAGGGCATATCTGTTGCCACTACCGATTTTTAAATATCTTCCTAAAACTCTTTCAGCATGATTATACTTAACAGGTACTAATTCATCACCTTGTGAATTAATCATTCCAAATTTTGATTTTCGCTGAACTATATAAGAAGACTCACCTAGTCTAATCATTTTTTTGTATTCTGGCTCAACTATGACTTTATCATCACAAGTTTTGATTCCCCAAAGCGATTCATCATTTTTAAAAAGTTTTACGCATGAATTTACTAATGACGAATTATCAGCATTTTCTGCACTTACAAAACCGTTACCCAACAATAAAACTAAACTTATAAGCAATATAATTTTCTTCATAAACATATAATAACATAAAATTGTTTTATGATATAATTTTACTTGAGGATATTATGGCGAAAAAATTTAAAATTATAGGTGGTGTTATTTGTGCGGCAGCCGTATTGGCTAGTGTACCGTTTGTACTGTATTTAAAAGTTTTACCCGCAGCTGTGTCAAACCCCAAAGTTCTACATTTTGTAGAAAATAAGATTAATCAATACACAGATATAAATTTAGAGCTTACCAACCCTGAACTAAAAACAGATTGGTCACCAATTATTTCTTTCAAAACTGATAATATTAAATTATCGAAAAATGATATCAAAATTTTTGAAGCTCAAAAACTTGATACAGAACTTTCTTTTAAAGATGTATTCAAGAAAAAAATCATCCTGAATAAATTTGGGATTGACTATATATTTGCCGATGTAAATAAATTAATGGCACTTGCCCCAGCTCAAAAAGAAGAAAAACAAAAAGAAGAAAGCGAATGGGACATTGATTTTGTTGATTCAGTACTTTACTTAAACAAAAGTTTAATTCTATATAAGTTAGAACCAGATATTTATGTCAAATTACAGGCAAATAATTTAAAAATAGATAACACTCAAAAAGTAGAAAAATACTTGCATTTTGACATCGATACAAAAATCAAAAAGAAAGACAGCGTACTTCGTTTTGCAATAGCAGATAAAAATCGTGTAGTCATTAAAAATAAGACCTTAATGGTAAACGATTGTGTGCTTGATATTAACAAATCAAACGTTCATATCAATGCTACAGCTTCAAGAAAACAAGGAATGAACATAAATCTTTCTTCAAAAAAATTCAAAGTACAAGATGTCATTTCTATTGTTAACTCTAACATAATTATCAATAACGGAAAGGAAATGCTTGCCTTTTTCAAAGATATGAAAGGGGATTTTGACTTTGATATAAACCTTTCCAAAAAGAAAATGAACGGTACTATTAATATTAACCCGTCATCATTAAAAGTTATTCCTGTAAATAATCTTCCAATCAATGTAAATAAAGGAACAGTTCTTTTAACAAATAACGATATAACTTTAAAAGATTTCGCAGGATATTACGGTTCATTACCTTCTAATAAACTGTCAATGAACGGTATTATAAAAGATTATACAAAATCTTGCGATACTGAAATTATAGTAACTACAGCAGCGACAAACGATTTTGCTAAAAATTACCTTTCAAAAATGGTTGGTATACCTATCACAATAGTAGGTAATGCAGGAACAAGAATTATTGTAAAATCAATATATAACAAAATAGATGTAGATTGGGCATCTAAACTTGCAAAAGGTGAAGATATCTTAATCGATGGAGCTTCACTAACCCCGACAGGATGGGATAGAGCAGTCCAAGCAAATCTTCATTTTGAAAATAATATTTTAAATATTAAAGACATCAATTACTACATAGCTCAAGAAATAGTTAAAGGGAGTAAAGTAAAACCTGTATTGACACTCCACGGGAATGTCGACTGTTCAAAACCGATTCCATTTGTACAGGATTTAGGCTTTAATATTCCAAAACCATTGCCAAGTGAATTCTTGAACGTATTAATCGGACAAAGATTATTTAAAGGTGGAGAATTTTCAGGCAATTTAACTGTTTTAAATAACGGTCCTTATCCTGTATTAAAAGGGAATATGAAAGCCCAAAAAATCAGAATTCCATCCCAAAGACTAGCTATTAGAAAAGGTGAATTGTTTACAGATAAAGACCAAATTCATCTTGTTGCAGAAGGGCGTTATAAACGTAATGAATTTGATTTTACTGGTGACATAGCAAACGGGCTTAAATATCCGATTGTGATCAAAGACGTAAATTTCGGAATGGATAAAATTGATATCGCCAAGCTTTTACGTTCATTTAACAAACAAAATACAGATGCAGTAAAAACAGCCTCCAATGTAAGTGTTGATTCAGCAGAAGATGATACTGCAGCAGATGAAGCATTTGTATTCGATGTGAATAATATAATTGTTGAAAGATGTATTTTCAGACTAAAAGAAGGTACCTATAAAGATATAAACTTTGGCAATATCGTTGCAAATTTAACCCTTGATAAAAATAACATTCTTGAACTTAAATCTAACAGATTTGATATTGCTGATGGAATATCTTCATTAAAAGTTCATTGTGATTTAAGAAATCATCAATATAACATTAAACTCGGAGTGAAAGATATTAATTCAGACTTAATGTCGACAACACTATTGAATCTTCCAAGAGAAATTTCAGGTAAAGCAAGCGGAATAATGGATCTATATACCGATGATTCCTTAAAATTGAATGGAATAATAAAATTCGTTGTAAATGACGGACAAATACAAAAAATCGGATTGGTTGAATATGTAATGAAATTTGCAGCACTATTTAGAAATCCGCTTGCAATGATTAGTCCATCAACTGTTTCTGATATAGTAAATATTCCTGAAGGTAAATTCAAAAAAATTACAGGGGATATGAAAATTAGAAATAACGTCATTGAAATGATGAAAATAAAATCTTCATCCCCGCAATTAAGCAGCTTCATCATAGGCAGATATGATATGGAAACAAGCGATGCTACATTAAGAATTTATACAAAATTCAGTAATACTAAAAAAGGATTTGCCGGAGCATTAAGAAGCTTTTCTCTAAGCAGCCTTGCAAACAGAATTCCTCTAAGCAGCCGCAATGACGCACAGTATTATTCAGCAGAACTTGAACAATTACCACCTCTTGAAATAGGCGAAGAAGACAGTCAAGTATTCTTGACAAAAGTAGACGGAGATGTTGTGAATAACAACTTCCTCTCATCATTAAAGAAAATTAAATAGGAAAATCATGAAAATAAACCCAAATCAAAATATTAATAATAACGATGTATTAATGAATTCAATAAAAAATACCCCAGAAACAGCTTCAAAAATGAACACAATTTTTACAAAATCTGAAGCCGAAAAACCTGAGGATGTTCTACAAACTTGGGTAATTCTTGAAAACAACAAAATTACTCCTAAAGGTAGTACAAATCCTGAGCATTTAAAAAATGCACCAAGTCCTGAAATTGAAATAGCTGGAGAGAAAAAATTTGCCGCAATAGTTGTTGATACAGAACATAATCTTCTATACAAATATAATGATGAAGGTGAAGCTGAAATTGTATATTCTGTTGCAACTGGCAAAAAAACATCCCCTACCAAAAAAGGGATTAAAATGATTACAAATGTGGAAACATATCCATATAAGACAGCTTACGGGACAAAAAGAAAAAGAAATCCTAATGCATATGGCCCTAACGTAATTATAATTGAAAACATTAATTCTGAAACAGGAAAAATATATGGCAACAACGGACAATTTATTCACGGAAATAACAATGAAAAAAGTCTAGGAGAATACGCATCACTTGGATGTGTACGAATGGATAATGAAGTCATCAAAAAGTTAGCTAAAGAAGTCGTAAAAAAAACATACGTTTTAGTCAAATAAAATTATAAATAACATTTTGGTTCTTGTCCTGCAACACCTGCATATAATTCAACGTATTCTTTTGCCGGACTTGAATTAATTTTTGTCAACAGAACTTCTTCGATTTGGAAAAATCCAACATCGCCAGACATCTCAATTTCAATTTTTATAGGCTTCTTTTCTCCGTGATGAATACCAATACGATTAATTGCATTAGCGGAATATTTATGAATATCACCAATTTTTGGAGTTTTGTTAATAGAAAGCGGAATTCTTGCCCTTCCTTTTGTCATATCACAACCATCAGCAATAAGAAGAATACCGGCCTCAATTGAATGAATTTTTCTTGAAGACATATGTCCAATAATTGCTTCAGTAGCAAGTGACTTTATAACAATACGTTTGTGAAGATCATCCGGAAATACATGCATTAAAGTTCTATCAATCAAAGGCTGAGCAAGCATCGCAGACATTTCTTCATGTCCTTGACGACCTATCATCATGCCTAAATCGTGCATCATGCCAGCCATAATAACAGCGCACAGACTATCTTCAAAAGTTCCGACTTCTTCCATTTCCAAAGAAGTTTTTATTCCAGACTCTTGAAGAATATTAAGCATTTTGATAGCATTACCGACAACTTGTCTCATATGCACAGGACCATGGTCATTAAAACCTAGACGTTTTATTGAAACATTATTGGCATATTCTTGCATTTCTTGCAATTCTTCATCCGCAAAAAGATAATTAACAAGTTTAAGACAATTAGGGTTATTCTCAAGTCTTTTTAATATTTTCGATTCAATAGATACTTCTTTAACTGATTTCATAATTTTACCTTATCAATATTTCTACTTATAGCATAACTCATAATCGAAATATTTTCCACATAAAATCTAATTCTGAGATTTTCTATAAATTTGGTAATTTTGCAAATCTCTGAAATTCCAGTTAATATCTTTTTTAACAATTTTTGCAGGATTACCAGCTAGAATTACATTAGACTCATCAAATTTCTTAGTTACAACACTAGCCCAGCCGACAATGCTATCATTGGAAATTTTTGTATTTTTTCCAATTTTAACATCTTTGCCAACCCAAACATGTTTCCCGATTTCGATACTTTTACCAAAGTTAAGCGGATTTCCCTCCAAATCAGTAATCGTATGAACATCCGTACACCAAACATCAATGCCCCAAGAGAACATACAATCATCCCCGATTTTTATAGAGGAATTATCATCCTGCAAAAACAACCGAGCACCACAAAAGATAATATTGTCACCAATTTCAATAGAACAATTACTTGCATAACGAGAAACCCCAGGGTCTATAGTATCCTCAGGAGGATTACCAATATTTATGGTAAGTCCTGTCAGTCCGATTGTATCATTTACAGGATAAAAAACTTTTCCGATATTTACAGAATTATTATTACCGAAAATTGCAATAAGCAAACCTTTTTGATTAATAAAATCTTCAGGATTATCAACTTTTATTTTAACAGTATTATTTTCGCCAACGATATTTATAAACCCTATATTTTCTTTAATTACCTGATTTCCATCAGCAGTTTCCAATATAACTTTATTACTATTCATAAATGCCTCCTCTAAAAAAATTATATTACTTGATAGCTACTCTCAGTCAAGTATAAAATATTCTCAAATTCTAGGATTAATCTCTATAACAACATATTTGCACTTTTTAAAAATTAAACTTATAATTGCAAAAGGATACTAGATTAACAATGAATATTTTAGATAAACTAGCAAAATCAGAATTTAGGAACAGATTTAAACTCAAAGCAAAAGACCTTGAATATATAAAAGATAAAGGCATTGATAAAATATATACACATGCTAAAGATTTTATAAAAAGCAGAATTGCACCTGCTGAAATTCCCAACGATGGTAAACAAACCCCTATGAGAGGTCACCCTGTATTTATCGCGCAACACGCAACTGCAACTTGTTGTAGAGGGTGTATTGAAAAATGGCACAAAATTCCTAAAGGCAAAGAGTTAACATTAAGTCAACAAGAATATTTAGTTTCAATAATTATGGAATGGATAAAACGACAATTAAAAACTTTCCAAATCTAAAAATGTTATGCTGCGTACATTTCCATAGAAATCATTAATAGGAATTTTCTCCTCATTTGCACTATTATGAGGATTGATTAAGGTAACAAATTCATCATCTATTTTTTTAATTGTATAGGCATGATGTATATACAAACCATTAAGTCTTTCTTTAAAATTACATGTAATAGCATACTTTTCAGGATTATCCTTTAACGTCTTAACCAAATCCTTTATTTTTTTAGAACAACCAGTTTTAGCATTAAAGAAAGTCTTCGCTTTTTGTTCTGTAATTAAATACATTATGTCTGATGAAAAGCCACCGGCAAGAGGATCTTTAACATTTCCCAATGCGAATTTTCCATTGACAATATTAGGATCTTCAATTTTCATATAATCCTTGTTTACTATGAGCTTCTTTTTATAATATTCGGCTGCCAACTCTATCGCTAGCATATCATCACTACCCTCAACGTATTTCTTACTTTGTTTTGCGGCACTCAACACTATTTGAGGAATCACTATATTGGTATTTGTCCCCTTAAAACAAACAACCGTGCCATCATTGGTTTTTACTAGTGCTTTTTTAATATATTCTCTACCTTTTGGAGTATTAGCCAACGCATTAATTCCAGAAAGCAACCAACAATCATTTTTTACTTGCTTAATAGATTCTAAGTTTCCATCTATTAAAATTTCCGTATTAGCATAATTATTTACATACTGTCTACCAGCAATTGAATCAAAATCAATTGTATAAAATTTAGGTACAAAATCCTTATATTTTTCCTGAGTCTTTTTAAAGTCAATAATTGAAACCAAATTTTTTGGATTATTTTGATTAACTTGTCGTTTTTCCACAATAGCATTTGTATTAGTAGTAAAAGCAGAAATTGATAACATTTTTATTCTCCAAATATCCCTTATATTCTTAAAAACATTATCACCAAAATAATTGACATAAATGCCATAATTATATTTATAAATTATGAGTGAAATAACGCAAAAACCTAATCTAAATTTTGATTATCATCTGGACGTAGCTTTTCAACATCTTTAACATATTTTTCTACAATGTTAATTTGTTTATTCTCATAAAGTAAAATTTTTATCAGCTTTTTTCTATTAACATTATTATCCCTAAAATATGGGGTTAAAATATCATCAAGAGGATCTACACAATCTGTACCTATTGGAATATATTTCATACCCAAATATTTTTCTTGTGTAACCTGTAACATTCTACCATACAAGTCTAATTCAGCAGCAGGAAGGACAACTTCTTGAATAAGCCCTATATTTATTGCATCTTCAAGATTATACCCATTACGTAAAATTTTATCTCTCAAGGATTTAGCATATTTAACTTCATTATTAATATTTTTTATAACTTGCGGATATTCTTCATCTATAATCTGTTCTATTTCTGCTTTATATTGTTTACTCAAACTTTTTGGAATAGGTTTATATTCAGCCAATACTGGAATACAAGTAAAAAATGATAATAATAAAACAGTAATAAAATTTTTCATAATCTATATTTCCTTTTTACTTGAATAAAATTGTCGATTATCTTTTATTATAATAACTTGATAATATGAAATTGCTCAAACATATAATGTAAATTTAAATTAAGCAATTTTTTGGCAATAAAAAACTTTATATTTTTGTAGGGACTATTGCATGTTTACAAAATTAAAAACAATATCATCATTAGCATCACATTTCAAAGCTGTTTATGCCTCTCAAAAACCTCAGAAGTTTTTAGCAAAACAAGTTCGAGATATTGAAGTTTTTGGAACGCGACATTACAAAGACGGAAATATTCCTGCCGAAATAATAGAAAAATATACTCCCTTCCGAAGATTAAGTAAAAAAACATGCACATTATCAGACTCTAAATATTTTATTAAAAAATTTGAAAACGAAAATAAAAATGAAATACCAAAATTGTGGCCAAAAATGTCAGAAGGGCAAAAAATAGACTTTATAGTCAAAAACAGATATGAAAAATTGGTTTCCAACAAAATAATGAATGATATATCCAAATCTAGAGTAGAAGAAGCATTTGGAATAACTACAGATGGACAGATTCGTTATTATGGTAACTCTCATTCAAGCAGACATTGTCCTGGAGCAGAAAACAATAATTTAATCTCTATACATAATCACCCTATACAATTTGGTGTCGATTATACAAAAGAAGAATATAAAGCAATAAACCAAAGTTTTCATCCATTTTCTCAGAGCGACATCTTACATAGCATAAAAAGGCCCAAAGCGTATGTAGTTGATATGAATGGGAATAAATACAGCCTAATTCCTAATAAAAAATTACAAAACCCTTATACATTAGATAACTATATCAATGAATTATCAGCTGATTTAACTAATATTACATCAAAAAATATCAATAAATATTCTAATATCTCTAATGCAATAAAATATTCAAGACTTGGCTATATAAGCAGAATAAAACAAGATGGCCATGAAATAAAACAATTAAATTTGTTTGCCACTTAATATTTGTACAACCAAGAAAATTAAAACTAAAAAATTTTTAGTAATAAAAAGACCATAATTTTAATATTGTAAATAATACTGGAGAGGACGGACACGTGAGCAAGAGGCTCCATTTATAGGCCCTACAAATAGAATATTTATAGAGAAAAATTCCCTGCTAATTCAATTTTCAGGGAATTTTATTTGGAATATGAGTTTTTTACTATTAAAATACTCTTGCGGTAAGGCTTTTAAAAAATTCCCTGTTCAAATAAAAACAGGGAATTTTCGCAGTTACACTACAGATTTTCAGGATTATTTCGGTAATAATCTTCTAAGATTTTGCGCAAAGTATCTTTGTAGAATTTTTCATCTTCTTCGCTTGTTTCAGGCTCAAAATCCTCAAAAGCCTTATTCTCAATCATCTGCCAAAAATCAAAGTTCAGCAAATTCAGGTTCTGCAGAAGCATTTTCCGAGAAGGCCCGTCATTTTTAATCGCATCTTGCACTATTTTTTGTGCGAAAAGCTGTATGAAAGAGATTTTTTCACGATTTCCGTTTTCATTAGTAATCGTAGCTTCCCGTATAAATGCTAGACGCAACGCTTCCATAATTGTTTTAGGTAGCACTTTTTTCTTTCGCCCTCTGGGGTTACCGCTTACACCCTTTTTAAATTGTCCGCTGACAGGTGGCTTTTTATACCCAACTTCATACAATTTATCTTTGATTTCTTTACGTTGCTTATTATCCTTATGTAACGAGTCTTGAATCTCAAGAAATTTGTCGATATTATTCTCCATCTTCAATCTCCTTATAATTTTTAACCAACTTCGCAGTTTTTCCAGTCTCTTTTTCCCAGCGATAGATGCACACATCAACATATCTTGGGTCAATTTCAATTAGCCGTGCCCTACGTTTACAGCGTTCTGCAGCTAAAAGAGTAGAGCCTGAGCCACCAAAACAATCTAAGACAATATCGTTTTTTGAAGACGCGTCTAACAAAATGGAGTGTAACATTGCTACATTCTTCGGTGTCGGATGGAACTTCAGTAGTTCAAGCGATTCTGGGT
>CALVBU010000018.1 GCA_944325875.1 Candidatus Gastranaerophilales bacterium
AATGTGCTTGGAAGAATTATTGAGGTTAAACCGCTGCAACCATAGAAAGCAAAACTTCCGATTGAGGTCACTCCTTCGGGAATTGTTATTGAGGTTAAACCGCTGCAACCATAGAAAGCACCATTGCTAATTGAGGTCAATGTGCTTGGAAGAGAAACAGAGGTTAAATTGCTGCAACCTCGGAAAGCATAAGTGCCAATTGAGGTCACACTATTTGGGATTTCTATGCTAGTTAATGAATTGCAATCATAAAATGCATAATCTCCTATACTTGTCAAATTACTTAATAATATAATTCTGTTTTGATAATTCTTAAACCCACTGCCATTATTTGACCCAGATACACTTGTCACTTGATAATCATTTCCATCAACAACTTTTGTTACTTCAACGTCTCCGCCAAAATTAACATTAGTAATATCATTTTGCATTATATAATCAAAAGCAGACATTCCATCACTAAAACTCTGTCCGTTGATGACAATAGGAAATTGTAACACTTGCATGTCATATGCTTCTCGTAAAAAATCAAAATCGAATGGATTCGAGCCTCCCATTGATACTAAATAACAATCATTAGGAAAGTCATTTTCAAGTCTATATAATTCCATTGGACTTGAATATACATGTGTGTTATTTTCTCCGTCTGAAAATGCTGCTGATATAAAGTCTCTTATTATATAACCTATTTCATTCTTATTTAAAACTTTTGCTCCTACAAATGTTTCTGTATTTGTAACAATAGAATAACTTTTCGGAATAATTATTTCTGGCAAAGTGTTATCACCAACATAACCTATGCATGCATTCCCTTCAAAAGTAAAATTTTTTGCAGACATGTAGTCTGGAATTTCCCCACCACTTTTTATTTCTCCAATTTTTGTTGCATAACTTCTAAAAGTATCGTCATTCGTAACATCAACCCCTTTGTCGATAATTGCCTGTTTAATTTGTTTTTTTGTTTCATTAAGATAATTTAATTTTTCAGCAGTTGTTCCCATTAAATCACCTCGCCATTAATTTCATCTAACAATGTGTCTATGTTGCCAACAATGTCATTAACATAGTTATAGACAGCGCTTGCACTTGGATATTCTGTATCAGTTGAAGCAGAAGAAATTGATGTCACCTTATTTTCTTTTAATTCAAAAAGGCTTGCGTCAATATTCATTCCTAATTCATCCCAACTTGTTCCATTCCAAGCATAATTCATGCCTGTGTCTTTAACATCGTAAACATCGCCAATTTGCAAATTTTCGGTTGGCAAATCATTATATGTTGCAACGCTTCCTTTATATCTATAAACCGAACTTATTTTACTATCAACATAATTTTTAACAAGTTTTTCACTTGGATAGTGTTCATTATCGGTTGTTTCTTGCCATTGTGTAACTAAATTTGATTTTGTTTGATAAGTTTCTTTGATGTTATTCCCATCTCCGTCACTTGTTGCCTTCTTGCTTGTCTTTCCATCAGCTTCAAATATTTCAGAAATTGGAACATTATTAATCTTCTCAGAAACATTAACCGCATTATTAATTGTTCCATTCATTGGAATTGTTCCGTCAATAATTCCGTTTATTTTGTCAACTAAAAATGGGTGTGAACTTTCATTTGTATTGTGACTTGATATAAATGCTACAATATCTTGCAAAGTTGATATTAAGCTCTTTCTCCATTTTGTGGTATCTGATAAACTATTGCCCTTATTATTATTTACAAGGCTTGTATAAATTGCGTCGTTATCATATATTGTTGCGCCCAAATTATATTCAAAATCAGCATTATATGGATATATTCCTCGGCTTTGAGTCCACCCATTAACTATATCTGCTTTAATGTCTGACAGGCTTTGCAAAATTAATTCATATGTTTGTTCGTCTGGCTGCTCTGGAAGCTGAAAATCAACCCCTCTATTAACTTTAAATTGCCCCCTACCAGTCGCAACAACTAATCCTTGCGAATTAATTGCATAAAAGGCATAGCCAACAATTCCATAATATTGCGTTATTGGGCTTTCTAATTCTAATTTCCACGTGTTTAATGTTTCATTAAGGCTAGCGCAGCTCTCCATTAAATATGGCCCTGTAACAAAGCCATCTGGTGCAGTCGGCAATTGAAAAGATATATTAACAGTTACATCTTTTGAAAATGGAGCTACTAAATATATTGTGCTTGCCTTATTGCTTCCTTGATACACCTCTTCGGGTATTATAGCCTCAATACTTCCACCACCAGTAACACTAATTATCATATTTTTTTCTCCTCAATTATTATATAAATTCGTTTTGTTTTTTATTCTAAAAATACCTTATGCCTTAAAGTTATATTCGGCATTTCATATGTTTGCCCAGAAACAAAATCTTGATTTATTGCAAACATTAACTCTTTTGAAACGTCGTTAATAAAAACAAGACTTTTCCCATTTTTATTTGCAAAAATATTTCCAATTGCCAAATTTTTTGATGTGCTACTAATTGACATTGAATAATTTATTTCGTCTGGCAAATCTCCAATTATATAATTCTCAAGCTTAGATATTCTTCTATCTAAAATATAAGCCCTTACTACTCCATCTTCGTTTCCCCATTCGGTTACGCCAAGAGTTTTTGCAAGCCCGCTACCAATTACAACATTTTTTGATGTTGTAATACAATTAATTTGATAAGTAACATTAATATTTTCTCGGTTGTCTTTACAAATACGAAGCTGCAAATCTTCTTCTGTTCTAGCATAATCTTTTGTGCTTATTAATGGCCCAATATCTCGAGTCATACCTGTTGGCACTTCTTCCTTTGGCAATGCGCTTCCAACCCTTACTGCATCATCATAGTTTACAGGTTCTCCAAATGTTGGGTCTGAATATGTTCCGCCATGATATGGTATTGAATACATATCAAATCCCAAGTATTCAAATTCTCCAAACCTGTCTGTATAAATTAATTCATTTTGAACAGCCTTGCTATCAGATTGAAAATATCCAATATAATCTCCTGCGCCATAGTTATTATTAAAAGAGAAAAAGAAACAAGCGCTATTTCCAAATGGAAAAGCAATTACAGGCAAAGAAATTGATTGAGTCGTAATCTTATTTAATCCTTTGTCGTAAGTATCTAATACTACATTTGTTATTTTTTTCCGATATAGCCCATTAAACGGCCCGCTTTCCCCTTTAAATCTATTTCTAACTTCATAGAGTATACTAGATTGTGCCAAAGGATTTGTTTCTGCTTCTTCTAATTCAATCCCGCCGCCAATAATTAAATAGTCCTGGTATATACAAAAGCGTTCTACTGCATTTTTTTCGCTTATTTCATAAAATCTTTGTTCATTTTGAATACCGACAAATTCATTTAACCTGTTAAAATCTTTGCTTAATCCAATAGTGACTTTATTAAACCCCACTAAATATTCAACCGTTATTGTTGATATAATGTAATCTTCGTCAAAAATTTGGCCTACTTTTGGCAATTCCTCATCTTTATTAAACAGATAAGAATATGTTTTTTCTATATTTCCAAGCCTCGCGGCAACGCCTTTCATATTCTCACCAAAATATGTTGCCGACATTTTATAATCACTTTGATTATATGCACCAGTTGCTCTTTTTAATGTAGAACCTAAATAAGGCTTTGCTTGCTTAACCCGAATATCTAATAAAGGCGTATATGTTATTCTAAACTGAAGTTTTGGCAAAGCAAAATCCGAATAAGTTTTCCCCAATTTATCGTTGACAATATTCGTGATTGCATAATTACTAAATGCTCCGCTAAAAACATCTGGAAGTTCAAAGTTTAATCCATGTATTCCTTTTTGGCCTTGTTCCCAATATATATTATAAGCTTTGCTTTCTTCTTTTGGATTATCTGAATAACTACTTAATATTGAATAAACGCTTTTTTCTTTGCAATAATTTGTAATATCTCCAACCTTAGTCGTTTCATCAACAAATCCCATTTCTAGTTTAATTAAATTTTGTATCTTAAATCTAGTTGGAATATAGGCGGTTTCATCAGTAACAATAACATTACCTGTTTCTGTTCTTGTTGTTATATATCCATTTGAATATGGTTCAACAACTTGTCCTCCATTAAATTCTTCATCTGGAACAAGATTTTTTGCATTGCTTTCTATTTCACTACAAAATTGTTCTATATCCTGTAGCGATGTATATGAAATTGGATTTTTATCAATAAACGCAACATCTGCTTTGTTATATTGTTCAAAATAAATTGTATTTCCTACAAGCCTTACTTCCGCTTGTATAAAATCTCCAACCTTATTTAATGCCTCTCTTAATGTGCAATTAGATATATTGAATTCTGGAGCTACAATATTTTGAAATGAGCTATATTGTTCATTATTCAATTTAAAAATTGCGGCACCTTTTCTTCTTGGAATTTCTGCCAGCAATAGCAACTTATTGATTACATCTGTAATGCTTAGTTTTTCGCGCTTTCCCACCTCATCAACAACTTTAATATCGTAACTAACTTGCCATAGCACAGTTGGGTCTCTTCTATAAGAATATATTGCCGTGTAATTCCCCTTTTGTAAAATTGTTGTATAACTTGGCAACCCACCATCAAACGATTTAAACTTCGTATCAAATAAAAGTTGGCCGTCCTTGTAAATTTCCATTCTACCCTCATACATGTAGATATGCTCATACCCTAAATCATCATCAAATATGTCAGAAAACTTTGCAAAAGAAAATTCTGAACCGCTTTGTAGAGGAGAATTGTAGCCAGAAAAAGTTCCAAGTTCGTTTTCTTTAAACTCTGGCGGGCTTATATAGTCATAAAGCCCCCATTCATAAGTTATGATATTCGGATAAACAATATCCTGTTGCAATGGACTCTCTTCAAGAGTATTAGTTATTGTGCAAGTATCTACGAAGTATTTTTCTAATAGTTTTGTTTCTTCAATTAAATTAATAACGTGTTCAAATCTTGGCTCTTTCCCAAATATTTTTTGTTCAACATTATCAATACCAACTAACCACCTCATATCATCAATAATTACTAGGCTTAATGGTTCAAAAGGCGTTTCATTCTTCATGTTTTTAAGCGTTAAAACACCTTGGTCTAAACTTTCATCAAGCACATATTGGATTTTTAACGGATATACAAAATTTTTGCTGTAATCTACACCATTTATTGTTATTTTCATTGCGCCCCTCTTCTACTTTGAGAATATGCCAACCCACTTCTCTGTCTTAAATATTCCCTCTGCCTATCTTCTTCCTGTTTTTCAAGAGATAATTGCGAACTTTTAAATAATAATTCAATACCAGTTGTTACTGCCGTTAATGCTATTCCTAGAACCCCTCCAACGGCTCCACTCATTCCAAGCGCTGTCGCAACTGCCACTCCAGCCTGCGCATTTTTAAATGCTTCAATTCCCAAATTAACACTCCTCATTGCAAAATTTGTTCTTTGTTGCAAAGATTTGCTTCCAGTAATTAATTCAACATTTCCTGCAACATATCCTATTGACTGTTGAATAAAAGGCTGAATTGTTTGTGTCGCAATATATTTCCCAAGCGCAGATGTCCCTTTATTCCCATTATTCCCCTTCCCAGCATTATTTGTTCCATTTGCCTCCGTAGAAATTAAAGAATTATCTCCATCTTGATTGATATTAATGTTTATTTCATAACTTGCCATTTCATAATCTCCTATGTTACTCTTTGCCACACTATATTTGCTGTCATCGATTGTTCCCATTTCCAAGTTACACTAGAAGCAAATTGTTCTCCGCCTATTTCCCAAGCATTCCCAAGATATGTTATTCCATTCTCAACTTTTTTGATATAGTTTGGTCTATATAGCCTAACTGAGTCCCCATATCTCACTTGTTCATCACTTGGGGATGCAATCGGCCCTACATCGTCTCTTAATTCCCCCCCTTCATAGTTATATGACAAGGTATAAGTATTCCCTCGCCAATTTGCGGTATATTCTCTATCCCCTGTCGAACCTTTCGGAATATAAACATTATTTTCTGCCTCTTCAAGTCCTGTTCCAGTCCAGCCTAAAAATGTATAGCCCTCTTTTGATGGATCTGGTATTGGTAATCCCCAGGCAGTTGAATAGGTATCTTCTATTGTATATTGCGTTGGTACATCTTCTCCAGCAGTTCCACCATTTAAATTATAAGTTATGTCATAATAAATTATTTGAAAAACAGCTGTGTATTCTCTATCCCCAACTGAACCCTCTGGGATAACAACATTTATCGTTGGCTCTTCTATTCCAGTTCCAATCCACCCTAAAAATGTATACCCCAGTTTTGTAGGATTATTTAGCGTAAATGTATCACTATATTTTGAATAAGTTGTAGGATTTTCTTCACTTAAAGCCCCACCTTGCAAATTATACGAAATTGTAAATTCTCTATAAATCCATTCATTATTTGTTGCCTTTGAATTATAGCTTCGAATTGTATAAACCCCAGCTTGATTATAAGTGTGATTAATTAAAATATCAGATGTTATTGTATAATTCCCGTCGCCCCAAAAAACAACTACTTCCTCATTAGAAATGTTATGCAATTCAACATCTTGATTCTCTTCTGTTATTGAAATTTCATCTAAAATCCATACATTTTCTTTATAATTTAATATCTCTTCAATACCCTCAACCATGGATATATTAAACCCGATATTTTTCATGTTTGCTCTATCAATATTTTGAACTATATTCCCGTTCACACAAATATATGGTCTTTGTTTCTCGCCGCGCTTTAAAATAACACAATATGCGTTATTATCTTCGCCGCTTAAGATTTCGTCCTCAATATCTTCACTAATTCCAGAAACTAATTGTGGCATAACAAAGTCAATCCCTATTCCATTTGTTAAAATGCTTGATTTTGTGCTTTTGCCATATATAGTTGGGTTTTGCTCAGTGACTTTCACTCTTGAAACTACCGCACTTGTAAAATATATATTTTCTCCATTAATTATTACTTCATAATCATTCGCATTTACACCATTTTCAAAAAAATTAAATGTCATTGATAAATATATAGGCAAGCACTCATTAATGCCACCTAATGCCGTTTTTTGCCCGTCCGTTGGCTGTCTTAAAATCATTGTTAAGGCATATGTTCTGCCATCAATTTCAATTGGCAAAGTTTGTCCGTTTAATCTATCTATCATTTCATAAATGCTTTGTTTAACATTAAGCAAACTTTCACTCTGCGGCCTATTATTATTTCCAGTATTTATTGTGTCTAAATCGACTAAATCTACCAACAGCATTAATTGTGCTGTTATTGTTTGAAATGACAAATTTTTTATCGGCGTAATCTCACTAGATATTATTTCTAAAAGCCCTTGATTATAGGAAGTCTTAACATTCCCATATTTTATAGGCTTTATTAAATCTCCCTCATCTGAAAAAATCATAAACTTTAAACCAAGACTGTTTTGGTTTAATTGATTTTCTATGAAATTCGTCAAATATAATGTATCAATCATTCTTTTGTCATTCCTCCCAATCTTTGAGTTAAATAATTCGCAATAAATCTGACCGCCTCATCAAACCAACCCTCATTTGGATTTTTTCCCCTCCTCCAAGGTTCTTGCGTGAATTTCATATATGGCGCAACACTTTCGTCAATGTATATTCTGAATGTCGAATCATTAATCCAAATTCCCTTTATTGAATTAAATTTAAGGTTACCAGTATCATAAGGCACAAATGTTTGCCCCCTTAAAGCATTAACCGCTTCTATGAATAATAACTCCCATTCATTTTTTGACATTTAACCCGCCTTCCTCAAATAAATTATTATTGGCAAATTACCATTATTTTCAAACACCCCAAAGGCATTTTCACAGCTTTCATTTGTTGTTCTATCATTCCCAACCCTAATAATATTATACCTATTTTTCCTAAACATAATTATATCTTCGTTTTCAAACGGCAACATACTTTTTGTTTCAATTGTCATTTCTCCCTCTATTCCGCTTAACTTATTAAAATCTCTTTTTATACTATATTCATCTGCTAAAATTCTAAATTTAAAAAAGCCATGAACATTCCTATCCGTTGCCTTTATCCATTTTCCCAAATAAATATATCCAGTTTTTTTATCCTGTTTAATTTTACAAGAAACAACACCTAACATATAATCCTCACTACCAATTTTCCACATTTTTTGGTATTCCGTTTATTCTTACATTAAATATTCCCAATTTTGCCAATAAATCAACTGCTCCGTTATGAACTCTATCTTTTCTCTTCATTCCGACAGAATTTGCCGTATCTCCCACTTGACATAAATATTCAAGTTGCAAACATAATGCACGTTTTAAACAATTTAATGCTTTCTTTGAGTGTGTTAAAAAATATAAGCTGCTTATACTATCAATTGACTCAATTTCAATAAAATCGTATAACATATCACACGCTCTTTTAATTACCCTTTCTGGCAAACTACTAGGATTTGGGTCAAATTCATCTATTGCAATAACGCTCAAATCCCCAATCGTATTAAAGACATATTCCTCTGTTAAATAATATCTCAATGTTTCTTTGTCGAAAATTAAATCATTATCCTGTAAAATCATTAGCAGCTCCTTTTAATTTGTAGGGGGTTTTTAAAAAGCTGCCCCCATAAACTTTATTCTATTGGTTTTTTGTGGAGATAAATTCCTTTGGTTTTATTCTCGTAAACATCTGCAACGCCATAAACTCTATATTTCATGATGTATGCATCTGCACTTTGGTTCATACTTGCGTCAATTATATCCGAAACTTTATGTTTTAGCGCCTGAATAACAGCGTCTTTTTGAATAATCATAAAGTTGATAGATTGCGCGCCTGGGGTAAATCCTCCATCTGCATTAAGCGTAACAGTTGTTTTAAACCTATTTGCTGGAACAGTAACAACTGCCATTTCGTCATATGTTTCAATGTTCCTGTTCAAAACAGTATCATTGCCCCAGCGCCTTGGTGCAGATTGTTTTAATAGCTGCTTACATTCATTACTAATGAATAAAACTCTGTTTTCTTCGTAAACTTCATCATCTGACATTTGAGCGCTAGCCGTGTCAATTGCAGTAACAATTGTTGTTGCTGTCAAATCTGCCTCTGCTGAATTTCCAGCATTTGTTGCATATTGTGAAAGTCTATATGCATCAAGTTCTGGAATTGCTTGAGTCCTCTCAAGTTCATTAATTGCTTTTCCCCAAGCGTGATTTTGTGTTTCTTCATCGTCCATTACATCAACTTCAAGTTTAATTCCTCTATCATAAGACGGAACAATCTCTTCTTGTGTTAGTGTAACCGAACCCTTTTTGTATCCATTATTTCTATCATAGTTCCCAAGCCCAGTTACACTAATTTTGTCAACTTTAATTGTCTTTCCTTTTTGAATTTTTGAGTTAATTTCGTTTGTATCCAAAATCGCAGTCTTGGAAGCTTGTTTGTATACCTCGTCAATAATATCAAGGTATATGTCATGCGTGCTTATTGAATTTGCCATTTTTTATTTTTCTCCTTTTTATTTTATTTTAATCCTGCCCCTTTGCGTAGGCTTTCCCGCAAAGAAACATATTCATTTTCGCCGCTAACATTTTTAATTTCACTAACATTCACAAATGGTTTTTCATCAGTGTTTTTATTCTCAAAGATTTTGCCTTCACTTGCCATATATTCATTTAATGCCGTTGCAAAATCTTTCTCATTTGTAACCATTTTAGAAACTCTATAATCAACAAATTCTTTTTGTTCCCCACTTAAATTATATTTAGAAAATGCAAGCTCTTTTTTATAATTCAAAAGTTCCCCTTTTACATTTTCCAATTCTTTTTTAAGTTCTGTTTCACTTGAATTGTCTTTTACAATTTCTTTTGCTAGCCTTTTTGCCCTCTCCATTAATTGGCTCTCTGTTAGTGTGAATGTTTTTTCGGCAGGTGCAACTTTATTGCTTTCGCTATCAGTTGTTGCCACTTTTTCCTCGCTGTCTTTTACAACTTCTTCATTATTTTGAATTGCTGGCGTGGTATCAGCCCCTGCATTTTCAGTTGTTGCAGTTCCAACTTCTTGATTATTTTCCATAATCTCCTCCTTTTTTATAGTCTTTGTTGACTTCCCTACCTTTTATAGACTTGCTGTCTGGTCTTTTTATAATCTCTCTATAATATAGAGTTATTATATATTTATTCTAGAGCGATATTCCACCCTATTATGCATTTTGCAAAATTCTTTGTATTCATTTAATAAATTCGTTACATTATTTCTATAGAGCTTATATTTATCGTTATCAATCCCCTTAAAGCTCAACGCCTTTTCTTTATTTGCCCTTATTTTTATTTCCATTGCCCTTTGTTTAGTGGTTATTTCATTTTGAACCGTTTGTTCTCTTTTAGTAACATTTACTGGCTTTTTCCCTCTCTGATATGGCATTAATTTGTGCCTACAATTAAATCCTAACAAGCCGTTTTTGTATCCATATTTATCAATCACGTTTGTTGCCTCTTCTAAAGGAACATACTCTCTTCCATCATCTGTAATTCCACTTGTTCCGTCTAAACTATACACTCTGCCCTGCCAAGGAAAACATCTATCAGAACAATCGCTATGTGTGTCACAAATAACTAATCTTGTTTTTGTTCTAAGTCGATTTAATGCATCTTGTTGTTCTTCATATCTAGTAACTAATTCACTATGCCCATATAAGCTTTGATTATTCTTTACCATTGCTTGCGAATTTCCTAATTGAGAAAACGCCTTGTTAACCGTTGTCCTTCCAATATTTTGCCACAAATTATTAATTTCAACTTGAAACGCTTTCTTTGTGTTGTTTTGAATTTGGCTGGCAAAAACAACTATTAGTGGCAAATTCTTTAAATCTAAAATATTGTTCATTTGTTGCAATTGATTAAACGCAAATTGTTCTAATGATTTTTTTGCCGTCCTTCTTAATTCTTCATTTTTTATCTCCTGCAAATTTTTATCCAATAATTTTTCCAGGCTTTCCCGAAAAGTAATCATAGAATTAACATTTAAAAGAGCCATTTTAACAAGTTCTTTTATTTCTGTTTGAGTATCCATAATAATCTCAGTTGCTGTTGGCTCCCTGCTTTCGCCTAATTCCATTAACTACCCCCAAAAGTTCCAAAACCACCAAACCCAGAGCTAATATCTCGCATTGTTCCGCTCTCTTCCATTACATTAATGAATTTTGTGGCCTGTTCCCTATTGCCACTAAACCTATCTTGAGCATGGAACTCAACTGCATCAATTAAGCCCGCGTCGTAAAGCGCCAACAATTCTGTTCTTTTCTTAGACTTATCCTCCAAAATGCCATCATCAAAATCTACTGTAATATCTTGCTCAACATTAAAGTTTGTTCCTAAAAAGAAATTAGCCAAATATAATATTGCTCTTGTTAATCCAATTAACGCCTTTTCAATAACATTTTCATGATTTCTCAAATTCTTATAGAGCGTATGATTAATTGATATAATTTCCGTTGCCGTTCTTGCAACTATTGAACCATTAAAATTATAAAAACCATTTCCAAACCCAACACCTTTGCTAAATACATCTAAATTCATGTTTAAAGCATTTGTAATTTGGTCTACATATAATTGCCACTGTGTGACGTATAGTGGCGGTTTCCCATCTTCCCAATCATTCCCTAATACATAATATGCCGTGTCATTATAGTCAATTGGGTCTTTTGCGCTAACACTATCTTCTCCATCGTCCTCAAAATCTTTAACTGATTTTACATCAAAATTAAGCAATCCGCCTTTTACAAATATTTTTTTCTTTCCAACATTAATTTCTGTAAATAGTGCGTCGTAATCTTCATCTAATTGCTTCAACGTATCTAAATATTGCCCAAATACACTTTCTCCAAAGGGGCTTGTCTTATCATATGCGTTAACTATATTTGGCTTAATTATTTGGAAAAAAGGAATATCCGTTCCAGTTCGTATTTCATATTCATATTCACTTGAACTATTTAATCCCCTAGCAAGGTCCTTATCTCTTACAATACTTCCCTCTTGGTCGATGCAAACTTCTCGTATAACATATTCTTTGCCATCTTTGCCTTTTTTATCTTCTAAAGTATGCGTAATAAATTTAAATGTTACTTTTGTATCTCCTCGTTGTCCACCTACAGTTGCAAATCCACAATCTATAATTTTATTACTTTCCCATTTTAACGGGAAAACTAAATCCCCATGGATAAAATCAACCTTAATTTTTTGTTGCTCTGTATTAAATCTTGAAACATAAGCACCAGTTCCAAGAGCCATTGTTAACTCAATTAATTGTCTACTATTATTTATTAAATCTATTTCGTTAAAAAATTTGTCAATAAATTTCTGAGCATTATCATCTTGTAATTGAACTTTTGTTTTTTCTGTCATAATTAAGCTTGCCCAATCTTCACACGCAGTTTTAGCCATATTCAATGTTTTTCTGGTATGCTTGATTTTCCTTTTCCCGTTTGGAATTCTATAAGTATGCCAATCTGTATTCCCACGATACCAGGAATAATCTTCTTGCATTTTGATTGTATATGGCAAGTGCGCTATGTTAAACCCACGGCCCTTCATATATTCTCCAACCGCCTTTGCAATATCTCCAAGTTTTTCCACAATTCCTCCTTATATCATCATTAATATTTTATAATCTCTTTCAATTGTATATTCAAATGAGTCCAAACTATCTATATCCGTTGTTCCATTATCTAATCTTTCACTATCATTCTTCGGGTTCCATAGCGCATCATTTAGTGCCTTAATAAGGCTTTTACATTCCTTTTTTATAAAAAATATCCTCTTTTGCCCAATTAATGAATTAACTAATCTTATTCTATCAATTATTGATATTTTTTTGGAACCCTCAATTTTAACTGCTAACCCTTTTCCTATCGCATATCTCTGCAACATTCTAATTAACACATTTTCGTTATTATCTAAATAACACTGGATTATTCCTACATCATATTTGTCAAGAATATCTCTTACAAATTCAAAAAACATTGTTTTTAGCCCGTCATCATCAAGCTTGCTACTATCTCTTCGCTCAGATTTTAAAACAACTATACGCTTAAAATTATTACAAAATGCCGTTGCTGTCAAAGACGTCCCGCTTTTATTTCCTCCAAAATCCCCACCAATAATTATCTTATTGATTTTAAACCTCTCTTTGTCAAGCTCATCTAACATATATTCTTCGTTATTCTCAGCAAATGTTTTATAAATAAGCCCCTCTGCCTGAATCCTTAGGCCTAATATATCACGCTTATACCATAAATCTCCCTTTTTATATGTTTTTAAAACGGCTCTCAACTTTTCGTCATCTATACTTTGATTGTCCGCTATTGTAAAATGCCCATAATTAAATCCATAATCTTCGTCTTTCTTTTGCTGCTCTTCATGAAAATTCAAAATTTCTGTATAGTATTCATGAGTTGGACTTTTAGGGTTTAAATCGTGAATTATTTTTCGCATATTACTTGATAGCGTTCTGTCAAATACTTCTTTAATAAAGTTTTTATGGCACTCATTAGCTTCTGTAATATAGGCCATTCCATAGGTATTCCCCTTTATATTTTTTTCATCTCCGTTTTTCCCTCCACCACTAATTAATACTATTTTTTCCCCAGTTTTTGTATTAATATACAGGCAATCTCTATTCTTATACTCGCCCTCTCTACATCTACCCTCAAAATAATTCGCAATTCCAAATCCATCACAATCAACAATATTTAATTTGGCGGCGGCAATTGAAACTCCTCCTATTAGGTGCAACTTATTTGGGTGTTCTTCTAATAATGCACAAAAAGCTAGAACCCCCATTATGTTTTTTCCAGCTCTCTTTCCACCCTCTGCAACATTAAACCAATTTTTAGGCTTAAGTGCACGTATAAACCAATTAAATTGATTCTCGCTCAACGGCTTAATTAAATTCATTACTCAAAATCCTCTATTTTCCTATCTTCACAATAGTTTAATACAATGTCCCCAAGAGTTTTCATATCGGGGTTAAATTTTGTTTCTTGTTGAATTCTATCCGATTGGTCTAAATATTGTTTGCCTAGCCATATTAACATCTTTACATTCCCCTTCATTGCCAATCTAAATTGCTCTCTTCTTAATGATTGTTTTCCGACTGTTCTTCCCCTTAATATAGCACTCCGAAAAAGAATATCATTTTCTTTATTATGCAATGTATCTAAGCTAACATCTAATATAGTCGCAATCTCTTCTTCAGTGCACATTATTCTTGCCAAATTTTCAACAAGTTTAATTGCCTCTTCTGTCAATATTTTTTTAGGCCTCCCGCCTGTGGAGACTTTTTCAATAAAAATATTAATGTCCTTTTTATTCCCGTCTGCGTCTATTATCTTTGTCAAACTCATTGCTTACCTCTTCCATTTTTGACTTATAATTTTTGGAACACAGTTATTCCATTTTATCTTGTGATGAATTCTCATATTACAATTTCCCATTGTAGCTATTTTAACAGCACTAGGCATTAACATTATACTGTAAAAACTTTTTGTATATGTCCCTACGTCTAAATACATTTCAGTAATTCCACCTTTATTACTTTGCGTCTGTAATTGATTAATTGCCAAATCTAATATCGTAAAAAATAGCCACCCTCTACTTCCATAATAAACATATGTGTTAACATCTTCATTTAAAGTTCCAATAAAAGGAAATGGTTTTTCACTGTCACAAAAAAAAGTATTCATTACTTTTCGTTTTAATCCCTCTTTTATACACCCATTTGCTCCTCCTATATAATCTCCTCCTTGTGCAAGCGCTACACTATCAGCATTAGTTTTTTTAAGAAAATCAATCACTAAATCAAATATATTATCAAGATTATTTAATCTCTTGTGTTTTAATTTATTATTTTTTATAAATCTATATTGCCATTCAGTATAATCATCATCTAACTCAAGAAAAAATCTTATGTTTAGTCTTTTTGCAAATTCAAAACAAATATTTCTTGCATATACAATCACTTGTTTTTTATTAAAATTATCACAGACATCTATACTCTTTTTTACATAATCTTTATTAAAAATTAAAACATTTTCTTTCCCAAATCTTTCTATATACGCACTTAAATCTTTATCTTCATCATCACATACGTAGTAAATTTTACCAGTATACCCACATTTGTCTAATGATTTCTTTGTAATTACATTGTTTGCTTTACCATGAGTTAATATAAATATGCAAAAATTATTATTCTTCATCATTTTCCATTAACTCCATTAAACTTTCTCTTAATTCTATATACCCATTTTTTATTGCATCATTAAAATCAATAATAACCAATGCGGATTTCTCCATTAATTCCTGCATTTCTTTACTTTGATGGGCATAATATTCGGCTATCTTTGAATAATCAAAAACTAAGTGTCTCTTAGCTGCATTAATAAGAAAATCCTTTTGCTCATCTGTTATATTTGCTTTTTTTATTTCTTCTTCAATTTCTATAGTTTTTCTTCTATCAATCAAATCACATATATCTGGACATATTCCAGTAATCTCATATTGCGGAACATTTATTTTATTTGTATATGGATATTCATCATCTATATTATCTACTCTTATACCCCAATCTAAATCAAAATCATCAAGCCTAACATCTTTTAAAATATCTTCAAGCATTTCAAAATCCCAATCTGCAATCTCATTAGTTTTATTATCTAATAACGCAAGTTCCATCATTTGCTTTTTTGTTAAATCTTTAACAATAATACATGGCACTTCTTCTAATCCTAATTTTTTGCTTGCTTTTAATCTTGTATTTCCACACCACACAACATTATCTTTATCAACAATTAATGGATTTCTAAACCCATATTTTTCAATGCTTTTAGCAACGCTATCGATAGCACTTTCATTCTTTCTAGGGTTTTTTGGATTGTTTTTTAAATCACTAACTTTTAAATAAACTATTTCTTCTCTCATATCTTCCCCTTATAACGCAAAAAGAGTAGTCTAAACTACTCATATAATTTATTTATATTTTTGGGTCTATAAAATAAAACCCTTATAAAATTATCTTTATTGCCCTTTAAACAAACATCATTCCCTTTGTATATTGCAAGCGCTATGTTGTCTAAGTTATCCCTTATTTGCTTCTTAAAATTTTCTATTATTTCTTCCATAGGTTCTCCTTATTATTATGTGTTTTTTTATCTTTTTTTATTCATATATTTTAAAACCAACTTTAAAATACTATCAACTATTGTTGCTACTATAAGCAAACTAAAAACTACTATTGCAACTATCTCAATTATTCTCATATTTATTCTCCTCTTTTTTATTTAATTCTTTTTGCAAATACTTTACAATATCTAGCTCTAGTTTTTTTACAATACCTTGTATAATCGCTGAAACATTTTTTGTTCCTTTCCCAATTCTTTTAACCATACCTTCATCTGCTGTGAAGTTAAATTCGATTTCCATTCCAAAAATTTTTTTCATAATTATTCTCCTTTATATTTTTATGCTTAATTTTATTTCTTTTAAAGTTATTTCAATTTCAATTTTGTTTATGTTTTCAAAGCCAAATTTTATTCTGTCCACAATTTCTTGTATTCTGTTCCCTATATATGCGTAAGAATATACAGTTGCTTCTTCTTTTTTATTTGTAAATCCCAATTTATCAACTTTATTACAATTACAAAGCATATCTCCAAAAAATGCTCCATTTGCAGTTTGATAAAAACTATTGCTACTTTTTGAATAATATCCAGTTGCATTCTTCTCGCAAAGATACCCTTTATTTGTTTTAATAACACACTCTATACTTTTTGAATTTCCCATTCCTTCTCCTTTACCACTAGACCATCTTTGATTAGGTCGTATAATTTTACTAATATTGTATCTCCTCCTGTGCTACTTATATCTAATGTATCTTCATCAATAATAATTCGAGGATTTCCATAAGGTAATTCTAAACTAAAAATATAAAATCCAAAGTGGTCATACTTAAACCCATACTTTTCCAGTTCTTCAAGTTTGTGTTTTGCTGTGTTAAATACTAATCGTTCCATTGTTTACTCCTTTTCAAACCTAACCAAGTTTTTGTCTATAAGGTCTTGAATGTATCGTTTATATAACGGTATTCTTGTATCAAAATAATCATTATATGCTTCTATCTCTTTTGTTTGTCTATCATAATATAAAGTTTTGTATAATAACCCTGCTTGATATTCGTTTTTTATATGTTTAGGCATCTTTTTAGGGTGTATATATCTTATAAAGTATTTTTCGTTATATTCTGCTAGTTCAAACCCACACTCAATCAAATCTTGCTCTGTTCCTGTGAATATTGCTTTCATTGTTGCTCTCCTAAAAGTTCTTTTTATTTATCTTTTTTATATATTCTTTTCGTTCTTTTTTTGTTTTTTCTTCAAGTTTCAACAACCCCATATATGCTTTATGTCTTTTTATCGCATTTTCAAGTTGTGCTTCTGCTTCTAGTCTATCTATATAATTTCCACACATACCATTGCATTTTTGATTTGGTTCTTCTTTAAAACATTTTCCATAACAAAAGTAAAAACATTGTTCTTTATTCATCATCCCCCTCCAAAAATTCTGGATTGTCGAAGATATTGCCAATAACTCTACATTTTTTTAAATCTACATTTTCTGCTCTAAATCCACAACCTACAAAATACGGATAGCAACACCCACAACTTGCAACATCTTTTTTGTAAAATCTGACAACACCTTTTTTGCCATAATTTTTATATGTTTCAGCACTTTCCTTTGACTGTATTCCCCTTTTTGAATATGTTAATTGTGCTAAATAAACTTCCATATCTTGCACAATATCACCTTCGTATATCTCTCTACTGTCTATATCATAAAGCCCTGTAAATTGACCAATTGTTTTAGTATCAACAACATAACTTTTTGTTATTGCTTTAATATTTTTTTCTTTTTCTCTAATTTTAAAACAGTCTATGTTTTCTATTAAATCACCATATACCCATTTACTATTATCAATTCTTTTTGCTCTAAATTTAATCGTTCTCATAATTCCCCTCCGTTTTTGCTTGTTGGTAGAAGTATTTGCTATCTTTTACTTCTGGTGTAGGTATATTCCCACCTATCCATAAAGGTTTACCCATAACTTGTTTTAATGTATCACACGCCAACTCGCAAGCCTTTTGCCAAGTATCTCGGTCTTGTTTTGTTTCATAAAGTTCCTCATAGTATTGACCTTTTTTATTCGCTAAATATTTTATTTTATCTTCATAACTATCAAATTTATGTTTTAAACTATAAACACTATTTATAAAACGACCACTTAAATATGAGAATATCTTTGAAAGTTCTTCCACACTCTCAACGCCATACTTTTCGAGTATATCTTCGAGTTGTCCGAGTTTTTGATATATTCGTGCTTGTTCGCTTGTCCTAAGTTCTTGTTCCGTGAAACTTTTTGAAACTTCGCTTTCCGTCAATCTTTCTGCCATATTATTTCTCCAACCATTCAGGCTTATTAGCACCTTGTCTATAAACAATACATTTTATGCCTAAATTTTCTACAATGTTATCAACATCAACTGAGCCAGATTCAACAAGTAGAATTTTATCACATTTAGGCTTAGAACTATTTTCAGGTTGCGAAACAACTTTAAAATCTTCGTTTACCTCTTCACAATATTTTTTTGGTATAAACCAAATGTCGTCTAATAAATTAACACAATAACCTTCTTCAAAACGATTATCTATAAATGCTTCGTATATATTGCCCACATATTTATCACCGTCTTTCCTGTCAACATAAGGACTTTCTATTATTTTTACTTTTACCATACTTATTCCCCTTTTAACTCTTTGATTTGATTGTTTATTATTTCCAAAATATCTGCAATATCTACCATAAAACAAGCAACATTCCCAAAATCTACTAATTCTTTTTGATTAAAACAATCTTCTTTTACTTTTTCAAGTTCTTGTATTGCTAGTTGTGTTTTTTCTTTGTCTTTTTCTTCAAGTTGCTGTTTGAGTTGTTGTATCTCGTTTTGTTGGTTATCTTTACCGAAAGTTTCTTGATAGCATTTTGCACAAAATTTCATACCATTTACAATAGAACAACCATTTACCTCTCTACCGCAGCTATCACAAGTAAAACCAATAGTTCCTTTGCCATTAAAATAATTATCCATTCCCATTCATCTCCTTTAATTTTGCTTCGGCTTCTTCTTCGGTGGCAAATAATTCATCTTCTCTTATCCAAAAATAATCTCGTTGCAAGTTTGGTATCCTATAAAAAATACCACTTCTTGTTGCAAAGTATTGAATATCTTCTACTAATCCTAGATATATTTTATTTCTTGCTATATGATAATAGTAAACTTCTTGTCCTACCTTAAATTTTGGCACAATCGCATTTTCTTTAAGTTCTGCGAGTTCTTGTTCTAGTTCGGCAATTCGCTCGTTTAATTCATCTATATAATCAGCAACAAGGTCTGGTTGTGTTGTTACCACATAATTTATTGTATCAGTATACTCTATTTTCTCTTCCATACTACTCTCCTACAACTCTAATTTCAACTTTTACTGGGCGGCAGTTTTGTAATTTCCAAAGAATAATGTCCTTTTCTGCTTGCCATTTGTCCCAAGTCATCGTTGCTTGCCAAATATGTTCATACCAAGTTAAATCTTCATTGTCCATAAAATTTACATATTTTCCATCATCTCTTTGTATTACCCAACATTCTTCAATCTTGCTCATATTTTTAAATTCCTTTCTAAATTATATTTTTCTATTTTTCCATTTAAATAATAAATAATTATAGACCTACCATTACACCAATATTCATTTTTAAATTCAGTATGCTTTTTACCGTAGATTGTAGGTGTGTCAAAACCATCTTCTTCATCTAAAAAAAAATCATTCCATCTTTCTCCACAACAAGGACAATATTTTCTATATGGTGCTAATATTTCCTTAAATTTGCTTTTTGCCGTTTCTACATTATCTGCTTCAACACATACAAATTTATCAACATCTTCATTTTGTATATCATAACCACCACTATTATTTTGATATATTGTATAAAATTTACTCATCTTCCACCACCAATGTAATATGATTATTTCTAATTAAATCAAAACACTTGTGAATTTCAAAAAATAATTCTTTTTGTTCGTGCGTAAAATCAATCTTTGGATTCATACATAAACTTCCCAATTCTTTGTTTAATTTTTCATTGATGACAATAGAACAATTCTTGTTATTTTTTACAATATCTAAAAACTCTTTAATCGTTTGTGCTTTAATCTTCAACATCTTTCTCTCCTTTTTCTAGTTGTTGCATTTTTTGTTTAACAAACTTTAATTGCTCTTTTTGTCTATAATTAGCACTATCACTCATTGAATTTATGTTATTGTCTATCCACTCTTTCAACTCATTCCACATTGCTTTTTTTTGGTCGAGTTGAGTTTTATATTGTAAAACACCTCGCAATAAGTTATTAACTTCGCTTTTCAACATATTTATTTGAGCATTTTTACTAATAATTTCATAAAGTCTACTATCAACTTGGTTTTCTTCTTTTGCCAATATCTTTTTAGTAATTTTAAATTTATTTTTACTCATCTTCAAACTCCTTTTGTATTTGGTCTAAAATATGATTTATTCGATATTGATTATAATCTCCATCAAGTTCTTTTTTAACTCTATTTAACACTTTCTCCACCAACTCTTTATCGTGTTCGTGTAGGCTTTTGAGTGGACAATCTTTATCTTTATCAATATACCTTAATTTTTCATTTAACATAAGACAATAAGCACAATATTTATCTTGTGAATAAAACTCGCAACAACCACAACTCTTTGGCAACTCATCTACATACACTTTTGTTTCTTTCATAACTGCTCCTTTAATTGTTTTAGCCTTTCTTCCGCATCTTGCTTATTTACAAAAACTGTTTCGCCAATAAATCCATAAAAGTTGTTATCATCTTCCCTCGTTCGTTCGCTGTGAATTTCAATTCCTTTTGAACTTATAATTATTTCATCAACTGTTCTTGGTATTACTTCGCCAGTAGTTAGCAAAGTTTCTAATCCATTCTTTCTTGTGCCTAATGTATAAACTAAATCGTTTATATCGCAAGGCAATTCTATTGTTTTTTTCATATCTCCTCCTTATTTTTAAACTCAAAACTATAACCATTTTTTAAATATCTAACTATGCACGCATATTCGCCAAATGTAATTGACATAAATGCAATAAACTCTTTAAATTCACTTATGATATTTGTATCTGTCAAAAATTGATAGACCTTTTCAAGGCAAGTTGTATCAGTCAAATCTTTTGTGTGGTTGTTGATTATGATTTTCATTCTTCCCCCTTAAACAGCCTTACGCACTCGTCATAGGCTTTGTAAAAGTTGACTTCGGTTGCTTCCAATTCTAATAATAGCGTTTCATCAGCCGTATCTATATTTCTATATAATTTTATTTTCCCAAAACCACTTAGATTATAAAGGTTTAGTTTTTTATCTGTAAACTCAATATCTTTAATATTAATTTTACTAAACTCTTCCCAAGTTAAGAACGGCAGGGTTTCAGTGCGTGTTATATTTGCGTGGTGCAAGTAGTGTTCGGCTTCGGCTTTGGTTTTGAATAAATATTCTAGTGGATAATACCAATCATTATTTACAACTAAACATAATTTAGCTCCGCTATCTATATATTTCACTTCCATAACATTATATTTATTTTCTTTTGAAAAATACATTTCTTCAATTTCTTTATGTGATTGATATAAACACCACACACTCTCGCCGTTCTTAATCATTTTTTGTAATTCTAATTTAGATATTGCCATTTAAACCCTCCTGCAGTTTTACTGAAATCTTTAATACACAATGATATATTTTGTTTTTTTATACCTAGTTCAATGCAGGCATCTTTCTGTCTATTAAAAATTTTGATAAGTTTTCCATCTTTTGAAAATTGTCCAACTTTCTTGGGATATTTAGTATATTCATTTCCAAAACTAATCGCTATATAAATATCCATTTTGTTGTTTATAACTCTACTTTCTAGTTTATGAAAACTAATTTTATATTTTCTTGAAATTTCTGTTAATGTTAGATTTTCTCCATTTATTTCATAAGTCTTTATATTTCTTCTATTTTTACTTTGTGTATAATAATCTACCCACCTGCAATTTTCTGGACAATAATTCTCATTATTGTCTATTCTATCTATAGTTAGTTCTCTTTTAAATCCGTTTTCAATAGCCCATTTATAAAATTCATCACATGAACTTAACCATTCATCACACATAGTTATTCCACGACCACCATATAAGTAATAATGATTATTTTTTTTATTATAACATCTATTTTTAATTAGTTGATACCTTCCCCTTAAAGAATCGAATTCTTCTTTCGTTAAACCTAAATCTTTATATTTTGCTTTCATATAAACCTCTATTTATTTCTTGTTTTGTCATACTAACTCCTTTCCTCTTTTTTGATGTCAGCCTCAGTTTTCTCTTTCCCATTTTCGCAGGTTTTATAACCATACATTGACATGCCTCCAAGCGCCTCAAAATTTTTCCTGTTTTTTTCGTCAACAATCATTCTTATTTCTGCCAAAGATTTCATTTAATAACCTCCATTATTTCTTTTTTGATTTTCTTTAGTTTTCTGCAAACTCTAGATTGACTTCTTCCTAAAATTTTTGCAATTTCTATTTGATTATATCCTTTCGCCCATAGTTTAAACATTTCACTATCACTAGAACAGTGTTCAATATCGATGAATAAATCTATCAATTCAGTATTATCACTTTCTTCTCTCTCGCAAAAATTAATGAATTCAGAATGTTCAAAGTTGACTTCATGCTTATTCTTCTTGTTCTCTTTCTTTAAAAGCATTCGCATTTCATTCGTAATACAAACAATCGCATATGTACTAAACTTGTTTCCAGTGTCTTCATTAAAAGTTTTACAAGCATTTAAAAGCCCAATATTTCCAACTTGAATTAAATCATCTTTTAGCCAGTTAAACTTTTTAAATTTTAAATTGTAGACATAATACACTAATTTCATGTTGCTTTCAAAGTCAATCATTTTGCCTCCTACATTATGCTGTCAAATTCTTTCTCGTATCTCAACAGCGCTTCATATAATGTTTCATTCTTACATTGAATTTTTTGTTGAAAAAAAGCAACATCTTCAAGTGTAATCAAACCAATTTTTTTGCATATGCGCTTAATATTATCAATCTTGCACATTCTGCTTGTTCTAATGGTCGAATTAATCGCAACCTTGAATTTGTCGCTTACATTTTCATCATTATTCAATTGCTCTATTATGTTAACCATTTTTAACCTCCTTTTCAAGTTTCA
>CALVBU010000019.1 GCA_944325875.1 Candidatus Gastranaerophilales bacterium
AATTTAGAGATTCCTTCTGAATCTCTAAATGCTTTCATTACCCAAAGAACTTCGTTAGGGTAATTCTTCACATTAAAGGCTCCTTCACATTGTATTGATTTAAGCGCTCCAAAAGATGGTGGATTTTGGGAATAATAATGATTTGAACCCCTGTTTAAATCATTAACAACAAGCATATAACCTCCTAATATCCTTCTATTTTATTATAAATATTTTAAATTATACATTTGTATTATTTTTTGTTACAATGATTCTCACTAGTATAGCATTGGCTGTTTTTTAGTTATTTCAATCCACTGTTCAAGAGAGGCTTTGTTCAAATACATATTTGGTAAAAAATCAACTAGTGGAGCTCCTCCATTTTTGTAATAATCATTCAAAAAGTGCTCTAATGTATGCCAAGTAACAACCTACAAACCTATTAACATAAAAAGTTTTCAATATAACTAGAAAGATATTAATACTTGAGAAAATGTTTTAATCCTTCAACTATTCCATTGGCACCATTTTCAACACTTAAAAATATATTACGAGACATAGATTCACAATACTCAATAAGTTTCTTTGATGAATCTGCTAAACATATAAATTTAGAGCCATTTTGGGTAAATTTTGCCATTGGTATATCGTTATCATCATTTCCAGCCATAATTATTTCTGAATTTAGAATACCTCTTTTTTTTCTTATATAATCTATACCATCAGATTTATCAGCTGCGCATACAAATAGTGCAGTCATAGAGCCATCTGGGTGTCGTCTAAGCGAATTGGACTGTAGAAGTATACTCTTATTACAAGCATCCATTATTGGTTTAGTATAATGGTTTTCTCTAAATTTTACTTTAATCCCTTTTTTAAATAATATTTTATTTAACTCATTTTTCAATTCTTTTAAATCTACATCGTGTGCCAAAAAATATTCTGCCATATTTTTTGAAGGATTCCATTCATAGTATGAAATTTTTGAATTATAAAATTCAGGATCAGAGAGCTTTACTTCGCTTAAATTATCTAAAGTTGCTAACTGTTCTGAAGTATATCTGTATTTATCAGATTGAGAAATTTTTCTCATTGTTTCTGTTATATATTCTCTATTATAATTAGATTTATTTAGTAATAATTTTTGGTAATCAAATTCTTCTAATAATTGACCATTGATATTTTGGTATAAAAATTGTCCATTATTTGCAATTAGATAGTCTGGTGTCGGGAGAACTTTGTTTGAAGATAACATTTTATCTTGAAGGCGGAAAAATTCTTTAAGTGTTCGTCCTGTAGCATAAATTATGTCAGAATTGGTTTCTTTAGCTTTATTGACAATGAAATCAAGTTGTTTTTGACTTGCCGTAGCCAAAGTCCCATCTAAATCAAAAACAAACATTGACTTTACTCTTGGAGTTGTCAATCCTTTAAAGGTAATTTTTTCTTGTGAAATTTGTCTTTTATATTGATTTTGTGTTGTTACATTTAAATTAATTTTCATAACGTGCCTTATCTATATGGGTTTTAAAACATGTAAAAATATTTTTTCTCTTTTATTAATACAATATTGGTTGTTTTTTAATCATCTCAATCCACTGTTCAAGAGAGGCTTCGTTCAAATACATATTCGGTGAAAAATCAACTAGTGGAGTTCCGCCATTTTTGTAATAATCATTCAAAAAGTGCTCTAATGTCGCAGACCAGTTGATAATGACTTTTTTGTCATTATCACGTTCGAGAAAGATGTATTTTGAATTCTCTCGTGGAGATTTTTGATTTAAACTTGAAAATTCTTGTAATATTTTTGTTGAATCTTCAAGTGGTCTTTTCGCATCAGGGAGTCTGTATCCCATTGAATAATGGAATGGAAAAGAATTTCCTTCTGCAACAATACAAACATTGCCCAAACCGTTTTGCAGCATTCTTTCCACTCTCAATTGGTGCATTCTTGTTCCGATTCCGCCAAAATCCTTATTCCCCTTTGCATTCATGTAGGATAAGACTTTTTCACAAAGTTCCCCGTTAATAAATGCTCCTTCAAATTTTGGACTTATCATTTCCTGTTCTTTATCTATATAAAAATATGTATCACCTATAACTCTATAATTTTTATTTTTAATATTTATTTCCCCGTTTGCATCTGGAACCATAAGATAGTATTTTTCCATATTAGGGATATCTTCATCAACTCTTGCAATATATGCGTTTACAGGTTTATTTGTCTTTTTATCAATCAGAGTTGTTATCCTTAAGCCACTTTCATCTAAGTTAGTTTTAGGTGTGAATTCAGGTGAGAGTAGTTTTTTAAAAGTCTTAGAACTGATACCTTGAAAGTTCTTTTTTAATAGGCTGATTTCAACCGTATCTGCTGCCGGTTGTCGTACAAGGTCAACTTTTTTAAAATTGAACATTCTTTTAGTCGCAGGGATAATAATATCTTTAAATATATTTGTCTTTATTCCGTTTATTTTCATATTTGAATTCCCAATATCTTTTAAAACCAGTAAATTAAAATTTTGCTAATAAAAAATCGAGTAATTTCGTTTACTCGATTTTTTGTAATTATTTGACATTTTTATTTATTAATTAGTCTAATATTTGACATTTTCTAGTGAATATCTAATTAATCTTTCTTTAAAACACTAATCATAGATTGAGCTGTCTTATAAATTGTCTCGAAATGTGGATCATCTGATTTTAAATCTGCTATTTCAATATTATACTTTGATGCATCTTGTATGACATTTTTGTCCTGAAGTTTTTTTAGTTCGGCTTCTTTAGCATTAAGAATTTTTTCTTGTTCTTTTAATTTTTTCATTTCGATGTCGATTTCTTTAAATGCAGCATTTTCTCTTGCCCTTTCTTTTATAAATCTAAATATATTATTTAGTAATGATGCTTGTTTTTCAGGACTTCCATCTATTTCACTATGAGTAGTAAAGGAGCATGCAATTTTTGCTAATTTATTATTTTGATTATCACTAAGAGTAAATATATCATCAACCTCGCCCTTACACCAAGAGTACTTTTTATCTAAAGATAATATTTCGTTTGGTGAATCTTTCGTTAATTTTTCAAAAAGTGCTCCAACTTTTTTTGTGTTAATATTTAAATCTTTTACATTATTAATAAATCTAGCACCGAAATTAGGATTTTGGTTTGGTTGGTAATTATTTATTTGCATATTTTCCCCTTTCTTAACATACACTCGTTTGAACTTTTTTATAACAAAATTCATAAATATATTTTTTGCTGATATCTGAAGCAATTATAACATAACTGAATTCAACGAGTTTTCATTCCAAGATTTTCCCAACTATTTATCTAAAATCTTTACAAGTATAATTCCATTAATTATGGCAGATTCGTCTTGTTCAAGGTAATTTATAGGTGAGAGAACAATATATAAGTTATTTTCAGTCTTTTCATACTTTTCATTATCGTTGATGTTTTGTAAGTTTACATTTTCTTGTTTCATTTGCCAGTATGAAAACTCATTTTCTTTGTCATAGGGATCAAATATTTTTAACTCATTATCATTTATTGAAATAAGATTCACATAATGTCCGTATTGTCTGATATATGTGTTATTTGATTTTTTATAAATTCCAATATTAATGATTGCAGAATAGCCGTTTGCTAAGTATTGCTCTACTGTTTTGAAATCTATGTTTTGTTTTTCTTTAAATTTGCGGACTTTTTTTATTCCATAGTATTTAATGTCAGCACTAATCTTTTGTTTTGCAAAATATTTTTCTAATCCATTACAAAAGTTGAATGTTGTAGTGCCATTTTCATCTGTTTTTAGTAGCTTACTTAACTCTGGAATTTCATTATTTTTACAATCAGGACATTTATCATTTATTAGGTTATAAGCACTTACCAAACCACAGGAATACTCATCATTTTGTTTGTCATAAGCAAAACATATTCCTTGTAAGAGGATAAATAAACATAAAAGTAAGCGTTTAAACATAGTTAAATATTATCATAAATATAACACTCATATTTTTATGTTATGATAATTCAAAATTGAAAGGGATATATTTATGCAAATACAAGCAGTACAAAGCTCAAGTAATAATTTAAACTTTGGGATGGCTGTAAAAATAGATTCAGAAGCTCAGAAATACATTAGAGATAATTTTAGTGCAAGACAATTAAAAAAGCTTTCTAAAGTTATTGAGAATCAAAAAAATAATCCATACGATATTTATTTATCAACAAATACTCAATTGGTAAAAACTGGTATGTCTTCTGATTACAAACCTCTTTATAAAAAAGTGAAACATCTTTATGCAACAGTAAAAGAAAAGACGTTCAATAGTAATATGTTCTTTGATATGCCAATTTTTATGCTAAAAAGAGCTGAAAGATATGCAAATAAACTTGAAAAAGGGAAAATACCTGACGTTGATAAAGTATTAAGTCAAGCTAAATAATATGTAAATGTACAATTTTACTAAAAAAGTCGGGCATATAACATTCCCGACTTTTTAGTTATCTATTTAGTTTTATATTGTTCTTCCAAAGCATCCAAATATTTCCATATAGCTTTGTATGCTGATAATTTTTGTTTATCTGAAGAACCTCTTATCTCTGTTCGATTTATGTCATCAACCATTTTTTTTGATGGAAATACAGAAGTTAAGGATAAAGCTGTCTTGCGTTCCTTTACTCTATATGTTGGAACTCCTAACGCATTTAAAAACAAATTACGAGAAGGCTCAAAATCATACGTGTACCAAAGCCCAACATGTACAGAATCAGTATCTGTACATGTTTTTTTAGCTTTTTCTTCTAATCTTCTGACGGAATTTTTTGGCAATAATTTTTTAGCTTTCGGTGTCACGAATTACCACCAACCCAGTTAATTTTAGTACCAAAATTTGTATTACTTGTGCGATTGCTATTAAAATAAATGAATAAATAGAAAGTTTAAAATTTTGATTATGTCTAAACTCATTAAATTGAAAGCTTAGTTGGTAAAACTAAGCTTGTAAATAATTGTAAAAACCATGGCAATTAAATTCCTTGATGGTTTTTAAATTAGCAATGGAAATTAGAAATCAAAAAGTATATAATCAAAATTTTGGTTCAAAACTCGGTTGGCGTGCTACTTACGAGTTAAAAAAGACTCCTGAGAAATTAGCAGTAATCACTTCAAAACTAAAAAATATTGGTGAGCCAACAACTGTTGTCGATATTATGTCTCAAGATACAAAAAAGGGTAGAATGTACTCTTTGAGATTGTTTAATGAAATTTTCGGCGAAAAATATAATGTATCTATGTTAAAAGATAATCAGAATAAAGATATTGTATCTGCTACAGCAAAAGAGTTTCTAACAGCAATAGAAAATTTAACCAAAGAAACTGTAGAACAAAAACAAAATGTAATTTTTAATAAAATTAGTAATGAACATTCAAATTCATTACCAATGATTAACTATTTAAAAACAATAATAAATAAAGCTAAAGATGAAGGTAAGATATTAACTTCTAATACCGAACAAGCGTATTTTCAAAGATTTGTATAGTTTAGTATTTACTTTAAAATTTTTTATTGTATCCTATACAACATGGAAAGTAATCTTTCCAATTCAATAGGGGTTAAGTATTTTTATTATTTTTTTGGAGGTGTACATGAAGGAGTATAAAGGTAAATTTACTACAAAGTTATTTTGGACTGGTTGTGGTTTATGTGCAGGCTGGTTTATATATAATCTTGTAGGTAGATTCACTCATAGTTTTTTAATTTCTGCAATAGCGGCTATAGTTGTTGTTATTTGGATGCTTTATAAGGTTTATTACGCAGATAATGTTTCAATTGTTTTTACTGATGATAACCAGCTTATTATAAAAAGATTCGGAAAAATAATAAAAGGATTCGCTATCGATCAATATTATTGGTCTGAATATTCAAAAGATTCAAATACTAAAAGTGAAGATGACCAAGATATTTATTATGTAAGTAAAGAAACAGGAAAAGAAGATTATATTGATGCAACTAACTTCAGTGGCAAAGATTACGAAGAAATGCTTTCAAAGTTGGGTGCAAAAATTGAAAATGAACCACCTATTAAAGTAGCAACCATTAAAAAGTAAGGAGGAATAATAATGGATATGACTCAGTATATTCTAATTGTAGGCGGCTTAATTGTTTTAAGTTTTGTTTATCAAGGAGTTGCAATGTATATGCACTCAATGTCAAAGAAAAAATATGAAAATGAGAATCCTGATGCATCAATTATGGTAATTAAAGATTGTCAATGGCATCCGCTAGGATTCACTAATACTGTTAATTGTTTAACAATCAATGGTGAACCACAAATGCAAATTTCTGTAGGGTATGGTCAAAGAGGTTTTTATCTAAAACCTGGTGCAAATGTTTTAGAATTGCAGTACGAAACTCAAAGACCTGGCATTTTACATAAATGGGTAAGAACAACATATGACCCACAAAAAATTGAAGTAAATGTTGAACCAAAGAAACAATATTCTATTTCTTATGATAAGAAACAAGAGTCTTTTGTATTTACTGAATTAGCTGATAAAGGGAATAATTAATGGATTTAGTAAGATTTCAAAATAATATCAAAAGAATAATTAACTGCTTTAAAGACATTAAATATGTCTATAATGAAAGTGCTCCTGTATTAAGTAGAGAGCAATACGCAGCAATAAACATCGGAGCAATTAATTCAGAACAAAATGGATATTATTGCAATTGTATTGAAACAGAACCTGATAAAGAAGATGTTGCAGGTAGATTAAGTGACTATTATGGAATATATGATAGTGAATCAGCTCTAGAAACTTTAGAATGGTTATTGCATAGAGGACATAATGTTTACTTTGAAGCAATAAGACCAGTAATCGCAAATTCAGCTCAAGAATTTAATGTAGATATTTTATTGGAAGAAGAAAAAGATCGTTCTTTAATGGCTTATGTTGGCAATATAAAAGAATCTCTAGAAGTTCTTGTTGATGAACACATTATAAAAGGTGCAAGCGAATTTAAAACAATATCTGTTAAAGCTTGGGACTTAGGTCGATTAGTTTTAGTTACTCGTTGTTGTTGTGATGTTGGTTACATTACAGAAGAACAAGCTTGGCAATACATAATGTCAGCGCATGAATGTGCGAGAGAACTTTATCATAATTGGAATGAATTTGCTCAAGGATATATTGTTGGAAGAGCTATGTGGAACGGAAATGATGGTTCTTTATATGGGATCATCAGTATAGCTCAAGGGTTATTAAACGATAATAACAGTCCTTGGACAAAATATCTTTTGCATTAATTTTTCATTAAGGAGGTCTCAATATGTCTGAAAATAAAGTTTTAAATAACAAATTAAAAAAGTTTTACGTAATTTTATTTTCTTTAATTATTTTGTTAATTCCAATAGCATTCTTATTTGGAATAATTAATGATAGAGAATCATATAAAGAAGAAGCTATTCAAAATATAGAAAAATCTTGGGCAAAAGCTCAAATATTATATGCTCCAGAAATGATTTTAAATATCGGTAAAGATAAGAAAAACCCAAAACAAGCACTAAAACTTGGAGATTATAATGTTAATGTAAATATAAAAACAGAAATCAGAAAAAAAGGAATATTTAAAATCCCTGTTTATACTGCAGATGTTGTTGCTCGTGGATATTTTAAAAATTCATATGGAACTTTGAAAAATATCAAGTCGGAGTTAACTTTTGATGTGACTGATCCAAAAGGCTTTATTGAAGCTCCTGAATTTAGAATTGGAAATGAGAAGTTCCAAACGGTTGATGATAATATTTACATAAAATATTTAACAACTAATCAAGAAAACATTCCTTTTGAAATCAAATATAAACTTAGAGGGTTAAATGTTCTTTCAGTTCAACCTTTTGGAACTGTAAGCAAAATTAAAATTAATGGAGATTGGAAAGACCCAAGTTTTGAAGGTGATTTTTTACCTACAAATAGGTCTGTAACAAACAAAGATTTTGCCGCAGAATGGTCAATACCTAAAATAGCAACTATAAAGACTGATATTAGTGATTTAAATAATCCTTCAATAATTGACAAAAATAATACAGTAGTAGTTTCTGTATCATTATTAACTCCTGTAGACAATTATAGGATGGCAACAAGAGCAGTTAAATATGCTTTCTTATTTTTACTGCTTACATTTGTAGCTTATTATGTATTTGAAATAACATCACAAAAAAATAACCCAATACATCCAATACAATATATGCTTATGGGGGGAGCGCTACTTATATTTTATCTTTTATTAACTTCTATATCTGAATTTATGCCATTTTTATTAGCATATATCATTGCTGGATTATTTACGGTTGGACTAATTTCTTATTATACTTATTTTGTCTTAACTAAAAGAGAAGATTTTAAATTTACAATTTTAATTTCTGTTATCATGACATTATTGTATACATTTTTATATACACTTTTGGTAATTCAAGATTTGTCTTTGTTAATAGGAAGTTTTATATTATTTGTGATTATTGCGGCAATAATGTACGCAACAAGAAATGTTGAATGGTATGATGAAAACTAAGTATACAATACATTTGCATTAACACTAATTTAATTGATTTTAGCCCTATACATAGGTTATATTGTTTACAAGTCCTTTACCAATTTCGTTTGAAAGATTTGTTGGTTTAGGACTATTCTTTTTGTTGTTATATGTTCTTACTTAAAAATCAGAAGTAAATAAGTGAATGAAATAAAAAAATAAAAATAAACATTAAAAATTTATACATTATATATTTTATTTTTCAAATCCTGATATTTATTATTACTTTAATAACAATGGCTTACTCTGCTGTAATTTGTAGTTGCTTCTCCTATTACAATTTGCAGAAGCTCAAAAAACTACTTTTAACAACAAGCAACTATTTGTTTTTGTAAGAATGCCATTATGTATAATATTTTTGGTGTTTTCACTTGTTATAATTTTATTTTCTGCAGTTGTTACATTAAAAAAATTTAAATGGAAATCTTTAACAAGACTACAAATAGTTTCTGCTAAATTTTTCCCAGCAATTGTAACTCTAACTTATTTTTTAATAATTATACTTTTTTATAATAATTTAAAAAGCTAAGTCAGATGTGCGTCCACCTTTTAAATATTCAACAACTTCTTCGTTGGCTCTCATTGATGCAAGTTGTATGGCTTCACCTTTTTTATATAAGTTTTTAATTCTATTAAAGTTTTCTTTGTATGAATTTGAATAAATTTCTTTTAAAGATGAATCCTTTTGAATAGCTCTTTTTACTAATTCTCGAGTAAAAGTCTTACTATCAACATTTGCAGTTAAATAATTTTTATTGAGAGCTTTCTCTAAATGATTTCTTTCTGCATTATTCAAATCTTCCAATTCTATCATATTAATTTTTTCTTCTTTGCTAGCAATAATTTCTGATTTTTTTGAAATATAATTTTTTAATTGTTGCAATTTTTCTTGTTGTTCAGTTTTTGTAATTTTCGGTCCTGCATTTTCAAATTCATTTAATAATATTTCAGAATCGCATTCCAAAATCTTTTTTTGTATTTGAGATGAAATCAAAGACATAATTTCAGAATTGTCTCTTGGATTTTGTATAGAATAAGATACAATTGATGCTGAAAATTTATTTTTTTCACGTTCAGGAGTAATAATCCATAATAAATCATCATCATTCAATAAAGTTTTAATTTTAGAATTAATATTCTCTAATAATTTATTTGTACTCTCAATGATTTGAGATTTCGCTGAATCTTTTAAGATAGTCATTTCTTTCATTCTTTTTAAAATATCTAAATGACTATCTAATAATGATTGTGCAACATTTTTTCCACTAAAAGATATTACATCTTTTTGCATATAATTATTTACGCTAAAATTATTATTATGTGTATTATTTTTCGCTAATATTGGTGAAGCAATATTTATAGGTAATATTCTCATCTAATATCTCCTTAGAGCTGTTATGCTCATAGCATAGCATAAAACTGTATGTGATAAGAAAAACTGTAAAAAATAAATTTGCTATAATTGCAATAATTTGTTATTTACATATAGCAAAAAAAATATTTACGTCTTTTTTAAGAGATAGATATGAAAAGGAGTAAAATTAAATGAGAATTCAGTTCAATATGAACAATGCAGTAATTCCTGACAATAATAAAAAAACTAATTTTGGAACTCGATTTTCTCCAAAATTGCAAGAAGCTTTAATAGAAGCAACAAAGCGTTCATTAATAACACAAGAACATCTAAAATACATTAGAAAAATTAAAAATGATGGTTTACCTACATATATAGACTTAAAACCATATTACTATCCTGGAGAGGAAGAATTAATTATAACAAGTCCAAACATTGATAAGTTAAATAATGCAAAAAATATTACCCCTCGAGGAAGAAGAGTTTGTACTTATAATAAAAGTAGAATGTCTTATCATTTAGATTATGAAGAGCTTGCAAAAGCATTTTCACCTAAATCAGCTTTTGCTTTAAATATAAAATGGGCAGAAGAAGATGCCATTTACTTATTAAACAATCTCAAACCAAAAAAGATGGCAAAAGCTAATCCAGATGAGATTAGAAAAATTTTTAACGCTTAAAAAATAATTATTTACCTGTACAGACTATAACTCTCAACAGTTATTTCAATTGCCTTTATAAACATCTTTCGAAATTCAGTATAAGTTATTTTTAATGTTTATTTTTTAATTAAATATTAATAGTAATATTAAAGAGTTTTATCTAAAATCATTAAAATAACATTGTATAAGATTGTAGTGACAGTCTTTTTTCTGTTGTTTCTTGCTGCTATTTTTCAGGTAACTTGTTTTAATCTTTTCAATATTTTGAGGCAAAATGAGTTCTCTTAAAAGCATATCCATATTCCAACCAATTTTATTTACGCCATCATCTATTTCATATTCCATAGCTTTTTTAAATAAATCAGGATGCTTTTCATGTAGTCGAAGCCAACTTATTTTAGGTTGATAAAAGCAGAAATAGCAACCGGAACGACCACTCCAAGAATAATATGCAGGGAGTCCTATTCCTGATTTCTTTAAAATTTCTTCTACATCTTGTTTATTAATACTATATTCAATAAACGGATACAGTTGCTTGATATTGTTCCCTTGCTGGTCTTCTGGTTTTGCTCTATGAGATTCGTCTGCTCTAATACCTACATACAAATTTTTTACTGCAACTGCATTAAGCGAATGGAGATATTTACTAAACGGCTTAGTTTTCATTTCTACTGTACACCATCGTCTATGTGGAGCAGGTAGATTTTTATATATTTGGATCAAGTGCTCAAAATTTTTTTCTGCTCTTATTATTCTAATCTTTTTCCCAAGAAAAATTTCAATTTTATTCAGATAGTCGTATGTTTCAGGAAGATCGCATTCTGTGTCAGAAAAAACAAGTTCTAACTTTTCAAAGATCTTAGGCATATTTTCTTTCATAAAGACAGCAAGTGCTGTAGAATCTTTCCCTCCTGATAGAGATAAAATATGATATTCTTTTTCCATTATTTCTCCTTATAATAAGCTACACAAAAGCACAGTAAAGCAGCTGCTTCACTGTGCTAAAAAACTTTCAGTTACTCCTTGCAAACACAAAAATCATCTGAGGATTAAAGCTTAACAAGAGGTGTATTACCTTTTACATTATTACTGCAAAATGACAAATATGACTATTATTTAATCTTTTTTTAAGGTTTTACAATTTTCTCTTTTTACTAATAAAAAAATACCAATCTGCACCTTTAAATTTTCAAAAAGAGAATTTAGTAGATATTTTAATAAAAATTGGTAAAAATTAAGCTTAAAAAATTCTCTAACTAAAATTACATAATAAAAACCGCCCAGAATGGGGCGGTTTTTCAAACTTATATCTTCACTAGTTAATAATCTTTATACTAAAAAACGGAGAGTGTAGTTTAGGCATCAAAAGTCTATGTTGAAGTTTTGGATTTTTAGAGCTATTTAAATTTTTTATAATATAAAAATTCCCTGCTAAACTAAATTTGCAGGGAATTTTAACTAATATTATAAAATTTTTCCGTTAGATGCTTTCATTGCAATACTTTTGAACAATTCCCTGCAAAATATGAAACAGGGAATTATAAAAAAATAATTAAGTTTTGCTTAAGTTTTTAAGTTTTAATTCAAATGTGAGTTATAATACATATGTATTGTTGTAAAAAATTAGGAGTAGAAATATTGAAAAAGACTTTTAAAATTTTATCAATAGACGGAGGAGGAATAAAAGGGATTTATTCTATAGCTGTGTTGGCTCGCTTAGAACAAGCAACTGGTAAAAGAATTATAGATTGTTTTGATTTAATCTGTGGAACTTCAACTGGAGGTTTAATTGCATTACTTCTGGCAGCAGGACATTCCGCAACAGAAATTGTTGAATTTTATAAAGAAAATGCTTCAATTATTTTTCCCAAAAATATAGTTAATTTATTCGGCATAGTTATTGGCAAAGCAAAATTTGATAGAAAACCTTTAGCTAGCTTATTGAAAGCGTATCTTAAAGATAAGGAAATGAAAGACTCATATACTAATCTATGCATACCTGCCGTTGATGCAGACAATGAAGAACCGATGGTTTTTAAGACTAAACATTCTTCAAGGTATACTAGAGACTCAGAAATAAAAATGTTAGATGTTGCATTGGCTACAAGTGCAGCTCCTTTATATTTTCCCAAATATAATATTGAGAAAATTAATAGAAATACTGTAGATGGTGGGTTGTGTGCAAATAATCCATCATTAATAGGTGTTATTGAGTTTATATCTGTAATATCAAGGGAACAACTTGATTATGATAATTTTTCTCTTTTATCAGTAGGTAATATAGAATATAATACAGGTTGCTTTAGTTCATTAAAAACTCCTTTTGTTTATAATTTTTCGCTTATAAAAAATATAATAGATTTATTTATGAAACTTCAGAATAAAATGTTAAACAATATAACAAAGTATTTATGTATGGCTTATAATGCTGATTATACACGAATTGCAAATAATGATTTATCAAAAGACCAATACGGTAAAATTAAACTTGATTCAACTGACAATAAAGTTTTAGATTTGTTGATTTCTAAAGGTTATAAGGATGCGGAACATATGGAAGCTGAAATCATTGCAAAAGGTTATTTTGAGTTAAAGAATAATATTCAGGAGGTTAAATGATAGATTTGAATCCATATTTGGAAAAGTACAATAATGACATAAAATTAGACTCAACGAGAGAAAATACACTAAGAACATCACGCAATGCAATTGATGATACAATTGTGAAGCACTTTGACAATAACAACAAGAAAAAACCTACATTTAGAGGTCAGGGTTCTTTCTCAATGAAAACTACAATAAATCCAAAAGATACAAATGATGAATATGACATCGATTATGGTGTCTATCTCAGTTCACAAGATGTGATACCTGAAGGAAAGGAAAATGATAATTCTGCATGGGTTAAACCAGAAACGGTTCATACTTGGATATACAAAGCTGTAGAAAATCAAACTTCTCAAAAACCTGAAAATAAAAATAAGTGTATAAGAGTTAAGTATGCACCTGGTGAAAATGCTTATTCTTATCATATTGATTTACCTATATATATTGAACTGGATGGAAAATATTTTTTGGCTGTAAAAAATGATAATGAATGGGTAGAAAGTGATCCAAGAGCTATAGTTGATTGGTTTACTGAAGAAGTAAAAGAAAAAGGTGAAGATTATAGAGTAATTGTAAGGTTCTTAAAAAGTTGGTCAAAACTTCAATCTTGGAATTGCCAAAAACCAACAGGTCTTATGTTAACAATTCTTGCAGCAAATGAATTTTCGAAACAAGATGAAGGTATTTATGATTTATCTTTACTTGAAACAGTACAGAATATTGTTGAAAATTTGGATGGACAACTCAAAAAAGAAAAATATGAATTATATAATCCTATAGCTACCTCTGAAAATTTGTTCGAGGATTATAGTAAAGCAGCTTTAATGGAGTTGAAAGAAAAATTACAAAATTTTTGTGATAATTTAGACAATGCAATGGAAGCAAGTACTGAAGATGATGCATTTAGATTACTACGTAAATGTTTTAAAGATATAAAAGAGATTGAAGTGGATACATCTGAAAGCGTAAGCAGTTATGCTAGAACTTCAGCACCGGCAATTATAGGTAATGATGGAAGATCTGCATAAAAAAGTAAATTATCTGGTTAAACGACTACAACGAAAATATAAAACGGAAGATTATGTTCCTTCTGAGCAGGATTGTGATAAATTAAAAAAATCTTGCTGGTTTAAGTTGCTACTTTTAAATATCAATATTGAAAACGCGACTTACAAATTAATTTTAGCTATTCCAAAAACTTTTCCATATGAATACCCTTCTATATATTTACATCAGGAGCATGTCGATTTAACTAATTTACCGCATATAGATAGTAATTTTTTTATATGTACATTTGACAAATCATTCTCATTCCCCAATATATATAAACCTCTTGAAGTCTGTGAAAATATTATTGTGAAGGCTTGCAAAATAATAAAGGATGGTTTAACAGGTAAAAATCATAAAGATTATGAAAAAGAATTTTTAGCGTACTGGGCGAATAATACTTGTGATGGTAAAATTTTATCTATTGTAAAACCGACAAACAAGGTTAAAGATATCTGCATATTTGATATAAGAAAATTAAATTTTAAAAGTTATAAATATTTGCTTGCAGATTCCTTATCAGAAGGAACTGATTGGCTTACAAATGCAGATGTTATGAAAAGCGGGATCGGTATAAATCACTATTATGGTGTTTATTTTGATATAGATATTGGCATATTTAGTGTTATCCCGAAAACTAATAAAGAAATTTTAACATTTTTACAAGGAAATAAACTGAAAGAATTATTTAACCATTTAAATAATAAAAAAAGACCAACATTAGTTTTATGTAATTATAAAAATGGTATGTTTGCATTTGAAATTCAGGAATATTACGATCATATCAGAAAAGGGACAGAATCTTTAAAAAGAAAACATCAGAAAGGTTTTCGTCACGGTAAACAAGTTACATCAATGGAACTTGCTGGTTTTGCTAAAGATAATAAAATTAAAAGATATGATGTCGATAGATTCGATAAAGAACGCTTATTTGAACGAGGTGGGGAAGGTTTAAAAGTAAATCAACAATATAAGATAAATATACTCGGGTGTGGATCTATAGGAAGTTTCTTATTAGAAAAATTAGTTCAAGCAGGTTTTAATAATTTTAATCTTGTGGATAATGATGTTTTTTGTATTGAAAATCTGGCAAGACATGTTTGTGATATTTCAGATTTAGAATTCAGGAAAGTTGATGCGTTAAAAAACAAGATGCTTAAAAGGTATCCTTTGCTGAATATTAATACTATGTATGAAAATATAGTTTCCCTTGCATTAAACAGTATAGAATCATTTAATTCATGTGATTTAAATATTATATGTGTAGGCGATTATAATACAGAAATTTGTTTAACTAAACTTTTGGAAGATAAAATTCTTCAAAAGCCGATATTAATACTTTGGGTAGAACCTTATTTGAAAGCAGGGCACTTTGTTTATATAGATCCAAATAATATAATATCTTTCGAAGGGTTACATTATTTGGAAGGTAAGGATTTAGTTTACAGATATTCGACGACCCCAATGACTAATCAAAAAAAGATACAAGAAACAGGGTGCCAAAGTGTATATATACCTTATGGAACATTAAGTATTTCATGCTATTTAAATAATGTAGTTTATTTAATAGAAGAGATAGCTTCTAAAAAAATAACTCAAAGTTGTATTTATAGATGGCAAAAGGGTGTTAGTATTATGGATTCAAAAATGGAAAAACTAGCATGATTAAAGCAGAAAAAATATTAATAATTCCATCTAACATCAATACAATAATTGATGCGTATAAAGAAAATTTACCAGATTTGGAATCTGGTGGAATTATTTTAGGCAAAATTTTGCCTAACAAGCATATTTTGATAGAAATATTGACTCATCCTAATAAAAAGGATAAACGCGGATTATGTTTCTTTTATAGAGATCGTAACGAAGCACAAAAGATTATTAATCAAAAATGGGAAGAATCAAATGGTGAAATTATTTATTTGGGAGAATGGCATACACATAACGAAGATGTACCAATTCCATCAAATAGGGATTTACAAATGATTAAAAATCAACTAAAAACTTCAAAAATGGAAATCGATTTTTTACTACTTCTGATAATTGGGAAAAAAGGAAATTATTATGGTATCGAAACAAAATTAGGACACACTAAGATTAAGGCATCTAATAATCCTTTTTGTTACTATATTGATGTTTAATTTACATAAATTATATTTTTTTATATTTGGAATATTCCAATAAAAATTTGTTATAATATGCTAATTTAATGTAAAATGCATTTTATATTATAAATATCTGATAGAAAACAGTTGTCAAGGATTACTTGACAACTGTTTTTTCATTCTATCTAAAATATTACAGTTCGTTAGGATTATTTCGGTAATAATCTTCCAAGATTTTGCGCAAAGTATCTTTGTAGAATTTTTCATCTTCTGCACTTGTCTCAGGCTCAAAATCCTCAAATGCCTTATTCTCAATCATCTGCCAGAAATCAAAGTTCAGCAAATTCAGGTTCTGCAGAAGCATTTTTCGAGAAGGCCCGTCATTTTTAATCGCATCCTGCACTATTTTTTGTGCGAAAAGCTGTATGAAAGGGATTTTTTCACGATTTCCGTTTTCATTAGTAATCGTAGCTTCCCGTATAAATGCTAGACGCAACGCTTCCATAATTGTTTTAGGCAGCACTTTTTTCTTACGCCCTCTGGGATTACCGCTTACACCCTTTTTAAATTGCCCGCTGACAGGTGGCTTTTTGTACCCAACTTCGTACAATTTATCTTTGATTTCTTTACGCTGCTCATTATCCTTATTTAACGAGTCTTGAATCTCAAGAAATTTGTCGATATTATTCTCCATCTTCAATCTCATCATAATTTTTAACCAACTTCGCAGTTTTTCCAGTCTCTTTTTCCCAGCGATAGATACACACATCAACATATCTTGGGTCAATTTCAATTAACCGTGCCCTACGTTTACAGCGTTCGGCAGCTAAAAGAGTAGAGCCTGAGCCACCAAAACAATCTAAGACAATATCGTTTTTAGATGAAGTGTCTAACAAAATGGAGTGTAACATTGCTACATTCTTCGGTGTCGGATGGAACTTCAGTAGTTCAAGCGATTCTGGGT
>CALVBU010000020.1 GCA_944325875.1 Candidatus Gastranaerophilales bacterium
GAAAGTTGCAATCTAGATAAACTGCAAGCTTATTTGAAATGCCAGAAATTAGATTCAGCTCTAAAAGTTACAAGACACGGCATAAAAACCAAATCTTGGGTAGGCGTTATCAAATATAAAAACTTACATTTAGAAATTCTGCCAAAACTTATTTCTGCAGATGTTAATAATGATGGTGAAATTTCAGAAGCTGAGCGAAGCATCATCCTAAAAAATCTTATTTTCATGCTTTCGTACACAAAAAATCTTGATATAAAGACAAATGATAACGCGAAATTAGCAACTGAAAAAAATCCATTCATTGAAATTTTGATTAGAGAATTTGCAACCTCTTTATTTGAGGCTTTAAAGCGCTTAACACCTAAAAGGTATGTTAGAGAAGAAGAAAATTTGAATTACTTAAAAGGTAAGATAAAATTTAGCGAAAACATCCGTTACAACTGCGCAAATAAAGCAAAATTTTATTGTGAATATGATGAGTTTTCTGAAAACAATCTCCTTAACCAACTGTTTTTATTTGTTTCAACCTGCTTGTATAATATTTCTAACAACAGCTACAACAAAAAAACTTTGAAATTTATTATTAACTACTACTCAGATATTTCCTTTGTCAGATTTGATAAATTTAAAGTTAGAAAAATTAAACTTACAAGAAATCAAGAGCTTTTCAAAAAAACATTCAAGCTTGCAAAAATGTTTGTAGAACAGACAAGTGTTGATTTATCTAAAAATAAATTTGAAAATATTACACTCGTTTGGAATATGAACAAGTTATTTGAAGAATTTATTTTTGAATTGATAAAACGAAAAATCCCTGAATGCCAAGCAACAGCTCAAAAAACTAAACGTCTTTTAGTTAGAAATAAAGAAACTAGAAGAGACACAAAAGTTGATATTTTTGTCCAAAATCCAAAAGTTATCATCGATACTAAGTATAAAAAATTTACAAGTTTTGATGATATTTCAAGTGCTGATATTTATCAAGTAACAACATATTGTCTATTGCATAAATATAACCGAGCAATTTTACTATACCCACAATTTGGAAATGAAGAACCAGATATACAAGAGTACCATTTGAACAACGATGGAGATTCCTATCGCATTGATTTTTGCACAATAAACTTAAAATACAATGACTTAAAAAATAAAGATACTCAAGAAGCGCTTATAAAAAAACTTAGACAAATTCTTGAAAATTAATTATCTCTTATATAACTTCAAATCTGAATAAACCTCATCTGGCTTATCTGGGTCTATTAAAAACTCTTTCATAAATACAAATCTCTCGTCATATGCATTTTCACAAATCACAATATCAGAGTTATAAAATTTGATTATTTTGTAATAAGTATTATCTGAGTTTTTAATGCCTTTAAATTTTTTAAGTTTATATTTTTTGCCTAATTCAATCATTGTAACCTCTTATCAGCAATGACATACATCACTCTAAACAAGATATTTATCAAGCAAAATCATTCAAAACTTATCATTCTGACACAGTTGATAAAATTTATATTATTTATCTAACGTATCAGAATAATTTATAAAAAACACACATAACATATCCGCCTCTCGTCTTAAATTTTTGAGAATTGGCGTAATATTTCTTAGCTCCTCAATTTCATCTTGATTTTTACAAAAATAATCAATTACAACAAGCATATTATAAATGTTTTCCGTTAACTTTTCTAATTTTTCAAAATCTTCTTGCTTAATCTGGTAAAATATCACTTTATCCATACGACCTCCTTTTTAGGTTGTCGTATTCATCACTCGAAACTAAAATTTAATCAAGTTAAATATGCCCATACTTCTCAAATTTTTTCTTCAAATAAGAGTATAACTTACCTGAACTTGCCCAAATAGTATTTAAATGTTCACAATGTTTTTGATAAAAAATAGGAGATTCTAGTATATATAAATTTTCTTTTCTTAAAAAAAATTCTCCATAGTATTTGATAACATCAAATGGAATATTTTTTTCATTAATAAAAATATAAATATAATATCCTGCCATGCATAGACAATATGTTTCGTGTTTGATTTTTATTTTTGATAGATAAACGATAGAATTATTGTCCATATTTCGAGGGAATTTGAATATTAATATTTTAAATAAGTTATCTTTTTCAATGTCATTTTCTAGTATTTTTAAAGCGATATCTTCATATGGTCCTAGGTTTATATTTGAGAAATCTTCTGCTTTTGAAATAGAGGCTCTCCATAATACAGATATAAAAAACTTTCTAAAAAGCATATAATCAAAATCTTTTTCCGTTAAATGATATAGAATATTCTGATTGTACTTATATTCTGCAAAATTATAAATATCATTTAAAAGAATTCTATATGCTTCATCTTCGAAACGTTTAATAATAGTCCCATCACAGTCCGCACATAATATATTTTTATCATATGTTCCTGTTTTACATGGTTTCCAATTCCCTGTTTTTGAATTTATTGCAGCATATGTTTCATTTTCATAATTAAGGTGAAAATGCCTTGGAATAATATGTGCTTTTATTAATTTCTTTTCTTTACCACAGAACTTGCATATCCCTATATTTTGCTTTACAGATTTTTCTTTCATTTTAAAAAATACTCATATTCATAGATTTTACTTCATCCCAAAGAGCCATAAGTTTACATTCATCATACAAAATACTTTCAATAAATTCTTGCCAAATTTGTGGACTATTATTTAAAGAATAGCCATCATTAATCTCATGCCAGTTACTTGAGACCATATTTTCAAGCAATCGTTCTAAAGATTCTGGGGAACGAATATCAGAATGTCTAATTATATTGAATAAAATATCATAACAGTGTGATGCCATTGTTTCAATTCGATGCTCAATCCCATAAAAACTTAAAATTTTTTTTGCTTCCTCACTAAGATTGTTATTAATTTCAATTTTCAAAGAATTGTTATACGTTATCTTGTAATTATTCCATAACTTTAATGGGTGTAATTTATTATATTCAAGTCCTAGAGCTTTTATAGCTAATTTATATTTATCTATCTTTTCTTGAGTAGTACCATCTTTAAAAAATGCGGTTCTTTTTTCTCCCATATTGCATTCTTTACAACATGGAGCCCAATTTTCAGGATGTAATGTGAATTGTGGAAACTGATCTTTTGGAATTATGTGTTCAATGTCAGCATGCAGATATTCTTCTTTCTTATTTTTATTATCCTTATCTTCTTTAATGGAACTTTCTAATAATTGTCCACAAAAGCAACAGCGTGGCTGTGAATCAATAAAGTAGCTATAATTAAATAATTGTTTTACAGATAAATTAGTTTGATATTTAGTTTTATCAATTGATTTATCTAAATTTTCAAATATTTTTTTTAATTCCGAATTTATAACATAATAAGTTTTTTCTTCCTCGGTATAACTAGATTCAAGCAATTTTTTATATTTATCCTTCTTTAAGCCCTTTTGATTTTTAAATAATTCATGAGGATAAAGAAAACTTAATTGATAGTCTTCTTCTTGATAAAATTTAAAATAGTCATTTCTGAGATTTTGGATAAGCTGAGCACAACAAGAATATTCATTAAACGGTTTAGGGATTATTTCTTTGTATTTTTCACAGAAATTTTCGAAAATATTTATTACATCTTTTTTTAAACTTTCATAGATTTGTAATTTATACATTGTTAATTAGTCCCTAATAGCTTATTTTCTACTTCTTTTTGTTTAACGCGGAGTTTCCAACGCCATTCACCTGGACCAACTTGTCGTAATAGTTTATTAATTTTCCTATTTAAGTCTCGATTCTTATCTACATTTTCATCAAGTTTTTGGTTTAAAATTTTTTGTATTTCTTTTTTTGCTCTATTACCAATATCTGATTCCATCATAAATAGATATTTTCCAATATCTACAACACTTACCCCGTACGTATTTACTTGAGGTTTATAGTGATATGCACCATCATGTGTATCAACTATTCTATGGACTTCTTCCGGTTTTGTATCTGTTATCAACATTGCAGAATGAGTTGCAATAAATACATCGTGAGGTTTATCTTTTAGTGTTTCCCATAGCAAATATACAAAATAACTTTTCCAGTATTCATTAAAATAAGTTTCAGGTTCATCTAAAAGTAACAAACATTTCTCTTCTTCATTTTTCAATAAATTTACTATTGCAAATCTATATAATAAGGCTCTTTGCCCATCACTTAAAGAAGAGCTTTGATATAAATCTCCATCTTCTTCTATTTTATACAAAAAACCCATATCATAACAATAATATTCATCCAGATATTCTTTAAGAACAGTGTATGCAGGATTGGGATCTTCATTTTTATTCTGACTTTGAGGTCCAGTATAAAAATTTTCAATATCAGCCAATGTCCAATAATAACAATATCTATCACTGCTTATGTCTTCATCACAAGGCATACTATTACTGCAATGTGGTAAATTATCATTATCTTCAAAATTAACATTACCTTGATAAGCTTTAATCCATATTGCTTCTATTTTTAATTCTTTTACTTTTTCATTATCTACACTTTCTTCTATGACTATTTTATTTAAATCATGCCATAAACTATTTTCATCTTTTAAAGATTTTGAATATTCTCCAGATAAGATTAATGCAAATAAAGCAAATTTGCTTCTTTCAATATTAAAATCCAATACGGAATCAGAAAAATAACTATATTTAACACCTGAATAAGGTGATAGTTCAGGAGCGGTATCATCTAATCTTATAACAGAGCGTACATAGTCACCTGAATACTCTTTATTTCTTATAATATTACTGCAATGAGCTCGTACTACTTTATCCCAATATCTATCATTATCAATATTTTTTATATTAACAGGAACGCCCTTGTTGCTGTCATAATTTGAAATGATATTTTTACTTGAACTATCTAATGTATAAAAATCAAATTTTACATCAGAAGGTTCACTCTCTATACCAATATCAAATATAGCATCTAAAAAATTACTTTTTCCTGATCCATTTCTTCCTATCAAAATATTCAAATTAAGCTTTTCCCCTTCATTATTTTGTTTTTCAGGGAAAATCATTTTAAAATTATTAAAATTTCTAAAACTTTTTAAAAATAATGTTGCTATATTTTTCATTGTATAACCTCAGCTTCAAAGTCATCAATTAATGGATGATATGGCCTAAACATGTCATAGTAATTTGTGTAATTCTGTTCATGATCAACACAAATAACAAGCCCCAATGTTTCAAATAACTTTAGTGTTCTTGTTATATATGCATATGGGTATTCTCCAAATAAATCTTTGTTCGAATTTTCTTGATAATTAAACCAATATTTACATAAATTACTATATAATTTTTTTTGTTTAGGTGAAATTATTTTTAATGCCAAATCTATTCGTTTATTATCATCTTTATAGTTGTCTGGGAGAATTTTATCTTCAAATTTTGAGTTTTCTTCATTAAAAAGATTATCTTTAGATTTGGTTAGAGTTATTTTATATCCTTCTATTTTTATTAGTTTTCGTGAATATAATAAACTCAAATAGTCAAATGCAGTTTTTACGGAATTTGAAGATGTTATTGAAATAATATAATCATCTATATTCAATATTTCACTATTGAATATTTTATATAATTCTTTATCCTCATCTTGTGTTAATAGCTTGTACCATAATGCATCGGTCTGTGGTTCAGAGACAGAACTTTCGGGTTGCACTTCCTCAGTATTTTGTTCTGTGCTATCGTTTGAAGCTGTTTGAGTATTTGTCGAAACAACTGTTGGGGTAATTTGTTCAAGCTCGTTTTTATCTGAAATACAACTTGTATATTGTGAATTTTCTTCTTCTGTTATATAAATAAATTCATTTTCAACTAAAGACGTTTTTATTGTTTTTATATTAGAACATATCTCTGTTTCAAGACCAATAATTTTATTAAAATAATAAACAGGTTTTTCGTATTTTTTTACATCTATTTTAGAGCTTGGCATCGGGATTATATTACCTGCAAGCTCATCAAGAATTTCTAACCTTGTTAATTTATTTATATTTTGATTTGGCTCTACATTTTGCTTTAAAATTATATTTTTTATAGAATCCGCGATTGAGTCAGAATCATAATTTATTGTATAAAGAGGGAAATCCATTAATGATTCGTTATTTTTTTGCAGAAATAAAATTATAAAATTATCAGCATCTTTTATTACGGCAAGAAGATTATTTGTAATTATATATTCTCTTAATGCATCCAAATCTTTTTGTCTTGAGTGTAAAAAAGAGCTTGGCATTTTGCATAGACAATAAGAATCATTTTGCGCAAAAGCCAAAAAATTTAATAGAAAGTTAACTTCTGATAATACATAATTTTCTGTAGAATTTTTTAATATATCAGTAGTCTTAGATTTTAACAGACTACTTTTTTGCATTTTATTACCGATAGGAGGGTCAAAAATAAATAAACCTTTATTATTCCAAATGTTATCTTCATCTATATCATTAACTTCTTGATTAGAGGAATCCGTTTTAGTTTTAAAGTTAACACTAACATTTGTTAAGTCTTTAATTGTTAAAGCTTTATTTAAACTGTTATTGGGACGTATTTTTTCGTTGTCTTTATTACTTAATTCGAGTAAATTTCTAGCAAATGTTACTAATCGTTCATTAATATCAAAACCTAAAATTTTATTGTAATTTATATTTAAAAGTAAGCTAGCTGTACCAATAGCAGGTTCTATAATAAATTTTTCTGTATCTGAATCTAATATTGCATTAGCAAAATTTGTAATAATTTCCTTTGCAGATGAATTTGTTGGAATAATGTCTTTTTCAGCTTTCTTTTGCCATCTTTCTAATATTTTTAATAAAGCATTTTTATAAGCACTTATCTCTAAAGATGTCGAAGACATGCTATGTTCTATAAACTTGGAGCTTTCTATTACTTGAGAAATATATCCACTATATTTAGAGGAAGAAGCCCTCAAAGCAATTTCAGAAGGTGAATTAATCATAATATTAGTTAATTCTTTACATATTATAGATACATTTTCTAGTGCTTCATCATGCGTTTTACCATTTGCAATTACAGCATCATATAGATCATCAAGATAGTTTTCTATATCATTTTGAGTTTTAGCCATTTGCATCACCTCCGAATTTGTGACGAGTTAGTTCGCCGGTGAAGGCGTGGTGGAGGAGGGATTGGAACATGGTTTTGGCATTTTCTAGTTCAGCTTGTTGTGATTTTATATATGCCTCTATCTCTTGCGCTTTTGCCGCAAATTGATTTTGTATTTCAATATCCGGACAAATAACTTTTATTAATTCCAATGCTTTTGTTCCAATTCTAGGTAAATTAGCTCCTGAAGTTTTTAAACTAGTAATTTGTACAAAATATGGAGAACTCATCAAATACTTGATAAAATATTTATTAGAAATATTTTTTCTTGGCATAATTGGGAAAATATCAGTACTGCAAACTCCGTCACATGTTGGTAATGCAACTTTATTTAAATAAGGTCGTAATTTACCATATAATACATGTTCATTAGTGAAATAATATTTATTACTTTTCAAATCAACATTAAAATTATTTTCTAAATCAATTAGAATTTTTCCTGTATCTTTTTCGATGTGTTCCAATCCAATATATCTATAAGCATTTGATTTCAATTCATTTACAGAAATATTTTTTCTATCTATATAAACTAAATCATTTAGATTGCACGACTTCCAGTTTTTAGTATTATTTTTTATATCGCCGAACATTTCTTGGAAGAGGGCGGGGATGAGGGATTGGGCACTTTCGATACAGGCAGTGCGTAAACGAATTATTTCACTCGCTGCATCTAATACATCTACTATCTCTTGTTGCTCTTCCAATGTTGATGGAAGTGGAATAGAAATAGAATATATATCAGATTGGTTTACTGATGGTACTGCTCCTGTTTTACAAATATTACCTAAATCGTACTGTAATAAAAAATAAAACAAATACTTATTATTTAAACGAGGATTGTTAGATTTTATTCCAAAAATATTATTATCAATCATTGCTTTTTGGGTTAATATAATTCTTCTATTTAATTTTAAGGCTTCACCTACTTTTGCAAATATTATAGTTCCTTCATCAAATAATTTGCCTTTTATTTCTGCTAAAATTTCAGCTGTTATATAATTATCGGCATTATTTATATAAAAGTTACACTTTTGAAACTCTCTTGATATATCTCCAACTTTATAAAATGGGATATTACCATTTTTATTTCCCTGATATTTATTTGGAAATCCAATACCTGCACGTAGGTCTACTAAATTTTTTAACTTAATTTTTTCAAACATTTAGTTTCCCTCCAAGTTTTTCTTTTAGGGTTTCAAGAAGTTCGATTGATTTTCTTTCTGAATCCAAAAGAATTTGAACGTACTCTAGCGGCGTGTGCTCAAAAGTTGGCGGAGTATATTCTATTTTTTTGTATCTTGATGGGAGCAGATTGTATTCATTTTCTCTCAAGGCTTCTATTGAGACATTGAAAGATTTGTTTGATTCTGCTTTTGTTTTGTATTTTTCAATGATATCAGGAATATCGTTTTCTTCGATTTCATTTCTTTTATCATCAAGAGTAAATCCATCATTTTCCATTTCATAGAACCAAGTTGATTTAGTTGGTTCACCTTTAGTAAAGATAAGAACCGCGGTTGCGACACCTGCATAGGGTTTGAAAACTCCTGATGGCATAGAAATTACTGCATCAAGCCTATTTTGCTCAATGAGTTTTTCTCTCAATGTTTTATGAGCTTTTGAATCAGTAGATAACACACCTGTTGGAATAATTACGGCAGCTCTACCACCGATATCAAGCATTCGCATAAATTTTGCCATAAAAAGAAGTTCTGTCTTTTTAGTTTTTACGATTGACGTTAATTTATCTGATACATCATTTTCATCTAAATTACCTGTGAAAGGTGGATTTGCAAGTACCAGAGTATATTTATCTTTTTCATCAGCGTCTTTTGATAAAGAATCTTGCAGTTTTATGTTTTTAGGTTTTATGTTATGCAAAATCATATTCATAAGACCAATTTTATACATTGTAGGGTCAAATTCTCTGCCGAAAAAGACATTATCATCGATGTTTTTTCTATCTTCATCACTCAGCATGTCTCCAAAGATAGGAGAAATTTCTTTGAAATCATCAGATGTACCTTGTTCTAAAATATATCTGTAAGCACCACATAAAAAGCCACCTGTACCACATGCAGGATCGCAAATTTTGTCTTGTGATGTCGGTTGCATTAGTTTTACCATCATTTCGATAATATGGCGAGGAGTTCTGAACTGCCCATTTTGTCCTGCTATTGCAAGTTTATTCAGCATATATTCATAGATATCACCTTTTCTGTCGTTTCCGTCAGAAAAATCCATTTTATCAAGGGTTTGAACAGCGGTATCAAGTAGTGACGGTTTTGTAATTAAACAAACTGAATCTTTTAGTGCAGGGTTAATTTCGCCTAAAAGTGGAAAAACTTTTTCACGATAAGTTTTTAGCATTTCATCAGCAGATAGTTGTTTGAAATTGCTCCATCTCAAGTTTTTTCTATTTTCAAAAAAAGATTTTCTTGTTTTGCCAAAATGTTTTGCCTTTTTGTCTTCTAAATCCTCTTGAGATTCAAACATCTTAAAAAATATCAGGTAAGTCATTTGTTCTACTACTGATATTGGGTTACTTATACCTGAGGACCAAAATTTGTCCCATAATTCGTCAATAATCGCTTTAAATTCTTTATCTGTCATAACTTAACCAATTTGTTGTTTTACTACATAACCATCTAATGCTTGCATTAGCTCGTTTAGTTCTTCTTCCGTAAAGATATCATAACCTAACCTTGTAAATGGTTGCTCATATAAACAGGCGAGATTGAAGTAATTATTTGCTTTTAATTGGTTTTCAATTAGTTTTAGGCATTGTAATTGTACAGATGTCAGTGTTGTATGTTTTTCAATAAAATTCTTTATCCTTGAATGAACTTCATTCTCATCAACGCCAATAATTGAGCGGATCAATAAATCAATATCTTGAGCTTTATCCGGGTATAGCTTTTCCAGTTGCTTCAACGTAAAATGCGGGTTTTGTTCAAGAACAATTGAAACAAGTGATTGAATATCTTGTTCTGTTGTTTTTTGCCCTCTTTTGATTTTTTGAAGAACTATATTTTCACTCGCTATTTTATTCAAGAATTGTTCTATGTTATATTTAAAGCCTTCGCCAAACGCTGCAAAAAGATTTAGTTGAAGTTCTTCATTAATCTCGACATCATCAGTAATATCAATTTCTATAATATCATCATCCAATACACTTCTTTGACTATACTGCATAATCGGAGCTAGTTCATCTTTGATAGTTTCCATTTCATCAAAATTAAAAGGTGCACCAAAATTTTGAGATTTAACTTTGTTTATCGTCTCTGTTTTTTCCTTGACCTTGTTAATAGTTTCTCTTAGGTGGAAAACGGATTTTCTTATTTTATTTTTTACAAGTTCTATTTTTTTATCTTGTTGAGTGGTTTCAATTTGTTTTTGTTGAAGAATTAACCTTTCAAGCTCCAACACTTCCAGTTGAATTACATTAATTTCAAACTGCATTGCTCTATCTTGTGTAAATGAAGTTTGATGTCTTTTCATCAATGGTCTTACAATAGTGTCAAGAACATGTAAAAAATCATCATCCAGATCTTGCCAATAGTAATCTGTTTTTAAGATTTCATCAAGTTTCATTGCGTGTTCTTGAACGTCAACTGATTTTTTAGGGAGTGTTTTTATATCATTTTTTAACAGTTCAACGGTCTTATTCAGAATCTTTTCATCACCTAATTCTTTTGCTGTTACAGCTAGAGAAATTCTCGACATAAAGAGTCTTTCATACAAGGAAAGCTGTTCTTTTGGAACATAACCTTCCGGATTTTCTCCAAAGAATTCAAAATTAGAGTAATGATCAAAAATTACAAAACCTTCTTTATCTTTGCCAGGACCAAATAAGTTTTCGCAAAGTCTTGTGCCTCTACCTATCATCTGCCAGAATTTAACTTTTGAATAAATTGGTTTGGCAAATACAAGGTTCAAAATCTCAGGGACGTCAACACCTGTATCTAGCATAGAAACAGAAATCGCAATATTGATATTATTCTCTTGTTCTTCTCCTTTAAAATCATCAAGTAAAAGCGATGCATTAGGATCGTGTGAATCAATTAGTCTTGCATATTTCCCCTTATATTCAGGGTACATTTGATTAAATAAATCTTCAAGAATTTCACCGTGTTTATGGCTTCTTGCAAAAATTATTGTTTTACCTAGTCTACCGTCAGAATCTCTTAGCCCATTATCCATAAGGTTTTTTATGATTTTTCTATTGGTATCTTTATTTGTTATTTGAGATTCAAGTTCACTACTTTCAAAATCAAATTTTTCAGGGTCTTCGACTTGCTCAGCTAATTCCTGCTTTTGTTTTTGGCTTAAGTCAGAATATTTGATACCTCTTTCAAGAAACTGAGTTTGAACTTTTTGAACTTTATAAGGCACAAGATATTTTTCCTTGATCGCATCATCAAGTTCGTAGCTGAAAGTAGGGTTTCCATCTTCAGTGTCAAACATTGAGAATGTGTTTCTTGATATATAATCAACAGGTGTTGCAGTTAAACCGATTTGGAAAGCATCAAAATATTTGAAGATTTCTCCATACACATTATAAATCGAACGGTGTGATTCATCTGCGATTATTAAATCAAAAAATCCCGGTGTATATAGTTGATAAGCTTTCTGCATTGCAGGATATGTTGCAATATAGACTTTTGAATTCATATTGCCTCTAGTTTCAGAATTCAATAGAACTCTTGATAATGAGTTTAAATGTTTGTTAAAAGCACTATCAGCTTGTTTCCTTAATTCATCTCTATCAACTAAAAATAGAATTCTTTTAACCCAATTAGCATTAACTAACCCTTTAATAGTTGACATTGCAGTTCTAGTTTTACCTGTTCCTGTTGCCATTACAATAAGTGCTTTTCTTTGACCTACGCTAAAAGCTTCGTAGGTCTTTCTGATAGCAGAAATTTGATAATCTCTGTTTGTTATTGATGTATCAATTTCAACGTTTTCTAACGTTATACGGTTTTGTCTTTGGAAAAGTCTTGTCTCAATGTCGTCTTTAGAAAACATTCCATAAATACGTCTAGGAGAATAATTAACATCATCCCAAAAATAAGTCTCAAAACCGTTTGTATAGAATATTAATGGTCTAAAACCAGTTTCTATTTCAACAGAATTTGCGTAATAGAAAGCTTGTGTTTTACCTTCTTTTGGATCTCTTCTAGTCTTTTTAGCTTCTATAATTGCAATAATTTTACCTGTAGCATCATATAAAGCATAATCAATATAACCTTTACCAGAAGGTGTATTTGGCAAATTGTTTACTGCAACTTCACGTTTAACTTCTTCTGTATCATATTCTTTGATTTCTTTATTAAAGTTTTCAACTTTTTTGATGTTCCAACCAGCTTCAATAAGCATTTCATCAATTATATAGTTTCTTGTTTGAGCTTCAGTTAAATCACCAAGTCTATCGGTTGTTTCTCTATTTTCGTTTTGATTATTTATAAATTCTTCTTTAGATGAAGCTGTTACTTTACTTAACTGCTCTTCTTTAACTTTTAGTTCTGCTTCAAGTTCAGCACTTCTTTTTCTAGCTTCCTCAAGCTCTTTTTCAAGTAAAAGTTTTCTACTTACAGGTCTTTCATAAGGTTTGATAAGAGAGCTATCTCCGCCACAGTTAGTTACATAATGCCAAACGCATAACCCCCAAGCATATTTTAGAAGAATATGTGCATTTTCTTTGCTCCCAATATTTGCATGAGTTGCTGAATTTCCCTTTTTTCTTATAATATGAAACACATCCATATATTTAGAATCAATATAGGGTTCTAATTCTTTTAAAAGATCTATTTGTTTTTCATATGACTTCTCGTGGAAATATCTAAAATAAATATCTTTTGCGATATATTCTGCAATTAAACGCAATTTTGTAAGACAAGATGCAGCGTCAGTGTCTATTAACTCCTCTGCTATCGCTCCAAGTTCAGCCAATTCAGGATATTCATTTTTTAAAAATTCAAAATTGCTCATAGAAAACTCGCTATTTAAAATTATCCTATCATAAAGATTCATGTTTGAATATATTGTAAATTTTGATACAATTTGTGTCTTTTGGGTTGATGTTTTAGGCAAGTAGAGTGATAGATGTTTATACAAGTATTAATGAGGTATTTGTATGGCATTGAATATTTTCGAAAAACGTATCAAGGCTTGGAATGAAAAATATCCACCCCTATCCCCTGAAATTCTTCGTAAAATTTACAAACTTGTTGAACAGTATGACAAAACTCAACAAGTAGAAAAAGATTCTAAAGTTCTATCAATCACTGACGGGACAAAATTAGTCAGAGAATTTAAAGGTCGAAGATATACCGTGCTTGTTTTACAAGACGGTTATGAGTTTAACGGTTCCAAATATAAAAGTCTTTCTGCAGTTGCTAATAAAATTACAGGAACTCGTTGGAATGGTAAAAAGTTTTTCGGACTTATCGCTCCAAAGTGCAACAAAAACAAAACTGCTTTAAATGGGCAAAACTGCGCAAGCCCAAACAATAGCGAGGTGGCATAATGGCAAAGAAAATCAGATGTGCAATTTATACTAGAAAATCAACGGAGGAAGGACTTGAACAAGATTTTAATTCTCTTGATGCACAAAGAGAAGCTTGTGAATCTTATATAAAATCTCAAAAGCACGAAGGCTGGAGTCTTTTAACTAAAAAATACGATGATGGCGGATATTCAGGCGGAACAATGGATCGTCCGGCATTTAAACAACTTCTGCAAGACATTGAAAATGATGAAATTGATATTGTTGTAGTTTACAAAGTTGATAGGCTTACTCGTTCTTTGATGGATTTTTCAAAGATTATTGAGATTTTAGACAAGCACAACGCCTCATTTGTTTCCATAACCCAGCATTTTAATACAACAACTTCAATGGGGCGATTAACGCTAAATATTTTGCTATCCTTTGCGCAATTTGAAAGAGAAGTTACAGGAGAGCGAATTCGAGATAAATTTGAAGCTTCAAGGCAAAAAGGGCTTTGGGTTAATGGTGCTACACCTTATGGGTACACAAAAGATGAACACCACATTCTACAGCCACAACAACCATTTGCAGATAACGTTAAATTTATTTTTGAAGAATATCTCAAGGTTAAAAATGTTATTAAGCTAAAAGAGAGCCTTAATCAAAAAGGGATTCTTTCAAGGACAGGAAAACCTTTCCCAAAATCAAATTTGTATCGGATGCTCGCTAACAAAGTTTATTTAGGCAAAATTCCTCACAAAAACAAGGTCTATGATGCTCAACATTTGCCGATTGTTTCCGAAGAATTGTTTAATGCAGTTCAAAATCTGCTCCTCTTAAATGCAACAGAGCGCAAACATAAGACAAATGCAAAAGTTGGAACTCTTTTATCAGGATTGCTTTATGATGATAAAGGAAATCTTATGTCTCCGACTTACAGCAAAAGCGGTAACAAGTTATACAGATATTATATTAGTCAAGCACTGAAAGACCCAAGCCGATATGAACGAGGTGAGATTACCAAAATTTCAGCAGGTGAAATCGAAAAGTATGTAAAAGACGATTTGACAAAACTTTTGCAAGATACATTATTTATCCAGAAATATTTAGAAAATTATTCAATCGAACAACAAACCAGTATTTTAAATACAATGCACGAATTTAGCCCTGATAAAGTATTTATCAGAACCGTTATAAAAAGGGTTGATTTGAACTTAAATTTAATCAAAATCAGCTACGATATACATTATATAATCCAATATTTTGCGACGCTGGCATTTAATGCAAAATTTACATATACCCCAGAAGACGAACAGATTTACACAAGAGAGCAAAATGTCAGAATATCATTAACCCCGCAAAAGCAAAATAAAATTATTATCCCTGGGACAGCTAATTATGATATGAAACTTATTCAGGCAATAGTAAAAAGCTTTTGGTACAACAAACTTGGAGCCGAAAGACGATTACCACCAGAAGCCAGAAACGGTAATAATAAACGCTTGCGCAAACTAAGATTTCTGCCTCCAGAAATTATAGAAAGCATAATGAACGGCACCCAAGATCCGGAGTTGAATGTGAAAAAACTTATTGCAATGGCGGATAAGTGTTGTAAGTAATAAATTTATTATATATTAGAAGCATTTAAAATATTTTTTTTAAGCTTGTATTATGATAATATTTATATAATTTCACATGTTTTAAATTCTTATTTACATAATAATAAATTTGTAATTCATCTAAGATATTTATTTTTTCACCAAGATATACGCTATCTATATCATCTTTTAATATGGGATATGCACAGCCAATATTAGAAATTAAAGATAAAAAATAATTTATCCCGCCGTAACAACTTTTTATTATGGATGCTTTTTCTGCATTTACAAAAAACATAAAACGATATTCGTTTTCAAAACAATACTTGTAATCTTTAGTATAAAATAATTTAAATGTATTATTTTTGCCTAATTTAGACATCGAAAAATAATCATAAAAACTTCCGTTTAAATTTATAGGAAAGTGTTTTTCAGTTTCATATACAACTTTAAATAAAAATTTTTTATCTTCTAATAATCTACTTGTTTTTATACCTATGACAACACCTTTATAATTATCCGCATATTCTTGCCACATTTTATTATTCGAGTATGTCTCACATAATGATAAAATTCGTAAATCTTTTTGTATAATACCTGAAAATATATTGTACAAAATTTTTTCGGGATTTTTATTAAGTCGGATTTGTTTAATTGAATTTTTTATAAAATCTTTTCCGTAAATTTTAACAATATTGGAATCATCAAAATTCGGAGCAATTAACATTTTTTCTAACGAGGATATCACTTTTTCAGGAGAATTTATATTTTTATCAATAAATTGAAATTTTGGATATGCATCATTTTTATCTTGAAAAGCATTTGGGGAGCTAAACCATAGAGATAAATTTAATAAAATGTTAATTCCACTTTCTGAAGACCTATATTTATATAAAATTCTAGGAACATAATTATTCATTACATAATTATAATGAAATTATCTTAAATAAACAATTCAAAATCTTTAATTATACATATTTTTTTAAAATTTATAATTCATTGTATTTATTAAAAATTAAATTACAAAAAGGACCTTTTTTATTTGCAAAAAGAGAATTTGAGCTTAAAAAAGTGAAATTCTCTTAAAATCAATTTTCGAAAATTCTCTAAAAATTCCGAAAGCCTGCACTGTACCGAAATTTTCTCACTAAAAAAGAGGCCTCTTATGCCTCTTATTTATAAATACTGGGATATATGACAGCCGAAACAATGTCCAAAGATTTTTCCATTTTAGCATATTGCATACTTATAGTATTGCTCTAAATTTCAGTTATATCAAGGATTTTAAAACTTTATTATCAATT
>CALVBU010000021.1 GCA_944325875.1 Candidatus Gastranaerophilales bacterium
ATTGCTTTTATTTTGCCACTTATTGCAATTTTAATTTACATGTACGGGATTAATTTGGATACCGTCAAGGTTACAATAGGAATAAAAAACGATGATGCAAATCCTGAAATTTCAACTCTTATTAAGTCGTTCGGGCATAGTAAATATGTAAAATCAAAAATTTACGATAACGACAAAGAACTTCAAGAAGATATTGTCCGCTCAAAATTAAAAGGAGCAATTATTATTCCAAATGATTTTTCAAAAAATTTATCAAATCAAAAAACCGCAAATTTTATAATTATAACAGATGGAAGTGAAGTAAACACAGCAAATTATGTTCAAAATTATGCACTTCAAATTACAAATCAATGGCTTGCAACAAGCAAATACAAAAATGCATCTACAATGCCGATTGTTACTCCAACAGTTAGAACTTGGTACAATCAGGATTTGAATAGTCATTATTTTATTTTACCCGGATCAATTGCAATTACAATGACACTTATCGGAATATTGCTTACAGCACTTGTAATCGCAAGAGAATGGGAACGAGGCACAATGGAAGCTCTTTTGACAACAAGAGTTAGGAAAATTGATATTGTACTAGGTAAATATATTCCATATTTTACACTTGGAATGTTATCTATGAGTTTTAGCGTATTTATGTGTCTTGTAATTTTTAAAATACCATTTAGAGGGAATCTTTTAATACTATTTTTTGTAAGCGGATTGTTTTTATTTACATCTTCAGGAATAGGTTTATTAATTTCTTCAAAACTTAAAAATCAGTTTTTAGCAAGCCAGGTATCTTTAGGAATAGGCTTTTTACCTGCATTATTACTTTCAGGGCTAATGTTTCCAATAAATTCAATGCCGTTGATATTTCAATATTTAACAATGATTTTACCTCCTCGGTATTTTATAACTTTTATTGAAAGTGAATTTATGGCAGGTACGGTTTGGGAAATCGTTATAATAAATTCACTATTCCTATCTATTTTGGGTTTAATCCTTTTTGTTGCTGTTTATAAAAATACAGATATGAGGCTGAATAAATGATAAAAGACGTTTTAAGAAGAGTTTTTGCTCTAATAAAAAAAGAATTTATAACTATTTGGAAAGACCCGAAAAGTCGAGGAATTATTATTGCTTTACCATTATTGCAGCTATTTGTATTTTCAAATGCCATTACGATGGAAGTCAAAAATATTGATGTTGCAGTCTTAGATAGATCAAATACTTACGAATCAAGAGAATTGCTATCAAGGTTTGAAAACTCTACAAGATTTAGAAATTTTTATTATGTAAATGACGAAAAAGTTTTAAAAGAAAAAATTGATAATCAAAAAGTTCAGCTTGGAATATATATAAACAATGATTTTTCAAAAAATATTAAAAATAAAAAAATGACTGATATTTTAGTAATTGCAGATGGTAGGCAAACCAATTCCGCATCTATTGCTTCAGCTTATGCATCTCAAATAGTAAATGATTACAATAATGAAATTTCAAATACTACTCCTCAATTAAATCCTACAATTAGAAATTGGTATAACCCTAATTTAGAATATCGTTGGTATTTGCTGACCGTTCTTGTTGCAATGCTTGCACTAGTTATAACACTATTGCTAACAGCCTTGTCTATCGCAAGAGAAAGAGAAATGGGTACTTTTGACCAGCTAATTGTAAGTCCACTAACTTCTTTTGAAATTTTGTTAGGGAAAACGGTACCGCCATTAATAATTGCATTGTCACTCACAACAATTATGACAACATTTGTAATCCTATTTTTTAAAGTACCATTTATAGGTTCACCACTTCTATTTTTTACCGCGATTTTTGTATCATTGCTTTCAATCACCGGAGTTGGATTATTTATATCATCAATATGTAAAACTCAACAGCAAGCAATTTTAGGAGTTATAACTTTTCAAATGCCTGCAATTTTGCTATCAGGTTTCATTTCGCCGATAGAAGATATGCCTCAAATATTGCAATATCTAACCTACTTAAATCCTATAAGATTTTTTATGGTATTAGTGCGTGGAATTTTCTTAAAAGGAATGAGTTTTGCAGATGTATTCTACAATTTAATTCCTTTATTTATTATAGCTACGCTAACCCTGAGTTTAGCTTCAATGACTTTCAAAAGAAAACTTGATTAAATAAAATTATAAGTTGTAAATAACTGGGATTTGTCTGGTTTTATTAAGTTTGACTGAGTTTAAAAAATGCAGCACTACACAAATATTACACAAAACTCTAAAAAATACCTAAATTTTTGCAATAAAAAAGACCCCTTGAACTAGGAGTCTTCTTTAATCTGGGCCGCAGTGGACTCGAACCACCGACCTCACCCTTATCAGGGCGAAGCCGTATTTTTAAAGAATTTTATTTTTCTTTACTATACTTGCATTTGAAGCCCCTTTGCAAGTTTAACAAAATAAGAAAAAACTACATAAAATTACATAACACTCCATAAATATTACAGAAAAATATCAAAAAGTTACTTTTTACTTTAAAGGATGGTTTAGTTAAAAATATAATAAATTGTATTTTTTACATGTTCGCTAAATTTCCAAAAAGTGTTATTATTGAATGTATAAAAGTTTTGTTTTATATTAAAGTTATAATAATTAATATAATATCGGTCTTTTGTAATTATTAATTGAAAAATATGCCAAAATTTAATAAAAGAATAAATACGGAAAATAACGGTTTTGAAATAAGAGTTTATGATATAGACTCTTCAAATCAAGATGATGTAAATAAACTTGAAAATTACATTATATCAAAAGTAAAAAAAATGAAAATACATAATGGTATTAGTACTTATTCTAATATTAATGGTATAAAAAAAGAATTTTTAAATAAAATTAAAGAAGCCGAAAATAATAATAAAAATGAATTGAGCAAGATAGGTATTCCTAAAGAAAATAAAATGAAATGGTTTGATGTAAGAAGATCTAGAATTACAGAATTTATGTCACAACTATTGTTGGAGAAGGAATTAAATTGTGTTTTCTTTGAAGAAACTGACAAAAGAATTAATTTATCTGCATTTGAAGCTGACGAGCATGTAAAAGGAGTTGATGTAACAGGTATTCATATTGATAGTAATGGCTGTAGTAAGTTTGTTATTTGCGAGGTCAAGGCTAGTAGTAGCAGTGATATACCTTGTTCATCAAGTAAAGAGTTACTTAAAGATATAAAAAACTCATATAATTTAACTAATAAAAGAGTATTTAGAGAAATTACAGATTTTACATTAAAACTCTCAGAGGTTAACTCTTCAAATGATATTAATAATATAATGGAATATATTGTAGATTTATATGCAAAAATTTTAGATGAAAAATCTTCAAAAAATTTAATTCTTGATAATATATTATTTATTCCATTTTTAATTAGAAGAAATCCTAAAATTATTGAAAATAATGATATTGGTGATTTTAATAATTTCAATAAAGATGATTTTGAACAAATAAATTTAAAAGGAGTTATGTGGGTATTAAATCAAGATATAGACACTTTCTGTATTGATTTATATAACAAGGCGGTGCCGAATGAGCAATAAGTTAAATGAATTTTTAGAAAGTTTAAAACCTATTATTGATAAGGCATGTATTGTTAATAACAATAATCCCTCTGAACTTTTAAGTGTATTAGATTTGTGTGAAAGAATTCATATTTTCAATGAATTTGAAATGCATAAGTTATCAGAGGAAAGTATTAATAATTTAGATTTAGAAGATATTAAACTTAAAGCTGAAACTTTAAACACGTTATTTCTATTTATAAAAAATAATCCTAAAATTCAAGAAATTATTGAAGATACAGATAAGACAAAATTAATAAAATGTATTAACAGAGTAACTTATGAATTATATAAAATTATCTACCAACTTTCTCAAAATGAGATTATACTTGATAGATTGTTTTATCTTTGTTTCTTAGCTTTAAATGCTATATTGAGTGATAAAATAGTTGAGATGGATAATTTTATATCTTCATACATTGCACAAACTTTCTGTAATATAGAAAATAAAGAGGTTATAGAATTATTACAAATTGATATATTGCATTTAATTCTCTGCTTAAGTAAAAGAATTAAAAATGCAGATGATATTTCTGAAATCAAAAAACTTATTAATAGAATTGATGAGCAATTAAGCATTTTACAAGATATAGAAATAAAGAGTGATTGTTTAAATACAAACAATGTTTTAATTATTACTATAGTTGCAAATATTCAATGTGCTTTAAAAATTGTTATGAGTTATCTAACAACAGGCTATATGGAAGAGAATATATATCCATTAATAGATTCTTATGTATTAAACGCCTATAAAATAGCCGAACAAGGTGATTTGGAAAATTATAAAATCCTTAGTAATATGCTTGGATATGGTTTAGGTACTTTATGCAGAAATTCTATTTGGGATATTGCTAAAAGGGTTCCAAATTTAAAACATTACTTTGAAAACTGCATAAACTCTTCTAAAAATATTATTTACTCCTTTTTACCTTCCCAAAGAGATTCTATATTAGAAATGCTAACAATGAAAAGAAGTATTGTTTTAAATATGCCAACCAGTGCAGGTAAAACTTTATTGGCAGAATTATACATATTATATATTTTTCAACAATATAACTCTTTGGAAGAACGGCCAACAGTTTGTTATATCGTCCCAACAAATGCATTAGTCAACCAGACAAAAAATAAATTTATCTCTGAATTACAACCATTAGGTTATAATATTGAAACAGTTGTTCCCTTTTGTGAAGTAGATGAAATTGAAGATGAAATTTTAAAAAGAAAACATATTGATATTTTAATATCTACCCCTGAAAAACTTGACATCTTAGTTAGAAATAATCATTCTTGTATTAAAAACTTGAAATTAATTATCTTAGATGAAGCACATAATATTTCAGATAAAGAACGTGGTTCTAAGTTTGAATTAGTTTTATCAACAATTAAACAAAAACGTAACGACGTTCACTTTTTATTATTGAGTCCATTTATGAAAAATAATAAAAAGTTGGCAGAATGGTTATCAAATAGTGAACAAGATAATGTTGCTATAAGTATAGAATGGACTCCGACGAAACAATATGTTGGATATTCATATTTTTCTTCCTCTAAAGATAAAGCTTTTGTAAGGTACTTACCTTCTCCTAGAAACAATATCATAACTGATGTTATAGATATACCACTTGAAACAAATGCAAACACTGTAAAAAGTCAACTTGGAGAAAAAAGAGTTAATTCTTTTGTGAAAAATATTGTTTTGCTTGAAAAATACTATAATTTAGGTAAAACAATGGTATTATGTCCAGGTTCTGGTACTGCACAAAAAAGTGCAATAAAAACTTTAGAGTATCTAAAGTCTAAGAATAAATTGAAAAATTTACTGGATGACCCTATTAAAAAAGATGAAATAAGCAAGCTAATTGCAATTATAGAATTAGAAGCCCTTGATGATAAGGACTTAATAAAATGCCTAAAATATGGCATAGCATATCATCATTCAAAATTGTCCGCTTTAGTTAAAGAAAAAATTGAAGATTTAATTACTAAAGATTGTATTAATATAATCTTTGCAACTACGACTTTAGCACAAGGCATGAATTTCCCTATTACTACTGTTATATTTGATGAACTTAAATTAGGCAGAAGTAAAGGAACCCAAGAAATGGATAGCTCTATTTTTTGGAATATTGCAGGAAGAGCTGGCAGAGCATATAAAGATAAAGAAGGACATGTAATTATTTCGTATAGAAATAGTGAAAAATATATGCTAAATACTACAACTAATTATATTAAGTCCGATATTAAAGAGGTAATATCCTCTTTAACATCTTTCTTTGAAATGTTAGATGAGAATACCGAAATAAATTTAAAACTATTGAAAGATAATCCTGCTGCCTCTAATTTTTTGCAATATCTTAATCATATTTTAAATGTCTCATACCATTATAATTTTGATGATATTGATAGTGCAAAAATTAGAAATATTCTTAATAACTCTTTTGTATATAAAGAATTATCTTTTAAGGAGGGTTTTATTGAATCACAAGAAAAAATTAGAAAATTTTCCGAAAAATATATTGATTCATTAAGGAATAAAAGACAAGAATCATTAAAACTTGCTGATATATTTGGAATAAGTAATATAAGTTTAGGTTCAATGCAAGCAAAAATAAAAGAACTTAGAGAAGAAATTATTAGTCAACATGGAATAGGTGCCTTAAATGAATATATAAACGCAACTAATATAATACTTAACACGCAAAATTCAGATAATTTATCTAAAATTGTAGATATAATTGCAAGACTTCCAGAAATGAAAATTTTTATGATTGGTGATGGGAAATTAGATTCAGTAAGTCTTGCAAAAATAATAATAGGGTGGGTTAATGGGAAAAATGTACGAGACATTGCTAATGATATTAGGCGTGGTAGACAACCTATTAACGATTTAATTGGTCAATGTAACAAATTTATAAATGGAAACATGAGAAATTTTGTACCTTGGGGATTGTCTATATTCCAAAATCTTACCAAGGATAACGAGAAAAATTTACCTTCATATGTATATTATGGAGTCAACAATAAAGAAGATGTTATTTTATCAAAGATTGGAGTTCCTCGTTTTGCGCTAAAAGATGTTAAAATACTTCTTAGTAAGAAATATCCTTTAGAAAAAATATCCATTAATAATATGGAGAATATAAAAAGTAAAATTCTATCATTTGATAAACAAGATTATGATATTTCTAAAATAGATAAATCTATTTATAAAGAAATTGTAGATGCAGGACTATAAATATCAACTTTATTAAATTTTATCTAGTTGTATATATTAGTTTCTTGTTTATTAATTTTGTAGTAATTTAGATAATTATATAAATTCATGACAGTAGTATTGTATTGTCTTGCAATTATTGATTTGGGTACTTTTAATTCAATCAGTTTTAGGATTTCATCTTTGTATTTATCAAGTTTAGATTTACCCTTGCCTTTTGGTCTTCCTAATTTTATGCCTTGTGCTTTCTTTGATTGCAATGCTTCTTTTGTTCTTAAACTGATTAAATCCCTCTCAATCTGGGCGACAAGTGCAAATACTGTTGTCGTTACAGTTGATGTTATTGATTTGTCATTATTTGAGAAATCTTCTTTGATTGAATAAAGAGTAATACCTTTCTGTTTTGTAATATCAATTACTTCAAAAATTTGGGTAATTGAGCGTGCGATTCTTGAAAGTTCAGGCACGATTAAAACGTCATTATTTTCCATTTTTTCTAATAATGCACCAAGTTGTCTATTTTTAAAATTCGCTTTTCCTGAAATTTGTTCTTCTACAAAATCAACATTTCCAAGTTTTTTTGTATTAGCAAATTTTAAAACATCAAGTTTATTTTTTTCTGTATTTTGTTCTAATGTGCTGACACGCAAATATGCATATGTTGTCATTTTATTTATTTCTCCTGCAGATATATTTAGCTGTATCGTAAAAACGTTATTTATATATTTTTATTTTCCAACCCTATAAACTAAAAGTCACCCGTTTTTAGTATTCTTATAACGAAAATTTAAACGGTCGTTTTCAAGAACAAATAATAAATAAAAATTGTACTTTGAAAAGCTAATTGATACAGATATTTTTATATATAGTATTAATTTTATCTGATAACTAAAGGATTTTTATAAATAAAATCCTTTATAATTAAACCTTTAGCATTAACAACTCCCCATTTTTTATTTATAGCGGCATAAAAATGTTCTGGATAGTCTGTATTAATGAAGATTTCATCAAATTTAAATTCCGATTCTGGTTTATTATCAGTATTTATAAATCCAAACTTGTTATTTTTCTTGGCTACAATTCCATAAGGCATATAATTTATAAGAAGCTCATATTCAAAAGGGATAATTATTTTATTATTTAAGTCAAGCAGACCATATTTATCTTTAATATTGGCACTCAATAATTCATTCTTAGGGTAATCAACCATATCATATTCAAATGGTATAAGAAGTTGATTGAACCTATTTATAACACCCCATTTATCATTAATATTTACAAGAAAATAAAAATTATCGTCCTGACCAAGTGAAATGTCATCATATTCACATGGAATAAAAATTCCAGCTTTTTTATTAACTATGCCATATTTATTATTTTTACAAATTTTGATATTATTTTTCATTAAATAACTGTTGGTCAATTTTTTTTAATAAAATGTACTAAAATTTAAGATACTAATTGCATGTATTTATTTTTCAATACATGTATTGCATTATAGCTATAATAAAAGAAATAATATGATTTTGCAATTATCAAAATTTGCAATTTAAACATACTTTAATATTGCAGATATAATATCGGCACAAGCATCTAATTGTTTTTGTGAGGATGAATTTATAACTTTTTCCAAAAAAAGTTTGTTAGGATAAGTATTATCAGTACTTTGTATTCCAAAATCTCCAAGCGTAAGATTTAGTGTATCTAATATTTTTAAAAAAGTATCAAGAGCAGGATAATTTTTTCCTGTTTCAATTTTACTTAAATGCTTTTCTGATATACCAACTTTTTCTGCAAGTTCTGCTTGGGTTAATTTAGCCTTTCTTCTTGCGTTTTGGATAACTTTAGCAACAATTTCTTTATTTATGTACATGTTTAATCCTCACATTTGTTCAGAATAAATTACATGTGATTACTTAAAAACAATATAAATATAGAAAAGTAATCATATATATTGACAAGATTAGATATTATAGTTATAATGCTCTCAAGTAAATTGCTTGTATATATTTACAAGTGGATAGTATAAAAAATAAGGAGGTATTAAATGGCTATTGGAATGGCACAACAAAGAGGCAGTTCAGTTTATGTTTATGATGAAAACAATCATCAACTTTGGACTAGAACTGGTGAATTACAAGGTTATACATCAGGTAATGTAACTATAAAAATAGGGTCAACTCTTTATATGTATGATGAAAAAGGTAGGCAAGTTGGAACACGTCATTGTTAATTAAAATAATTTTGGGTGGGATAAATTTCCCCCCAAATTATTTTTTTTAAGTTTTTGATGGTACATAAGTTTTATTTTGTTTGTATGGCTATCAAAAGTAGAATTTTTTATTTCAAAAATTCATTAATTATACTTTAATAATCAATTATACAGTAATTTTTTTATTTTTTATGTTGCTTATTTTTAATGAAATATATAAAAAATGGATGCCTTTAATTAATAAAAAGGGGACTTTGAAAGTGTGACCGTATGGTTTTATAAATGGAGTGAATTTAGTCCCCTAAAAAAGTGAAATTTAACCTAATCCTAATTTGTTTTTTCCAGTTTTCTTAATTGCTTTATCGCCTTAATTTTTGTCGTTTGCATAGTTTTATTATTAAACTGTTGCAAATAACCTATTTTAGCAATAATTCCTCTTAACTCTTTTAGATCCATGTCTTTGATCTCTTTCTCTCGAAGTTTTTGTACTACTGAATACCCAATAGAAAACGGTGCAGATAATTTCCCATTTTGTGCAATGTGCACTCCAGTAACTTCTGCATGACGATAGCCATAACGTTTTGTCTTAGATTTTTTTAACCAAAGAGCATGTTGTTTTAATACTTTATTGACATATTTTATAACTGAATTACTCATGTGTTCATGAGTTGAAAGCGTTATATCATCAACATATATTGTCATATCAACATTATTCCTTTGCATTTTGTTATAAATGAAATCGAATATATCTTTATGAGCAAATGCAAGCAATAATGTACTTGTAGGTGCACCTGTTGGTAAATAATCCTTGTAAGTTGTAAGTTTTAGTAGTATATCTAAAATTTCACCTTTAGCTCCACAACTTTCAAAAAATCTTTTTATATATTTAGCTTTTGTATTTGGAAAACAATGTGAAATGTCCAAAGTTATTACCTCTCGTTTATTTGCGTGCTTTTTTGCATTTATTATGTTATTTTGTCCTTTGAAGCCTGCCATTCAATAAGGCGGACAAATCAAATTATTTTGCAAATACTCTAACAAATTTTTCTGAATATTTTTTAATTCTTCATTAGGTTCTTCAATCCAACGTAATTTTTCATTTTTTACTTTTGGATAACGTTTATAACCTTTATCCAATGCGAAATTTAAATCATTTCTTGTAATTTTAAGCACGTTAAGTAGATCGCTCATTGAGCAATAAATATTTTTAGTCATCTTTCTTTCCTTTTTGTTATTAATGTATGAGAGATAATTTCCGCAAGAATAAATATTCAAGGTGATTCGGAATACACAAATACCCGGTTTCTCTCCTTTGGGCGAGCATCGCAGATGCGAGCTTAAAAAAAAAATAAAAATTTTCTCTTTTATATTTATAATTTATATATATATATTTCTATTATGTTTAAATACTTTATTTCTGCATTCAAACGATTAATATTATCTCACTTTAAGTAAGTATTTGTGTAATGATTATTTTTTCAATTACTTTCCCTTATTTAGGGTTGTTTTGTTTTTAATTATACTGTTGAAAATTTATCAACCAAATCGTAATTTTATTATTTTGAATTTGTATTTTTTTAGTATTTTTGTCATTTGATCTTTTACCCCTTTCTTTTTTTTAATTCTGCACCTTCTAAAAACCATTTTTCAACTTCACTACGAATAAAAATTGGTTTTCGGCCAAGCTTGCGATAAATACTACTTGGAAGTTGTTTATAAAAAATCCAACTGTATATAGTTGAAATTTTTACCTTTAGCATTTGGGCAACTTCGTTACATGTAAGTAATTCAATATTTTTATTTGTCTTTTCTGTTTCCATAATCACATTATAGAGTACAAAAAAACGGATTTGGGGTAACAAGCGGTAACAAGTTTCAAAATCCAATATTTATAATAGTTTCCAGAGTATTTTTGTTACAGGCTTGTTTCTTTATATTTATCTTTATCTTTATAATTTCTTAGCAAAATATTATCTTTTAAAGAATATATGCCTTTTTTGACATGTTGAAGTATTGGCTGTCCAATTTGTTTCTTTGCCTGTTGATTAATTCTATATACATAATTTTTCATATTGTTTATTGTAGGCATAAATTCTTGAATTAAAATAGTTTCGAGTTGATAATTCAACGTAGGAGATAAATTGAATAATTTACCATTAATATAAAAATTATTATCTTTTCTAATTGTTAATATATATTTTGGGACAACTTGATTTTCAGTTTCATTGTTTATTCTAATGCTATTTTCATCAAAATATTCATTCATTATTTTGTTTTTGATAGTTTCCTGCATTTTAGCCAAAACATAATTTAAAGCTGTCGCATAATAACAACAAATGTTTTTACTAATACAGGTCTTGGAATATGATTTAGAAGCATGCATATAAGATAATGAAATAACAGCGTAAAATTCTATATTTTTAGGAATATTAATTTTGTGATACCTATAATCAAAAATTGTATACATATTGATGAAACTATCAGATATTAAAAATTGTTTAGGCTTAAAATCCCTTGTCAACTTAGAACAACTTATAGATGGATATAAATATAAGATTGGTATATCCCCTATGCCTCTTATAATATTTTCTTTATTAAAAGAGCTATAAAAAAATCTCTTATTATAATATTTTAGAGATACATTACTTTCTTTAGTTATATTTGATGTAATTTCTTTAATTTTTTCATATTCAGCCCAGTATATCGATTCAAAATCACCTGCGACTTCTTTTGTTTTAAGGAATATATCTAATTGCTCCTTAAACCAGATTTTTAGTTCATAATGGCAATCAAAATATGTTATTACTTCCAAGTATAAAAGTTCAAATTGTTCTATAGTCGATAGTTCAAATATGCGATTTTGGAACTTTTTTAAATTATACATATACTCAAAATAATTTATATTTTGAGTGTTTGAAAAATTTTTGTCATTTTGTAAGCTCATTTTATTTAAGATACTAAAAATTTAATATAATACAAATTGTTTACATATATTAACAAAATTTAATTTTTACCTATTTTTTTTATTTTAAACTAAATATATTTTATTATCTTTTAGTTTTACTGCTATTACAGCTGAAATCCTTGTCCTTGTTGATTTTTCATTAGTTAGTTGTAACAATAAATATATAATTATTCATTGAAGAAAGGGACATAAATCATTATGGGTGTATACGAGAAAAACGGACGATGGTATTTTGAAATAATGATACGTAAACAACGTTATTGCCGTTCTATTCCCGAAGCAACATGTAGAAGAGATGCAGAAAAATATCTTACCGTATTTAAAGCAGACCTTTTACGTGGCAGACTTGATTTAGCAGAAAATATCGGGCAAAAACCATTTGTTGAGGTTGCAGATCTATATATTAAATATGCTAAAACCAACTTATGTGCTGTTGATACTGCGGTTAGAATTGCAAATCGTTTTAAAAATGTTTGGAAAAACAAAACACTTGCTCAAATTACCCCAAAAGTAATTGAAAATTATAAAGAAAGTAGGCAAAAAACAACATTTGCTAAGAAAAAAGTTAACGGAAAGGAAGTTGTTAAATATATTTCATCTGCAACAATAAATAGAGAACTTGCTGCTTTGAGTAAAATATTTTCTTTAGCAATTGCAAACGGTTATGCTAGAGAGAATCCATTGAGAGAAGTTAAGAAATTACGTGTTAGCAATAAACTTGAGCGTCATCTATCTATTGAAGAAGAAAAAAGGATGTATCAAGTTTGTGATGATGATTTTTCTTTTTCGAATCTTCCAATTGAAGAACAAGAAAAATTACAACGCAAACACAATGGAGAACACGCATATTTAAAACCAATTTTGATAATGGCACTTAATACAGGTATGAGAAAAGGTGAAATTTTAAATATGACTTGGGAATGTGTGGATTTTGAAAAAAATGAAATATCAGCCCTCAATACCAAAAATGGCAAAAAAAATACAATCCCAATGAGCAGTAAACTTAGGGAAACTCTTTTAGCCATGCATGAACGCAAAGGAAATAATACATATGTATTCACAAATCCTTATACAGGTACAAAATACAATGATATAAAAAAATGCTTCAAAACTGTCTGTAAACTTGCTAATGTTAAAAATTTAAGATTTCACGACTTACGACATACAGGAGCAACAAGAATGGTTGCTGCAGGTGTGCCATTGCCAGTTGTAAAAGAAATTCTTAACCATGCAAGCATACAAACCACAATGAGATATGCACATACAATGAGAGAACAGGAAATTTCAGCTGTTGAAGCATTAGCAAATTTTGATTAATAAAAAGAAGTTTTTATCACAAAACTTTTTAGGCAATCTTTATATAGATTGCTTATTTTTTATCAAACTTCCACAGTTAGATTATTTTTAACTAATTATACAAAATAACAAACTCCATAAATATTACAGAAAATCATTTTTTTTAAATTGGCATTAAAAAAGCAAGGTCTAAAACCCTTGCTATTATTGTCTTTTAAATATGGGCCGCAGTGGACTCGAACCACCGACCTCACCCTTATCAGGGGTGCGCTCTAACCACCTGAGCTAGCAGCCCTTACTTTCGGCAATTTCTAATTTACCATGAACATTTTTTAAAATCAAGGACTTTTTTATTCTGATTTGTTAACAAATGTTACAAAAACTCCTTCGCTTGAAATATGCTTGCTTCAAAAACGTTATTATATTTAAGAGAGGCTGTTTATAATGATTGTTATTGATTCCGATTTAACCACATTAATGCAGAAATTAAATATTTCTCAAGCTCAAATGCAGCAGTATGCTTCCATGACTATTGAGGAAATTGTTGAAGCTGAAGCTGAAAACGGCAATTCTCAAGCGGTTGATTTTGCTGCTGAATTGTTCACTAATGTTGAAAAATTGGTTAAAATCTTTAAGTTGTCTGATCCAAATAATAAGTTAGAAATTTTAAATGAAATGACAGCTCAGCAACTTTATTTGTTTTTGCCTGAGATGGAGGAATCTGATTTATCGCAAGGGTTAAAATATTTTACTCAGGATAAACTACTTGCAATGCTCGAAAAAATTCCGCCTGAACAGATTGTAAATACTGTGTTTGAAATGTTTTCAAAAGAAGAAGTTATAAGTTATTTGCCGGAAGAACAATTAAATAAGTTTTTGACAAGTACAGATATTGAGAAAAACAAAGTACTTGAGCATATGAAAGAAATTCCACCTGAATATATTGCTCAAATGATTGAGAATGTTACTGGTGAAGAAGTTAAAGATATGGACCAAAAGAAAATGCTTGCTCAGGTTGATGATTTTAATCCTTTGGAATTTAAAAATGCCCTATTGGGACTTCAACCTATAGCTAAACAGCAATTGACTCTTGGACTTGCAAAAGAACATACTGAATTATTTCAACTTTTTGATCCGCATGCTTATGCAAATATGATTAATACATATAAGCAGCAACCTGAATTGGTTAAAGCTATGGCTGTTATTGAAGAAGATCAAAAAATTAAAATGCTTAAAGAGCTTCCTAATGATCTATTAGCAATTGTGATTACTCAAATTGATGCAAGGGATTTTGCAGATATCTTGATTAACAAATGTCCTGATATTTTGGCGCAAATAGTTGCTAAATAATTTCCAGTGCTGTTTTAAGTGCCATTTCCGTGAACATAAATTTCATTAGTCTGCGTGGCAAAAATATTGGCAAATGGAACTCTTTAACTAATAGTTTGTCTTTGTATAATGCTGATATAAATACTGTTCCGACAGGTTTTTGTTTGCTGCCACCTGTTGGGCCGGCAATTCCTGTTGTGCATAATGCTATGTCGCAATTAGTTCTTTTTTGTAAGCCTTCTGCCATTTCCTTTGCGCATTCATAACTTACGGCAGAACAGTTTGTAAGGGTTTCATGATTCACTCCGAGTATAGTTTCTTTGGATTCATATGAATAGGTTACAAAGTTTAATTTAATAAACTCTGAACTGCCGGAAATATCTGTTAATCTTGAACTTAGAAGTCCTCCGGTGCATGATTCTGCTGTTGCTATAGTCAAATTATTATCTTTTAAAAATTTTGTCAGTTTATTAAGTCGTCGATTTATCATAAATTAAGTATATATCTAAATTGCAAAAACAATAAATTCATTAATAATTCTTCAAAATAACAGGCGCAGTCTACTTGACTGCGCCTTGTTTGTTACCGGTATAATCGGCTTATTTACCGGTTTCTCCGGACCTTACCGCTCATTTTCAGTGAACCAAGGCCGATTTCGTTCACCACCGTTCATTTTCGGATTTCCCTGAACATATCCCAGGTGGATTCGGTTTTTGGGTTCGAAGAAAGCTGTAATTATTCGTCATCTTTGATTTCTATAATCTTTTTCGTATTTGTTTCAATTTCTTGTTTAGGAACTGTTACTGTGAGAATACCGTCTTTATATTTTGCTTTTGCTTCATCTGCTTTGACCGGTTGATCGAATGATATTGTTCTCATGTATTTTCCATAACGAAATTCACTTGTATGGTATTTTATATTTTTTTCTTCTTCTTTCTGTTCTTCTTTTTCTTCGTGAATTTCGGCACTAATTGTCATAAAATCATTGTCTAATTCAATATTTATATTATCTTTTTTTATTCCCGGTAATTGAACTTTTACTTTGTAATTTTTGTCATTTTGTTTAACTTCAATTGCCGGACGCCATATTGAGTTCTTTTTTATATTTAAT
>CALVBU010000022.1 GCA_944325875.1 Candidatus Gastranaerophilales bacterium
TTAGTTTTTCGTGCCGTTAGGCCCAAAAATCTAGCTTGTGATGCTGCCATTCCCATGACTCGTCGACCTTTCCTTTCCTAGTCACTTTGTACTTACATCATGGTTTTACGGCAAATTTTGGCTCTTTCTTTAATTTTAAAGTTATCCATGTTACATTTTATTAACAAAAAAAGAGAAACCCTTTATTTAAAAGGGTTTCTCTTTTTGGTTAATTTAATCTGCAATTACTTAACAGCTTTAGCAGCTTCGAAAACTACATCAAAAGCTTCTTTATCGTTTACTGCAAGTTCAGCAAGCATTTTTCTGTTCACTAAGATATTAGCTTTTTTGCAAGCATTTACAAATCTTGAATAGCTCATACCACGTTCTCTAACAGCAGCATTGATTCTTACAATCCATAATCTTCTCATATTACGTTTTGTAGTACGTCTGTCTCTGTAAGCATATTTTAATGCTTTCATAACAGCTGTGTTAGCTACTTTAAAAATTCTGCTTCGTGCACCAATAAAGCCTTTTGCAAGTTTTAATATTTTCTTATGTCTGTTACGACTAACATTACCACGTTTAATTCTCATTTTTTGCTCCTATCTTGAATACTTCTTGTATGGTAACTCTTTAGATACCAATTTTAAGTGTGACTCTGAAACAGCACCCATTTTGAAAATCTTACGTTTTCTGGATTCTGATTTGTGTTGGAGCAAGTGGCCTATACCTGCTTGTCTTTTCATAATTTTGCCTGTTGCTGTTACTTTGTAACGTTTAGCAGCAGATCTGTGTGTTTTTAATTTTGGCATTTTCTTCTCCTTTTTTTGGTTAAGTAGTTCTATGGAAACTTCAGGCATACCAAAGCCATAAAATTCCAGTAAGAGTATTCTAATACACAGAAAAACTATTTGCAAGCATTTATTAATTTTCGTTATCGAAAATAAGCACAAAACACCGTAGTCTTATGACAACCCCATTAATTCAATAATAGCTCAATCTATGCAAGTTCTTTCCAAGAATACTTTTGCCCTGTAGCAACATCTTCAATTTTAACATATTTTGAAAGTATGATCTTTGCTTCCAAATCTGTACAGTGGCAAGGGAAAATACGCTGAACATTTTGATTCCGCAAATATTTACCCAGTCTATTAATTTCTTCTTCTTCTTTATTGATAAGGTACAGCCCACCAATTACAGTATTTATACGGTTTATACCTGTAACATATTTAGCGTGCTCGATGATATTGTCAATACCGCTGTGAGAACACCCTGAAATTATCACAAGCCCATCTTCAGACTTAAAGACAAGTGCAGACTCATCTGGAGAATAATCAGCCGTAACATTTTCAGGTTTTGGAATTTCGCCTAAATACATCAAATTATGAGTAATAGGCATTGGCTTATTCGTCAACACTAAATTAAAAAACTTATCCATTTCTTCTCTTGTAAGATGAAATGCTTCATTATCCAATATATTACTTTCTTTTGGCTTAAACACATCAGGATGAGCAATTATATTTTTTGCAGGAAAATCAATCCCAATATGTTTAAACTTCTGATACAAAGATTGAAGCCTCATCAATCCGCCGACATGGTCAAAATGGCTATGAGAAAGCATAATATCCGTAATATTAGCTAAATCAATCTGCATATTATAAGCATTTTTTATAAATGCATCAGAAGTCCCACAATCAAATAACAACTTTGTATCATAATCCTCAATAAAAAACGACAAGCCGTGCTCTGAAATCAAGCAACTACCCGCATGAGAATTATTATCAACCAACACTGTTAATTCCATATACACATTTTAAATCATGTTTCAAGTTTTGTCAATTGATTGAATAACTCAGGAATATTTTGAATTTAGGGATTAATAAAGCTTCTGGACAACAGGTAAATCTATTCCGCCACAGAAAGATCGCTCGGTTAATCTTACTCCTAAACAACCTTGATGACGCTTAAACTGCATTCTGTAAGTTTTTCTAATTACCTCATCAACAATAGATTTATCATACTTTTTATAAATTTCGTCCTGTGGAATATTGCGTTCAAAGTACATTTCTAAAATATCATCAAGGACTGCGTATTCAGGGAGTCTATCTTGGTCTTTTTGTCCTGGATGCAACTCTGCAGAAGGAGCTTTATCAATAATTGCTTGAGGAATAATCTCTCCATATTTATTGATATAATTAGAAAGCTTATAAACATTAGTCTTTGTAAGGTCGCAAATTAAATTAAGTCCACCAGCCATATCTCCGTATAAAGTACCAAATCCCATAGCACATTCAGACTTGTTACCGGTAGAAAGCAATAATCTGTTTTCTCTATTAGAATAAAACATTAAAATCAAAGCTCTTAATCTTGCCTGGAGATTTTCTTCAGCTAAATCATGCTTTCTTTCTCTATTTGTCATAAAAGCGTCAAATAAAGGAGTAATCGGTTCTTTAACAGTCTTCATTTTTAAATTATTTGCAAGATCAATACTGTCGGAAATACTACCTTCAGAAGAAAACATACTAGGCATCATTACACCCAATACATTGTCTGAGCCCAAAGCATTGACAGCAATAGCAGCTGTAAGTGCACTATCAATACCGCCAGATAGACCTAATACAACCTTTTTAAATCCGGTATTTTCACAATATTCTTTTAAAGCAAATGTTGTAACTTTATAAACTTGTTCCTGCAAATCAGTTGCTTTAAACTCAATAGTTTTTGCAAAATCTAAATCCGTTAGACCTTCTTCACATAAAGGCAACTGTGCTACAGCCACACCAAATTTATTTTTAGCAAAACTTCCGCCTGCATAAACATTTGAATCGGCCATACCTATAGCACTTATAAAAATAAAATTAGAAGAAGGCTCTATACTATCAATAAAATCATCATAAGAATTCATAGCATAATAACGATTTTTTGCTAAAACATATAAATCGCATTCTACTTCACTATTATAAAAATCAGCGACAAAAACTCTTTCTCCGCCAATATCATAAAAACCATCTACCGAAAGTGAAATCTCACCAGAATTAATTAAGATATCACCAATTAAAATTGTTTTGTCAGAAAAATTATCAGCGATTTTCTTATACATCTCTGATTGAGCTTTATTAGCATTTTCATCTAATAAAAGATCTTTCCCGCCTAAATCCTCAAGTCCAACCTGAGGAAGAATTATCAAATCCGCATTTATATTCCCTATTTTTTCAGCTATTGAATTATAGTTAAACTCAAAATCTCCGGTTTTATATTTTGTTTGTGCTAATGTAACTTTCATTGTCTTCTCCTTTTTTTATTGCGGGAATATCTTATTTTACTCAAGTTTTAGATAGTTAACTTTTTCCCAACTCAAATCCAAATATTTAACTTTTGAATCAACAAGTTTTACTTGAGGCAAAATAGAAGGTATTCGCTGAATTCTTTCATAAACCCTCTCATCAAGTTTTCCTAAACGAATGTTAACAGTCTTAATTTTGACATATACATCATTTGGATTTCTTAAATCAATATATTCAACAGGTTCTTTTGAAAAAGTTTCTACATATTTTACAATTGTCTCAAGCTGTTTTACTTTTGCAGCATTCCACTTTGTATAATCATCACCTTTATTACCATAAGAAAGGACTTTTATTGTTTTAAAATCCTTACTTAAAGGTAAATATTCACGACCAATCATAACGCCATCTCTTGAAAATGCCGCAACAGGCGGAACCTTTATATCAGGGGCTACGGTAAGAACAGGAACCCGTTCTTTTACAATTATTTGTAATCTTGCCGGAAAAGCATAACGTCTGATAAAAACATCTTCCACCGGCGGAAGCTTTTTTAACTCTTTTTCAATTGAATCAGTTCTTGCCATATAAATCGGAACATCAGGAACCTCGCTTTTTTTCAAAAGTGCAAGAATTTTATACGACTTAACGATTTTATTATTTATTATCTGAACAGAATTATTATTTGATACAGTAAATAATTTTTTATCCAAATACCATTGAGGCATTTTAGAAATATAGACAAAAGAACAAAGCAAAACTATTGTCATACAAAAGCGAAAGAAATTTCTGAAAACATTTTGTTTTCTGCGACCTTTCCGTAACTTTCTTTTCTTTCTTACATTTTTGACTAATCTATCAGGATCAATAACTTCATCCTGTTCATTTTGTTCTTCAAAATCTGTCATTATCTACCTATTTATTCAATCCTGCACTGTTTAATATAGCTAAAACCAAATGATCGTAATCAACACCCATTGCAGCAGCTTGAGCCGGCAAATCACTAGTTTCAGTCATACCTGGGCTTGTGTTGATTTCTAATACGTAAGGAATATCATTAACAATTAAAAAGTCAACTCTTGAAACCCCACTGCAACCAGTAATTTCAAATGCTTTTACTGCAATTTCTTTTACTTTTTTAGTAAGCTCGTCAGAAATTTGTGCAGGCAAAATGAATTCAGTCATCCCTTTTGTATATTTAGCTTCATAATCGTACCATTCATTTTTTGGTCTTAATTCTAATATTTCCGTAGCAAAAGGTTTTCCATCGTCTTCCAATACACCAACAGTACAGCCAATACCAACTAAATATTCTTCAATTAATACATCGTCATTGTATTTTGAAGCTTCTTTATAAGCAGACTCAAGTTCTTCTGGAGTATTAACTTTAGTCATACCAAAACTTGAACCTTCACATACAGGTTTTGTAATTAGCGGATATTTCAAATCCTTAGTTAATTCTTTTACATCATCACCTTTTCTTACAAAAACTGACTTGATTAAAGGAATACTTTTATCAACAGAAAGCATTCTTTTAGTATATTCTTTGTTCATACAAACAGAGCTTGCCATAACGCCACATCCGGTATATGGGATTTTCAAGATTTCTAAAAGACCTTGAATACAACCATCTTCACCATACTTTCCGTGAAGCGCATTATAAGCATAGTCATATTTGCCATCTTTTAATTTTTCGGAAATATTTTTGTCTACTACAACTAATTCTGAATTTTTAAAACCTAATCTTTGCAAAGCTTCATAACAGCCTTTACCTGAACGCATTGATATTTCAGCTTCAGAGGACATTCCTCCACAAAGAACAGCAATTTTAGCATCTTTATTTATAACATTTTTAATTTCTTGCATAATTCAACCTCTTTTTCATTATTACCGCCCAAATATCTGACTTCAGGCCTTAATTCAATTCCGAATTTTTCTTTCACACAACTGTGCATTTTATACATAATTTCTAATATATCAAGCGAATTGCCCGCTCGATCATTTATTATAAAGTTTGCATGATTTTCCCAAACTCTAACACCGCCTACAGCAAACAATTTTGCTCCAGCTTCCTCAAGTAGACGACCAGCTGAATTTCCCTCAGGATTTCTAAATACACTGCCGCAATTAGGAAGTGCAAGTGAAGGCTGTTTTGCGTGCCTAAAGTCTAAATTTTCTTTCATTCTTGCTTCGATATCTTCTCTTGAAGCTTTTTGAAGCTCAAATTCCGCAGACAAAATAACAAAATTTTCTCTTTGGCAAACTGATGTACGATAAGAAAACTCCATCTCATCTTTTAAAAGCTTAAACAAACCTTTTTCTTTAGACCAGCAATTTACCGAAACTAAGACATCACTTATAGATTGTCCGTGTGCACCGGCATTCATAAAACATTCCCCGCCAATAGAGCCTGGAAATGCCACCATAAATTCTAATCCGCTTAACCCTTCTTTTGCAACGGCTTGAGATAACTTTGGTCCTTTCAACCCACATTCCGCAACAACTCTAGTACCGTCGATAGAAAATTTATTCATAGCGGTTGTAATAACTACAACGCCATCATACCCATCGAAAGATACAAGAGTATTGGAAAGGTTTCCAAACACTTGAAAATCTGACTCAACTTCTGTGATTGAGATAAAATCAGCTTCACATTCAGGAAAATAAACTTTTCTTATCTTCCCACCCGTCTTAAAACTGGTTAATTTTGAGACATCAAAATTTTCCTCAATTCGCAACGTTGCTCAACTCCTTATCTAAAGCTATAAGTTCCTTTCCTAAAGCAGTAATTGTTCCTGCACCTAGGCCTATAACTACATCATTTTGACTTAATGCTGGGAAGATTGTTTTTGCAACAGTCTTCATATCTCCTGCAATATATTCACAGTTAATGCCTTTTTCTGATAATGCTTTGGTAAATTTATCTGAATTTATTCCCTCAATTGCATCTTCAGAAGCTGCATAAACATCAGTTACAATAACTTTATCAACATTATCAAATGCATTTAAAAACTCATTCCAAAGATTTTTTAACCTTGTATATCTATGAGGTTGGAAAACTGCAACAACATTTTTATCTTTAAAGCTCAATGCTGAAGACAATGAAGCCTTAATTTCTGTTGGATGGTGAGCATAATCATCAAAAATTACTGCACCGTTAACGGTACCTACTTTTTGGAATCTTCTGCCCATACCAGTAAATGTTGCAAAATGCGGAATTACAAGTTCAAGGTTAACACCAGCTTGATGTAAACTTGCTAATACAGATAAAGCATTATATACATTATGAGTTCCTCTCAATATAATTCTTAAATCTGCTAAGAATTCACCCTTATAGTAAACATCAAACTTTGTAAAATCTGCACCAAATTCAATATTTTTGGCCTGATAATCCGCGCCATCAGAAAGGCCAAAAGTCATAGTTTTATGGCAATGAAGACCTTTTGAAGCTTCACAATCATAATTTACAAGAACAACTCCATCCTCAGGCATTTTGGAAATAAAAGTTTCAAAAGTATCCAAAATAGACTGAAGACCATTTTTATAAAAATCAAGGTGATCCGCTTCCAAATTATTTACAACAACAATATTTGGAACATATTTAACAATAGTGCCATCACTTTCATCAAGCTCGGCCGCAAAATATTTTCCATCCTGACAATGAGCATTTGTATCTAACTCTGGAATAATACCTCCAACTACATAAGACGGCTTTAATCCTGCTTTTTCCATTACATAGGATGCCAAACCACTAGTTGTAGTCTTACCATGAGTTCCTGAATACCCCAAGAAGAACTTACCTTCTCTTGAAATTTCTGCCAACAAATCTGATCTATGATAAATCGGCAGCCCTAATTCCTTCGCTCTAACCATTTCAGGATTATCCTGACGGATTGCTGTACTTGCAATAACAACACAATCATCAGGAACATTATCTGCACTATGTCCAATATGAACTGTCGCACCTAAATCTCTAACTTTTTGTACATATTTACTGTCACAAACATCTGAGCCAGCTACTTCACAACCATTTTCCAATAAATATTTTGCGAGCCCGCTCATTCCAACTCCGCCAATTGCTATAAAATAATATTTTTTATTCAAAACTCTATCCCTATTTATATTCTGTAAATTAACATCTACAATTATAATACAGAAAAATTTTAAAGTCTGTAATTTTACTATTTGTTAATAATATTATTAAAAATTTTATGTTAATAGCAAATATTTTTTTTATGTTATTTATAAAAACTATGACAAAACTTACATTAAATAAAATTCCAACATACCTAAGACCTGCAAAAAGACAACAGGTACCAAAATTTTTAATATACAGCAAACGCGATGTAAGAATGTTTGACGTTGCCAGACGTGAAACTGTTGTTGTCGACATACATAAAATGGCAGATATGGAAAACAAATTATACGCAGGAGAAATGATAACAAGGACCTTGAAAAATTATACCTGCGATGAAATTTACCCTGAAGAAAAAAGCATTGATGTTTTAAAAATAGAATTATTAAATATTGCACAACGCAGAAAAGGATATGGAAAAGAATTTTTAAAATTTGCCCAGACTGAAAGCAAAAAACAAGGATGCCATGGCAAAGTATTTTTAGTTGCCAGCAGAATATATGACCCAAACAATCCTTGCCACATTTTTTACAGAAAACAAGGATATACTTCAACTGATAGTTATATAAATTATATGCTAGACCGCAGCATAAGAAATCATTCAAAGTTGAGCTACGAATATGCAGATAATCTGCTTATGTACAAACCAATAAATTCAAAACAATCTAACAAACCCAAACAAGGATTTATAGAAAAACTAAAAAAATTTATCGGATTATCTGACTAGAATTAATAATCAGATTTATATTGTATTATTACTATTTACTTAATATCAAACAACGAATTTATGAACATTAATTGCATAGGCCCATTAAAATACCCAAAACCAAATAAAATTCCAAACCGACTTATATATGGAAGCAACTCCCAATATAGAATGGTAGATTTATTAACAGGAAGTTATCTTGGCAAACTTAAAGTAACCCCAACGGAATTAAAAAATAATACTTTTTATAAAAACAAAGAACCTATTAAATCACTCTATATTAATGATTTATGGATTGTGCCATTTTTCAGAAGAAAAAATGCAGGTTCAGAATTTGTAAAATTTGCAAAAATTTTAAGCTATAAAGAAGGTTGCAAAGGCAGACTTCATTTACTAGCTTACAATTACGACAATCCATATCAAGCACCACACAAATTCTGGAGAAAACTTGGTTTTGCCTCAGCATCAGAAAAAGAAAATAAGATATTGGATTTCATAATAGAAAACGATATTGATGTTCCACCAGATATGTGTCAAGGAACATTTATGTTTAAATAAAAAAGCGGGAATAAACCCGCTTTTTCTATTTTACTACGATGTTAACTAACTTTTTCGGAACAACAATTGTTTTTACAATAGTCTTACCTTCTGTTAGCTCTTTAACTTTAGGGCTATTCAAAGCCAAAGCCTTAAGTTCATCTTCAGACGAAGCCTCATCTGCTTCAATTTTGTCTTTTACTTTTCCGTTAACTTGAACTACTAAAGTAATCGAACTAGCTTTTGCTAATTTTTCATCCCACTCACACCAAGGCTCATCGTGGATTGAAGATTCAGCACCCAAATCATGCCAAGCTTCTTCAGTCAAGTGAACCGCAACTGGTGACATTAACTTCAATAAAGATACTATTGCAAAACTCATAACATCTTTATCCTCAGCATCAAGTTGAGATTTTTTACCACGCCAATCATAAATTGCATTAGTAAGTTCACGGTATTTAGAAATTACAGTATTGAACTGAAAGTCATTTGAAATATCGTTAGTAATTCCCTTAATTGCGATATGAACGCAACGAACTAAATCGTCATTTTCTTTTTTCAGAGGGAACTTCAATTCATATTTCAAATTGATATCAGCAGCATTTGAAGCTACTAAACGCCAAACTCTATTTAAGAACTTATAACAGCCCTCAACGCCGGCGTCAGACCAGTCGAAATCTCTTGCTGGAGGTGAATCTGAAAGGATGAATAACCTTGCAGTATCAGCCCCGTAATTTTCAAATATTTCATCCGGATCAACAGTATTACCTTTAGATTTAGACATTTTGGAACCATCTTTTAATACCATACCTTGAGTCAATAGATTTTTAAATGGTTCATCAAAATCTAATAAGCCAAGATCACGCAAAGCTTTTGTAAAAAATCTTGAATACAACAAGTGTAAAATAGCGTGCTCAATACCGCCTACATATTGGTCAACAGGCAACCAATGGTTAACTTTATCTTTTGCAAACGGCATTTTATCGTTTTTAGCATCTGCGTAACGCAAATAATACCAGCTTGAACAGATGAAAGTATCCATTGTATCAGTTTCGCGTCTTGCCTTTCCTCCACAACAAGGACAAGTTGTTTCTAGGAATGTTTTTGAAGTCAAAATCGGAGATTTTCCAACAACTTTGAAATCAACATCTTTCGGAAGCATTACAGGAAGCTGATCTTCAGGTACAGGCTGAATTCCGCATTTTTCACAATATACTACAGGAATTGGAGCGCCCCAATATCTTTGACGAGAAATTAACCAGTCACGAAGTCTATATTGAGTTTTAAATTCACCAAAGCCTTCTTTTACAGCCTTTTCCGTAATAGCTTTCTTAGCATCTTCATTTTTCATACCGTTAAATTCACCTGAATTTACAAGAACTCCAGGTTCAGTATAAGCTGCATCTTTGCAATCTGAAGGATTTTCCGGATCTTGGATTACAACTTTTAACGGTAAATTATATTTTTTAGCGAAATCAAAATCACGAGTATCGTGTGTAGGAACTGCCATAACAGCACCTGTACCATATTCAACAAGAGCATAATCAGCAGTCCATAGAGGGAAAACTTCTCCTGTAAAAGGATTTTTACAATGAGTACCTAATGGAACACCAGTTTTTACACGTTCTGTTGAAAGTCTTTCGATTTCAGTCATTTTGCGGGCATTTGCACGATAAGCTTCAACAGCATCTTTATTATCAGCAGTTGTTAGCTTTTCAATATCTTTATATTCAGGAGCAACAACAAGATAAGTTATACCATGTACGGTATCAGGTCTTGTTGTATATACCGGAACTTCCATTTTGTCACCGTTTGGAGCATCTACAACAGGGAATCTAAAAATTGCACCGTGCGATTTTCCTATCCAGTTAGCCTGCATAGTTTTTACGTTATCGCCCCAGCCGGTAAGCTTATCTAAATCTTTAAGAAGAACGTCTGCATAATCTGTAATTTTTACAAACCATTGTGACAAATATTTCTTTTCAACTTCATGGTCACATCTCCAGCATTTGCCGTCGATTACTTGCTCATTTGCCAAAACTGTAGCACATTCTTCACACCAGTTTACAGCAGCTTCCTTTTTATATACCAAACCTTTTTTATACAGTTGTAAGAAAAGCCACTGAGTCCATTTATAATAATCAGGCTTACAAGTTGTAACTTCTCTATCCCAATCATACGACAAACCAAGCATTTTTAATTGTTTTGTCATATATGCGATATTTTCTACAGTCCACTTTTCAGGATCTGCGCCATGTTTCATTGCGGCATTTTCAGCAGGAAGGCCAAAGCTATCCCATCCCATCGGATGTAGAACATTATACCCTTGAGCCTTTTTAAATCTTGCAATTACGTCTGTAATTGTATAATTTCTGACATGCCCCATATGAAGCTTTCCTGACGGATAAGGAAACATTGATAAAGCGTAATATTTCGGCTTATCACTTTCATCAGGAGTTTTAAATGCACCCGATTCTTCCCATATTTTTTGCCATTTCTTTTCTATTTCCTGAGGAAAATAACTTTCTTTCATACTTATATTTTCTCCCTAACTCTTCTGTTAAAAAAGTAGCACAAAGATACTCCCGACGCAAATTTATATGTTGCAAAAATTTAAGCTTAGCATAATTTTAAATTATGTTAAAAATTTGCTTTTATATCATGACAAATAATTACCCTTATCCTATTATTAACTTAATCGGAGGGGTAAGTATGATAGAAGAAATTGTTACAAAAAAGTCAGATTTCGACTTAACATCAAAAAGCTCATTTTCACACGGGGACGAAGCTTTTACATCTCGCTCATTTGCAGCGCTTCTGGCTAAAAATATAATTCCATACTCCCACAAAAAATTAGCTGATAACTATATTATTATTAAAAGAGTTTTCAAATTCCAAGCTGTTCAAAGTAGAATTTCAAATACAGACAGACAGCTTTTAGCAAAATATGATTTTAATACTCTTGAATATACAACTATTAAGCAAATGTATGAAGAGTTGGCTCTTCTTCAAAAATGGTCTGCTTCTAGAGATGAAAAACTAAAAAATGATGCAGATACAATAATGGAAATTAGAACTAAAGAATTAAAGTTCATTGATGCAAATAGTTACGCAAACATTTCAAATGAAATCTATAAAGGCTATATCGCACTTGAACATTACTTTGAAGAAATTAGCCGATACAAAGATAGCAAATAATAAACGATAAATACATCTAGAATTAGATTAATAAATAATAAAAAAGAGATTCAATAAATATTGAATCTCTTTTTTTATAAATATATAACCTTTGCTTATGCTTCAGCTGGAGCTTCTGCAGCAGCTTCAGCAGCGGCCTTTGCTTCTTCTTCAGCTTTAGCTTTTGCTTCAGCTTCTGCTGCAGCTTTTGCTTGAGCTTTCTTAGAAAGTTTAACTGTTTCTTTCTTTTGATAGTTTAAAGTACCATCTTCTTTACAGTTTTTCATTAAGTATTGAACTGTTTCAGTTGGTTGAGCACCTTTTTTAACCCAATCTTGAGCTGATGCTAAATCAAATTTCATTTCTTTTGTTTTAGGATTGTAGAAACCTAATTCTTGGATAGGTTTACCTTCACGTTTTGTTGTTGAATTGATAACTACAATTCTGTATGATGGAGATTTTTTAGCACCCATTCTTTTTAATCTAATTTTTAACATTTTTAATTTCCCTTATTTTTATTGTAAACTATCGGTCTGAATACCCAATGCAGCCGCGCCTTGAATAACAGCCCTTGAACCAGGTTAAGAGGAATTACCCAGCTCCAGTCCTATTATAAGCACAAATACTTTTCTTTATCAAGCTTGTATTAATAATTCTACATAATATATGTTATTGGTCCTATTCACTTTTTCTTTTTGTTGCGAAGCAAAAAGAAAAAGTGAACCGAAAAAGAAA
>CALVBU010000023.1 GCA_944325875.1 Candidatus Gastranaerophilales bacterium
GATTTCAATAAAATAGAATATGTAGAAGAAACCAATAGCGAACTATATGATTTGTTCGTAAAAGGACAAGGTTCATGCGGATCTTCTGCACAAGGTGGTGATTGGGGTTGTTATTTACACGTATTAACCCACTTATTAGACCAAGCATGGAATACAACTGAGGATCCATATAATCAAGCAAATTATCCTGGTAAAGTCACAACTACAACTGGAATTGAAATAGAAATCAGTTATGATTATATTTCAGGTGCAGGAATTTCTTGTACCCCAGACTTAGTACCTGTATCAGATGCGATTATGGATACAAGTAATCCGGAAACAACCTACTATGCATCAGGAACAATGGGCGCAGATTTACAACCGGATGCCTCATTAAAAGAAAAATTATTAAGTGACTATTATTATGATGAAAATGGAGTAAAACAAAAGAAATTATTAAAAGATAAAATTGCAGATATGTTCTATGTACTACGAGATGTAGATACAAGATGTAGCCCTGGTTATGGTCAAAATACTTTGGGTACAACAAAAGAAGAACTATTAGCATTGTACGCATCTTTCCAAGAAGATATGAAATTAAAAGAAAAAGTGCCGAAGACCGTCCCAGATGTAGAGGCATGGGAGAAAGCGCACAAAGAATGGGAAGAGCAAGTAGCGAAAGAGATAGAAGAATTTAATAAAATAGACCCAATAATTACCGAACAAGTAATCGTATACACAGACAAAGACCAAGGTCAGTGGTATGTAAACTTGTGGCACAGAATGAATGGTCCAAGTGATGATAAAGTGGAATTAGAGGGCATCGACAACGGAGCACATCCGGAACATGACAATGGCGAAGATGAACCATTAGATGATGATGCAAAAACCCCAGAGACAGGCTTGACAGCGAATGGAAAGATCTTGTGGACTGTATTAGAAGACGGATTAATGAATAGCCAAGAATGGTTAAAATACGCATTAGAAAACGGCTATGTAACGTTAGAACGCGTAAACTATACCGAGCCAACCGAAGATGGCAGTGGGTTAGAGAATGCAACTTGGACATCAATAATCTATACCAATGCAGCCGATATAACCGAGCAAGAGAATGAGGCAGCAATAACAAGAGCAGAAGTAGAATACCAACAAACAGTTCGCGATATAGAAGCAAAAGACAAGCAGTATGACAATATCTTGAAACGTTTGGATACAGAACACAGTGCATTACAGACAGAATACGATTCAATCAAGAGTGTAATAAGCAAAAACATTGAAAGAACTCTTAAAATGTATTCTTAAAAAATCCGTTTAATCAAACGGATTTTTTTATTGCTAAGTTTAAATTTATTATATTTTTACTTTTCAATTAAATTTTAGTAGTATTGTCTATTAAAATTTTAATAGTTTAAAAAACAGGTCTTAGATTATTAAATTGGGAGGGTGAAATTTTTAGGGATGTTGAAATAATTTTATTATGAAGGGGAAAGTTATGTTAGTTAGAATATTGATAATATTATGTGTAACAGCAGGTTTAAATGTGGGAATTGTAAGTCCTGCTTTTAGTCTTAATTATGCAGCAGATGAGCAGATAAATATATCAGTATATGAAGCAATAAATCCTGCGATTGTTTCTATTGAAGCTCAATTGGATGACGGTGTATCAGCAGGAACAGGATGTATTGTGACATCTGATGGACTTATTCTTACAGGCTCTCATGTAGTTGATGGCGGGGAAAATATTGAAGTAAAAACCTCAGGGGGGCAGGTATATAAGGCTAGTATTGTATCAAAAATGGGGAAAAATAATGATCTAGCTTTATTGAAAATAGAACCTAAACAACCTTTAAAAACTATTAAATTTGGGAATTCCGAGGATATTAAAGTAGGGCAAAGAGTTCTTGCTATTGGAAATCCATTTGGATTTGCCGGTACTCTTACTCAGGGAATAATTTCGCGTATTGATTATTCAAAAAATAAAATCCAAACAGATGCAGCTATTAATCCCGGTTGTTCTGGCGGTCCATTGTTAAATACTTCAGGTGAGGTGATTGGTATTAATCAATCTATTTATAATCCTGATAATAATATTTCAAATATTGGTATTGGTTTTGCTATACCTATTAATGATGCAAAAAAGTTTATTCAAATAGCTAAACTTACTAAAAAATAGGATTCCAGTTTAATATTATGTAAATATTCTCTCCTTAAATATTATTTTATGGTATAGTAAATATAATATTTTAAGGAGGAATTATGACAGAGTATTATTTTTTAAACGGGAAAATGGTAGAAGCTGAAAAAGCTATGATTCCTGTAAGAACTCACGCTTTTTTATATGGTACTGCTGTTTTTGAAGGTATCAGAGCTTATTGGAATGATGAAGAAAAACAATTATATGTATTTAGAGCTCCTGAACATTATGAAAGACTTCTTAGAAGTGCAAAGATTATGTATATGCAAAGTCCTTACACTGTTGAAGAATATTGTAAGATTACAATTGATCTTTTGAAAAAGAATGCATATAAACAAGATGCATATATGCGTCCTACTTTGTATAAATCAGCTCAAAAAGTTGGACCTGGATTATTTGATAACGAAGATTCATATATGCTTGTATCAAATAAAATGGGTGATTATATTGATACGTCAAAAGGTTTGAAAGTTTGTGTATCAAGCTGGAGAAGAAATAGTGATAACGCAATTCCTCCTAGAGCTAAAGTTGCAGGATCTTATGCAAATGCAGCGTTGATAAAAACAGATGCTCATAATGCAGGTTTTGATGATGCTGTTGTTCTTGACGAAGCTGGACAAGTTACTGAAGGTTCTGCAATGAATTTATTCCTTGTACAAAACGGAAAACTTGTAACTACAATGAAAACAGATAACATTCTTGTCGGAGTTACTCGTAATACAGTTATGGAACTTGCTAAAGATTTGGGTATTGAAACTGAAGAAAGAGCTATCGATAGAACTGAACTTTATATTTCAGATGAAGCATTCTATTGTGGTACAGGTGCTCAAATCAGCCCTATCGTAAGTATTGATAACAGAGATTTGGGCGATGGTAAAGTAGGTCCTATCTCTAAAGAACTTCAAAAACTTTACTTTGATGTTGTAAGAGGTAAAGTTGCTAAGTATAAACATTGGTGTATGCCTGTTTACTAAGAAATTTTTAATCTGCGGAGAATTTTAATTCTCCGCAATTTTTAAAGGATTTTATGATAAAATTTCTCGGATTATGTGTTCAAAATTTAATAAGAAGTTTGAAATATCTGTTTACCGGTCAATTGAGATTTGATGCAGTGATCGCTCAGGCAGCTTCAATAAGTTATGATTCTTTACCTATTTCTTTGATTATAGCTTTTATTGCAGCTGCGGTAATTGCTATTCAGGTCGCAAAGCAGTTTTTGATGTCAGGTGCTGAAGCATATATTGGCGGAACTATTGCTATTGTTATGATAAGAGAAATTGCTCCGGGCTTTGTTGCTTTAGCTATAGGCGCAAGAGCCGGTACTGCTATTTCTGCTGAAATTGCTAATATGCAAGTTACATCTCAGGTAGATGCAATAAAAACTTTAAAAGTCGATCCTGTAGGATATTATTTTACTCCGAGAATTATTGCAGCGGCAGTGACAGTTCCGATGGTTGTTTTGTTAGCGGAAGTTGTTGGTGTTGCTGGCGGTTTGTTGGTATCTAATATTACAATAGACCTTCATCCTGAAAGATATATGTATTCAGTTTGGTCTTGGTTAGCTACTAAAGATATTTATATAAGTTTATTGAAAGCTTCTGTTTTTGGAGTGTTGATTTCTCTTGTTTGTGCTACTCAAGGGTATGAGACAAAAGGCGGAGCTAAAGAGGTTGGTACGTCTACAACAAAAGCCGCTATTTTATCTACAATTTATATGTTAATTGCTGATTTTATTATTAACTTAATTTTTTATATTGCATAGAAAAAATATTATTATCTGTTTTTTATTATAAATAATTTAGATTAATCAATTAATGACCAATCCTCAGGTAGTTCTTCGTAAACCATTTTTAGCAAAACTTCGGGTTTTAAGTAGTATGCTTCTGCAATTTTGCAAAAAGTGGTTATTTGTGGATCCAATTGTCCTGCTTCAGAAAGTAATAATGTTGTCTTAGAAAGATTTACATCATAAGCAACAGAGCGAGCTGAACGTTTACTTTCTGCTCTTAATTTGCTTATAACTTTACCAAGTGCTTGCATGAATTCTTTTTTCTTAGTTTGAGATACTTGCATATTTCCATGATATCGGTTATTATGATCATATGGACATAATTATGTCCATATGAAAGCGAGGTTGCATGAAATTATATAAGTTTAGTTTTGGGTTTACATTGGCTGAGGTATTGATAACGCTGGGTATAATTGGTATTGTTGCTGCCTTGACAATACCTAATGTGACATCGCATTATAGAAAAAAAGTAGTAGAGACTCGTTTAGCAAAATTTTATTCAGTTATGAATCAAGCTATTCAGATGTCTGAAAAAGATAATGGACCAAAAGAGTACTGGGAACATATTTTGACCGAGGATATTATAGGTGATGACGGTAATCCTACAGGTGAGGTAAAATCAAACTCTATTGAGTGGTTCAATGAATATTTAAAACCTTACATAAAAATATTGCAGATTAAAGAAAGTGATACATTTGAAGATAAAGCCATGGTTTATTTTCCTGATGGCAGTTTGCTATTATTTTCGGGATCGAGTTTTCTGTTTTATCCTGAAGCTAAAGATTATGAACAATATGAAAAAGAAGGGTCTTCTTTAATAGATAGGATTAGAGAAGATTGTGGAGTTAAGTATTTTACCTTTTTATTTATTCCTTATGAGGATAGTTTTGCAAATAAATATCACTATAAACATGGTGTGGAGCCATATAAACGTAATTGGGATGGTACAACAGATATGTTAAAAAATAATTCTTATATCGGCTGTAGAAAAGATGTATCAAATGAGCGAGCTTATTGTACTGCTTTAATACAATTAAACGGCTGGAAAATTCCTGATGGTTACCCTTTAAAGTTTTAGTTATGCAAGATATTTTTTGATTGTATCTTTGTCAAAGACTTCTATGCTGTCTTTTGAATGTATAAAAATCATACAGCTTAGGAGTGATTTCAGGGTTTCAAAATCTGAAAATGCCATTTTATTTCTTAATTCTTCCATGTTATTAGCCAAGAATTCCATAATAATAGTTTTATTATCATAGACAAGGCTTGAGAAATAATCAAAAATTTCTTTAGTTTTAACCCCTTCGAGATAAATAATATCAGGTGATTGGAATTCTATAAATCTTGAAGCTTTATCCATATTAAAGCTGATGTTTTCGTTTAATTCACACTGATTAACTCCTTTGAGATTGTATTTAGCAATACTTTCAAGAGTCATAATAGTTTTATTTTTATCTCTTGATGCAATTTCAGTTAGTAGTGAATAGATTATATGTGTTTTTCCGCTCAATGGAGAACCGCATACTAAAATTATTCCAGAACTATTAAGAGCATTATTTATAATTTTTAGATTTTTTTCTGAATTAATAATTTCAGATAATTTTTTAGGAGGTTTGTATATTTTCAGGAATATTCTTTCTCCCATAATTGTTGGGAATGTTGAAATGCTAGCGATAACAGCAATATCATCAACTTTGAAGCAAAGTTTTCCTAATTGTGGAACTTCTGATACTGAAGGATCGAGTTCTGCGAGAGTTTTTAATTTTGCAATAAATGAAGAAGTTAGTACATTTGGAATAATACCTTTATTTAACGATTCTCCATTTTTTTTGAAAATAACGCCTAATCCTTCGTTTTCTCTTTGGAAAGTCACTTCATGTACTTTTTCAAGAATAGCTTGTTTTAAGATAGCACGTATAATTTTTTGCATGTGATTGTCGCTTAGATCTTCATTGTGAAGTTCTTCGCGCCAGTCAAAGTCTATATATTCACTATCTGTAAAAATTTCTCCAACAGTAATATCTGTTTTGTAATATTCATCAATTTTCTTTAAAATACTGGATTCTGAAGAGATAACAGGCTCAATTGAGCAGGCTGCTGATTCGACAATTTTATCTATTGCAAACAAATCTAGCGGGTCTGCCATTGCGACTGTAAGAGTATCTTCAATTTTGAAAAGCGGTATTATTTTGTATTTTCTTGCATCTGAAAAATTGATATATTTCAGGCATTTTGTATCAAGAGTGTAATCTTCAAGATTAACTGACGGAAGGTGTAGTTTTGTTTCCAAAAATTTAATTATGGTATCTTCCGTTAGTATGCCTGAATTAATTAGAGCCTGACCTATATTAATATTTTGTGCATTTGCTATTTCCTCAGCTTGTTCTATTGTTTCGTATGGAACAAGGCCTGCTCTTACTAAGTCATATTTAAGTTTTTCCAGAGTTTTGTTAGTTACCGTTTCCATTTTTTATTAATTTTCTTTTAAATACTGATTAACTTTTTCTACTACGTATTCAAGTTCAAAAGGTTTTGTGATGTATTCGTTTACACCAGTTTCTTCTCCGATAAGCTTATCTTCTTCTTGAGAACGTGCTGTAATCATAAGTATCGGAATGTTTTTATATTTATTATCATATTTTAGAAGTCTGCTGATTTTATAGCCGTTAATTTTTGGCATCATAACGTCTAGAATTATTAAATCAGGGAGAATTTCTTTTGCTAATCTCAGTCCGTCTTCACCGTTATATGCACAATAGCAGGTATAATCCGAGGCTTCTAATATAAATTTGAGGCTTTCTACAATATCTTGTTCGTCATCTACAATGAGAATCTTTTTCATAATTTCCCCTAGTCTTTGTGTAAAATAAAAACCGCTAATACTTTAATTATAGCATATCAACAAACATCTTCTAGTATATTACATTTTGTAAAATTTAACTTATACTGAGACAAGGTTCTTGAGGCTTTTGGGATGTAACAGCTGGAATAGCGAAAGAAAATTCTGAGCCTTGTTCTAATTTACTGTTACACCAAATAGCGCCATTATGTGCTTCCAGTAGCTGTTTTGCGATAGGAAGCCCAAGTCCTGAACCTCCGACTTTTCTTGATAATGAATTTTCAATTTGAGCAAATTTATCAAATGCATGGAGAAGATCTTTTTCTGCAATTCCAATTCCTTCATCCTTAACAGATACAACTATGTAGTGTCCGTTAAGTTTTGCGATTTCGTCTTGGAAATATGGATGAACTTCTATGTCTTCGGCATTTTGAAGTCTTGTTGTAATTGTAATCTTTTTACCATCCGGTGTAAATTTAATAGCATTCGATACAAGGTTTGTGAGAACTTGTTCTAGTCTTTGAGAATCTGCATAAATTTCTGGTAGATTTTCTGATTCATCTGTAATGAGTTCAAGACCTTTTTCTTTTGCTAAGATTGATAATGTTGACTTAACATAATCTACAACTTGATGGATATTGATATTTTTGAAATGGAAATCCATTTTACCGGCTTCAATTTTTGATAGATCAAGTAAATCATTTATAATACCAGATAGTCTTTGTACATTGCGTTTTGCCATGTCTAAAAATTTATAACCTGCATCGTTAATTTCTCCGCATTTTCCTGTGAGCAAGATATCCAGAGCATTTTTTATTGATGTAAGCGGTGTCCTTAGCTCATGGGATACAATTGATATAAATTCGGATTTTAATCGTTCAAGTTTTTCTAATTTTAGGTTTGTTTCTTTAATTTCTTGGTAAAGTGAGGCACTTTTTAGCGGAAGTGCTACTTGTTGAGCTATGGTCTGAAAACATCTCGCATCATCTGAATTAAATGGTGCATCTTTAAATATTTCAACACAGCCGTAGAAGTTTTCGCCTAGTCTTATTGGTGCGAACATATTGTCATAGTGGAAAATATCGAATGTAAAACGGCTTGCGTTGTCTTTGATGTGCTTGATTACTTTAATTTTATCGATATCTAATTTATATGGAATTTCTTGATTTTCAAATATGGATTTGTAGTGAAGCACAGTTCTAAGCTTAAGTGCGCTTATTAATTCATCAGAAAGCTCGTGTAGTGAATTAATAAGCAAAACAGGTTCATTTTCGCAAAATGAAAGAGTACAAGTTAGTGAAAAACTTAGAGCTCTATCAATCCCTTCTATCATAAAGTTAATTAATTTTTTCTTGTCTAAAGTTCCGGCAAATTGTGAACTCGTTGAGTATAATGCATTTTGTCGGTACAAACTATCTTGTAGATCTTTGTTTGTTTCAGATAATTTTTCAAGTGAATTTTTCATTCTCATGTTCATGTTAATTGTGCCAAGCACCATATCGTCATTTGCATTTTTTGATATAAATGCATTTGCATATTTTATCAGTTCTTTGTCAGCAAAATTATCTGATGTAATGAGTAATATAACTGTCTTTTCACAAAAAGGTTTTATTTTTTTTAGAATACTTTTAAAGTCTATTTGTGACTCAGTATCAAATATAATAATATCAGGACATGAAACTTGGACATAATCACATATAAATAGTGAATCAGACATAGTTTCAAAACCGTATTTGTTATTTTCAAATAAAATTTTGTATCTATTTGTTCGGATATTATTATCTGATATGAGTAAAATTCTAATCATAATATAATCGTAGCAATTATTTTTCCTTTTGCAAATTGTTAAAATATATGTCTGTAAATATATAATTTATTAAAGTTCTTTCTCAAAATTCCGTAAAACATGATGTATCGTATGATACTTTGGATGAAAGGAATGTCAAAGAAATGGGCTTAAGTGCATCACAAGCGAGATTACTAAGCATAACAGCGCGATTGTCAGATAACGAATTGCGTTCACA
>CALVBU010000024.1 GCA_944325875.1 Candidatus Gastranaerophilales bacterium
TTTTTTAATTATTAAGAAATTTTTGAGTAAGGAAATGGACTAGGTTTAAATATTTCTGAAAGTCTTGTCTGATAAAATTATAGCAGTAACTATCCAAAGGTAAAAAGTTATTAAATAAGCCCATTTTTAAAATAGTAGGAGAGATTTTGCAAATATAATACTAGAAATTTTTTAGGGATCTAAACATTGACTGATTTTTAACATAAATGATATAATACTCAGATACAAATTGTTAAAGTTGATAGATAGTTATATTGGAAATTGCTTATAAGTCTTAATTTATAGTGTTTAAAAATGTAAGGGAGGTGTCCATAAAAACAATATAGTAAATATAAATAGTATAAAAATAAATAGGTTCAAAATAGAAAAGTAATAGCCGAAATAAAAAAATGCTCTATATGCAGTTCTAATTGTTTTATTTTTGAAATTTATTTTGAATAGAAATTTAGGGGATTTTTTTCGAATCTGTTTTTCAATACAAAATAGAATCAATAGTAAAATGTTCAAGTACATAAGAAATGAATATATTGAACATATAGTTTGTGTTGAAATAAAAAATTTCGGAAAAATTTGATCTATAAACTTATAGATGAAGCATACATAAAGTATCTCTGCAACAATGAAATAAGAGTTTAAAGAAAAAAGACTTAACGAAATATATTTATCTAACCGCATATAATACTTATAACATAAGGAGAATTATAATGAAACAAAAAAATAATAATGTAAATCCGTTTAACTATCCTGCTAAAAAATATAGCAGTTATGTATTTGATGCAACTACAAAATATCAAAAAAAATATGGTTTTGAAATGGGAACTGGATCTCATGCGACTTGGAATAATGAAGCTGATGCCTTTAAGCATACTTACATGCAGGCACAGCTTGCTTTATTTGCAGGTAAACATATTGCAAAATTTGCTGGAGATTATCATGAAATGCAAGGAAATAAAGACATGGGGCAATCTAAAGGTGAAGAAAATATGGACAAATGGAATAATGCCCAAGGTCGTGAAATTGCAAAAGAAATTATTCAGGAATATGGTGTATGGGCAACTGCACCATCTCAAAAAATAAATGATGTTATTGCAAGAAAAGTAATGGAGCGTATGAAAAGTGGAAAATTAATTACTAATCCTGATGATAAAAGAGTTTATAAAGAGGGTGTTGTAACAGGGAATGCAGCTCCAATTGATTCAGCTTATACAAAAGAACAAATTGGAAAAATGTCTCCAGAAGAATTTGTCCAGAATGAGTCCATTATTATGGAACAACTTAAAAATGGCCAGATAAAATCAGATTTTTCGAATATTGATTATTCAAATTTTATAAATCCTGAAAGTGGTGAAAATAAAATTTTTACCCGTGAAAATATTTCTGAAATGTCTTCAAAAGAATATTTGGATAATGAAAAAGCAATTCTTGCACAAATGAATACTATTGGAGTACCTTATGATAAAGATGTTCCAAACAGAGTCAATACTTATTCAAAAGAAAAAAAGACAAAAAATTCTAGTTCTAATTCTAAAACGAAATCCGCAAATTCAAGTAGTGGAACCGGTGATGGGAAATGGGTTACTATTAACGGAAATCATGTATTAATTGAAAAATAAGTTTTTAGCGGAGTTTACTCCGCTTTCCTTTTAAATTTTTTATATTAAATAAAAGGAGAAAACTAATGAACAAAACAACATCTTCAAAAACAAGTATCAAGGACTTGAATGCTGAGTTCGCACGATTATTTAAGGCTTATGGCTTTACAAAGGCAGTAAAGAAATTAAGAGAAAGCACTGATGGAACTGCTGAAGGTTTTACTCAGCTAGATGCTCTCAAATTAAGTTTGGAGGACCAACCATATGTAGTGTTTGTAACTTTTGAGCAAACAGAGAATGATACTGAATACAAGCAACAAGTGACGAATTTTGAAAACAATTTACTTGGTGCGTCTTATAGATTTTTAAATTTAGATGTTATATCAAAAACTAAACAGAATGTACCCATAATAGGTTATCTGGTGTGGGATGACAACTCTAAAACCGATGATGAATTATTTTATACAATAGAGAACTGGAAAAAAGACTATAACAAGGCAAGAGTATTAATCTATAAGGGCAGGATCTAAACTTTATCATATGTCGGGGTTCATTTTCTAGGAGTGGTGCTGATCACTCCTTTTCTTTTTCATATAGCTTTACCAATTTATAAAAAGAAGTTGGTTTCATTCCAAGTCTTTTCATAGCTTTCCTAGCTGTAATTTGCTTAGCTTTCCATGTGCTGTATGTTTCTTCCCAATTGTTTGGATATTTAATAGCAGGTCTTCCAAGTTTTTTCCCTTTAGCTTTAGCACATGCAATCCCTTCCGCTTGTCTTTGTTTAATGAAAGCTCTTTCTTGCTCTGCAACATACCCCAGTAGCTGCAAAACTATATCTGATATTACCTGCCCTATAAGTCCATCGGTTCTAGTTGTATCAAGCAAAGGCAAATCTATTACTCTTATATTAGCTCCGATTTTACCTGTAATCTCTCTCCATTCATCGCAGATTTGCTTGTAATTTCTTCCAAGTCGGTCAATAGATTTGATAACAAGCAGATCTCCTTTTCTAAGTTGAGCTTTCATAGCCTGATACATGGGACGATCAAAATTTTTACCGCTCAATTTATCAACAAAAATATCTCGTTCATTAATCTCGAGATCAAGCATAGCCTGAACTTGTCTGTCTTCATTCTGATCAGCAGAAGACACTCTACAGTATCCAAAAGTTTTTGCTTCCATAAAAAAATTCCTTTTCGTTTCAATTCTCATTATACAATATATATTCGTAAAAGTCTATATATAAAACGAATATTCGTAAAATAATTTAACAAGATTAACGAATAATATTTAAAGCCAAAAAACGATGGTTGTAAAAGTGTACTTTTACGAAAATTTAATTAATTGATCAGAGCAAAATAAAAGGTAAGTGACTTAATATTGTAACTTTCATAAAAGGTTTAATCTGGTTCTATATTAACAATTCTAGTATTGATAGTATTTGATTTCTCTACATAATCATTACGTGAAAAAAGTTTAATGATTTTGCAAATTATATAATTCTTCTAATTTATCCCAATTACGCAGTAGGTTTATTTTGTATTATTAAGCATCTGCTTTTTTTTAGGGAACTGACACTTTATCAATACTTGTATGATATCTCTTAGAAATGGATAAATTCGAGGAAGTATAGCTTTAAGAAAGGCAATAATGATTGCTATTAAAGTTACAATAGAAGCAATTCGAAATTTGATAAATCTTTGCAAACAGTACGGTACTAAGAACTTATATATACTAATAAAAGATTTTAATATCAAATAGTATATAGTAATATGCTTATGTCTCCGTTCTTTCGGTGGCCACCCAACAACTAAAAGAATATTTATTATATTAGATAATAAAACAAATAATGTTTTATATAGTATAAAAAATATTAATTTTTTACTTGGCTTTTTTAATTTTGAAACTCTTACTATCGTTTTTACTATTTTTCTTATGCTTTCAATTGATGTTTTTAATAATTTCCAGTCGTCATAATCAAATAATTCTTTATTCTCGGTAACTAATTTAATAGTAGTATCGATTAAATTTTTATAATGTTTTATGTCCATAGGCTCATTCGTCCAATTATTCCAAATAGATTGGAGAGGCTCATAAAACTTTTGCTTAAATAGTTCATTCTTCTTTTCGCTTTCACGATCTTTTTCAAGTGCATACTGATTATAAGCGATTACAATAGCTACAATTGTGAGAACAACTGGAGAGTATATCCCTACATAATAATGAAAATCATGAACACAATCTTGAGACAATATAATATCAAACATCTATATGATCTCCTTAATTTTACTCATTAGAGCTCTACTTCCTGTCTTTGAGCAAGTCCAGCTACTCCAAGTATAGTCATTGTCTGATATCGGTGTATAAGTTTTTCCGTTTAATTCAGCTTCCAGAGCTTTATTTACTTCCAAATCCTCAAGATATTTTAAAAATAACAACCAAGATGTCTGCTCTACATAATCTATTTCTGTAGAAAGCCCTTTGTCTTTTTTTAGTAAATTATCGATATTTTTAAAACTTTGTTTAAACATACTTCCCTTTTTCATGATTTTATCATGAAATTTTAATCTAGAGATAATAAGGTTTAGCCCTGTTGCAAATTATAAACATTTTGATTCAGTTTTATTAAGTTATTAATATTGGAAAATTATGATTGCATAATTATTAATTAAAAGATTTAATTAAAAATATTATTTTACACTTGAATAAATCAAACGTTTGTTTTATAATAAAAGTATGAAACAGAAACTAGATGAAAATTCAAAAGAAAAAATCTTAAATACAGCAATTAAACTCTTTGCTCAAAAAGGCTTTGACGGTACAAGTATAAGAGAAATTTGCAAAAGTGCAAATATAAATATTTGCATGATTTCTTATTATTTTGGTGGAAAACAAGAGTTGTATCAAGAAATAATTAATAACCTAGTTGAATCTCAAAAAGCTTACATGGAAAGTTTTTTGGATGTTAATGAAGATTTTTCTAATAAATCTAAAAAAGAACTTATTGAAAAACTTCAAACAGTCTTAGAAAAATTTATAGATTACTTTTATTCAAATATTTCAAATGATTTGATTGCATTCTTAGTTAAAGAACAACAAAAAAGTGATTTTGAAATAAAACCTCCTGCAATAATTTATTTAAGAAGATTAGTTGCCGCAATATTAGACAAACCGGCTAACGACAAAGAGGTAATATTTAAAGTATTATTTTTAATATCACAAATAAATTCTCCTAAAATACTAACCACATTTTCGCTTAAAGTATTAAATCAGACAGAATTTACAGATGAAGATATTCAAATAATTAAAAATAATATCAAAACTTATGTGAAAGCAACTTTCGGAGATGTTGATGATTAAAAAAATAATTTCTGCATTTATTATACTTATTTGTTTAAGTCAAAGTGTTTTAGCTTACGATTATGCCAACTTGAATTTAGAATTTTTTAATAAATTCAATGATGATAATTTAAATTATTATATAAATTCTGCGCTGGAAAACAACCATGAATTAAAGAAAACTGAATATGTAATTGAGCAATATCGTCAGCAAGTGAAGTATTCTTTTTCTAAAGAATTACCAACATTTAGTGTTGGCGCAAATTATTTAGGGATACACACTCCTAAATTTGGAAGTTATGGACTGAGTGATAACGCTTTTGTGCTTCCTTTTGTCGCAAGTTATGAAGCCGATTTTTTATTAAAAAACAGAGATAAAACTAAAAGTTATAAAAAATCCTATGAAGCTGCAACTTATGAACAAAAAGCAGTGTATTTATCACTTTTCAGCGATTTAGCAACTGTTTACACAAATATTTTACAGTATGAAAATCTGATATCCAATCAAAGAAAAATTGTATCTAACAATGAAAAGATTTTATTACATAGCCAAAAATTATTTAATCATGGAATAATATCTACAAGTGAATTAAATAATTCAAAAAAACAAGTTGAAGATTCGAAAGCTCAATTAAATAAGTTAGAAAAAGAACAAAAAATCTTATTGATTCAGCTTGCAATTCTTTCAGGTATTTCTCCTGCAAATTATAATGATTTTAAATACGGTAATCTTAATAATTTTGAATATAGTGGCACTATTCCGGATGAAATTGCATCAGATATAATTTTTTCTCGCCCTGATGTAATGGCAGCTGAAGCAAAGTTAGAAAAGGCCAAAATTGATATTCGTGTTGCCAGAAAAGAATTTTTCCCACGATTTAATATAACAGGAGTTTGGGCATTTAACACTATATTCCCTGGAAATTTCTTTTCTTGGGAATCTTCTTTAGCCTTACTTTTAGCGGGTGCAACTCAAGATATTTTCCAAGGCGGAAGAAAAGTTGCTAACTTAAGATTTCAAAAAGCAAAATATGAAGAACTTTTTGAAGATTACAAACAAACAGATTTAAACGCAATCAAAGAAGTAAACACAGCACTTTGTTTTGTTAAATATGATACCAATACAGAGAAAAACGTAAGACAGAAATTATCTTATCAGAATACAAATTTCCAAAACGAGCAAAAGAAATACAACAGAGGAATAATTTCTGCTATTGAGATTTTAGAAAGTGAAAATCAAAAGCTTGCAGTAGAAAATGAACTAACAAAAGCGAAAACTCAAAAGTTAATCAATTATTTTACACTCTATAAAGCTGTTGGAGGTAAACTATGAAGAAAATAATACCCATAATATTGATTTTAGTAATACTTGTATCAATAGGAATATTCTTAATCCTAAAAAATAAGAAAAATCCTTTTGAGTTGACTTTGTACGGTAATATTGAAATTCGACAAGTTGACTTGAGTTTTCAAGTCGCAGGACAAATTGAAAAAATGCTTAAAGAAGAAGGAGATACAGTAAAAAAAGGTGAACTTGTTGCAACACTAGATAATAAAGATTACAACGCTAATCTTACAAAAGCAGATGCAGAAGTTTCAAGAACACTTGCATTATATAATGATGCAAAATCAAAATATGAAAGAAAAGCTCCTTTATGTTCTGACAACACAGTATCCCAAATGGAATGTGAAACTTTACTGAATACAAAAAACAAAGCTGATTCTGATTATAAAGCAGCATTAGCTAATAAACAATTTACCAAAAATCAACTTGATTATACAAAACTTTACGCTCCCGATGATGGTATTGTTACAGTAAGAGCCCAAGAGCCTGGAGCAACAGTTAATAAAAGTCAACCTATTTATACAGTTGCCAAAAACAAACCTGTTTGGATTAGAACTTACATTAGCGAAAAGGATTTAGGAAATGTCAAGTACGGTCAAAAAGTTCAAGTCCTAACAGATACAATCGATCCGAATACAAAGAAAAACAGAGAATATGAAGGGCAAATCGGCTATATTTCACCTGTTGCGGAATTTACACCAAAAACAGTTCAAACAACTGATTTAAGAACGGATTTAGTTTATCGAATAAGAGTCTATGTTGATAATATTGACGAATACTTACGTCAAGGTATGCCTGTAACTGTTAAAATCAATTTGGATAACAACCATGCAAACAGTAATAATTAAAAACTTAAATAAAAGTTTTGGAAATATGCGAGCAATAAAAGACCTTTCACTAAATATTGAAAAAGGCAAAATTACAGGTCTTATTGGTGCAGATGGTTCAGGAAAAACTACATTAATAAGACTTATTTCTGGCTTGTTAATTCCAACCAGCGGAGAAATTTCTGTTCTAGGAATTAATCCTGCAACAGAAAAAGAAAAGTTAAATCCTAAAATAGGTTATATGCCTCAAAAATTTGGATTATATGAGGATTTAACAGTTGAAGAAAATTTGAAATTATATGCAGATTTAAAAAATCTTCCATACGATTTTGATAAACTTCTAAAATTCACCAAACTAGCACCATTTACTGACAGACTGGCAGGCGCTTTATCCGGAGGGATGAAACAGAAACTGGGATTAGCTTGCGCGTTGATGGGTAATCCTGAATTTTTACTTTTAGATGAACCCTCTGTTGGAGTAGATCCTATATCAAGGCGTGATTTGATGGAAATGGTAAGGAATTTAATTTCACCGGAAACAACAGTTCTATGGTCAACTGCATATTTAGATGAAGCTCATAGTTTTGATATTTCGGTTGTATTAGACAAAGGACAAGTTATTTATGATGGGACTCCTGAAAATTTAGCTCCTACAACTCAAGAATTTGAGAATAAAGTAATTGAATTAATGGGAGGGTATAAAAAAATCCCTTCTCAAATTGCTGAAAATTATCCTGAATTAACATCAGATATAGAATGTACTGTGCTGGCTGATAATTTAGAGAAAAAATACGGAAATTTTTACGCAGTAAAAAACAATTCTTTTTGTATAAATAGAGGAGAAATCTTCGGACTTTTAGGACCAAATGGAGCTGGAAAGTCCACCTCTTTTAAAATGATGTGCGGACTAGCAAGACCAACATCTGGCACTGCCAAAATTATGGGAATTGATATTTTGAAAGAGCCAAGTAAAGCTCGATCAAATCTTGGTTATATGGCTCAAAAATTTTCATTATACGGTAATTTAACTCTGCGTCAAAACCTTGAATTTTTTGCATCAGTTTATGGAATAAAATCAAAAAATAAGCAAAAAAAAGTAGATGAAATTATTGAAATTTTTAATTTCCAAGATGTTGAAACCCAAAAAGCTGACGATTTACCACTGGGGTTTAAGCAGAGATTATCTTTAGCCTGTGCAGTTATCCATAATCCGCCTATTTTATTTTTGGATGAGCCAACATCAGGAGTTGATGTAATCGCAAGGAAAGAATTTTGGAATCATATAAAATCCTTATCTAAAAAGGGAGTAACAATCCTTGTTACTACGCACTTTATGGACGAGGCTGAATACTGCGATAAAATAAGTCTTTTTTATAAAGGTGAAACGATTGCAGTTGGAACTCCTCAAGAATTAAAAACTAAAGCTGGCGCAAAAAATATGGAGGAAGCTTTTATCAATTTAATTAAGGAGAGTGAAAAATGAAAACACTTTTTGCTCTGATAAAAAAAGAATTTCGTCAAATATTAAGAGACCCAAGTAGTATTATCATTGCTTTTATTTTGCCACTTATTGCAATTTTAATTTACATGTACGGGATTAATTTGGATACCGTCAAGGTTACAAT
>CALVBU010000025.1 GCA_944325875.1 Candidatus Gastranaerophilales bacterium
CGGCATTTATCTTAATTCAAGCCGGTTGCTTTCTAGATTTTCCCCTTTACAATTTTATTTCCTTTTATTCAGTCGACTTTCGTCGACTTTTTTATTGCAAAAATATTAACATCTTCACATAATTGGAGTTTTCTGATATAATAAGCCAAGAAGAGGTAAAAATGACAAACGAAATTGATTCTCATAAACTTGCTTGCGTTGTTGCAAGAATTTTAGATGACAAACTAGGCAAAGAAATTTCAATATTAAACATTGGAAATGTATCTTCTTTAGCTGATTACTTCGTAATAGTTACAGGCGATTCTACGCCTCAAGTAAAAGCTCTTATGGAAGCGGTGAAGGATTCTATAAAAAAATTATTTAATAGAACACCTTTAAGAATGGAAAACGACGCAAAGAACAGATGGAATCTTCTTGATTACGGAGACGTAGTTGTACATATTCTTCACAAAGAAGAACGTCAAACTTACGCTATAGAAAAATTTTGGAGCAATGCTTTCAGCATATCTGAAGATGAATGGAAAGAAGTTTCAAAAGAATATGGAACATACAATTAGTGTTACAGTTTTTACAAAATAAGAAAGAGATAGAATAGGCTTATGGATAATTTAGAACTTAAACAGGAAATAAATAAACAAATTAACGAATTAATTATGGAAATGGCAAAAGACCCTAAAAATGCCGATAATTACCATAAGTTATCCCGACTTTATCTTCAATTAGAAGATTATGATAAAGTTATGTCTGTTTTAGAAAGTTTACTTGACCTTTATCCAACAGATGTTCAAGCACTTGTTGGAATGGGTACTATGTGGTTTTACGAAAAAGATTTCAGAAAATCTCTTTCTTATTACAACAGAGCTCTTGAAATCAATCCTAAAAACTACCTTATTTACTATAATATCGGTAATGTTTTTGCAGAATGGAAAAACTTTTCAAAAGCCTTGTTCTACTACAACAGAGCTATTGATTTGAATTCTACAAACCCTGAAATCTACAATGCTATTGCATTACTTTATCAGGATAATGAAGAATATATTGAATCTAAAGCTTACTATGAAAAAGCTCTTTCTTTAGATCCTGAAAATATTACAGCCCTAGTTGATATGGGTAATGTATGTTTCAAACTTTTTGACTATGAAACAGCATTGGATCTATATAAAAGAGTATTCGCATTAAATATTGATAACAAAGTAGTTGCTATATGTATCGGTAATACTTATACATTAATGAAAAAACGTGAAGAAGCTTATAGCTATTATGAAAAAGCTCTAACAATGGAAGGCGATAATTACAGAGCATATATTTGTTATGCAATTTCACTTTCTGAATTTGGAGAAACCGATATGGCAATTGCTATGTATGAAAAAGCAAAAGCTATATTCCCGAAAGAACCTAATGCTTATCAATTGTTAGGAAATTTATATACAAACCTTAACAGACTTGATGAAGCTATGAAAGAATATAAGGAAGTTTTACACTTTAAACAACATGATGCTCAAACTTATCTTCTATTAGGTAATGCTCATTATCTTCAAGGAGATATCGAAAAAGCTATTGCATCTTATAGAGCAGCAATTAAGCTTGAGCCTGATAATGATGAGTTTAAACTTGTGTACTTCCAGGTCCTTGACGAATACATCGACACAAAAAGAAAAGGTGAGGCAGCATAATGTATTCTGATTATGACAGACCGTATATGATCGAACGAATCGTATCGGCTCTTACATATCCTACAATGGGAATGATTGGATTCATTTGGTTAATCCTTGGCTTGATTACTCATGCTAAATTAAGACCATTTACACAATACCATATTTTCCAATCTATATTTCTTTCTATTGGTTATGTAATTATATCAATATTACTAGGCGTACTAAGCAATATACTAAGTGTAATCCCATTAATAAATAAACTTACTGCACAAATTATATTTTGGTTGAATATGCCTGCAATATTTGGTTATTCTCTAATCCAAGCATGTATATATTCAATAATTATATATCTTACAGTTACAGCTTTTATGGGAAAATTCAGCTATTTACCTTGGGTTTCGGACATAATAAAACATAATATAAGATAATAGCAAAAATATTTTTTTATACGTTTTATTCTTGCTATGAAAACTAGAGAAATTAGCTTTGAAGCAAGATATATAAAAGATGTCCCAGTAAAAAAATATTCCTATTTTAAAAGAGCCTATCTGGAAGAGCCCTCAAAACTTATTGAATTTGATCCTAAGGATTCAATTGATATTGAAAATCTAGAGAACATAGCCAAAGATTTCGGTGGAGATAGTTATGCTAATAACATTTTCATACACGCAAAATACCTAAAAGAACATCTTGGCGAAAAGGGAAGATACATAGGAATTACAAGACAAAAAGATAATTTTAACAAAATAGATGAGAGTCTAATCCTTGGTGTTGCAGAATTAACCCAAAAAGCGCCAAAAGAAATCGAACTTGAATTCCTACAAGTGCATCCACAATATCTTAACAGTTATCGCCGACCATCAATAAAAAATACCGGAACAGCAATTTTAAACTATTTAAAAGAATGTTACGATAGAATTATCTTAAAATCTTCACCAAATGCAACGTTTTTCTACAAGAAAAACGGATTTATACAACTTGATGAGAAAAAGAGATTATTTGAATGGAAAAGACAAGATTAATTAACTTTTTTTGATAAAACAAGTGCATTTGAAAGAGTAATGCCACCACGAACTTGAGGGTTATTAACAACTCTTCCATTAACATACATAACAGTTGAGCCCCCACCGTCAAGATTCATTGCATTAATACAGCCTAAAGATTTCATAAAACCAGCAAGCTGCATCAATGTCATACCAACAGAACTACCCTCTCTACCGTCAACCGCAACCATTATCATATTATAATCGCTTGTATAACCGATAGCCGTTCTAGGATTTTTTCCACCGACAGCGCCTAATTTTTGCGCAGTCATATCAACATAAACTTCAGAATTTTTAACTAAATAAGGGCCACCGCTTATAATATGTTTTACATCTTCCCAATCAGGACTTGTCGCGATTTCAAGCTCAACCTTTTTCTTAAAAGCAAAAGGTCTTAACAATTTTGCTGGTCCAACAATAACATATCCACCTTCAGGAATTCTTAAAGAAGAATATGAAGCAGCAACGACTTTATTATCTTTTATCGCAATTTGGAAACCATATTTAGGAGATGCAGGAGAGGCCGTTCCCCAGTCATTTGAGTAGGCTATAACATGGGTTGATAACATTCTTGGTTGATTTATATTATCGACCTTAACGGAGCTTCCAGAGGCCTTTAAATAACTTTTAAACTGTACACGAGCCATATCGAAACCTTTATCAAAAATACCCATAGCAACCCTGTCATAAACAGGACCTGTGTACATTTTACCGTCAATCATTAAAGTTCCTAAAGGAACACCAGTCTGGGGTTTAAAATATGTACCATTAATTGCAACTATTGAATCTGAATTTTTTGCTATTGTAGTAATTGTTTTTCTACTTTTTAAATTATTTGAAGTCGAGGACAATACTGGTTTTAATTCAAAACCGTCAGCAAGTTTTAAATCTATCTCTACAACATTTATTCTAACCGGTCTACGGTCATAATATTTTGTAAGTTTAATGTGCTTTACCCCGCTGCTTACATCCGTAATTAAAGCATTAGGATATTTTTTCTTAATATTTTCATCAAAGTTTTTTGCACGAGTTTCCATAGAAAATTCATTAAGAATTCTATCTTTTAACTGCCCGGTATCAATAGCCGGAGCAGGGACTGTTGCTTGAGCAAGTTTAATATCATCAGCTAAAATCGGCGGATTAACAAGTAAAAATTGTGAAAAAACAAGTATTCCCATTATTGAGGATGTTATTAACGAATTCAACAGCCTCTCACGATTTGCAACATAAAAGAGCGTATCCATAGCGTCACCTCATTTTTTAAAGTAACCGGATACCTTTTTTATTTTAGAGTGGGGAGGGGAATAACACTCATCGGAAACCTGCTTTTTGCCCGATTGAAAGTGTCCTTATAACCATAAAGTTTTTTCAAAGGAGTCAAACCTTATTACAGGGACTTCCTACTACTATTGTAACATATATTTACAAATATCTCAAGTACTCTGATAATAAGGCTTTTACAAAACTAAATAGGGGTAAATGTACACTTAATCAACATTACCATGGGTAATCATCTTTAATCACCCAACCATCATATTGTATTAACTTTCCACAATAACCTCTAGAAGGGGATGATAGACAACCATAAGATGAACTATGTAATAAATGTTCTCTTGAACCATCCCATTCTTGATCATAAGGTTCAATCCTAGATTTTAATTGTTCGTTTGCGCCAAATCGATAAAAAGTAAACGGAAAAACATATCTAGTTATGTGAACATTATTCCATTCTTTTCCCATATACTTTGAGTTAACATAAAAAGCAATATCAAAACCACTGCCAGTTTTATTAAAAGCTGAAACACTCCCATCCGCATAATAAATACATACCCAAGGTCCTCTATCATAAATAATAGACTTAGGGCAAATCTTAATTTCAGTATGCTTTAAATATTTTGCAAAATATTTATTCAAAAAATCCACAGTATCTTGCGCTGAATTATATGAAGCTGGAAAAGTCCAGCACGAAACATCACCATTATCAAGGATAGAAAATTTAACAGCTTGATTAATACTTGTATAAAATTTTTTAAGAGCAGTAATTGTAACTACTTTTTGGTGTTTTTCCACAATAATCGGCATTGTGATAGCTGATACTACTCCAATTATACCTAAAGTTATTAAAACTTCCGCCAAGGTAAAAGCGTTTATCTTTTTCATAAGTCCTCCATTTACATAAAATGTTTAAATCAAAAAAATTTGTACAAAAAACACCGTGTCTTTTGGCACGGCCTATTCTTCAACTTTTCTTTAATCGGAGGTCAAAGTCTGAAACGCTTATTTCAACTGTTAGTTGGTAGCCCCCCCCCCGAAATTCTATCTATATCTATTTTTCGCATACATTCCTCCTTTTTTATTAATCTATATCAACTGGTTCTCTCATTATTTTTTCAATAGCTTCTCTGGCTGTAAATACAAGAGCTTCAGGAACATTAGAAATTGTGGTGAATTGTCTTAAAACATCAACAACTCTTTTAAACGAACGTACTATATCACCTTCTCCAACATCCATCTGTCCGGAAACAGTTTCCCAATCAGCTCCTTCAACCCATAACTCAATAAGTGAACTAAAATAAGGATTTATATATAATGGAGCTTCCACTGAATATGAATTTTGAGTACGTTCAATTTTTCGCTTAATATTTCTGATATTATTTAAAGTTTTTCTTACAGGTTCTGAAAACGGAATATACGGAATATCCATTCTCAAATCTTCGGTGGTTATTGCACAAACAACAGCCGCCAATTGAGATGGTGTAAGATTTTCTAAAATATGTGAAAAAATGATTTCTGCAATATACAATTCATTTTCTGAGCGAATTTGTGAAGTTGTAATACCCTTTTCTGTAGGATAATCATCTTTCAAATATCCAAATTCTATTAAAACATCTCTGTGCGCTAAAAATTTATTCCAGAAAATATCTCTTTGACGATCTATTTCTTTATTTAATTTTTTTAATTTAACCTCAAGACGATTAAGTACTTCAATATTTTTAGTATGCTTTTTATAAAGCTTGCACAGATCACAAGGGTAATCGTGCATCTTCTCAAGCATAGCTTTAGTTTCTTTACCAAATCTGATAACTTCATCAGATAAAGGCCTATTTTTAGAGCGTTCTTGTTTAGTTATTTTTTTATACGTTTGACGATTTTGAACATATAAATGACGCAGTTTATCATACTCATGAAGTTCATTATCAGACAATTTGTTTGGACAGACAAATTCTCTAGCCCTAATTTCACCTTCCATTGAAGATTTTAACTGCAAAAGTGGTTTCAATCTTGCACCGGAAGAAAAATATCCAAAACTTTTTAAGATGAGCTCTTTTGCTTCATCCAACGAAAATCTTTGAAGCAAGTTTAATACCATAGAATAACTTGGAGAAAAACGGCTTTCTAAAGGATTTGCATCACTTAAGACTAATTCAGCAACTTCTTCAGGAGTTTGGAATTGTGTTCCAACAACTGTAACATAACCAATTTCATCCATTCCTCGTCTTCCTGCACGCCCAGACATTTGGAGAAATTCGCTAGCTGTAAGCATTCTATGACCACTATCAGTTCTTTTACTAGTAGAACTGATAACTGTCGATCTAGCAGGCATATTTATACCTGCGGCAAGAGTTTCAGTCGCAAAAACAACTTTAATTAAACCTTTTTGAAAAAGTTTTTCTACTAAATTTTTCCAAGATGGTAAAAGCCCTGCATGGTGAGATGCTACACCACATAAAAGATATTCAATATGTTTGTTATTGTACAAATGCGGATTTTCAGCGATATATTCATCAATAAACTGTCTTATTTGAGCTCTTTCACCTTTAGTAATCAAATCAAGCCCTGCACACTTTTCCATTTGTTCATCACATTTTTTACGAGAAAAAGTAAAATAAATAGCCGGAAGCATATCCTGATTATTTAGATTACGAACAATATCTTTCACATAAGAACGTTGTTTTTTTCTATTATGCCCCCACAATTTTTTCTCAGGTTTAATTTTTTTATTTAATTGCCCTGACGGAGTTAAAAGTGGAAGCAATTTATCAGGTTGTGAGCTGTCAAAATAGAAAAATCTTAGAGGAACTGGTCTAAAATCTGTATTTACCAATTCAGTTTTAGAATGCACAGTATTAATCCAATCAGTAAGTTCATCGGCATTTGCAACAGTTGCAGAAAGAGCAATAATTTGAACATTGGTAGGACAATAGATTATACTTTCTTCCCATACAGTACCGCGCTGCTCATCATTCATATAATGAACTTCATCCAACACAACATATCTGACATCTTTCATATTATCCGCAACAGCACCAAAATTGGTTCCATAAAGCATATTACGAAAGACTTCAGTCGTCATAATAACAATTTGTGCATTCCTATTAATTGAAGTATCTCCGGTAAGGAGTCCAACTTTGTCTGAACCATATTTTTCAGAAAAATCATAAAACTTTTGGTTAGAAAGAGCTTTTAATGGAGTTGTATAAAAAATTCTTGTTCCACTTTCAAGAGCTCTATGTATAGCATGCTGAGCTATAACAGTTTTTCCGGCACCTGTTGGAGCACATACAACAACACTTTTACCATTATCAATATGCTCACATGCTTCTTTTTGAAAATCATCTAACTCAAATGAAAATTCGTACATTCATACTCCTCAAAAGCTACCATACATATTATAACACGATTTTGAAGATTATTCTATATTTCTTAAACGATAATCAAAAATTGGCACACAAAATCCAACACATAAAAATGCCATAGGGACAGAGTAAATAAATCCTAACCACCCTAATGGATATTTATAATAAGCATCCATCATCAAAGCAAGAATAATAAAGAGCAATAAACGCAAAAACATAACTTTAAAATAATTTCTCATTGAAAAATCATTTTTAGAAAAATCATAATGAAAACGTTTCTCTAGAACTCTTGACCAAGCCACAAATAAAACATAATAAAGATATACTAGCCAATTAAACAAAAATAAAGGAAGTCCAATTACATATTTGGTCCAAACAGGAATTTTTAAATATAAAAAACGTATAACAATAATCAATTTGCACAAAAATGTAAGACATCTTGTTGAGAAGGTATCTTTATAAAAAAACGGTTCCTCTATTGCGTCAATAATATTGTCAAAATTATCTTTACCCATAAAACCAATTATGCCTCAAACAATAATAAAAGTAAAACTCTTTATATAAATACAAAAAAGACCGGATTATTATTCCGGTCCTTTTGTATTATAACTTCAAAATTGGTTTACATTTAAAAAATAATCTTAGAGCATCATCTGAAACATGAACTCCATC
>CALVBU010000026.1 GCA_944325875.1 Candidatus Gastranaerophilales bacterium
GACGCGAGCGGAAACCGAGCCGCAGGCGTTGATGCAAACACCCTGCAGGACTTTCCTGCAGGGTGCTGCGAAATTCGCCTTGCGGCGAGGTGTCTTTGTTGTACGAAATAGCTACACTGCAATTCTATTTTTATAGTCCTCAATTCGTACAGTCACAAGTCTTCCTTACTACTGTTTTTCATTAAACAAATCTCGATAATTGTATTTTACCCTTTGTACTTCTTCGGCGACCTTTGGACATTTCAAAAGACTATTTTTTATCGTTACTATTTTATTATCCTTAACAGCGATTTTATCTTTATGTTGAGAGTATATATATATTGCACTTTCTCTCGTAAAACCTATTTTTTGCAAATAAACAACTATCTTGTTACAGGTTCCATATTCAACATATTCATACCAGTCATTTCCTTTTAATTCTTGATTATTTGCTATTTTTCTTTCGGTAAATTTCAAAAAATAGTTCTTTATTTTAAATTGAACAATTCTTTCAAGCGTGTCCAATACATCATTAATAAGATAGTTTCGTTGTTCAACATTGTCTATATAAGGAACAACCTTTCCTTCAATGAAAATCTCATGTGTATCCTGATGAAACTTTATTGTTTCATCTATAATCTGCTTCACGCCGAACCCGAGCATCCACTGCTGTAAAATAACGGCATAATACTTTAAACATGATTCTTTCCCTATATCACGCTTACTTTCATACTTATCCCAGTTGAACAACTTATGGAGTTTCATTAAAAACGACAGAACATTTGTATAACTAATCTTTTCAGGGTAGCTAATTTGAGATATTTTAATTTCATTATCTACAGTTTGTATCTGATCTGGCGTTGTAGTTATATCGTCCTGCACGCATGGATTATTCTTAAATCTATTCTTTATTTCATCAAGCATTTCTACCGTCAAATATTTATCAAATAGCTTGTGAAACTTGCCACGTTGCCCGCTAATAATGTCTTTTAGTAGTATATTTAAAACATACCTTGAAAAATTATATTGATCATAAGTTTCGCTGCTTTTTTTCTCTATAACAGTTTTTCCTTGAACTAATGCATCTACAATTTCTTTTTTCTTGCTTTCAGAGAGATAATAGTCTACAGATAATTTTTGATCTTCAACCTCCCTCTCAATAGCTTTAATATATTTTTCGTTAGTATTGGAATCTGATATTAAAAATATGTTACCAAACATATTAAACTCTATCCTACCAACCCTACCAATCAAATTTTTGAAATCAACGCGATAGTCATCTTTTAACCAATAGGAACGCGAATCTAACATCATAAATAAATTTTCCGCAGGAAAATTAACACCTTCCAGTAATGTAGATGTGCAAAAGACGGTTTTAATTATATTCTTCTTAAATAAATGCTCTATCCTTTCCTTTATTCTTGATGGTATATATGCAACATGATAAGCGACTCCTTTTCTCAATGTTGTAGTTAAATAGCAATCAGTATGTATGTCTTCAGATATGTCTTTAATAAGATCATTCAATTCTGCGTTATCAATATCCGGCATATCATCTATATATTGTCTTGCCCAATTAACTGCATTCTTTTTGCTCTCGCAAAAAACGATATTGCTTTTATTTTTTCCAAAGTTTTTTACAATTGAAACAATGTCGTCCCCACCATTCAACAAGCCTATCGTTTCATCCAACTCATAGAATTTTGTATCGATATCAGAATAATAACTGATTTTCTTAGAATCACGGTCTATAAGTATTTTACTTTGATTTACTGGAGAATATTTTATTCTTGTTGATGCCCTATTTAAATTATCGTTTACTAACTCAAGATACACTTGAGGATTCGGAATATTGGGACTAGAAAAATACACCCTTGCACCACTATGCTCTTTATTTATTATGTTCATAACCTTGTAGAAAAAAGCACTGCGATCTTCTCCCTTTGTGATTTTGTGAGCTTCGTCTATGAACAAATAATTAATTGGAAGATTTTTAATCTTCAATAAATGATATAACAATCGTTCCTGCGTGTATACCATTATAAAATTAAATGAATCCTCTTCGTCTATAACTGCAGCAGGAGATTTTACAACCTTGTATTTTTTATTCCACAAATTATCATTTAAATCCTCAACAATTCGTCCATACAATTCATTAATAAGCGCATTAGTTGGCACTATTATAACAAAATTTGATCTTTCACCCTTTAAGATTTCTTCTTTTATTAACATTCTTATAATAAATGTTTTACCTAATGAAGTCGGTGCAGAAAAACTATAGCAGTCGTTCCTTTTTAAAAAATCAAAAGCAATTCTCTGCTTATTTATAAAATAACGGTCTTTTTCCCATGGAATTCTATAATCTTCTTTTTCAATAGACTCTTTTACACAGTCTATAATATCTTGATTTATGTAATTCGGATTATTCTGGCTTAATCCAAAATAATTATTTACATTAGTTAGCACTGATCCTAAATAGTATTCAACTAACTCATCATGCTCATAAATTATGTTTAACATAGTCACAATATTCTGAGCCCAATTAAAGTACAGGTCTCTTTTTGCCTCAATCGTGCACTTGGATAAAATATCTGCAAATCTTAACGCATCAATTTTTTCTTTTTCCGAAAGCAATACTTTATAATTTTTATTAAGCAGTAAATTAGAATAATCACATGAGATCTTTCTAAATAATTCATGTAAATATTCATTACTATCTAAATTATTAAATAATCGTTCTCCTACCTTTATCATATGGTTATTCCTTGTATTCTGAATTTATCAACAATTGACCCATTATTTTCGCTCTATCGTCATCGACCTTATTAAAAGGTAAAAAATAAATATAGAACGACATTCCATGCAAATCGGCAGACTGAATTTCCTTATTAATCAGCTTTGCAATCTTGGGGATATCTTTTTTGATTTTCATCAGATTTTCTTCACGAGTCTTTATGGTATCATCTTGGGCTTCTATAGGTTGATCATATCCAATAAAAATACCCGCAGCAGTTTCTTTAATAATATGATTTTTATAATCCTCTGTCGCATTCGGCAGAATTTGATCTATTATTCTATCAGCAGCTTCTTCAGACAAAGTTTCCTTGAATATTTCGGTTGACACTAGTGAAAAGTCATAATCTTTGTTTGTCAAAGAAGTTTTTAACGATTCAAAAGCTTTCCTGATAGCAGTTTTATAATCTCCTATAAGTTTAGATTCACACAATATTATTTGATTATGTTGACCCGATTCAGTTTTAAACGAATAAAAATGTACTGCATCTGAATTGTAATTATATTGATTTCTCGTGCCTTTTAATTCCATTTTTGAAAGCAATTTGGGCGCCTCTAAAACCGTTTCTAAAAATAAATACAGCAAGATTTCTCCTAATTCTCCGCCTGCCCCTTTGCCAGCATTATTAACCTCATGGAAACGAGAAATTGCTTTTGAAATTGCCATTTCAGGATCTCTTTCAAACTCTTTTCTCGACAATGCATATCTTCCCAAATTCTCTTTAAGTATAGAAAACATATTATAATAACAATACTTATTATTCTGTATGTCCAGCATGAAAAATCTTATATCGTTCTTATTACCGACTGACAATGTTTCGGAATGATCAATTTCTAAAAAAACTTTATCAAATTCTTGCTTGCTATTTTTTACTGTTCGATTTAACATATTTTCTCCTAAAATCAACCTTGATTACTTTTTGTCTTTAAGCCATGAGCTGTATGATTTACAGTAGATAAATTATCGACTTTGAAAAGACACTATACCTTAATCAAGTTTTATTCCGCATTTTCTTATTTCTGCTGTTATTCCTCCTTGTCCGTTTTTCCCATAACGATATCGTCTCGGTAATAGCTGTCGCAGATTTTTGATATTATCTATCAAACTGCAACCTTCAACACCATCAACAATGCAAGGCTTAAATTCATAGCTTGCTAAAAATTTATGATGACTTACAGCATTCCTTAACTCTTTTATAGCACCTAAATTCTTTTTGCAATAAGAATCACCGAATAGTTGAGTTTTATCTTCGGTAGGAAGATTTTCTACTTGTTTAATTAAACAACCAAATTCAGTATTTTCAAGAACTTCAAATAATTCTTCACCATGTTCGATATTATCTTTGATCTGGTTTCTTTCTCCCAGACCGTTAATCCAAAAATTTTGCTGTAGATCGTTTCCGTATTTATTGGAAATAAATGCTCGGATATACTCTTCTAAAGTAGCAAGATAAATATATATCACATCTCTTGTTGCTTTGTCTGTTCTTAAAAGTTTAGACACCTTAGGCCATTCAACTTTTTCACCAAGAGAAAATGAAAACCCTAAAAAATATAGAACTCTACAATGTAATGCAACTCCTTTTACAGATATATAAAACTCTGCTTCTTCCTTTTCCTTTTCATTTTTAAATTCAATAAACGGCAGTAGTTCATCTTTCGTCATAGCCTTTCTCTCCGTCTCAAATAGTTGTTAACTTCTTCTAAAAAAATGTTAATAGTCGCACGTCGTTGCGATTCGTCTTTTTGCTTTTCTTTAACAATTTTCGGTAACAAATAGTTCTCTAATAAATCTTTTTGTTGTTCAAAACTCATTGCTTTATAGCGATTATATATATCCGAATGTTTCGTTGGCAGCTGAACCCAAGTATATTGACTTTCTCCATTCCTTCTGATACGGCAGGTCTCGTCAGGATTGATTATCACAAAGTCAAAAGAAAATTTCTCAGTTTCGACGTTAAACTCACAACCGTCTTTTGAACATCTTACCGTTATAACGGTCGTCGAATCTTCAACTTTTTCATTCTTATTCTTAACCGATGTAAAAGCCCATAGAAACCTTTTCTTAATACTTGTCGGATCTAAATCTCCTTTTGAATTTTGAGTCAAAACTATTTGATAGTCCAAATCATATTTCCCGTTTTTATCCTGAACAATACATCGACGTGTCTGAGAACCAATAGGGCGACAAAAAAATTTGTATTCTTTTTCCAATAGTTTGCGTACATCATGTATTATTCTATCTGCTCTTTGTCGAGCTTCAGAACTTGCTTTCTTCGTAACTAATTTAACCATTAAGTACACCCCCTACTAATTTAATTATACCATATTTCGTTATTTTTTTCAAGCCGCTTCACTCAAGCAAGATAAGAAGTCCAAAACAATATTTCAGACCTCCTCAAAATTGAATATTTTATTGTATCGATAATCTACCAAACGATATGATGCCAATCTAATTCACATTTTAACTGATATTGCTTTATTTTAAAGATGTAATTGTACTGTCGTTTATCTACTTTTCAAGGTATAATAGACACATCATATATCCAAGGAGCAAAAAATGCAGCACTATAGTGATGAGTTAAAAGCAAAAATACTTACAGAATTCAAACAAAAACAATCCGTTACGACCTTGTCAAAGCAGTATATTATTTCGCGCACCACTATCTACCGTTGGTTAAAAGAAACAGAAATCGCAGAAAAGTATAGTTCCATTAATAATAAAGAAATCAACCGACTTCTGCGACGCATTGAACGCTTAAAAGAAATTATTCAAATCATAAACGAAGCAAACTGTTTACCTTCTGCACCGCTTAAGGAACGTCTTTATGCGCTCGAAAAGATATACGGTACTCATAGCGTCCATGTCCTTTGTGAAGCACTTAATGTTGATCGAGGAACATTCTACAACCATATTTTTCGAAACAAAAAAACAAACACCATGTATGCACAACAGCGCGAAGTTCTCCGTGTTGCCATTCAAAAAGTCTATGACGAGAATCGTCAGATTTTCGGAGCCGGAAAAATTACTGCTATTCTTAAAGAACAAGGATATGTAACAAGTGAAGACACAGTACGCAGACTTATGGCTGATATGGGATTAACAAGCATTCGTCAACGAGCAAAAGCCTTATATGAAAAAGAAAGAAAAGCATATTGCAAGAATCGTGTTAATCAAAACTTTACAGCTATTGCACCCAATCAGATATGGGTTAGCGACGTTACTTGTTATAGTTTTCAAGAGAGAAACTATTATATCTGCGTTATTCTTGATCTGTTTTCAAGAATGGTCATCGGATATAAAATAAGCTACAAAAACAGTACGCAACTTGTAAAAAGCACATTCAAAATAGCATATGCGTTTCGCAATCCACACAAAGGGTTGATCTTTCATACCGACAGAGGCGCGAGCTACAAATCATATACTTTTATGTCTTATCTGAAATCTTATGGAATTGTTCAATCATTTTCAAGAGCGCATATACCTTATGACAATTCAGTTGTAGAATCTTTCTTTTCTTCAATGAAAAGAGAAGAATTGTATCGACGAAAATATAAATCCGAAAAAGAATTGCGTGACGCTATTGACGAATACATCGAATTTTACAATTTAAAGCGACCTCATTCAAGTAATAACTACAAAACTCCCGCATCAAAAGAAAGCGAATATTTATCAAAATAGATTTGTATCAAATCAAGAGTTCAAATGTGACTGTTTTTTTCTTTTATATCTCGCTTTTCACCTATTTCCAAAATATGTGTCACATTTTGCATCTTCAAAAAGCAATTAAAACACATCACAAAACATAATAAATATACCGAAAAACAAGACAAAATAAAAAAATTACCTATTGTTGTCACGAACAAAATGTTCAGATTACAATAGGTAATTCAAAACGACAGAAAATCGAACCTATCTAATTACCCAAACGCAATGAGGGGATGCGATTTGCGTCGTTTTAAGTGCGAGGATGAGGGAGCGTACTATGCGTACGT
>CALVBU010000027.1 GCA_944325875.1 Candidatus Gastranaerophilales bacterium
GACCCAACAGATCCAACCGGTCCAACCGACCCAACAGATCCAACTGGTCCAACTGACCCAACAGATCCAACCGGTCCAACAGATCCAACTGAACCAACTGAAATAGATCCAGATGATGTTGGAAAGATGACTTGGGTACAACGTAAAGATGTTTCTGATGGTGTACCGGTAATTGATAAACGTCAATATATGAGATTTGATTTAGATTCTGAAGCTGATATGGTTGAGTTTGAATCAGACTCAGGAGCAGATGCAATCCTAAACATCTCTAGAGGCGGTGTCCAATTATCACATCATAAGACATTGAAAGTTGGAGATGTAATTCCGGTAAAAGTTAAATATGGTGACTTAGAAATCAATGCTAATGTAAAAATTGTTTCAGCATCAGATGTAAAAGCCGGAGGTGAATTCATCGATTTAGACCAAGCAACTGCAAATAAACTGTTATATTTGAACTTGATGCTAGATGAATCAGCTAACTATACAGAAGCAAATATGAAACCAATTGAAAACACAATTCATATACAATAAGATGTTAAACTCAAATCAAAAAGCCTTGCATACCGCAGGGCTTTTTCTTATTTAAAGCTGTTTTTTTATCCATAATTAATTCAGAATTAAATAGGCAAAGTTTAGATATGTTGCAAATATAATCCATAAGAAATATGGAATTAAAAGAATGCCTGCAATTTTAGAAATAGCATAGAATTTCCGTATTGTATAGAAGACTGTAATATCAAGACCAATTATTATAATGAATGCCAGGAGTATGTTTTGAAAATAGAAAAATGCAGGACTCCATAGTAGATTTAATAACATTTGGATTGTGAAAAATATATAGCCTTCTTTTTTATTTTCGGCTGGTTTTATTAAATATAAAATAAATGCAATAAGAATTAAAATATACAGAAAAATCCACATTGGAGCAAATATCCAATCTGGTGGACTTAGTAGTGGTTTTGTTAAATTGTTATACCATTCTGAATTATACATACAAACAATTTAACATACTTGTTAGTACATAACATTACCATAATGGATAGAGTAATTAGTTTTTAGAATATACTTTTTCTATGGCTATCTGTGCCGCCTGTTACAAACATTTTGAATTGTTTTATAAATTTATCTAAGAGGGGTTTTATTGTATTTATATATTCTTTATCCCAGTGTTGATATTGATAGTTTCCTTCTACACCATTTATCCCATGAGATTTTAAAAAAGTAAAAAAATCTTCATTAAGTTTTTCAGGTGTTATTAAAGGGTGAGCCCAAGAGAGGATTCCGCCAGCATCAATAACTTTTTTTGCATCTGATACATGATTATTGGAAGCAAAACCTTTCATCAAGTTTTGAATATTTTTATCAAATGGATTAAATCCTAATCCAACGGCTTCAAAAGCGGAATAAGGTTCTTTGTAGCCGTGGAATAAAAATTCGCATCCGCTTATGAATTTAAAGTTTTTATATTTATCCGGATTTTGTGATATCAAAGCAATGGTTTCTTTGACACTTTCAATTCTATCATGGTCGGTTATTGAGGCAGAAAAGGCTGGCAAGTTGTCATTTGTTTTGCCTGATTTAAAGATATGGTTTGCCCAATCTACACATTTTTCAAGAAATTCTTTAGGGGTTAAATTACCATCTGAGGCTTTTGTGTGCAGATGAAAATTTGCCCTAAAATTATCTCCAACTTCATATTGAAAGGGTTTCAGGCTGCTGATGATTGTTTTAATTTCTTCAGGACCTGCAATAGAGTTAAAATCTTCAATTTTGCAATTTATCCCAAAAGAATCTTTTAATCCTTTTTGTAAAGCTTTTTTGTATTGCAAATCTTGTGGATGATAGATACTTCTAAAATAAATTTGTTTGTTTGTGTAATTTCCCAAAATCATAGCGTAATTGTAGCATAAAAGCTTATATTGCGTGTTTGTATCAGAAGATGTCCTCATAATAATCTTTTATTAAAAATTAATTTTTATAGTTGTAAAACATTAAGAAATCTCTTTACTAAAATAAGATGATAAAGTAGAATAAAAGAAAGTTTTTTTGTGGGTAAATGATTTATAGCTAATTTATAGGATTATATGTTATGCATAAAAAAGTAAGAATCTGTAATAGTAAATATAAAACTACAAAATTTAGTTTTCAATTTGTTAAAAATTTTATAATCGCCACATTATTTTCTTTGATGAGTATTTATTTTGTATATTTATTTATCCTACTGGGTTTTAGTGGCGTTTATTCTATAATGGGCGTATGGGGAATTTTATTGATAATATGTCTTATTTTTTTAGCAATTATATTTTGGATTACGACTATTCAAACTTTTAACAGTGTTAATCTTGATAATCTTTTGACAAAAATTGGACAAATAAGTGTAGAATATTTAGAATTTTGCGATGAAGGCGTTGTAGTTTGTGAGAATTCACGTAAATTTAAAATAGAATACAGCAATATAAAATCAATGGAATTTTTTATAAATGCTAGTGTTATATCTGAGAAATATTATCTAAACAATCTAAAATTAGATATTACCTATATTTCAGGAGAGGAGTTAAAGGATATTTCAATAGTACAAGAACCTTCTTTTAAGATTTTTGATCAAATATACGATATTTTATATTTTGCTCAAAAATGTCCAAATTTTTCACTTAAGTTCCCTAATGAAAATGCATTTTTACAAACAACATTGGGGAAAGCTATTTCTTCTTATCTTAAAAATAATTGCCAACATACATTTAGTTCATTTATGCAAACTTCAAAAGGAATGGTTGTATTGTCTGTTGTAATAATTTTATCAATATTAATAACAATTTGGTTTCAGTTTATATAGAAGTAAGATTGGACATTCAGCCCAACAACAGATTTTGCAATCGAACGGGGTTGTAAAGAAACACCTTAAATGATTATTTGTAACAGTTAAAAAGATTATTTGAGAATTATTCTCTATATTTATTTTTAACTTCAATTAATAAATAGTGAAATGCTATATTTTTACTATCATCATTAGTTTTTATATTTCCTAGCAACGTCCAATTACAATTATATGCCTGTTTGATTTTAAGAGATTTTTTCTTCTCTTGTCCATATCTAGTTAAATAACAGAGTCTGTTTTTATCATTACATTTCTTTTTCTTACATTTTTCACATAAAAAATTTTTTAAATTAGTCTTTTTTTCACATAATGGAAAATTTATTGCAGATTTTGGCGTGTTATTTTCCCAATAATTTTCATCATTTGTTAAAAATAAAGAAATCCCAACAGCATTATCTTTATTTTCAATAAAACTTTCTAATCGTTCAATGTCTCTATATAATAAATATCTATTATCATTTTGGGCTGAGTGGGATTTTAATTCTATTTTTTGACTACATTTATTAATTAATATTTTTTTAGTTTTATATTTTAATTCAATATAATATCTGCTCTTATTATATTCACAATATAAATCGACATACTTATCTTTTTCCGGAAATTCTATAACAATATTACTAATTTCTGGTTCTTTAGACAGCTTTAAAGCTAGATTATATTTAAAATCAGCTTCTGAAGTAAAAATACTTCCATTATCAAGCAATTCTGTTTTAAACTTATGCAAAATATTCCTTATTATTTCTGTAAAACTCTTATCCATATTAATACATTTTTATTTATTGAAATAACATAATTTAAATGTCTTTAAAAGCTTTTTCAATATCACTTGTAGATGCAACATTTTGATTATTTTTATTACCAAAAGGTGGCATTATTTGCGACATTAACCCTTGAGCCTGTGCTTCACCTATTTTTTTGTGTGTATAACGTACTCTATCAATTAAAATATTATCTTGAATGTTTCTAAAAACTGAAGGCTTTTCATTAGTATTTAACGTTACTTTCTCTAAAATTTTATATTCATCTTTAATAATACTAATTTTAGCATTATTGGACACTCCATATTCAGTCCTTTGTCCTGGTATATTTTGAATTTTTGCCTCATACTGATAACATACTTGTTCATCTGCATTTGTAAGATAATTAATATTACAACTAAACCATAGTTCTACTTGGCGATTATTTTCAAGTTCTTCCCAAAGTTTATTTCGCTGTTCTGTACTATGAGCTCTAAGAATTATTTCTTCGTTACTACGCAACAGTTTGATAAAATTTGAATAATTAACATCAATTGTAGCATTAGATTCAGTTGTTATTCTAGAATTAATATCAATCTTTACTGAATGTATTTGATGGCGAGCTTCATTTTTAATACAAAAAAAACGATGATTGAACGAATACAAGTTATCATCATCGTCATAAAAATCAAAGCCATCTTTTTCTGAAGAAAGAACTAAAATCCTTTCTCTCATATTGTATGTAATCACTTCATCAATTATATTAGAAAAACTGCAAAATCTAAGAATGGGTTTTATAATAACTAAATTATTTTTTTGATTTTGATATATCTTATCTTTCTCGTATCTTTCAGCTGTCCATTTATTAGTATAAAAAACAGTAATTATTGTTACCAATGCTGTTAAAATACCAGCACCAATAGTGGCACCAAACATCCACCAATCTGTTACATTATTTATTATTTGACTTTCCATTCATTGCTCCATTATTTTTTCTTGTTTTGTATTTGTTTTGATTTTCTTTGTGTTGGTAAAAAATTACTATCGCTTACGACTTTTTGTCCGGTTTCAAGTTCTAGTTTTTCTTTTGCTTCTTTTGCTATTTTACCACCACGTTTGGCAGATTTTTTATTTTCTTCCATTCCTGTAGCATTAACACTTTCTGCAATTTGTCGAGTTGAAAGTTCTGCCAATGCAGTAAAAATTAATTCTGCTTCTGACATGTGATCTCGCAGATTTTGAGATTTTAAACCTTTTAAATTTTTATGTTCTTTGACACTTAATCCAGTCCATTCTTGATGAATTATATTTGTAAGAATTGCAAACTCTTCACTTTGGGTTATTTCGTGGTCTTTCCAATAGTCAGTCAACTTGTTTCTAGTTTCCTGTCCCATCATTCGCTGTTGGATCCATTTTTCGGAACAACCAAGTTTTTGATAAGTTTCTCTTGCTCTATCTATTGCGGTTGAAGGATCAGACATTTCTTTCATTCTTTCATATCCGACTCGTGCAAGCCATAACTTAACAGGCTCAGCTTTGGAACTTGGTACCGATTGAACAAGTCTTAAACAACCTTCAACATCAAGAGCATCTGTCTTATAAAATTTGCCATCTGCAGCTTTCATTTTCAGTTGGTTACAAATTGTAACCAACTGGCTGCCTTCTTTTTTTAATCTATTCTTTAAAACTTTCCAATAATTGGCAGGTTTTTCGCTATCTGTTAAAATCGCAATTAAATCAACTACAGAAAAATACCACTTTTCTTGTTCTTCGTTATAAGCTGAACGAATGTTATTTTGTTCAAAAATCTTTATCTCATTTTTCATGAATTCAATCCCTTTTGTCTATTATACCATAAAAAACAATCCTAAATAGGTTGTGATAATTGTGAATGAAATCAATAATTACATACCAGAAAATTATTTATGCAATAAAAAAGATTCAAGCTCTTCATTGTAGGATGTTATCCACAAATTGTTATTTTTTTAATTTAATATATCAGATGATAAATCCAAAAATTTATTAAAGACGGAAATTAAAGAAGCTTTCTTAGTAAGGTTGGGATTAATTAACATAAAAAAAGAAAAAGTCGAAGAAATTTTTAATCGGAAATAAAAATTATCTCTTTACTCAATGTAATTTATTCTGTTTTGCATACAAATCGATACAATATGTTTGTAGTACAATTATTAATAATAGGAGTGTATTAAATGAGTTTTTTATTTTTTATTGTTTTAATAATTTTCATTGTTACAATTTCAAATAATAATAAAAATACTCAAAATAGCAATACTGAATATCAAACTAATGCATATTCTAACCCAACATATAACCAACATTATTCTAGTAGAAGCTCTGCCCCACAACTTAAATTTTATTCAAAAAAAGATACTGTTGAATTATTTGGCTATACAATTACAAATTCTTTATTTTATACCAGTACTTCTAAATCAGATGTGCCATTTGCAATATATACAAAATCAACTCCAAATTTTGGAGAGACTCCTTCAGAAGGACTAAATTACTGGCCAAATTATAATCAGAT
>CALVBU010000028.1 GCA_944325875.1 Candidatus Gastranaerophilales bacterium
CATTGGATATAGTGCATTTTCTGGTTGTAGCAGCTTAACAAGTGTAGTGATTCCAAATAGTGTAACGACAATTGGAAATGGTGCATTTTCTGGTTGTAGCAGCTTAACAAGTGTAGTGATTCCAAGCAGTGTAACAACCATTGGATATAGTGCATTTTCTGGTTGTAGCAGCTTAACAAGTGTAGTGATTCCAAATAGTGTAACGACAATTGGAAGTTGTGCATTTTCTGGTTGTAACAATTTAACAATTTATTGTGAGGCAACATCTCAACCAAGTGGATGGGATTCTAGCTGGAATTGGAATGTGAGATGGTCATCCTCCTATGGTAGCATACCTGTCGTTTGGGGATATAATTCAGAAAACTAATATAAGAAAAAGAGGTAAAGATATGGCAAATAAGATTATTTTAAGTCACATATTTTCTAATTCAAGATACTTAAAAAAAGATTCATTTAAAGAAGAATTAAAAAAAGATATTAAACTTGAAACTACTTCTTTATCTAACTATCAAACTAATTTAGGTCATGAAATGATCAATTTATTTCAAGATGATAATGGTCATTTTAATGTGTGGTTAAATGCTAATGGTATTTTTAATAATGGAAAGAAATCTTCTACTTATGATATCGTTTTTGTTACTAAGGTGACACAAGAAGAAAAGATTTATCAAATTGTGGCTAAAGCAATCAATTGTAAAATCGTAGAAGGTGCTGATCTTTCTGGAGATAATAAAGAACAACAACACCAAAGATATGAATTACAAAAAGGAAAATATTGCTATAATGGGGTTTATTTAGAAGAAATATATGGTTTAAACCAAGATTTGTGGGGAAATGCGGAAAAAAATACATTAGTTACTTTTCAAAGTGAGGGGATTTATTTAGCTAAAGAAAAACATTATCTTGTTTTTTCTAATTTTAATAATCAATCTATTCAATTAACAAGTCCATATATTCAAATAACTAGCAGACAACAATTTTCTGAAAATTTAAGATTATATAATTTTGAACAAGAAGATATAGATAATTTAAATAAAATTATCAACAATAATGATTTATGGGAAAACAAACCGGTTAGTAAATTAAAAGATGAATATCAAAAACTTTTAAAAGAAAAACAAAATTGGGATAACAATGTATTTAGTTATATAAATATACAAAAATATGAACTTCCCATTTCAAATATCATCGCTTCTTTTTTAAAAAAATACCATATGGAAAAAAACTTTATACAAGAAGTATGTAAAATTAAAGTGGACAATATTTTATTGTATCGTGAAAAATATAATATTGATCTTCTTTTTGAAGGTTCTGATCATTTCTTAATCTTTGAAAATAAAATTCATGCAAGTATCACAAAAGCAAATTCAAAAACATTAGCAGAGCAAATTGAAAAGATTGTTGAAACTTTCGATGAAGTAACCAGCCAAAATCTTATGGAACAATTAAAAAACGATATTCCAGAAGAGGAATGGCAAAAAGAAGCATCACAACTTTCTAAATATTACATTACGATGTTATGCTATGCTTTAACTAAAAAAGGAAAGTCCATAGAAAACATTCAAAACAATTTACATTTCTATATTGTTTTTCCAACTTATAAGGCTTCTACTTTAATGAATAAAGATCAAAAATTGAATTTATCCCAATATGCTTTGAGTCAATATTATCAAGTTTTAGATTATCAAATCATATTAAATTTCTTCAAAAATCACCAAAAAGAATTCAAAGAATCTCCAATTTACAATGATTTTATCGACCTTTTAACTCTCTTTTCTAAAGATCGTGATGAAGAAATTATTCGATTACAAAAATCCATCTTAGTTGAAAGAATAGAAAAAATCAAAAAGAAATGAAAAATATATTTTTGAAGGATTGACTCCTAAATGTCAATCCTTTTTAATGGACATTGAATTTTTGTTTTATAACTTTATAATTGTCTAACAATGAATGTTGATACTTTTGATTTTGTAGGGTATAATTATAATAGGTGATGAAAATGAGTGTGCTTGCAAGTTTGCTTTTAAAAGAAAAAAATCGAAACGAAAAGATGATTATCGAGTATAATCGAGAGTTGAAAACTTTACCAAAGGGCAGTATTAAACCAAAAAAAGTGAAAGACAAAATTTATTATTATTTAATTTTTAGAGACGGAGATAAAGTCATTACTAAATATGTCGGCAAAGATGAAGCGTCTTTGATTTCTCTTCGTGAACAACTTGTAAGAAGAAAACAAATAGATGAAATCATCAAAAAGCTTAAAGAAGAAAAGAAGCAAATTAAAAAGTTGGAGGCTATTTTATGATTTTATATCACGGCAGTAATGTAGTTGTTAAGCAACCTAAACTCGTTGAACAAAATAGATTTTTGGATTTTGGTTATGGTTTTTATACCACCACAAACGAAGAACAAGCTAAAAATTTTGCTCAAAAGGTTATTGTTTTTAGAGGTGGAAAGCCAATTGTAAATGTATATGAACTTGATGAAAATGCATTCACTCATTTATTGAAAATTAAGAAGTTTTCTGCTCCCGATGAAAAATGGTTAAACTTTGTTTCTGCACATCGAAATGGAACTTATAATGGAGAAAAATATGATTTGATTATTGGTGCAGTTGCAAACGATGATGTATATAGAACCCTCCAAGTTTATTCGGCAGGATTATTAACAAAAGAACAAGCACTGGAGATGTTAAAAATCAAAAAGTTATTTAATCAATATGTGTTTGCAACCCAAGAAGCACTTCAATTTTTAAAATTTATTGAAGCAAGAGAGGTGTAAATATGGATGAAAAATTTAATTCGATATTAAGCATAGTTTTGATACCTCAAATTGTAACTTTGATAGGTGAAAAAGAAAGATTAAATGATTTATCCGCGATGAATGCATTTTATCAGTCTAAAGTCTATGATTTATTATCAAAGGAAGAAACTAAAATGTGGCATTATAGTCCAATGACTATCTATATGATGTGGAAACACGAAAAAGAGACAGGTAAAGTCGTCTTTCCGGAGGAATAAACAATGAGTAAAGAATTACCATTTCTTGTGCTTTGTGTAGAGGAATATAAGCATCAAAAGGAAATGACGGGCAAAGAAGTGATGGACTTGTTTAATCAGTATTCGGTATTTGAATACATTCAAGCCTTCTATGATGTCTTACACACAACGGGCACAAAATATATTGTTAACGATATTGATTTATATATCCAATCGCGCCAAACAGCACAATCTTAAAAAAATAAAAAAGAACTTGAAACCAAAATGATATGATATCTCCAAAGTAGACAAATAAAATAATTAAAGAATATTTAAAATCAATCTATTATGGAATTATTGATAAAGATATATGTAATACTAAAGCCAAGATTAATAAAGAAATGTTTATTACAATATCTAAATATATTATCAATAATGCTTCTAAAGAATTTTCAGCATCAAGTATTGTTGAATATTATAATCAAAATAATTTTGACACAATTTACAGTGAAAATGTTTATAGATATTTAGAAAAATTAGAACAAGCTTGTTTAATTAATAGAGTAAAACGTTATGATATAGCAACTAAAAGAATTTTAAAACACATTGAAAAACAATTTGTTGTTGATAATGGATTCTTACTTGCTTGTAATGATTCTAATAAAATATTTGTTGCTCATGCTTTGGAAAATTTAGTATATAATGAATTATTATACAGAGGATATGATGTAAAGATTGGTAAAACGTATAAAGGTGAAATTGACTTTGTTGCTATGAAAGAGGGTAAGAAATGTTTTATCCAAGTAGCATACTTACTATCAAGTAATGATGTTATTGAAAGAGAATTTAGTGCATTTGATTCAGTTCGCGATCCATCACCAAAGTATGTATTTAGTTTAGATGAATATGATATGTCAAAGGATGGAATAACTCATTTTTGTATTGAAGATTGGCTTTTAAATAAGGTTGAACTTACATTGTCATAAGTGTTATAAAATCGAAATAATTTTAAATTTATAACACTTAATTATAATTTTTAAAAACAAGATAAGGCGTGATTCACTTTGCATCACAAAGTTTTTCCCCTATATGTCTTTTAACTATAAAAACCTAGCTTAAAATTTTAAAGTATGAGGTAAATTTAGTATGAATGATAATAAAGATTAAGCAAGGAATTATCCGTATATTTTCGCTAAAGATATTTTAGAATATAATCAACGAAAAGGTAAAATGGAATATTTTGATCCTAATCCTATGTATAATACAATTTATGATAAACATTTATTATTAACTGATATTTTTTCTCCCAAGTGTATCTATTAAGTCATTAACATACATTTAAAAAGTATAGCTTTGATAATTTTATCAAGCCTTTCGTATACTAAAACTAGGAGTGTATAGAGTGAACCCCATAAGTTAGACCAAGTAAAATTGGAAAGACTTAGGGGTTTTTATTTCTTTTTTTGTTTGATGATTTTTTTGTGTTGTCGAAAAAAAACAAACTGTTGACAAGCGGGGGGGGTATTATAATTGTACTGCTATTATAAAAGTAGACACTATAGGGGTAATTGTAGACATTGTAGTATAATATGTATACACACCTCCTAGGAGGTGGTGGCACATCAAATAAAAAAGGAGGACATCATGAACAAATATACTTTAGAAGAACGTTTAGAAATCGGAAGACAAATATACTCTCATCAATTAACAGTAAATGAAGCTGCTGTCAAATATGATATTAATCATTATACCGCTAGAGACTATATGAGATATTATAGAGATAAAAATAATCTTCCTGCAATGAATAGCTTATATGCTAAATCTCAAGTTCCTGCTTCTACTGAACCCAAGCCAAAGAAATATGTTAAATATGATGATTTAGAAAGCTTATCAAAGGAAGAATTAATTGATGAAGTAATTAAAGCTCGTGTTGAAGCAGAAAGAACAAAAAAAGGATACAAAGTGAAAGGAGATGGTCAGGAAAAGGAATTCATCAATTTAAACAACACGAATTCGAAATAATCTATTATTTATCAAAAGATTATCCAGTTCAAAAGCTCTGTAAAATTATGAGCGTTAATAGATCAAGTTTTTATAAATGGAGGGATAGATTGAACAAACCATCAGATAAAATGATTAAAAGAGCATCTGATATTGAATTATTTAAGCAATATCACGATAAGTATCCAACACATGGATATAGATGGCTTAACGCGAAAATAAAGTTAGATTTAGGTGTTATTTACTCGGATAACTATGCTCAGCGTTGTTGTAAATATGCAGGAATCAGAAGCGTATCTAAAAGATGTAAATATACTAAACCTGGTCAAAAGAATAAAATATTTGCAAATTTATTGTTAGCTGATTTAGCTGTTACAAGACCTTTTGAAGTCGTAGTATCAGATATGACAGCATTTTGGTGTAATAAAGTTTATTATGAATTAACCTTATATATGGATCTTTTTAATAATGAAATAGTAACATACGCAATATCATCTAAGCGAGGTGATAATCAAACATATTATGATGGATTAAAAGAACTTATAGAAAAGAAAAAAGAATATACAAACCTTAATTTGATTTTGCACACCGATCAAGGTTCTGTATACTCTTCTTCTGGCTACAACGAGCTATTACCATTATATAATATTACTCATTCTATGTCTAGAGCAGGAACTCCAACTGATAATGGTGCAATGGAAGCTATTAATGGGTGGTTAAAGGAAGAATTATTTAATGATTTTAAAATTAAAGAGTCGGATGAGCCGACTCTAGTAGTTGAAAAATATATAAAGTTTTTTAACGAGGAAAGACCATCTTATTCTCTTAATTACTTAACACCGAAGCAATTTAAAGAACTTTATACCCCCTAAAATATGAAAAGTGTCTACTTTCTATTGACTAGTGCAA
>CALVBU010000029.1 GCA_944325875.1 Candidatus Gastranaerophilales bacterium
TGCCGATGCAGAAATTGATTATGCAACTTGTGTTGATAAGCACGGCAAACGCTACAATATCAAACTTGATGAGATTTTACCGTTGGAGGAAGCTGATGATTTTGAAAAATAAATTAACAAGAGAAACCCTAGAAATAACTTATCCTGAATTTAGAAAAAAGTTTGCAAAAGAGATAAGCACTGCTTTTGAAAGTTATCGAAGAACACAACTAAATAAATATTCTTATAACTTCAAAGACGACAATTCAATGGAATACAACTTTTATTTTCAATTACAGTGGAATTTCAATCATTTTGGGAATTCTGTCTGGTATATAGAAAGGCTATGAGGGAATAATGAAAAAATATTACTTAGAAGATAAAGAATTTCAATTTCTGTACGCTAAAAGCAAAAGAATTTACCATTCGTTGGTTGTAATAGATCATTTTTGCAGTAACTATAATGAAATAGAAGAAATTGCGAATATATCGGGTATAATTAATTTCATAAAAAATGAAGCAGATATGCTATATTCAAAAATGATTAATTGTGAGCTTGATTAAACCCCGTTCAAAAAGTGTTCAAAAGGCTCTGTATTGAATTTATTCTAAAAATACAAGGGATTTTATTATAAAATAAAAATAGCCTGCTTAAATCTGATTTAAACGAGGCTATTTGATAGAAAGTTTTATACATCTTGTAGTCTTGATATCCTGCGAACTTCATATTCCGGAATTTGATATTTTTCTCTTATGTCATCTTCGTAATTTATATAAAGGTCATAGAGTTTGTAGTTAAAAAATGATTTATCGCTATTTAGACAAGGTATTCTTTTTATGTCTTTATAACTTATTGCAGGAACATAAGATTTATCTGAGCCTTGCAACATAAATTCCAAAAGGATGTATCTGGTTATAACTTCCGCAAATTTTGGAGCTATCTCCATATATTCTTTAGCAACTGTTTTCATTATTGATTTGATGTAATCTTGAAACGCTTCTTGTTTCCTTACTCTGGCATTATATATATTTATTTGCAGGTTTTTCTTTTTGTTATCTACACCTTTAATTAAATCTTGATTAACCTCTATTTCTTCTTCGATTTTCTTTAGTCTTTTATTGATTTTAGAAACATCTTTCCCTTCTGCAAGTAAAGCAGGACGCTCCTCTTTTAGTTTTACGATTTCATCTTGCAGGGTTTTGATTTTATCTTGTGCTTGATCCTTTCTTTCATCCATTGCCTTTATTTCGCCAAAAAATTTTCTGCATTCTGAAAATACTCTTTCCATTTTTTCCTTTGCATCTGTCATATAAGCTCCTTTCTTTTACTTTAAATTTCTGTAATTAACACCAAGCTCATAAAATATGAAAATTTCAAAATCTCTGTTATATCTTTCTCCGTTTATGAGTCTTGTAATGTATGACTCCGACATTTTTAACTTCTTAGATAAAGCTTTTTGAGTAATTCTTTTATATGCCAAGGCTCTTTTAATATTTTCCATTCTTTTCTTAAGAAACATCAGCAAACTCCTTGGTTAAACACTATTCTGTTTAAACTGAATTCGTTTCTCGGAGTAAGTCTTTTAACTTGAAAACTAAAACTGTTATTTGTAAAACCTTTATTATTTGCATAGCTTAGCACTTGTTTTAATAATGCCATTGTATTTTTAAATCTTCTCGGACTTAAATCCTTTTCTTCGCAATATCTAAAAAAGTCTTTTATAACAGAATCATCAATTTCTTCAGGTCTTTTGGTTTTGAAGTACGGTAAAATATGGTTCTTTAATAATGAGCGATAAGTTTGTATGGTACTTGGAGTGCAAAATTTTGCAGCATATTTTTCAAGAAAATTGTTTATGATTTCATAAAAAGAAAATTTTTCGCTTAATTCATTATGTGGTACAAAAAATCCGTAATTTTTAGGCTTGTCGGACTTTTCTTTTTTCTCTTTTTCTTTCTGTTTTTGTTTAAATTTATCATATTCGCTTCCTTCAATAAAAGGTTTTACACGTGTTGTTTTAGGCGGTTCAAAGTTTTCAAAATCTTTGATAAAAAGATAACCTTGGGTATCTTTTTTAATCACGTTTTCTGTAATCAATTGTTCAAGAAGTTGGTTTAATTCTTCTTTTGGCATTTCTGCAAGCATAAAAATTTCATTGTAAGTAAAAGCTTTTAATTTTCTTGCAAGATAAATAAGTTTTTCCATTTGTTCTCCTTTCTATTTCAATAAAAACCGCATATCTTTTAAGGTTATAATTGATAAATCATTTGCTTTGGCATAATTTTCGGCTTTATCTATAATCTTAACTATCTGTCGAAATCTGTTTTCCGTATTTTGTATGTGTTCTATAGCGGAATTATCAAATTTAATTTCTGACAACTCATTGATAAGATTTTTTATATCTTCAATCGAAAATTTTTGAAACTGTAATATTTCAGACAATCTGTCATACAAATGCTTATAGCGTTTTATTTTTTTATCAGCATAACTCATACCGATTAGAATAATAGGTGTATGTGTTCTGTCATGGATATCTCGGAGCATTTCGATTGTTGATTTTTCTTGGGTTAAATAATCAATTTCATCAACAATAATTAATCGTGGTCTTTTAATCAATTCACGTGTTATTTGTTCAAATATGTCCGCTGTTCTATAAAAAGGGCTATCACCGAGTTCTTTTACTATTTCTTCCAGCAGCCATTTTGTTGACATAGATTGTTTTGCACTCACAAATATCGCATCATCTTGGTGATTTGATACCCACCAAATAGCAGCTCGAGTTTTTCCAAGACCTGGCTCTCCATATATTAATGCCATCCCTGGTACACCTTGTGCCCTGTTTTGCAGGTTATTTATGGTGCTGATAAAATTTTTCACGTTCTTTGTATTAACAAATACAGGCTTCATTCTTCTCCTTTCTATAAATTTGTTTATATTCTTCACTTAATTCGTATTCTTTAAACCAAGCGACATCCTTGTCATTTTCAAATCCGTTTTGCAAATGCCATTCGTAGCGTTGGTACTTAAATTCAAAATTTGGTCTGCCATCCGTTGGTTCAAGTTCTATATTTCTTGTTATTTTAGGTTGTTGAACCGTTTCAATTTTAGGTATCTCTTGCCAATCCAATGTTTTAACATTGTGGGATTTAAGATAATTTTTCAGTTCTTTTACGGTTTGTTTTTCCAAGCGTTTTTGTTGTCGCAGTTTAAATTTCAATTCTTCCTGATCTTTGATATCTCCTAAATAATTTGCCATAGGGTGAATTGGCATAACTCTTTGAGCTTCGCAAATAAATTCATTTTTAAGCGTATAAATTTTTATTTTTGTTAAGTCTGATAAACTGTATTTAATAATTACTCTGCCTTTTAAACCGTATAAACAATCATTGTAATAATCAGCTTTTAGGAACCTGATTCCGTTTCTTTGTATATTTTTAATTTCGCAACTCAACATTAAGTCATCAAGTTTTTCTAAATCAACACCACTCCCTTTTCCTTCTTCAAGAACTTCGCCAATAGTTTTGCCTTTTACATTAGGGCATTTAAGAGTGCGGTGAAAACGCATGTATGCTTCTAACATTTGTGACAGTTCTTCTATCGTAGGTATAAATTGAATATGGTGTTCTTTATGGAATTTCTCATTCCTTTTCATATATGCAGGTTGGTCTTTTATTGACGAGCCGACAAAAGAAGGTAATAACCTTTCAAACCCGTCTTGCAGTTCTCTGAAAAATCTTTCAATAACCTTTGCTCTTGCATTATAAGGTTGAGCAAAAACTGGTGTAATATCAAGTTTATTAAATAAGCCGTTAATACCGCTTTCGTGTAAATCTCCGGTGAAAAATTTAGCTCGAAAAGCTTTCCCGTTATCCTGATAACAAATTTTAGGAATTTTTCCTAAATTAATAATAGAATTTCTTAAAGCTGAAGATATAGCTTGAGTGTTTTCTTCAAGCATAATTTCATAGCCAACTAAAGCTGTTGATTTCCAATCGAGATAACCGATTAAAGTCGGTCTACAAGGTCTTCCCGTAAACGGATTTAAACATTGAACAGATAATCTGTGACCGTCTGCTACTAAAACATCTCCGACTTCTAATTTTGAAATATCTCTTATTATGTATGGTTGAACTTTATCTCTTAAAGCTTTTTGTCCTTCTCTTGCAAGTATCCATTTATCATAATTATTACGTTTAAAATTCTCTGCATATCTTCTAAAATTTCTTTCACTGCTTGGAGATTCCAAACCTTTCTTTTCAAGTATATATTTGGCAAGTTTGGTTGCTTTACCTATATTTGTCTTATTAGGAGTTAATAATAAGGATTTGAAAACTAATTCTTCTTCATGAGTAAGTTGAGGATTAGATTCTTTTTCTCCATAATCATAATTTGGAATAAGTTTTGTATAGTCGTCATTTCCTTTAATAGCTTTATGCCACCTATAAATAGTTCCGATAGAGATTTTTCCTAAGATATTAAACAAATAAGAATATATTTTTCCGTCATTGTAAATATCAATAAATTCTTTTCCTGCTTGAGTTTTATTCTTAGAAATTTTCTTATAATCAACCCATAGATTTACTAAATCATATCGAGCTAAGGCAATTTGTCGAGCATGAGGAGGTGTAATAGAGTTTTTTCTCAAAACAGGTTCCCTATTTTTCTCAATTTCACATTTACTTTTCTCGAAATCGATTAAATTTTGAGTCGTTTCATTTAATGCAGGAACAAATATTTCATACATCAAACCCTTCTTACCGTTGACTTGGCGAACAACATATTTATTATTAGCAACTCCTTTTCTGATAGCACGTGGAGTTACTCCTTGTATTCTTGCAAGTTCATTAACTGTCAACCAGTCTTTCATGTTATTCTCCTATTTTGGTATACAAAATTTGCACCATAAATCACACACAACATTAGCTCGAAAGTCCTTAATATTGGAGTTTTAAAGGTGTTTTATTTAATTTTCGTATCATAGATTTTATTAAACAAATGTAAATGCTTAAGTTGATTTTTAATAAAATTTATGATATATTTTACACAAAGTATAAAACATTAAATAAAATTTGTCAATCGATTAGGTTACCAAATGAACGAAAATGAAAAAATTAAACAAATCAGAAAATCTTTAAATCTTACTCAACAGGAAATTGCAGACAGTATAGGAGTAAGTAAACAATATTTTAGCAGAGTAGAAAACGGAATAACCGAACTTAGTAAAGAAAAAGCTACTATGTTATGTAATAATTACGGAATTTCTCTTGATTGGTTACTTTGTGATAAAGGTGGCATGTTTATAAACGATAATACGATTACAAACAACCTATTGAATGACACCGATAATATACAAGGTGTATCAAGTATATTGGGAGCGTTTTCAACTTACTTGGAAACAGTATTTCCGATTATTGAGTCAGAACACCCGAAAGCTTTAATAAGAGATAAAATAAGAGCTACTCAAGAACTTTTCTTTAATGATTTATTTAAAAGTGATAGAGTTTTGAAAACTCGTAAAGAACTAAAAAGTATATTAGAAAAAGATTTTGCGGATAAAGAGAAAGTTTTAAATGCTTATTACAAAGCTTATGTAGAAAGATGTGAAAAAAATAATTAATGTCTGTTTGTCTTGACATTTTAAATATTTTTTAATTTTTTTCTCGTTTTTTCTTCTATTCTTCTCTATATTTTTGTATTTTTATAGGTAAAATCTGCCTCGAATTGCTATTTTGATTTTTATTTTTACTTGATTATTGACTTCAATTCGGTTCTTAAAATCGGAATGAGTTTGAAATTATAAAGGAACTTAGTTCCGCCTTAAGTTCCCCCTTGACTTATTGTCTTTTATTAGGACTTTTGAAAAATATCCGAATTTAACCGTTATATTTAGCTTTT
>CALVBU010000030.1 GCA_944325875.1 Candidatus Gastranaerophilales bacterium
TTGCGATCCCTTAACCCAAAATTCTCTAAATTCTCTATTTTAAAATTCTCTTGATTTTGTCAAATTGCGCACTGTGCACGCATTTGCACTACATAAAATAGCGCTAACCCTTGCTATGACTGGTAAAATTGGAGACAGTGGGAGTCGAAACAATGTCCAAAGATTTCTCCATTCTAGCATATTGCATACTTATAGTATTGCTCTATATTTCAGTTATATCAAGTGGTTTCAAGGTTTTCTTATCATTCTGACACACTTAATTTAATGTACTATAAAACTATTCTATGAAAAATTATATTGGGTTGTAATATCTCCATTAGGTAATTGAAATACAATTTTCCCATTTATACTGTATACATTTGGAATACCTTTTTTACGATTATTTTCTTGAGCTTTTTTAATTGCTCTATTCCCTATTTTTAATAATTTTTCTGTCATTTTAGTCATAATGAAAAATCCCTTATAAAGTCATTATACAAATTTTCATTTAATATTTCAAGTTCTCTATTTTCAGATTGCGCAACTAAAATATATTCAGAGGAACCGTTATAAAATAAAAACCACTCATCTACTATATCTTTATATATATTCCAAAAATTTTTCTTACTTCGATAAAAACGTCTTTCTATATCTTCTTTTGGAATATCATGCCCACCATTTAGTACTCTTACTTTTATTCGATTTTCACATAATATAGGATTATCTAAATATGAATATATTAAAGTAATTTTATACCCAAAAGCTTTTGCTTTTTCTATAGTTTTAATATGATTTTTACCAGATAAAGTTGTTTCTATTGCAAATGATTTATGATTATCTAATAATTTTGCCAATTTATCTATAACAATTTTTCCTGCTCTAATTTTTACACTTTCGATATTTTCAGGACAAATTTCTTTAGCAATATCATCAGCATTTAAATATTCTAAATTTTCATATGGTAACAATTCGCTTGCTAAAGTACTTTTCCCGCTACCATTAGCACCTGCAATTATATATAAATTTTTATTTTTCATATGATTAGATTAGCACAAATATAAAATTATAAGCATATAAGAAATAAATATTTAAGAATATGTAAGTTCTTTATTAGTGTACATAAGTTTGTAATATCCTTTTTCTCGGGAAAACGAAAGTCTAACAAATATCCAATTAGGCTAAAATATACACTACAAAAGCTTTTACAAAAGGACTCTTTTTATTTGCCAAAAGAGAATTTACGATCCCTTAACCCAAAATTCTCTAAATTCTCTATTTTAAAATTCTCTTAATTTTGTCATATCGCGCACAGTGCGTGTATTTGCGCCACATAAAATGGCGCTAACCCTTGCTATGACCGGTAAAATTGGGATATATCACAGCCGAAACAATGTCCAAAGACTTCCCCATTTTAGCATATTACATAATTATAGTATTGCTCTATATTTCAGTTATATCAAGTGGATTCAAGGTTTTCTTATCATTCTGACACACTTAATTTAATGAAAACTCTAGGAAAAATATTAAAGATTCTAAACGTAGAATACCTAATTAGACCTAATATTACCTAATAATATTTTATTTGATTCCTAAAACTCTTTTAATAATTTAGTACAATTTTTTTGTACACCAGTTTATCATTTAAAAATACATTCAAAGAATTACTCAACATCTACCTCATAAATTTTTTCAAAAGGAGATTTCATATCTATTACAATTCCTAAAGCATTACAAACATCTATAACTTTTCCAATTTGTGCAGTTTTTTCCCGTTTTCCAAATCAACGAGAAATCTTATTCAAACATTAGCTGCAATTGCTACATCAGCTTGCGTAAGTTGTTGTGCCTTACGTATCTTCTTTATATATTCTCCTAATTTTTTTGTATCTATAATATTCATTTTTACCTATCGGTAAAATTTCACTATATTTTCACAAAAAAACAACTTTTTTACCGTTCGGTAAAAATTATTATTTTAAAATACTATTTAGTTTAAAAATTTCCCGAGGGGTAAAAAACTATTTTTATTTGCCGTTTTTATCTTAATATTTACGGTTTAATAAATTGTTATTCTAAGTTAGAAAATGAAAACTATATTTATTAGTTTTATTAAAAAACTCAACTAAATTTCTCAAAAATTAATTTTATCAAAGTAAAGGGTTTTCTATAATACTATTTGTTTAAAAATTTATTAATTCTTACTTCTGCATTTTCTCTCAAGTTTAAAAAGTAGAATTGAAAATCCTGCCCGTGGAAAGAACCATTTCCAAAGAGCTTAGGAAGTTTTATTTCATACTTTTCAGTATCAACAGTTGAACAAATAATAACTCCGAGTTTTTTGTTAACCTTCGCATCGGCAATACCGGGAGTCGTTATTTGCAAAGTCTTTTCATCTAAACTTCCTAAATTTTTATCAGCTTTTACAGTTTTTTGTCCCCTACTCCAATTTATAGGATTTATAACAAGTTGATTTTTTGCCTGCAAAACATTTATTCCAGATTTATCAGGAGCCTGAACATCATAAGAAACTATTACCCCTGTGTCATCTGCTTTTTTCGCAAATTTAAGATGCGGATTACTTTTTAAATATTCTCTTGTAACAGGATAACCTATAACATAAGCCGCAACCATATTCTTATAATACTCAGGATGTTTTTTCATATAGTCACTTAAAATAATAAGCATTAGAGCAGACCCCTGAGAGTGACTAACAAAAATAAACGGACGACCTTGATTTAGGTTTTTAAAATAATAGTCCAATGCACCATAGATATCCGAAAGTCCTTGAACGTTATCCAAGGTATCTTTCTGAACCTTCTCGTAATTTGAATACTCAAATGCTCTAAAATTATACTGAGTATAAAAAGGTGCATAAATATTTGCAACTGTATCAAATGCCTCTGCCTGAAGTTTAATAACATTCTTTGCTGTTTCTCGCATCTTTTGATTATCAACTGCACAGAGATTGTTTTTGTCCAAACTTGTACAAACCGTAGGGTAAATATAAAAAACATCCGCAGAGTATAAATTTTTTGCAGGTTTTGAAAGCCAATTGGAATCAACCGAATAATCAGTATTGCTGATTTCTGTAGCAAAACAGCCAACAAAGCAACCGGTAAAAAGTAATAAAATAATCAAGATCTTTTTCATATGTTAATTATATAATAAAATTCTCCGATTTTATTCGAAGCACTAATAAAAGCCTGTTTTATGTACATTAGTTTGTAATGTCCTTTTTCTCGGGAAAACGAAAGTCTAACAAATATCCAATTAGGCTAAAACCTACACTACAAAAGCTTTTACAAAAGGACTCTTTTTAGTTGCCAAAAGAGAATTTGCGATTCCTTAACCCAAAATTTGTCTAAATTCTCTCTTTCTAAATTCTCTGAATTTTACCAAATCGCGCACTGCGCGCGTATTTACTCCATATAAAATGGCGTTAAACCTTGCTATGACTGATAAAATTGGAGACAGTGGGAGTCGAAACAATGTCCAAAGATTTCCCCATTTTAGCATATTGCATACTTATAGTATTGCTCTAAACTTCAGTTATATCAAGTGGTTTTAAGGTGTTCTTATCATTCTGACACACTTAATTTAATAAACAACTCCAGGAAATATAAAAGATCCTAGACGTATAATATCTAATTAGACCTAATATGACCTAATAATATTTTATTTGATTCCTAAAACTCTTTTAATAATTTAGTACAATTTTTTTGCACAACAGATAAAATATTTTTTCCGATTTCGTTTTCAAAGCTGTTTATAACGCCATTCACAACATCCGGAAGGGTTTTACATTGATTTTTTATTACTTTCTTTAGTTGAGTAAAGTTTATATTATTTTCATTTGCTAATTTCTCAAAGTGTCTTAATAAAATCTCATCATGTTTATAATGTCCGCCAATTTTCATTGCCATTTTATTTGACAACCCGGGGTAAACTTCGGAACAAAGAATATCGTATGCTGGTGCAAATTTTATTTCTCCATTGTCATAATGCAGAATAGAAAAATTCTTTCCGTGTGCGTCATTATTTCCTATTAAATAATTAAAAATCATTAATTGAATAAATTGATTAATTGCAACGGCAGGTTGAGAGGTCGCTCTTAAAATTTCAAAACATCTTTTAAAATCAACCCCACCTTCTGCTTGATATTTATAGGCACTTGAAATATTAGAAGCCTGACAAAAATCTTCTTGGTGAATTCTTTTTATTTTATTATCAATTACTTCTCTATCGTATCTTTGAATTAAAAAATATTTTGTTTTGTTTGCATAACTTATTTTAACATCTGGAACTTTTATTCCTAATTTTTCAGCGGCTTTTATACATATAAATTCATTTTCAATTGTTTCATTAAATCCGTTTATTGCAGGTTTTATAATATGGCTTGTCGGTACATTATCTTTTGGAATTCCAATTTGTCCATTTACAATAATTACAGAGGTTTTGTCCTGTGCACCGGCTAAAGATAATCTCATATCTTCAATCCCTGTTGCTAATGGTTTTTGAGGGAGTTCATTTATAAACTTTTCCAGTTCATCATCTGATAATGGTGTATAATCAATTTCATAAGATTCTTGCAAATATTTTGAAGGTGTTTGCTCATCATCACTATCAAAGAACGAAACAGCACCTGCACAATCATAACCTATTGCTTGCAATATAGAAAAATCATTTTTAGGGTTAATCCCATATTTTTTCCCGATAGCAATTCTTGTATGCTCGCTTTCAGGTAATAATCCATTAAAAAAACCTCTACATCGTTTGTTTTCAAAAGGCTCTTTTTGAATTGGCAAACTTAGAGATAAGATTCTATCAGTATTATTAGAATATTGGAAATTTACACCACCATAGCCATCTTTTTCTAATATTCCAATATGTTTATCGTTTAAAAATACGTTCAATGAATTACTCAATATCTACCCCCAAAATTTCTTCTATATAAGATGTCATTCCTATTACTATTCCTAAAGCATTACAAACATCTATAACTTTTCCAATTTGTGCCGTTTTTTTTCCGTTTTCCAAATCAACGAGAAATCTTACTCCAACATTAGCAGAAATTGCCAAATCGGCTTGCGTAAGTTGTTGTGCCTTACGTACTTTTTTTATGTATTCGCCTAATTTTTTAGTATCTGTTATATTCATTTTTTACCTCTCGGTAAAATTTTACTATATTTTCGCAAAATAATCAACTTTTTTACCGTTCGGTAAAAATTATTATTTTATAATACTATTTTGTATAAAAATTTCCCGATAGGGAAAAAAGTATTTTTATTTGCCATTTTTATCAAAAACTCAACTAAATTTCTCAAAAATTAATTTTATCAAATTTAGTAATTAATTTTTATTTTTTAGACATTAGTTTGTAATGTCCTTTTTCTCGGGAAAACGAAAGTCTAATAAATATCCAATCAGGCTAAAACGTATACCACAAAAGCTTTTACAAAAGGACTCTTTTTATTCCACAAAAGAGAATTTGCGATTTCTTAACTCAAAATTCTCTAAATTCTCTCTTTTTAAATTCTCTGAATTTTGTCAAATCACGCACTGTGCGCGCATTTGCTCTATATAAAATAGCGCTAACCCTTGCTATGACTGGTAAAATTGGGATATACGACAGCCGAAACAATGTCCAAAGATTTTCCTATTTTAGCATATTGCATACTTATAGTATTGCTCTAAATTTCAGTTATATCAAGGATTTTAAAACTTTATTATCAATT
>CALVBU010000031.1 GCA_944325875.1 Candidatus Gastranaerophilales bacterium
ATATTGGTACAAATATCAAATGGATTAAGGATATGACAGAAAACGATTCAGGTAAAAAAGTATTTATAAGCTATAGCTGGGATTCTGATGAACATAAAGCGCAAGTGTTAACATTGGCTAATGGATTAAGAAAAACTGGTGTTGATGTAATTCTCGATAGATATGAGGAATCTCCGAAGAAAGGATGGCCTATATGGATGCAAGAATCAATTGAGAATGCAAAGTATGTTTTGATTATATGTACAGAAAAGTATTTGAACCGTTTTTTAAAAAAAGAAGTTACTAAAGGTAAAGGTGCTACATTTGAAGGTGCGATAATTACTCAAGATTTATATGATTTTAATGGTGAAAATGAGAAATTTATCCCTGTGATTATAAAATCAAGCGATGAAATATATATTCCTAAGATATTAAAATCTTATACAGTATATAGAATTTATCAAAAAGAAGATTATAATAAACTATATGCAAGATTAACTGAACAGCAATATATTGAAAAACCTGCATTAGGTAAGATTATTAATATAAACAATTCTACCTCAATTGAAAGTAACCTCCCAGAATACAAAGTATCAAACTTAGACGAATTACTATCATTTTTACAAAAACAAGAAATTAAATCTTTGAATGAGGCATTTAAAATTGGAATTGGTATAGACAGCAATAAAACTTTTAGAGCAGAAGAAATATTAAAATTTAGATTCATAATGAATAATCGAAATAATGATATATGTATTCTTATTTCTGAAAATAAAGAAGGTTTATATGAAATAAGGTTAATAGCAGATGCTTCTAGAATTAATGAAAAACAAATAAAGAATTTAGCTAGTGAGATAAATCAAAATATATGTAATTCTATTAGTAATCTAGTATTACAAGATTCATTAAGAAATGATTTATGTGAAGGACAAATGATAAGATATATAATGACTTATGATTACTAATTATAAGTCATATGTGTCAAATTTAAATTTTTTTTCTGTTTTTATGGTTTGATTTACTATACTATTCAACAAGTTAACACACTTGTCATTAACTTCAGGCAATAAATGGGTGTATAAATCCATTGTCATCGTAATTGAAGCATGTCCTAACTGAGTCTGAACATATTTCATTGGGGCACCGTTAGCTAATAATAAGCTAGCATAAGTATGTCTTAAATCGTGGAAACGAATTAAATCAATGCCGGCGCGATTTAATGAAGGTATAAATCTTCTTTTTATCATATTATCTGCACTTTGGTATTTACCTTCACTATTAGGAAATACAAGATTTAATTCGCTATGAGGGCAAGCAAGACGCCATTCTTTTAATACTTTTGCAAGTTCATCACTCATATCAACATACCTTGTTTTACTTGACTTCGGGGTCCCTAATCTACCGTTGACATAGTTTTTATTGACTGTTATTTTACCTCTAACCCAGTTTATAGAATTCCAGGTGAGAGCTATTAACTCGCCACGTCTCATACCTGTAAACAAAGCTGTAAATAATAACGGGTAGAAATCAGGATAAACAACCTTTGTTTTAGTTAATAAAGTTTGGACTTCCTCTGTTGATAAAGCTCTAATCTTATCATTTTTTATTTCTTTTAATGGTCTGATTCTTGCTATAGGGTTTCTAGTTATAGCATCGTTGTCAATCATAAAGTTGTAGATTGCACTCATAAATTTCACATATTTGTTTATCGTTGAATTTTGTCGTCCTTTGTCTTGCATTTGTTTTATGAATTCTTTTACAAGTATAGGACTAATTTCATTGATATTAAGCTCGCCAAAGAATGGAACTAAAAGATTCTCCAAGTATCCACAATAAGTTTTGTAAGTAGAAGGTTTGCAATTTGAACTTGCGTGAAGTCGTAGATATAGCTCACTAGCTTCTTTTAATGTAATTTTTGCATTAACTGGATTTAAACCTTTGTTCAAATCTTCAACCATTTTATTATAAGCTTTTTCGGCTTCTGCTTTAGTTTTAAAACCTTTCTTTATTCGCCGTTTACCTCTAAGGTCTTTATAATCAAATTCCCAGTTATTTGTTTTCTTATTTTTTCTTATTGACATTTTGTATCTCCTAATTTAATTTTGGCGTATTTTCAGATATTTGTAAGCCCTTTTACTAAAATTTACTAACCTGAATTATTTACACTAAATTAATGAGCACCGTACAATTGTGGTAGCACGGTGCTCACAGTGCCAGAGAAATTTAAATTATTCAGATGTAATTGTATTTTTCTTGATGTAATTATTCAGTATTTCATCAGTAAACAATACTCTAGAACCAATTTTGACATACTCAATTTTTCGTTGATGAATCCACCTGTAAAGTGTACTTTCTGAGATGTGTAGCATAATAGCTGCTTCAAAAACGGGATATAGTTTATTCATTCTTGCCCCCTTTGTCGTTTAAGAACTTATTGTAAGCATTTATTTGTTTATCAGCATCCCTATCCATAAGCATTTCTACTGCTTCATTTGGGGATAATGGTTTTGTGTCATCAACTCTAATAAAAGAGTAAAAATAATTATTCCCATGTCCTTTTTGTCTGTAAATGATAATTTCTTTTGAAATATTGCTTTGAATATTCATAAGGTGAGTTGTCAAAGCCTTTGGATTAGAATATATGCTATTGAAAAATCTATCAAGCTCTAAGGCTTCTGCCGTATGCTTGAATTCTTTGTATAATTCTGGAGCTAAAAATTTTCGATTTTCATTAGATTTATTGCTGACAATTTCCTTCAATATCGTATAAATGATATCATCTTGAGTCGCAAATTCTTTCTGTTGTAGAGCAAGAGCAGAAAAAAGATTTTTTAATTCTTTTTGTTCTATTTCGCTGTCAACACTTTTAAGTGCAAAGTCTGCAAAATCTGCTATTCTAAAAACATGTTTAAAAGTTTTGTTGTCATTCCTTTTTAAATTTTTTATAATTATTTGAAGCCTCGATATCACGTAGCTCATAACTTCATCACGGGATTCCATTATTTCTTTATCAATGTCCTTTTCAGCTATAAATTTATTTTCAAGGCGTCCAAGAAATATACAAACCAATCGGTCTGCGACATCATCTCTTGTAAATTGGGGTTTTCTAGATGTTAGAGCTACATAACATTTTGCCTCATATTCAATTTGGGTATTTGTAGTGTAATAGTCTCTAACCATTATAACTTGACCGGTTGCAATTCTTGCTAATGCATCGTTTATTTGAGTAGTAGGTGAATCCATATTATCTAATACAATTAAGTAATTGTTTGTAATAAGTGTAATAAGATTTTTATAGTCTGGTGTTGTAGATGTAACATTGAATTTCATACCTATTAAAAGTTTACCCATCCGTCTTAAAATTGATGATTTTCCACTTCCCTTTTCACCTATAGTTACAAGTAATGGTTTTGTCGGCATAATTGATTCAAAGAATAAACAATAAAACCAAATTTCTACAAGCTTACGCTGATTTATGTTTGGATTACTATTATCTAAATTAAGGTCTTTAATTACGAGGTCAAGTAGACAATTTGTATCTTTTTTAAATTCAACTATCTTAAAAGGCTGATAATTGCTCATTTCTTCAAACAAAATACCTTCATCGCCATTTTCAATAGTTTTGATCTCATCTTCTGTAATTTTAAATATAGATTTTGAGGTATTGTAGAGATATAATGCAAATTTTTTACTGTCATAATAAGCAAACTTATGTACATCAACACTTATAGCATTTTCTGCAGCATAAGCAATCAACTCATGATAAACATATTTGTACAAAGGTTCTGCTGCATTGATTCCCCATTTAGTCATCAGATTCATTAAACTCATTGAATCCTTTAGTATTGGAATCATTTCTTTTTCTTCATCAATAAATAAGTAGTACTTGTGGTTTGAAGCATAAATTTTGCCAGTTTCTTCTATTGTTTTAATTACTAATTGAACAACTGCATCTTTCAAGGTAGGTCCCTTGTGTGCTTTCTGAAGGTTTCTAACCATATCTTTAACCGTGTAGGCCTTTGCAACAAGTTCGCAATTTTTAGTACAAAGTGTGTCACCAATTGTAATATTTTCATTATTGCCTTGTAAAATTGAGCAGCCTGCAACTTCCTCGCTTTTGTATGTACTTTTAACCGCACTAATTCTGTCGTTAATTTCTTCATCATGATTAGATTGCGCAATTAGTTTAATCAAATTTATTGCTTCTTCTTCTGTCAAATTTAATACTTTTTTTAAAACACCTGCAAGTGCCATACTTAAATAATGCCGACTACCTTTTTTCCATTCAAAAAAAACTTTTCTAACGCATCTTGGGTATTTACAAAGATTTTTAAGTATAGGCAAAATTGAATCATTTTGTAGTATTGACCGCTGTATTGCATCTAAAGGATTTTTGATAACTTTATATTTTTTACCTTTAACAAATGTAGTTTTCTTCTTCGCAAAGTAGCTTTCATTTAGAGTATTTTCATTTTTAAACACTCCAAAAAACGGCAAGAATATGGCATTACCCTTTTCCCCCTTTGGAAAAACTTCAATTTCACCATTGGCAATCTTGCAGTCTGTTGTATTATTTATTACGTCTTGAAGAATATTTTGTATAAAAATTCTTTCTTGATGCAATGAAAAAAATACCCAAAGGTGAAACCCTTTTGACTTTGATGTTTCAATAAGTGCATTAAGTCCATAGTCCTCAAACAACTTATTTTTTAAACTTAAGACTAAATCATATTTTTCACTAAATGGCATCTCTGGTAAATCAATATCTATACAACCAAATGCAACTTTATCTTCTTGACCCAATACTTCAGGTGTAACGCCTAAGCGTACTTGCCCTAATAAGTGTTGCCTTACAAATTTACCAAATTTTTCTGTTGTTACATTTTTAACTGTTGTAATTATCTTAGCGTCCGCTTTTTCTGTAATCACTTTTGAAGCTACACTTAACGCCAAGAGAAGTTTATTGTATTCTTTCATTAGAATATTCTCCTTTTCTTAACTGTATTCCAATAATAAAAGCGGTTATTTCGGTTAATAAAATTTTTAAAATAATTTATTTTATATTTATCTGTTTACTTATATATATTTTTTTAATTTTTAAAATAAAAAACTTAATAACCGTATTAACCGAAATAACCGATAACTAGTAACTTATTTAGATTCTTAGCTTTAGTAGGAACTTTTTTCTATTAAAAATAAACGTCATACATTTTCTCCTTGTATGACGATTATCCTG
>CALVBU010000032.1 GCA_944325875.1 Candidatus Gastranaerophilales bacterium
GATTTCTCTCTCCCTTATAAAATAAAAGAAAACCTCTATTATATATAATATCCTCTTGATTTTTTCATCTTCATCTATTATAATAGCACCCAGAGGTGATAAACAATGTTTAAATTTTTTGAAGATATGAGTATTGATGAGTTAAAAACAGCTCAGAATAAGATTATTAATATGATTGAAAAGAAAAAAGAACAGCAATTAATTATTGATAATCTAAAACGTTTTTATGAACGATATCCAAAGACATCAATGCAGCTAACAGTAAATATTCATGGAGAAAATCATACAATTAACATTTTAGGATTTCTTGATCGAATTGAATTTAAAAATCATTCAGTATCCTCTTGACAGATAACAAACATTATGATATAATGATGATACACTTCAGGAAAGAGTTGATTAAATTGCTTGTTGATTAATCACAGAAGTTGAGTAAATAAAAAAATATGATATCCTCTTGACAATAGTAAGTAGATATGATACAATGTCAAAGCAAGAAAAAAAGAAGTAAATAAGTTAGTTTTAAGTACGCAAGGGAGCTAAAAAACAACTTGAAATTAACAAAAAAGTTCAGATATCCTCTTGACAAATAAATTAAGATGTGATATAATAAATGAGTAAGATATGAGAAACGAAAGACACTAACAGCAAATAAAAATTCAAATTAGTTCATAACTGGGATGAAGAAAAAAGTGTCTTGAAATAATATAATTTAATATGACCCTATGGCGAAACTAGGCAGAACGCGATAGACTTAAAATCTATTGGATTTATATCCGTGTCGGTTCGAATCCGACTAGGGTCACCAGCGCGAACAAATGATGCGTTAAGTAATGTGTGGCTTGCAGACCTAAGTGCAATTATATAGGCCCATGGTGTAGCGTCTCTGCACGTCTGTCTTTGACACAGAAGGTATCCGGTAGGCACGGATTGGGCCTGCCATAAAATAGAAAAGAAGGTAAAAGAAAATAAGAAGTTTTTTAGATAAGTATTCAAAAAATGAGTTAGAAGAATTAGTAAAAAATAGTTTTTCTTATGCGGAAGTATTATCTAAATTAGGATATAGTACTACTGCTGGACAGAATAATAGGACATTAAAAAAAAGATTACAATACTATGGAATAGACGTGTCTCATTTTACACATTTACATCCAAAAAGAGACTGGACGGATGAAGAAATATTTTGTGAAAATTCTAAAGTAAGCCAAAATAAATTAAGGAAGCGATTTAAACAATTAAATACAGTTCCTTATCAATGTAATGTTTGTGGTTTGCCTCCTATGTGGAATAATAAACCATTAGTACTTACTCTAGATCATATAAATGGATTGCACAAAGATAATCGTTTCGAAAATTTGCAATGGGTATGTCCTAATTGTGATCGACAATCAGATACTTATGGATATAAAAATAAGAAAAACTTAGAAAAATTTACTGTATTACATGATGGTAACTACGATCATGATTCCCAACAAGATAAAAACAATTACTGTATTGATTGCGGGAAGAAAATTTCTCCTTATGCAGTAAGATGCGAAGTCTGTTATCAACAAGGAAAAAGAAATCGCCCGGATAAAGATAATTTATTTTTACTTTTAAAAAAGTATGAAGGAAATTTTTCAAAAATAGGAGAACTTTTTAATGTAACAGATAGCGCTGTACGAAAATGGTGTAAATCTTATGGATTACCTTTCTATAGCAAAGATTACAAAAACAATTAAATAAACAAAAATAAAGCAAAAAACAACAAGTAGACAAAGAGAAAGTCCTTTCAAAGAATTGAATTGCTTTTAGTTCGGATGGTGTACAGGAGCATAACCGGCGGAAGGTGCTGTTCGAATCAGCAAGGAATGATGATAAGGTATTGTAGTGTAGCTAACTACAAGCAGGAAACTAGCTATTTCCTGTAAAAGATTTAATTTGGAGAGAGCAAAGTACTGGAGCTTTTAGAAATAACTTAAATAATATTAAGAAGATAATATTAATACACAGAAAAGCTTGCTGAAACTGATGCGCTAAGGTTGACGACAGTACTGTATGGGAGAATAGCCTATACCTTGTTCAATGAAAAACTATAAACTAGAATAAAGGTAAAAATATTTTAAAGGAGAATTAAAAATGAAGAAGGTATTGTCACTTTTTCTTATCATTGCAGTTCTTGCTACTATGGTAATCATTCCTGTTAGTGCGAAGGAATTCAATGATATTCAGTATAGTAAGAATGAAGAGGCTATTGAAGAGCTTTATAATCTTGGAGTAATTGAAGGATATGGTTCTGATAGATTTAGGCCTTATAAGACACTTACAAGAGCTGAAGCTTGTACTATGGTAGTAAGAGCTATGGTTGAAGATGATTTGATTTATAGTTCTAATAGCAATTATTTTAACGATGTGAGTAGAGACAGTTGGTATAGAGTATATGTAGACACAGCATATAGAAATGATCTTATGCATGGTCATGGTCATAATCGATTTGATCCTAATAGTGAAGTGACATATATTCAGTTTGCAACTATTGTATTGAATATGCTTGGATATAATTGTCCTGAACTTCCAGGTGAGTGGCCTGATAATGTAGAGAAGCTTGTAAATCATCTTGATCTAGATTACAATGTAAGTTATTATGATAACAATGATGCAATTCTTCGTGAAGATGCAGCACAGATGATGTATAATGCCCTTGATTGTTATCTTGTTGAATGGAATAATGGTATCCTTAGAGAAACCAATATTCTTTTCAGAGAACTTTTTGAGGAAATTGATCTTAGTGAAGATGTATATGGCGTAGTGACTTGGGTTTTGTCTGCTGGTGGAGAAAAGCAAAATCGATATCTTGCACATTTCTGGATGTATACTACTGAAGGTGAATGGGTAGAAGTATATGGAGTAAGTATGGAACCTGTTCATGAAAAGGATTGGGTAAGAGTTTCCTATGATGAAAATGGTGAATTTGAAAGTGTTCTTGTTGTGGAATGCAATTATGTAGAGCCAGAGGAACCAGAAGAACCAGAGGAGCCTATTGATCCAGAAGATCCTGAAGAAGTTACTGATCCAGATGTCTATGTAGTTTCAAATGGTAAGTCTTATCACATGAACAAGGAATGTGACTATCTTAAAAAGTATGATGAAAATGATATTAATACTGTAAAGTTGAGTACAGTTTCTTCTAGTCTTACTCCTTGTGTTAAGTGCGCAAAAGATAACTCGTAATATAAATTAAAAATAATGAAGTAAAAATAATAATTAAAATAATAATTAACATATTTTAGACGCTTACAGCAAATTTACATAAAACTCAAATTCTATTTTATTTTGAAGAAATTATAATTAAGTTTTTATGCGTCTAGTACTTATCTTCTTGACAATGGATAAAAAAATGATATAATAGCAATATATTAAGGGTTTGAAAAAACCCATACATCGGGATGTAGCTCAGTTTGGTAGAGCGCTTGCTTTGGGGGCAAGATGCCAAGAGTTCAAGTCTCTTCATTCCGGCCATAGGTAGTATTTTGATAGGTTAGGCACTGACAGCAAATTTAACAGACATAATTTAAAGGGAATTATCAGTCAAAAATTTTTGTGCCTAGAGTAAAATAAACACTTGACAAATGAAAGGAAGGATGATATAATGAAGTAGCAAAGGATGATTGATTAAGCAATAAAAAAATGGACCCGTAGCTCAGCGGTAGTAGCGTCTGCCTTTTAAGCAGAATGTCGCGCGTTCAAGTCGCGCCGGGTTCACCAAGGGACAGTGACCTTTCGCATTTTGGGAACGACCCTAAAAACGTTAGCAGAAAAATGTAGGTTGTATCACCTAATAAGAGCAAGCAAATCGCCGTTGAGCTTAACCAAATACGGATGAAGGAAGTTAAGTAAACCGTTGCTCAATTCGTAAAGTATAAACGGACACGTTATTAATGGCTAAAGTAAGTATCTGAAAAATGAGCTTAGATAAATAGAATATGGTATGGACGCCAATAAGGTATCGGCACCGTTCTTATAAAGCGGAGATAGGTCATAGGTTCGAATCCTCCCCATACCACCATATATAGTATTATTATTCAATTATAATTACAACATCTAGTATAGGAAAGATAAAAATGCAAGAACAAGAAATTTGGAAAACTGTTGAGGGATTTAATGGAGATTATAAAATAAGTAATTTTGGTAATTTAATAACATTTCGTTATGGAACATGGCAGCCAAAAGCAAGTTATGTTACTAACGCAGGATACCTTCAAACTGTTCTCCGACGAAACGGGGAAAAAAGAAGATGTGGAATACATCAATTAGTAGCAGAAGCTTTTGTTGAAGGCTGGTTTGAAGGAGCTGAAGTAAATCATAAAGATTTAAATAAATTAAATAATAAATGGGATAATCTTGAATGGGTTACACATTCTCAAAATCAGCAACATCAAATTAAAGCCCACAACAAACAAAAAAAGAAAAAATTTTGCAAAACTTGTGGAAAAGAAATTTCGAAATCAAGTACTTATTGTTTAAACTGTTATAACAAGGAACGAAGAAAAAGAGAAAAAAAATGGCCTACATATGAAGAATTATTTGAGTGTTTAAAAACAATGAATTATGTAGGAATAGGTAAAAAATTTAATAAAAGTGATAATGCAATTAGAAAAATATGCAAAGCATATAATTTGCCATATAACGTAAAAGATTTAAAACAATTTAGGAAAGACAATAATTGTTACATTCCTACTCAAAAAGAATTACAAAAACCCAGAGAGGAAAGATATGTTTATTATGAAATTAATGGCATAAAAAAGACAGCTTATAGTTGGAGTTTGTATTTAGGCTTAGAAGAGAAAAGAATAGGACGATTTGCAAAAAAGCATACCTATGAAGAAACAATAGAATATATAAAATCTTTTATAAAATAAATACATATAATTAGGCTCACACAGCAAATAAAATTGGTTCAAATCCAAAAAAAATGAGCCTAGAAAAAATGGCACCTTGGTCAAGTGGTTAAGACGCTGCCCTTTCACGGCGGTAACATCAGTTCAATTCTGATAGGTGTCACCATGAGATAATAAATATCTCAACCAGTAGGAATTAATCCTACACCTCCCTTCCTTCTAAAGGCACTAACAGCAATA
>CALVBU010000033.1 GCA_944325875.1 Candidatus Gastranaerophilales bacterium
GGTAACTCTGCACCTGGGAATTTTGGAATCTCAAACTTTGGAGGTTCTTCTGTTCCTTTATCTTCAGGTGGTCTGAAAGGTATTTGAACACCGTCATCATTTCCTTTTGGATCTTCAGGTGTTTCTGGGGTTTCTGGTGCTGATGGAGCACCTTGTTCTGCCGCATACTCACCTTTAGTTCTTATATTATGCTCTTTACGAAAATCTTCATCCATTACTCGGTATGATTTTGTTCTATCGTCACAGAGCTCTTTGTCAAGTTTTTTCATTGACTCTTCATACTTTTTACGTTCAGCTTCCACTGTAGTTTTTAAGTTTTCTTCTACAGCTTTCATATTGGCATTTGCTGGCAACTTGATTTTAGCACCGACAAGAAAACCTGCGTGTTTTTCCTTATCATCACAGTCTTTTGCATTTTTGAAATACTTAATTTGCTTTTCGTTTAAATCCATAATTTCTTTTACGGATACGCCATATTTCTTGGCAATTTTTGCAATAGACTCACCGTTTTCGACAGTTACAGTAACTGTATCTTCTTCACCTGTCGTTTTTTCTTTTTTGCCGGCAAGACCTTCAGTCAATTGTTTTTGCTCAAGTTCGGTACGCTTTTGTTCATTCGCAGCACCATCAACTTGACCAACACCTTGGCCAGTATTACCGGTAGCACCCACTTTCAAATCATCACTCATAGTAATATCCTTTCAAGTTTGTTATATAAATAATGTTTATGTTTTTATAAACAATTTTTGTATATAAAAATTGCGCAAAAAATATATACTCCGACTAAATAAATCCCTGCTTTTAATTGCTACAAGGCAATTACAAGAAACTTGAAAGAAAGTTAACATTATTTAACATTTATTCTTTTAGGGGATTATATTTTTTATAACTGATATAGTATAATGCATTTATGAACATTTTAGATGTCGAAAATTTGAATTTGGGATTTAACTGCGAGAACGGTTTCAATCAAGCATTATGGGACGTATCATTTTCACTAGAAAAAGGTAAAATGCTTGCATTAGTAGGAGAATCAGGATGTGGAAAATCAGTCAGTGCAATGAGCATTCTCCAACTTTTGCCTAAAACTGCAAAAATCACTTCAGGAATAATAAACTTTGAAGGTGAAAATCTTCTTAGCAAATCTTCCAAAAACATGCAAAAAATCAGAGGTTCAAAAATCGCACTAATTCCGCAAGACCCAATGACATCATTAAATCCGCTATTTACAGTGGGAGAACAGTTACTAGAAGTAATTCGTATTCACCAAAATTTAAAAGGTAAAGAAGCATGGGAAAAAGCGGTTAAAGCTTTTGAGGCAGTTCAAATCCCTTGTGCGGAAAAACGATTAAAATCATATCCACACGAATTTTCAGGAGGAATGAAACAAAGAGCAATAATCGCAATGGCTCTTGCATGCGAAGCTGAAATTCTAATTGCAGACGAGCCAACCACGGCACTTGATGTAACTATCCAAGCTCAAATTATGAATTTGCTTGAACAAATTAAAAATGAACGTAATACAGCTATATTACTTATTACGCACGATTTAGCTCTTGTGAGAGAACACGCCGACAATATCGCTGTAATGTATGCAGGAAAAATCGTAGAAAGCGCACCGGCTAAAGAATTTTTTGAACATCCTAACCATCCATATTCAATAGCCCTGCTAAACTCATTACCTGCAAATAGGGATAAATCCTTAGAAACAATAACAGGCCAACCTCCATCTATTCAACAAAGAATACAGGGCTGCAAATTTCACCCCCGCTGCAAGGATTGTATGGAAATCTGCACACAAGAAGTTCCCCCAGAATACAAAGTTTCTGAAAACCATATTTCAGCCTGCTTTTTAAATGATGGCTTTAATCGCAAGTCCGATTAAAATTACACCGCCAGAAATTTCAAGCACTCGGGAAGGGAATTTTTTAAAACAATTTCCAAACCAAAACCCGCATATAGACATAATAAAAGAAGCTAATCCTATAACTAAAGCAGGTATAATTAATTCTGTATTAGATAGTTTCAAACTTACACCTGCAGCCAAAGCATCAATACTTGTTGCAATTCCCATTGAAATTAAACATTTTAATCCAATACAACAAATTGTATCTTCTTTTTCTTCAAAAGCTTCTTTTATAAATTTTGCTCCAAGAATAAAAAATATTATAAATACAAGGAAGCTGGAAAACTTTTCAACATAAGAACTAACTAACCCTGCTCCAAAATAACCAAACACAGGCATTAACCCTTGAAAAAGTCCCATTGTAAAAGCAAGAGCCAAGGAATTCTTAAACCTATTTTGATTAAAAATCAAACCCTGAGAAAAAGATACAACAAGACAATCAATTCCTAATGCAATTGAAAGCAATAAAATCTCAAATAAGTTCAACTTCCACCTCGAACAATCTGTTCCAAGGGAAAGAATATTTAGCATTAATATTAATCCCTAAAAACGCTGATACTCTTTTTTCAAAAGGCTTCATTAGACATGTAACCTCTTGTACATCAGTTGATTTAAGCTGTTGTCGGACATTTGCTTGATAAGCCCAGTCATCAAGCAATCTAACTGCTTGCAACTTTTTAAAAGCTAATTCATCATAATTTTTTGCAAGAAATTTCACTTTAGCTCCGCAAATCAAACTTCCAAGAGTATTTGCAGACGTATTCCAAGCAGAATATCCATAAAATTTATTGTCAGAAAAACCGGAGATTAAAACCTTTTCCATAAAGGCATTATCAGCCCCATTAGCAAATCTTACATCTGCTACCATATAATTACCGTCAGGATGCACAAACTCTCCCTTAAAAGGCTCTGTGAAACGTTTCATAACGATTTCACCCTGAGCATTAATAAAATTATTAACAATAAGAGAAACATCTGAGTGATCAGAAATAGTACAACCTGCTAGCTCTAATTGCCCCAAGACAGATTTTTCGATAGAAACATCCTCATAATTTGATATAAGGGTTTTACAATCAGGTTCGGTAAATATTGGTAAAACTTTCATTTCGCCCTGAATAGCACGAGCAAGAAGCGTAAGCGGAATTTCATCAGCTCCAGTTTTTACAAAACCGCCAAGCTTTTCCAAAAACTGCGCTTCTTGAACATTAAATCCGTATTCCGCACAATCATCCTTTGAAAATACCAAAGTATCAAACAATCCTTCTTTTTGCAATTCAAGATAAATTTTATTTATCTCAAAATTTCTTTTTCTTGTATTCAAGTAATCATCAAGAATTTCAGACGGAATGACATTAGTAATACAACTTTCACAACCTAACTTGTGCGTCTGGTATGAATAATCAAAAATCTTTTTACCCCAACGATTCCAATATTCCTTTTCTTCTTCGTTAATATTATTATTGGAAATACGCATAATACTTGAAAAAGCATAAACTTTAGCATTTTTCTTTTCTAAAATACTCTTCAATCTTAGAATTCTAGCTTTTATTTGCTCAAAAGTTTCAGGACATCTTCTTGAAGATATAAGCCCCCCGTAAGCCACCGTATCGAGAGCTATGACAATAGCATCGACTTTAGGAAGTTCTTCTAACCAACTAAAGATTCCCTCGATATCTGCATATTTAGTCAAATCTCCTAACATATTTCTATTAGGAATAAAAAACTCTATATCTCTATCGATTTTTACAATTTGTTCAGGCAAAGTATAACAAACCGGCCTGTTATCAATCGGTACAAACCCTATCTTCATAAATTTGATTATATCATAAAAAATTAAACAATACGTTTCATTTTACCGCCTCGAATCACATCAATAATCCCAAGCATTGTCTTTTCAAGGATATAATCGATAGAATCCTGTGTATCATAAGCGATATGTGGAGTTATTATAACATTATCTAATCTGGAAAGTTTTTCAACATATAAAGCTTCATTAAAACAATCCATAGGTACTGTATCTAACTTTTGGATTAAATTTTTACATCCAAAATTTATACTCTCACAAGCTAATACATCCAAAGCAGCTCCGGCAATATTTTTATCCGAAATAACCTGATGTAAAGCCATCACATCGACAATTTCACCGCGAGAAGTATTTATAAAAATCGCATTTTTCTTCATTAATTTGAACTGATCTTCACCAAACATATGATAATTATCCCCTGTATAAGGAAGATGAAGCGAGACAATATCTGACTGCTTTAATAATGAATCCAAATCCATATAACAAGCGCCAATCTCATCTATTAACTCTTTTCGTTCATTCAAATCATAAGCAACTATCCCCATATTAAAACATTTTGCAATTCTGCAGACCGCAGCCCCTATAGCACCTGTCCCGACAACACCAATAGTTAATTTTGAAATATCACGTCCCGTAAAATTGTAATAACAGTTTTTTGCCTCTTTTACGTAATTAGCAGCAGGAATAATTTTCCGCGTTAACGCAAGAATAAGCCCAAATGTATATTGAGCAACAGAAGTAGCTCCATAATTTTCGACATTAACAACTGCAATATTCCTATTTCTTGCACTTTTTATATTTATATGATCATATCCCGTTGAACGAGTTGAAATAATCCGCAAATTCTTAAATGCATTCATAACCTCAGTCGTCACTTCAGAATTAATAAAAACACTTATCACAGTTGCATTATCTTTTAAATCCTGAGGTAAAGTCTTTATAAAATCCTCATTAAGACATTCTTCATAAAAGATTATATTAAAATTTTCAAATTTATTATCCTCAAAAAATTTTTTTTCATTTTCGCGGAACTCAAATACAATCATATTTATAGACATATAATTCTCCTTTTGAAACATTATTTTCCGCTAAAAAATTAATTCTATTACACAAAAGTATAGTTTTTAAATCTATAATAATTCCACTTAAAGCCAATGAAATAAGCTCTAAAAACATATATTCTACCAATATGAATGAAAGGAGCTTTCTAAATGAAAAATGAAATAATGATTAGAGAACCCGAATTATATTTTGACAGCATTCATCAAGAATTAAACAACTTTCTACGAGACACCTTTTTGACAAATGCTTTCGCTAATCCATTAAATATAAAAAAGAACTCAATATGGCGTCCGGCAATTGAAGTTAAACAAAATGACAAAAATTACAAAGTAAAAG
>CALVBU010000034.1 GCA_944325875.1 Candidatus Gastranaerophilales bacterium
TTTTAACTAATTTAAAATGGCCAAGGTTAAACTGGAATAATGAAGCACAAGCAGTTAAACAAGGTTTAAGTGTATTCTTAACTTTGGCAACTTCAATGGTTACGAACATTATTCCAATTTTACTATATTTCTTTTTATACTTTGAAATTAATTTTTATTTCACATTTGAAATTTTTTATCAGTTCTTTATTATTCTTTTACTAATTTTGTTAACAACTTTTATAATACTATTGATAAAATGTGGCAAAAAACTTTATTCTAAAATATATTAAATAAAAAACATGATTAATTAATCATGTTTTTTATAAATTATCTGTAATTGCTCGATTTTCTAATTTGTTTAGCTTTTGACGAAGTTTATTAGCTTTATCACATTTTAATTTAAAAAGTTCTTGTTCTAATTTTCCTTTTTCTTCTTTTATTTTAACAAAACTTTCTTTAAGCATTTTAATTTGTTTTTCTTTGCCAGATATATCTAAAAGTGCTGACCTTAATTGTTGATTTGCTTTTTCAATCAAAATTCTATTCTTTGACTCAACCTCCTCTTGAGCATTTCTCTTAACCAGTCTTACAAGTCCCATAAATAAAGCTTGAATGTCATTATCAGATATAGTTGTTTTTTTGTTAGTGAATTTAATAATATTATTAGATTTATCTTTTTCTTCTTTTATAGAATTTTTAGCTAAATAATTTCTATATTTATTTTGATAACGAAGCATTAAAGATATATCTCCTTTAGAAAGCTTTAAACAGGCTTGTCTAACAGATACTCCATTTTTAACTAATTTATCAATTTCTTGCAAAAGTTCGTTCTCTTCATTTTCTGTAAAATACACAATTTCACTTTTTTTATGTTTAGATAAATCTATAGCAAGTTTTTTTAGTCTATCTTTGTCACTACTTAAATTATCTACTTCATGATAATAATAATTACGAACGCTATTAGGTTTCCTATTAAACTTTTTAGCATGTTCTATAAATGCTTCTTTTAATGATTTGTTGCTATTTTTAATTTCTTCTACAGTTTTAAACAATTCTTTAACTTCTTGATTTTTCCAAATTCCTTTTTTCATATATTTTCTCCTTGACAAATTTATAGACAAACAAATTTATTTTTATACTATAAAAACCAATAAAATTTAAAGATTTATTAAGTATATTGTCAAATTTTTGTGCATAACTTATCAATATGAAAACTATTGAAATTTATTCCCCTTATGAATGTCTTGCAGTTTATAAAGAACAATCATTAATGCTTGAACAAAATGAGCATGTAGTTTTTGATAATTTTAATGAAAATGAAAAAATATCAATTTATCCTATAAATAAAAATAAACAATATGCTTTTGAAATATCATTAAAAGAAAAAGATTGTAAATTTTATAGAAGCATTGAAAAAGACAAAAAAATTATTATATTTTTATTAGATGGATTAATTACTGAAAATATTGCAGTCTTTCAATTAAATTATAACAACGAGCAAAGTAAATTGGAAGTTTTAAATGATAAAATTATTTTTTCTACTGATAAACACAAAAAGTTAGTTTATTTACCAACAAAAATTACAAATATAAAAGTAGGAAATTTTAAATTTATAAACTATATTAAATTTGATAATCAAAATAGTCAGTCTATAATTACTTATAATATAAAAACAAACAAGGCTAAACTTTTTCAAGGCAAAAATATTGAAATAAAAGATAATGGCTTTATTGTTAATGAAGAAGAAAACAGTATTTATCAAAATATGTCAAATGAATATATTGTAGATAATGAAGGTTTAAAAAATAAAGAAAAGATTTATTCACTCTCTTCACAAATTTTACCTAATAAACTTGTATGTTACGAATTCATTTATCACATTAAACTAAAAGAATATGAGAAAGCTTATGATTTGTTATCGAAAAGTTTAAAAAATAACATTTCCATGCAAAGTTTAAAAGATTATTTTGGAAATATAAGCTATTTCTATTTTTTAGACTCTAAAACATGTTTTGCAATAAGTAATGAAAAGAATGTGATTTATGAATTTAGCACTCAAGATGATAAAATTGATGAAATTATTGATTCTAATTAAAGTTTGTATTTATTCTTTAAAAAAACTTCCTTTTATGATATAATCTTAATGGAGATTAAAAAAATGGATGAAGATAATATAAGTTTTGTAAATAAAAACAATAAATTTAATTTTAGAGTAGCTTTATTAATAAGATATAAAAATAAAGTTTTATTAGAAAATAACAACTTATTTTGGAATATGATTGGTGGAAGAGTCCATTTTGGCGAAAGTAGTTTAATAGCAATAAAAAGAGAAATAAACGAAGAATTAGGTATACAAATTGACGATTTAAAATTAATTAATATTTCAGAAAACTTTTTCTCTTGGATGGGCAAAAAACAACAAGAACTTTTATTTATATATGAAGCTTATTTAGATGATTCTTTTGATTGTACAAAAAAAGATGAAATAAAATGCAAAGATTGTAATGTTAATTTTAAATGGTTTGATATAAATGAAATAGAAAGTTTGGATTGTAGACCAGATATTATTAAACAATTAGTAAAATCTAACTCTGATTGTATAAGTCATAAAATCAAATATGAAAATTAATTTAAAATAATACTTTATTTACAACATTACAAATACAATTTTATAAATACAATATTATTTAATATAAATAAACAAATAAAATTAAAATATGATATAAGCAATAATAAAAATAAAAAAAGACATAGAGTTTTCCATGTCTTTTTTTTATCTAATTAAATAGTAAACATTTTTAGTTATTGAGCGGTTATGGCTTTTCGCCATATTGTACATATTCCTATGCACCTCGACTATCTTTTCTCTTTAAAAGGAGGTGATCCAGCGGCACCTTCTGATACCGCTACCTTGTTATGACTTAACCCCAGTCGCTGGTTTTACCTTAGACGGCTGTCTCCTCTTGCGAGGTTGACTCACCGGCTTTGGGTCCCCCCAACTCCCATGGCTTGACAGGCGGTGTGTACAAGACCCGGGAACGCATTCACCCCAACATTCTGATTTGGGATTACTAGCAACTTCGGCTTCGTGGGGGCGGGTTTCAGCCCCCAGTCTGAATTGAGAGTATCTTTTTGAGGTTTGCTCCACCTTTCGATCTCGCTTCTCTTTGTTATACCCATTGTAGCACGTTTGTAGCCCAAGACGTAAGAGGCATGATGATTTGACATCATCCCCACCTTCCTCCGTATTACCTACGGCTGTCCCATTAGAGTCCCCATCTTACTGCTGGTAACTAATGGCAAGGGTTGCGCTCGTTGCGGGACTTAACCCAACATCTCACGACACGAGCTGACGACAACCATGCACCATCTGTATTGATGTAATATTGCTATTATTTCACCTATTTCTAGGCTATGCATCATATGTCAAGTCTTGGTAAGGTTTTTCGCGTTGCTTCGAATTAAACAACATGCTCCGCTGCTTGTGCGGGTCCCCGTCAATTCCTTTGAGTTTCAACCTTGCGGCCGTACTACTCAGGCGGGATACTTATCGCGTTTGCTTCAACACGGAAGGAGTCGATACCTCCCACGTTTAGTATCCATCGTTTAGGGCGTGGACTACCAGGGTATCTAATCCTGTTTGCTCCCCACGCTTTCGAGCCTCAGTGTCAGTTGCAGTCCAGTAAGCCGCCTTCGCCTCCGGTGTTCTTCCTAATATCTATGCATTTTACCGCTACACTAGGAATTCCGCTTACCCCTCCTGTACTCTAGCAATCCAGTTTTAAGTGCAGTTCCGTAGTTGAGCTATGGGCTTTCACACCTAACTTAAATCGCAACCTACGCTCCCTTTACGCCCAGTCATTCCGGACAACGCTCGCCACCTACGTATTACCGCGGCTGCTGGCACGTAGTTAGCCGTGGCTTTCTCCTAAGGTACCATCACTTTCTTTTTCCCTTAGATCAGAAGTTTACAGTCCGAAAACCTTCTTCCTTCACGCGGCGTTGCTGGGTCAGAGTTCCCTCCATTGCCCAATATTCCTAACTGCTGCCTCCCGTAGGAGTCTGGACCGTATCTCAGTTCCAGTGTGGCCGATCACCCTCTCAGGTCGGCTAATCATCGTCGCCTTGGTAGGCCGTTACCCTTACCAACTAGCTAATGATACGCAAGCTCATCTATCACCAGATTTGACTCCTTTGACCCCTGCACGATGCCATGCCGTGGTCTTATGCGGTATTAGCAGTCGTTTCCAACTGTTATCCCCCTGTGATAGGCAGATTGCTCACGCGTTACTCACCAGTCCGCCACTAAGTTATTAACAGCACAAAACATACTACTCTTAAGACTAGTATGTTTTGTGCTAGTCTTAAGACTCAGCTGCGAGTTTATCTTTTCGGCTAAATCCGCCCAAGCGTTCGCACCACCAATGTGTTAACACACCGGTGCTCCTCTTGACGAATTTATCTCGAAAATATTTTCTCTCGCTGCTTTCCTAAACAATTTTGCTTCTTCTCTTGCCAAAACTGTTTTTTAATATGCTTTGTGCCGTCAACAACTCCGTTCGACTTGCATGTTTGAAGCACGCCGCCAGCGTTCGTCCTGAGCCAGGATCAAACTCTAACGTTATATATTTTTCTTTTTAAAATATTTTAGGTTATTGTTTCGCACTTACACTTGTGCGTTTGTCCTCTGACTCATTAAACTTTTTGTAAATTGACTTTGTTTCAATTCTTGTACTTTCTATTTAATTTTCATGGTTCTTCGCTCCCCCTCTCTGCGGGTTAGCGAGTATATCTTAGCATATCCTTACTCCCTTTGTCAACTACTTTTTCAATCTTTTTTCAACTTTTTTCCCCTTTTTCCTCTCTTCTCCACGATACTCCCCCTCCCGTTGTGGGAGATTTGAAAAATTTTCTCAATTTTTGTTTGCTTTCTTTGGCAAAGAGCAATAAAAAAAGCCAGACCAAATTGTCTGGCTTGATTTTTTAGATAGTTTATTTTTCCAAACCTTTGCCTTCGATTTGGACCTTTACTCTCTTTACCAATTCGTCGATTTTGTCTTTTCCAGCCATAACTGTTTTTGGACCAAGG
>CALVBU010000035.1 GCA_944325875.1 Candidatus Gastranaerophilales bacterium
ATAGGTATAGTAACTTTGAATTATTTAAAGGATATCGAGTATGAAACGTAGTATATTACAATGTGAAGAAAAATTTTGCTGTGATGTAAATGATTTTTTGAATTCCAACAAAAAAATATTATTTATTAAATGCAAAAATGCAGAAAACTGTAAAATGTTGATTCACTCTACCGAAACAGCGGAATATATTTTTACCGATCTTTTTTACAATGTAAGTCAACCTGAACAGCTCTTGTTTTTGCTACGTCAACAACGCAATCCGAATAAAATTCCTGCAGAATACAATTTATTTTTAGGATATGGCAACAATTCTTCTTCTTTCAGTTACGGAATTAATCCTGTCGGCATAATAAATTCAATACGTAATTTATTCAAAAAAGATTTATCAACGATAAAAGACCAATTTGTTGATTGTCTCAAAAAGCTTAAAAAGGAAATAGCCGTACTTCTATATGTTAAAGATGATATAACCAAGCAACTACTGTCGTTAATTGTCGAATTATGTTCAGACGAAAATTGTTTAGCAAAATTCGTTTTTGTCCACAAGAACTCTATTTCGAATAATTTGTTGCATCTGCGCAAAAAATGTAGCGGTTTAGTAAAAGAAATTAATCTTTGCTATGATGCCAAGCAAATAAAATCATTTTTCCCCTTATTCTCAGTTGAGCAGGTTCAAGATATGCTGGTGGCTACAGACGAAGACATTGATGAAATGATTTTGATTTACAACCAAGTATTTCGAAACAACAACACATGTGTAAGCGGATATGTTAATTCGCTGATCAGATCTTCACTGGGGCAAACATTCGATGAATATAGCAAGAAAATTTTGGGAGTTGCAGCACATTTGTTTACAAAATTCTCTGTTGATGAATTATGTGAAATATGCAATAAGGCCTTTATCAATAATTCATATGAAATTATTGACGAGGTTTTGGAAAAAAATTGTAAAAATGGTATTATAGATGTTTCTGACGCGGAATACGTTTTTTTGTCTAAAAATATAAAAAAAGCATTCGCCGATATGTTCTCACGTATTAGCAAGCGCTTGCATACGGTAATTTATGAGTATTTGGCAAAAAACAAACCGTTTGAATATACATTAAGAAGATTACATGCAAAATTAGCTCAAGAAAGAGAAAACGAGATTAACATGATTGCAATGGAATTATGTAACGCCTGCCACTTTTTTAAACAGCCGAATAAAAGTATTTTGCAAGATTTTCAAAATACATTTGGGGATAGCATAACAAATGCATTGTTAAGTACGTATAAAAATATTTTAGAGGGTAACTACATTGAGGCTCGGAAAAATTGTTTGATATTAAGTGTCTCAGAGAATTTAGTCTTGCAACAAGAAATGAAATATCTATGTGCTTTGATAGATTGGAAAATAGGCGATATGCAGAGATATATAATAATTCAGAATTCTTTGACGGAATTAATAAATTCAAAAACCTCGGAAGAAGAAATGATAATTCTTGCGGAAATGCTTCAGTTATCTGTTGTAAGCAATATTGGTGAATATGCAAGAAGGCTTAATCAAACAACGCCTTATACTATTTTTAACAGCATTGATAAGAAGCTGTCCCGACTTAAATGTCTTGATTCCGACTTTTTAAAGCACGTGCTTTATAGAAAAAGCAATTCTGCTCAACCACGAGCATTGGCGCTCAAATATGTAGGGGAAAGTTTTGAATATTTTAAAGACAGAAAGGAATTATATTATGAAGAATATCTTGAAGCGGGAGTTAATCTCCTTGCCATGCAACTTGAATCCATTGACAAAGATTCGATCAATTTCCCCGGAAAAACTGAATTTTACGGTAATCCTTATACATTTGCAATCAATATTGCTGGAGCATATGAGACATGTCAATCCGAAAATATAAAAGTATATTTCAAAAACAATTATTTAATAGCAAAAATGTTTTTTGATCAAAAAAGTCTTACAGAGGAGGAATTAGAAAAATTTTATTTCGAAACAAAATATGTAAATCTTGATTCACAAATAATGTTCACAATGAATGTTGGCACATTTTTTGCTTATTTTCATGAATATGATAAAGCACGCATATTTTGGGAAAAAGCTAAAAATTTAAACGAAGCAAACGATGATTATTTTAACTATATTATAAGTTCCAATCAGCTTATCCTCAATATATGCGAAGGAAAAAATTCTGGCAATTTAAACTTGATGATTCCCGCGCTTTTTTGCAATGATGCAGAATTATGTCAATATATAGAGGAAAGGAATAATTTAATTAAACAACTTTTATCTAACGAATCTCCAATTCCTCATGAAACTTTACAAAAAATATTTTCAACAAGATTCGAGGAAAAATTCCAAGGAGGCAATCTATTGTTCTATAGTATACCATTTCTATTTTCGGACGTTCAATTCTGGAGTGAAAATTAAGATAACTCCAAAATTGTGTGGAACAGTTGTGCGTCTGTTAGTCCAAGTTTTTTAAAAGCATAATTTACACTGCTGTGTTTTATAAAATGAGGATTAGTAGATACATCTGTAACATAAAATAAATCATCTTTTTTTAAGCGAAAATCAACACGACATAAGCCAGATAAACATAACCTATCTACAACTTTATATGCAGTATTTTTTATTTCGTCATCACTAATATTATCAGGCAAAGAAGAAAACATATAGTCGTCATTGTAAATTTTGTCATAATCCAATATTTCATCACCCATACAAAGATTTTTTTCAAATTGATGAAGAACAACTGGAGAAAATATAAAATGAGAATTTTTGCCAGCGAGAACTGGTACTTCTATTTCATAACCGCAGACAAATTCTTGAATAATAAGCGGCTGATGCATAGTTTTTTCAAGGGTTTCAAGATATCTTATAGGCGGATTATCCCCATAAAATACATTACTTTTCCTAATGCCGATGCTGGCAGATTCATATATGGGTTTAGCTATATATTTTAGTTTAGGGTCTAATTTTGAATTGAATTTACCATGATGAAAAAGAAAAGATTTAGGAACTCTTATATTTAATCTCGAGAGTAATGATGAAATTGCAAATTTATCTCTGCAAAGACTTACTCTATATGCATCCGACCCTGTGTGTCTTATATTATAATAATTACATAAACTTGGAATTAAAGCCTTCCTCCCCGCACCAGTACCGCTTTGTGCCGAGTTGTAAACTATGAGATTCTTCATGTTAGTACTCGGGCGTTCCAAAAATCTAATAAATGCATCCTCACTATTGAATACTCGGAAAGGAATTTTTTGAGCACAAGCCATTTGCATCACTTGATTTAGTTCTTGATCTGATAAAAACTCAGTATCAGTTGAAAAATCACCATATTTTTCGGCGGATATTCCTGAAATTTTAACATTACAAACTATAACAAGCAAATTTTCGTCAGAAAATAATCTGCCGTTTTTTTTCATAAAAGCTAAAAAATCGTTCATTTTCATCGATATCCTTTAAATAATTCAAAGTTACTATACCTAT
>CALVBU010000036.1 GCA_944325875.1 Candidatus Gastranaerophilales bacterium
AAAGTTCGAGAATTATATAAAGGATACGAAATGATTGAAGTTGAAAGACAAAACGGAATCAACAACAGAGAAGGCACAAACAGAGCTAATAAAGTTTATAAAGAACTTTTGATTGCAAATTATCCTATTAAAGAATTATTTAAAAATGAGTGAACCAATTGAAATAAAACTTGATAATAAAGATGTTGAATCAAAATTACTTGATTTGGCAAAACGAAGCGAAAACCTGCGACCACTAATGAAAAATATCGCAGGTATTTTCGCATATTCTACCGAAGAAAACTTTAAAGAAGAGGGCAGACCTGATAAGTGGACAGATTTAGCCGAATCAACAAAAAAACAGAGAACGAAAACAGGACATTACCCCGGACAAATTTTACAAGTTTCAGGTCAACTGGCATCATCAATAAGTACTTATTATGACAATGATTCCGCTGTTATTGGTTCAAATCTTGATTATGCAGCAATTCATCAACTTGGAGGTCAAGCTGGTAAAAATCAATCTGTAACTATACCTGCAAGACCATATTTACAACTCAATAATGAAGACTTTGAAGAAATCCTTAGTATGACCGAAAATTTTTTAGGGGAATAGTTCCCTAATATTTAGTAGGTCTTAAGAAAGGAGAGGAATATGACAACAGTAGAACCTATTAGAAACAAAACAGATATTAAAAAGGTGGAAAAAGTTTTAGCAGGACAAAGTATGAGAAATTTATTGCTTTTTGTTCTTGGAACAAATTGTGGATTAAGAATTTCTGATTTACTATCACTTGATGTCGGTGATGTAAGGAATAAAACTCATATTCAAATTGTTGAAAAGAAAACAGGAAAATTTAAAAAGTTTCCAATTAACGAGAGATTAAAACCTATGATTGAAGAATTTGTCAAAGGTAGAAGAAATGCTGAACCATTATTTTTATCTCATTGGAAACATCGTCTTGATAGAGTAACTGCATATTACTTGATTCGTGCTGCTTGTGAAAAAGCAGGACTTCAAGAAAGAATCGGAACGCATTCGATGCGAAAAACATTTGGATATCATCATTATCAGCAATTTAAGGATGTTGTTATTCTGCAAAAGATTTTTAACCATTCAAGTCCTCAAATAACATTGAGGTATATTGGGATAGAGCAAGACCAAATTGATTATAGTTATAGCAACTTCATATTATAGTGCAAAACACTCTCTATCAAAGTGATTGCATTACATTTTATTTACCTTACAAAATAACCATTTTGTATAACATAAAACCTAAAAATCTCAAAAATTGCCTTCCTAATTGAGTTTTAGAGTTTTAAAGTTATTTTCTAAAATGTAATGTAACAATTAAAAATTTGTAAAACAATTCCCTGAATGGCTAATATTTTCGGCATAAAAAATTTGCCTTACAAAATGGTTAAATTGTATGACACAAGCAGGAAAGGAAGGTTTTATGCTGCAAGGACAAATGACTAAAAATGTAAGAAAAAAAGGAAAATTTTCAATTATTTTAAGAGAGGATGATTCAAACCAGTGTTCATATAAAATAAACCGACATTTATTTGATACTTTAAAAAAGTATTTAGCACCTTTTCGTTCATATCAGGCTAAACCAAGAAAAATCAGATGCATTGAAACAGGTCAGATTTTTTATTCAGCAAGGGAAGCCAGTTATTGGGTTGAAGCAAACAGAAAAATTGCATATTGCGACATGAATTTAATCAAACAAGCCTGCAAGGGCAAACAAAAAACCTCCTATGGTTATCACTGGGAATTTGTTGAGGATTCAAATAATGTTCTATGATGAAAAAACATTGGAACTTTATGAAGAAATTCCGGATATAAAAGTAATTTATTATCTATTAACGGGTCTTTCCTATCGTGAAATCGGAATAAGATTCTATTATCATAATACAAATAAATTTATTTATCAGGTAAGAAAGTTAATGAAACGGTTTCATATTGCAAACCGCAGACATCTTGCGTATTTTGCGGTCAAAAACCATTTAATTGATGTTGAAAGGCTAAAGGATTTGCTAAATGCTTGAAAACTTAACAGATATAGAAAAAGAAATTATGTTATTACTTATTCAGGGGCAAAACTATGATGGAATATCAGAATATTTAATTATTGATTATTCTGAATATAAGATATTAAAAAAATCTCTTTTTAAAAAATTACATATAACAAAAATTATTCAGATTTTACCACTACTTCTGCAAAATGGATTAATAGATTACATATAAATGCAATGTCAATTCCTTAAAACATGTAAAGAAATATAAAGAATTACGCAATTATATTTTTTTACATGTTTTAATCCAAACGTATGAATATAACAAATAATCAAAGTTATAATAATTATAATCCGCAATTTGGAGCAAGACTCGGATGGCGTGCAACTTACGAGTTAAAAAAGACACCTGAGAAATTAGCAGAAATCAATTCAAAATTAAAAAATATTGGTGAGCCGACAACTGTTGTTGATATTATGTCTCAAGATACTAAAAAGGGTAGAATGTACTCTTTGAGATTATTTAATGAAATTTTTGGAGATAGATACAATGTTTCTATTTTGAAAGATAATCATAATCAAGATATTGTATCTGCCTCAGCAAAGGATTTTTTAACTGCAATAGAAAATTTAACTAAACAAACTGTAGAGCAAAAACAAAATGTAATTTTTAATAAAATTAGTAGTGAGCATTCTACTTCATCACCTATGATTAGCTATTTAAAAACAATAATTAATAAAGCTAAAGAAGAGGGCAAAGTTTTAACTGCAAATACTGAAAAAACATATTTTCAAAGATTTGTATAGTTAGTATTTACTTTAATTTTTTTTATTGTATCCTTAACATCATGACAATGGTGTTTTTTGATGTTTGTTTGGGTTAATTAAGAATTAATAAAAAACCTTAATATAATCTAACAATCAGAAATTATATAAAGAATTGCTAAATTATTATATCTGGAGGTTTTTATGAAAGAGTACAAAGGGAAAATTACAACAAAATTATTTTGGACAGTGTGTGGTTTTTGTGCAGGATGGTTTGTTTACAATCTTGTAGGAAGGTTTACTCATAGCTTTTTAATTTCGGCAATTGTTGGTTTAATTATTATTGCTTGGATGCTTCACAAGGTATATTATGCAGATAATATTTCCATTGTTTTTACTGATGATAACCAACTTCTTATTAAAAGATTCGGAAAAATAATAAAAGGATTCGCTATCGATCAATATTATTGGTCTGAATATTCAAAAGATTCAAACACAAAAAGTGAAGATGACCAAGATATTTATTATGTAAGCAAAGAAACAGGAAAAGAAGATTATATTGATGCAACTAACTTCAGTGGCGAAGATTACGAAGAAATGCTTTCAAAGTTAGGTGCAAAAATCCAAAATGAACCACCTATTAAAGTAGCAACCATTAAAAAGTAAGGAGGAATAATAATGGATATGACTCAGTATATTCTA
>CALVBU010000037.1 GCA_944325875.1 Candidatus Gastranaerophilales bacterium
CCATAGTTATATTCTTTTAATTTGGATATTATGAATGCATTTCCTGCTTCTGAAATTTTTGATGTTAATGAAAGAGCTTTGTACATAATAATACTATAGTTAGACATCTAACTAATGTCAATATGTTTTTGGGATAGTTTATTTAAAAATTTTATAGGATTCCGACTTTATTTGATAAAACTTCCAATGTAAAGAGTCACATGGTTTGAGTATTAAGTTCAAATGGTTTGATTTTTTGGGTAAACTAATACACTAATTTTTCTTAAAATTGTTGGCATTTTTTTAAATTCCTTGTCCCTTTTTCGTCTGAAAAATCCAGTTTTGCAGTTTGATTATTTGGGCGAAAATAGTATTTTGATTTTTCAGAATTTTTAATATTTTTAAATAAATATAATATTGACAAATATTTCATTAAGATTTAGTATAAATACACTAACTTAAGGAAAGCATGGGTGAAAATCCCTCACTGGACCGCAACCGTTAAAGTCGGAATGCTTATTTTAGTTGATGTTACCACGGAAATCTGGGAGAAAATTTTTATGAAAAATTCTATTGTGAAAAGCAAAGAAAAGGTTGTTAATTTGAATGCGGTTAAGATGCCTTTTATTTCTTACAATGAGGAATATAAAAAATCTGCAAATATTGCATTGGTTGACAATTATTTGAAGCAGTTAGATTGGAAAGTCAATGAAAATTCTAATATGTCTTATTCTATTCAGGGGTTAAATAATTACATTGCTTCAGAAATTAGTAAAGAGTATTGGCTAAATAAGATTTATCCTGCAGGAATTAAAAATGCTCATTTAAATGGAGATATTCACATTCATGATTTGAATATTATTTCTGTTTATTGTGTAGGATGGGATTTGAAAGATCTTTTGTTGGAAGGGTTTAGAGGTGTTAAAGGAAAAATAGAAAGTGCTCCTGCAAAACATTTTAGAACTGCTTTAGGGCAGATTGTCAATTTTATGTACACTATGCAAGGCGAAGCAGCAGGTGCTCAGGCTTTTTCTAATTTTGATACACTTTTAGCTCCTTTTATTAAATATGATAATCTTAATTATGAGCAAGTAAGGCAAGCTATGCAGGAGTTTGTTTTTAATATGAATGTCCCAACAAGAGTTGGATTCCAAACTCCTTTTACAAATATTACTATGGATTTGACGGTGCCTTCATATTATGCAGATCAGCCTGTTATTATTGGTGGAGAATTGCAAGAAAGTACATACAAAGAATTTCAGCCTGAAATGGATATGTTGAATAAAGCATTTTTTGATGTGATGATGCAAGGAGATGCTTCAGGTCGAGTATTTACATTTCCTATACCGACTTATAACATAACAAAGGATTTTGATTGGGATAATGAGAATTTAGTTGGTCTTTGGGAAATGACTGCTAAGTATGGTATTCCATATTTCTCTAATTTTATTAATTCTGATATGTCTCCAGAAGATGCTCGTTCTATGTGTTGTCGTTTGAGAATAGATAATAGAGAACTTGAATATAGAGGTGGCGGTTTATTTGGCTCGAATCCTTTGACCGGTTCTGTCGGGGTTGTAACTATAAATCTTCCTAAAATTGCGCAGAGTGCAAAAAGTAAGTTTGAATTTTTTGAAATACTCGCTGCAAAAATGGAAATTGCAAAAGAAAGTCTTGAAATTAAAAGAAAATTGCTAGAAGACTATACTGATAAGAATTTATATCCGTATACTAAGTTTTACTTAAGAGATATAAAAGCTCGTTATGGAGTATATTGGAAAAATCATTTTTCAACAATTGGTCTTATTGGTATGAATGAGGCTTGTGAGAACTTTTTGCAAGATGATATAGGAAGTTTTAGGGGTAAAAATTTTGCACTGGAGGTAATGGATTTTATGAGAGACAAGATTGTAGAATTCCAAAAACAGACTGGTAATAATTATAATCTTGAGGCAACTCCTGGTGAGGGAACTTCTTACCGTCTTGCAAAATTGGATCATGGTAAATATCCATATTATACAAATTCAACACAATTACCGGTTAATTATACTGATGATGTTTTTGAAGTGTTGGATCATCAGGATGACTTACAAACAAAATATACTGGTGGAACTGTTGTTCACATTTTTGCAGGAGAAAGAATTAAAAGTATCGGAACTATCAAAAATCTTGTTAAAAAAGTTTGTAATAACTATCATTTGCCATATTTTACTTTTTCTCCTACATTTAGTACTTGTCCAAATCATGGTTATATTGCAGGCGAACACTTTGAATGCCCAGAGTGTGGAGAAAAATGTGAAGTTTATTCTCGTATTGTAGGTTATATAAGACCTGTAAGTCAGTGGAATAAGGGTAAACAAAAAGAGTTTTGTGATAGACAGACTTTTGCTGTTTGTGAGTAAATTATAAAATTTTTAGGGGTGTCAGTGTTAATACGCTGGTGCCCTTTTTAAGTAAAGACTGGAGAGTAGATAATGCTTATTGGAGGTTTGCAAAAAACTTCATTTTTGGATTATCCTGACAAAATAAGTGCAATTATTTTTACTTTAGGATGTAATTTTAGATGTGGATATTGCCATAATCCTGAATTAATAAATGCTATGACGGCTAAATATTCAGAAGAAGAAATTTTTGAGTTTTTGAATAGGAGAAAAGGTCGAATAGATGGCGTTGTTATTACAGGTGGTGAGCCTTGTATACAAAAAGATTTAGTTGAGTTTATAAAAAAGGTTAAGGATTTTGGATTCTTCGTTAAGTTGGATACTAATGGATGTTTCCCTGAAATATTACAAAAATCTATGGCTTATGTCGATTATATTGCTATGGATATAAAAGCCCCTTTAGATAATTATTCAAAAATAGTTAATGTCAATGTTGATGAAGAAAACATTAAAAAAAGTATTAATTTGATTATGAACTCAGGTATTGAGTATGAATTTAGAACTACTGTAGTTAGATCTATGTTGTCGAAAAATGATTTTGATAACATAGGTGATCTAATTTCTGGAGCGAAAAAATATTATCTTCAAAAGTTTGTTCCATCCCAAATTTTGGATGAAAATTTAATGAAGGAATCAACTTATACTGATGAAGAATTTTCAAAGATAATATCAAACTTAAAAACGAAAATAAACACAGTAAAGTTAAGATAATAAAATATTATACTTAGTATATTAATTTAATGTATAATAAATTTTTAATTATTTACACAACTGGACTTTACCAAAATAATCATTTTGTCCGTACACTTCAAAAATGGTGCGGATTTCAGCTATATTAAGAAAAATCAAACTATCCGTACAGTCCCCAATGTAAAGAAACACCTTAAATGATTATTTGTAACACTCAAAATGAGTATTTAATTTTATATATTTTTTTATTATATAA
>CALVBU010000038.1 GCA_944325875.1 Candidatus Gastranaerophilales bacterium
TATTCGTGCATAACCCAGCCTTCAAGCCAGGTGCAAGTTGGGTCTTTGAGTGATTCATATTGAGACACATGCTGTTCTTCAATGAGTGCAATTTCACTGAACAATTTTCGCCCATAGTCATTTGGATAGAAGTTTGCAAGGTTCATATAGAAATTCATGGTTTGCTGTTCTGCTGCTGTGATGATATTGGAAATCAAAACAGATTGCGGGTCTGCGGTGCTGTTATTCAGGGCACGCTTGATGTTGTCTGTTGGATAGCGATGTTCGGAAATGGTTGGTCTGCCGGGCATGATTTCGGTTAGTTTACCAACCAAAAACTCAGATTCAATGCCATAGTCCATTTTTAGAAGATTAGCAAAACGATAGAGGTGGTCAAAATCTTCAAGTAATGCAAAATTAAGTGCATTCAAGTTGTCCTGGTTGCTCTCATTTTTTGCTAAGATTGCAGTGAGTTCAATTGCTAGTTGCTCATAGGCGATTGTTGTTTCAAGCATATTCTCGTCTTTCGGTTTAAGGCTTGCAATGCGCTTTTGCTGTTGTTGTTCTTGCGCACGCACAATTGCAATTTGCTTTTTTATTTCAGGCTCATCACAGTGCCTTGAAAACTGGTGCAAAAACCAGTTTGATTCAAATTCTGTTCCGTTCATCAAAATCACACGCACTTTGGTGAATGGATCAACCTTTTCCTTATCATAGGGCTTTGCATACATCTTTGACCAGTCCATAAAATATTTATCAACTTCTTTTGTTTTTACTTCAAATGGATTCATAAAAAATACCCCCACAAAAAGCGTTGCCCAAATTTTATTTTTTAATCAAAATAAAGGCAATATACATGATAAATTCTTTAACAAGTTTTGCTGTTTGTGTTATAATGAAAAAAGGAGATATGAAAATGTTTATAAAAATAGGGGAAAATAAATTTGAAATAAGTCTTGAAAATAATATTACAGTCCAAACACTTAAAAAACTTTTGCCACTTAAGAGCTTAATGCATGAACTTAACGGAAATGAAAAATATGTCTATCTTGATAAAACTTTGCCAGCGAAACCAAAAGAAATAAAATTTATTTCCGCAGGCGATGTTATGCTTTTTGGAAATGATTGCCTTGTTCTTTTTTATCAAAGTTTCAAAACGCTATATTCATACACAAAAATTGGACACATTGACGATATTCAAAGCCTGCAAAAATGTCTTGGCAGTGGCGATGCTCTGGTGGAGTGGAATTAATCAAGTTTTGTTTTTAATTTAATTTAAAATAAATTATTACCATGCCATATGGGTGGTTGTGATCAATTTTTGCACCCATACGGCATTTCTTTGTTAAAAGAAAACCACCGAAAAACTTAACGAAAAAATTAAAGAAGTGCAAATGTATTTAGATGACCAAAAAAGGAAGGAAGACATAGAAAGCAGAAAAGAAGATTTAATTGCAAGTATGACAGATGAAGAATATGATGATTTGCTTGAATAATTACTTGAAGAAAGAAAATCAAGAAAGAAAAAAGAAAAAGATTTTGAAATGTAAATAGTAAAATATAGCACAGTTTAGTGAATATATAAAAATTCAATGATATAATACAAATATGGGTTGAGAAATAATTTGTTTTTTTAACCTTTTGTATTTTAAAAGGAGATTTGATATAATATGAGTGTGTTTGATAATATTCTAGGGAATTGGATTCAGGTTGTAGATAATCAAAACAATATAACTATAGAAGATTATGGTTATGATACTGGAGTTATAGAAGGGACAACAAAAAATCATTGTGTAAAGTGTGTGGCTGTAAATAAATGCTGTTTTAAAAATGAAGAAAATAAAAAACCAAAACCTTTTGATATAACTGGAATTGATATCTTAAATAGTATTATCAATGGACTTATTCCCGGGTTGTATCATTTTAGATGTCATTGTAAAGAAGTGCCAGTACAAATTAATTCAATAGATGAGATAGAACTTATTGTTCCAGAGGGCAAAATACAATATTTATTTAAAAGCAAGTCCGGTTGGATTAAGTCTATGGGATATCAAGAAAAAGAATTTAGTGAATTTGTTGATATGTTACTGCAAAAAACAAAAGAAGCATATCTTTATGGGAATTATTATAAAGAAAACTATAATAACTTTGGATTTAAAATAAATTTAAATATTAGCATTCCAGGCAAAAATGAAAAAATAGGGAAAACATACAATGTAACAACAAATTATATGATTTTTCCAAATAAAAAATTAAAAATGAATACACCATTAGGAGGTTGGCAGTAATGAAAATGTTAGATGATGTTAAGGTTATAAAAGACAGAGATGAATATAGAAAAGAAAATATATTTGCTGGAATGATTGGCACAATTATTGATGCTGAAATAAGATTTGGTGAGTTCTTTGTTTGCTTTCAAGACCAAAGAACACTAGATAGAGAATTTATGAGTAAAGAAGAAAATATTTTCAAATTAAAAAATGATATTTGTATCCCTATAAAAATTGAAGATTTAGAGTTGGTAAAAGATGGTAAGTGCACTGACGAAATGATTAAAAATAGTCTACCTAGAAAATATCCGGACTGGTATTGCAAAGTTGAAAATGGTTACATAATAAATCTTGAAGGCAAAAAGAAAAATAAAATTCCTTACGACTATGATAGTTAATTATTAAAAAAATTTAATAAAGGGAAAAAATGAAAAATCAATTATATGTTAAAGACCAATTAGTAAGATGTTCAATTTGTGGGCAAATTGCCACTCAAGACCAATATGGTAATGGCGAATGTAAAAATTGTGGTTGGAAATTCAGCAAAGATGAAGAGATGTTAGAGAAGAAAGCAGGAATAAGCTATCCTATGCTTGTAACTCCTACAACTGCAAGAGAACAATATAGACAAGGAAAACCCTTTAAGGCAACTTTTAATGAATTTGTTAATGGTTTATATTTTTATAGTGAAATGTTGTTTGAATATAATAGTGAAGTATATGAAGTGTTTTTAAAAGCTAATAAAAATTCTAAAAGTAATGACGATTGTTATATTGTATTTTGTAGTAAAAATTTTCAGCAAGAATATACTTCGCGAAAAGAATTTGAAAACAAAGCAAATATAAATGGGGTTTTGCTTAAAGATATGTGGGATAAAATAGAAAACCCATCATTTATGTATTGTGATTAATAAATATAAAATTTTATACACCTATATACACCTACCGTGCTAGTTTTAGA
>CALVBU010000039.1 GCA_944325875.1 Candidatus Gastranaerophilales bacterium
AGTACCTTAAAAAGGTAATTATAAACAATAGAAGTATATGTAGTATCCAAAACTGCTACAATACTCTACAGGTATTTTGTTATGGAGCAAATAAAAGCCATATTATCGGATGCGCAGCTGGGATAACATTCTGCTGTATAAATGTTGATGGTTCATTTATGCCTTGTACGCATTTATACTATCCGGAAAAATATAGTGATTTAAATCAATATTGGGAAAAATCTAAAGTTCTATATATGTTGCGCCATAGAAAAACAACGGGTCGTTGCTCAACATGTATAAATTCGCCATATTGCAATTTTTGCAAAGCTATGTCGGAACAATCTTATAGAAATTTTGACATAGGACTTCCCAATTGTGTAAATTACCAAAAGGAAATAATATGAATTATCTATGGACAAAATATTTATTTTATAAATTTATTGACGACGAAAAGATTTATTTATACAATTTTAGGAATGGTAAAGATTTTTTTCTATCAAAAGAAGAATTTGAAACGAAAAAATTTAAAGACGATAATGAATTTCACTTTTTAGTTTCAAATGAGTTTTTGGTAGATTCTAATGTTGATGAGCTTTCTGAATACATTGCGAATGCGGAAAATGAAGTTTTAACAAAGCATAAGTTAGAGCTAACGATTATTCCGACAGATGCATGTAATTTTAGATGTGTTTATTGTTATGAAACAAAAGAATCGCATCGTATGAGTGAAGAAAGTTGGGATATCTTGTTTCAATATGTTTATAAACAACTTCCTAAACTAAGTATGCTAATTATTAATTGGTTTGGGGGAGAGCCATTATTATGTTCAAATGAAGTAATTAAATTCATGAATTCTTGCAAAGCGGCTTGTAAAGAGTTTCGAGTATTATTATTTTCTACAATGACAACAAATGCATATCTTTTATCTACAGATGTGTTTAACGGGTTAGTTAGAAGTGGAGTTTATTTTTTTCAAATTACAGTTGATGGGTTGGAGCACACGCATAATAGGCAAAGACCATTAAAATCAGGCGCAGGAAGTTTTGAAAAGATTATTTCAAACTTAAGGAATATAAAGAAAAGTTGTAAATTTCCATTTATTCAAATTGTTATACGAGTGAATATAAGTAAAAACATAATAAGAGATTTTGAATCTTTTCTGAATTTTTTCGAAAAAAATTTTGGGGAAGATAAGCGATTTATTCTCTATATTGAAAAAGTACAAGATTGGGGCGGGGAGGACATAAAATCATTTAAATGCAATATGCCGACTGATAAAAACTATATTATGGCTTGGGAAATGGCTGCTGAAAAAGAGATTAATGTTCCAGAATTTTTTAAATATAGTCATGAAATTAATGTATGTGCGGCGAGTCGAGAAAATGGTTTTATAGTCAATTGGGATTTGACATTGCATAAATGCACCTTAGCCATGTATGATTTAGACACGGATATACGCTTGTTAAATTGTATAGGGAAAATTAAATCGGACGGAGTAGCTTTTATTGATAGGGGAAAACAAAAAACTTGGGTTGGGATAAAAAAAGACTTATCAAAATGTCAATCATGTAAGTTTTTACCGCAATGTTATGCAGTGGGCTGTTCTTACAGAAGAGTTAAAGGTATTGCAGAGGATTGCAGAAAAGAAGATCTTAATAGTATTTGTATGATACAATTTAGTCGTATAGGAGAAATATAATGTACGAAAAGATAAAAGCAATTCTTGAGAGTGTCGGGATTTACGATTTTGAATCTGAAAATTTGGAAATAGATTCACTGCAGCTAATTTCGATTTTAGTGTCCTTAGAGGAAGAATTTAATGTCAGCATTGACGAAATGGTTATCTTAGACACGAAATTACAATCAATTAATGATTTTGTTTCTTTATTGAAGAGCGTAGGAGTGGAAAATTTAGATTAAGAACGCTATGTAGCGTTTTTAAAATACATATGGGGAGGTAATTAGTCATGAAAAAGCTTCAAAAGCCGCGCTCGAAGAAGACAATGGTTTGTCTTTTCATTGAGAACGGCTGGCTTGGTTGCAGCTGCTAAAAACTAAGTGGAACCACTACGGCATTTTGTGCCGTAGTGCGTTTCCGCGCCTGGGGAGAAAAAATGAGCAAAATAGTTATAATTGATAGTGGTGTTGCAAAAGATGTTATAGGCAATTGCAGTGGATATAATTTAATAGATTATTCTTTGAATATTGAAGATGATCTTGGACATGGAACCGCTGTTGCGTATCAAATTTCAAAACAACATCCATATTTATCTATTTTTATTATAAAACTGTTTGATAAAGAGCATCGAGAAATTAGTGAAGAGAAATTAATTGAGGCGTTAGATTGGATTTATAATCAATTAGATGATTACATCTTAATTCATATAAGTGCTGGAATTAAGACTTGTGATAATTATTATCAATTAGAAAAGATTTGTAAAAAGTTTTTTAAGAAGAATATATTTATTGTAAGTGCTTTCGATAATGCGGGGTGCATGTCTTTCCCGGCTGCATTTGAAAATGTTATAGGGGTGGATTATGATGTAACCTGTGTTGATGCAAGCACTTATATTCATATAAAAAATTCACCTGTTAATTTTAAAGCCAAAGGTATTGATTGGCGTCTCCCAAATGAAAAAGGGCATTTCTGCACTGTATCAGGATCAAGCTTTGCAGCTCCAGTGATATCTAATAAGATAATCGATTTGTATTATAGATACAGAGATTATAACGTAATATTAAAAAAATTGATAGAGGGAGCAAATCGTATTGAAGAAAATCCAAAGTTATATGTAAATAACGGACCAGATTTTCATATTAATGAGGCGATTGTATTGCCCTATAATAAAGAAATTCAAACTTTAGTTTTAAATCAAAATAAATTAAAATTTGAAATTAAAGAAATTGTCGAGATAGGAATATCGCAAAAGCAAGATAAGTATACTTCCATTGCATATAAGAATATTAATTGGGCAGATAAACATTTTGATACAGTCATCTTGGGGCATCTTGAAGTTCTAGAGAAAGCGACTAATTTGAAAATAACTGAAAATGTTATTAAAAATTGCTTGATGTATCGTAAAAATTTATATGCATTCGACGATATATCCTCGTATAAGGATATATTAAATGAGTTTAAGAAAAACGGGATATCATATTATTATTATCCGGTAAAGCAAAAGATTAATAAAACTTCTACAGT
>CALVBU010000040.1 GCA_944325875.1 Candidatus Gastranaerophilales bacterium
TCAAGTATTGTTCCTACCTATAGTAATCGCTCTTATTAATCTCAATTGGAACTGTTTAATTTAAATTTGTATCAATTGGACACAAAAGTGATAGAATAAACTAAAGGGGAATTCAACAAAAGGTAAACTATGACAGAAATAGAAATTTTAAAAGGGGATATAACAAAACTAAAAGTTGATGCAATCGTAAATGCCGCAAATAGAACTTTACTTGGTGGTGGAGGTGTAGATGGAGCAATTCATCGTGCAGCAGGGAAAGAATTACTTGCAGAATGCAGAACCCTAAACGGTTGCGAAACGGGACAATCCAAAATTACAAAAGGCTATAACTTGCCTGCCAAATATGTAATCCATACGGTCGGTCCTGTTTGGTACGGTGGAAACAAAAACGAGTCGGAACTTTTGAAATCCTGTTATAAAACAGCACTAAATCTTGCAAAAGAAAATAACATCAAAACAATAGCATTTCCTGCAATATCTTGTGGTGTTTATCATTTCCCGATAGATAAAGCTTGCAAAATCGCCTACGATACAGTGACAGAATTTATAAACAAAAACGATTGCCTTGAAAAAGTCATTTTCATAGATATCAATGACAAAATAATAGAAACATACAAAAATCTTTTCTAAGAACCTTTTTGTGATACGCTAAAGAAAAAGGAGTTAAGTATGGTTGAAAAAATAAATTCAGATGAACTTATTGTTTTAATAAAAAAGTTTATATCAGGAGTAAAAAATGAAACTGTAGGATTAAAAACTTCTGATTATAAAAAAGAGTACAATCAAACCATCTTAAATGCACATTTTTATAAAGCATATGGGGGAAATTCTAAATTTGTAAATACACCTTGGATAACTTTTCTTGCACATAAACAAAAAACAACAAAAGGGATCTACCCATCCTTGTTTTATGATCGAAAAAACAAAATAGATAATTTTTATATAGGATATGGAATATCAGAGAGCAACAAACCTGAAACCTATTGGAATATTGATTTTTCAAACTTACAAGCTAATGATAAAAACACCTTTTTTCGTAAAACACTTTTAACAATTGAAAATGAAAATGATATTGAAAAGTATAAAGAAGAAATTATTTCTAGCTTAGATAGTATAATACAAGATTTCCATCAGCAATTTAAAAATTCTTCATATTGGCTTTATGCTGCAGGTGAAAAATCTTATAAGTGGGATGAGTTCTATAAAGAAGGAATTATGGCTTTGAGCTGGGATCATTTAGGAAATTTAAAAAATTATCATTCCCAAGATGAAATTGCTAAAGAATTACAAAAATATGGTCCTCAAGACTCATACCCAATGAACAATTCAAAGGCAAATTGGGAATTCGCAAATGAAATGAATATTGGCGATATCGTATATGTAAAAAAAGGATTAGAACCAATTCTTTTAGGAAGAGGAGTTGTTACATCTGATTACATCTATGACGATACCAGAAATGAATATAAAAGCATTAGAAAAGTAAATTGGACACACAATGGCATATATAATGTAGACTTCAATGAACTTGATATTAAACAATGGAATCAAAAAACATTGACTGATATTAGTGAAAATAAATATAAAGATTTTTGCAAAAAAATAGAAAAAGTTTTTAATAATAAAACACAGGAAAATAAAAATATGTGCACTCAACCTCTTAATCAAATTTTATATGGACCTCCTGGAACAGGAAAAACATATAAAATGAGAGAATACATTGAAAATATATTAAGTTCTAACCCTGGCTTAAACATTAACAGTGAAGAACAAAAACTCAACGATATAGTTAAAGATTTAAGTTGGTATACAGCCATCGCTATCTCTATGTATTTAAATGGCAAACAAAACAAATATAAAGTTTCTGATTTAATGCAACAAAAAATTATTAAAGCATTTGCACTCACAAGAGAAAATAAAAACTTAAGAGCTGCATTGTGGGCACAAATGCAAATTCATACATCGGAAGATTGTAAAACAGTAAATTATACAAACAGACAAACTCCTTTTATTTTCGAAAAAAATAAGAATTCAGAATGGTATCTAACTGATGATGGTATTAAATTTGTAGAAGAAAACTTGGCGGACCAAGTTGAACAATACAAAGCGCCAAATAATACAAGAAAAATTGAAGATTTCTATAAATTTATTACATTCCACCAATCATATTCGTATGAAGAGTTTGTTGAAGGGATTAAACCTAACATTAATGCAGAAGAAGATAATTCCCAAATATCATATGAATATAATAAAGGTATTTTCAAAGAAATTTGTCAACAAGCTAATTCGGATCCCGACAATAAATATTTATTAATTATTGATGAAATAAATAGAGGTAATATTTCTAAAATTTTTGGAGAACTAATTACCTTAATAGAAACAAACAAAAGAGTTCGCCCAAATAAGGAACGGAATTTTGAAAATACAAAAGTTGAAAAAGAACAATTATTGGTAACTTTACCATATACAAAATCCAAATTTGGAGTACCTAACAACTTATATATCATTGGAACAATGAACACTTCTGATCGTTCTATTGCAAGTATTGATATTGCTCTTCGCCGTCGTTTCAAATTCGTTGAAATGATGCCAAAACCTGAATTGGTTGCTGATTTTGGTTGTGGTTTTCAATCTGTTTTTGACAAGTTAAATACAAAAATTAAAATTTTGTTAGATAGAGACCATCAAATTGGTCATAGTTATTTTATAAATACAAAATATGCTAACGCAGACACCAATATTTTGAAAGAAATCTGGTTTAGTGAAATTATTCCTCTATTGAATGAATATTTTTATTGTGATTGGGAAAAATTAAAATTAGTTATTCCTGGCTTTATAAAAGAAATTACTATTCCAGAAGAATTAAAAAATGACTGTGAAGATTCTATGTATGAATTCAAAACACCTAACGAAGTTAAAGATTTTGTTGGGGCACTAAAGCAGGATAAATTTAAACAGGAAGATTAATGCGAGAATCTATTGCTATTAAAGAATATTCTGAAGTAAATGAAAATGAGCTTGAAAGTTGCAATCTAGATAAACTGCAAGCTTATTTGAAATGCCAGAAATTAGATTCAGCTCTAAAAGTTACAAGACA
>CALVBU010000041.1 GCA_944325875.1 Candidatus Gastranaerophilales bacterium
TACCTGATGAACAATTACAAAAGTGTCGAGACCCTAAGAGATATCCACGATAAAACAGATTGCCCGATAATCTTTGTTGGGATGGGTTTGGCTCTTAGAAAACTTGAAAGATACAAGCATTTATATGACAGATTTAGTGAGATTGTAAAGTTTGAAACCTTTGAAATAGAAGATTTGAGCCAAATTTTTAGCCAACTCTCTGAAATACCGTTTACCCCTGATTCGATAGAATATATCCACAAAAAATACAATAGGTTCAGACAAATTGTACAGCTTATAAGCAAACTTGAAACTATTGCAAAAGAAAATGGTCTAACAGAAATTACATTTGAAATTATAAAGGAACTAGTATGAATATAGAAAAATTAGCTAAGAGATTAAAAGAATTTACCCTTGATGATATTGAATTGATAGCAGAATGCAATTGCAAAACAAAACTTGAACAGCTTTTGAACAGCAATAAAATACTTTTTGAAAACGGGATTTATAAATACAATGAGGAAACGAAAACGGGTGAAAATTATGAAATATTCAGCCCGCTAAAAAATAAACACCTAAAAATTAGTATAGAAGATGCAAAAGAATATTTTATGAAAAATTATGTCGAAAAATACTGCAAATTCGAGACCTACAGGAACTATAACGCAATTTTTAACTTCAATATTATACCTTTTATAAACTGCTATTACCTGCATGAAATTGATATTGAGTCGATAAAAGAACTTTTTAAAGTCTGCGAATTAAGACGCCTGAAACCCCGCAGAATTAAAAACACAATGGCTCTTCTAAATCAATTGATAAAGTATTTCCAACACCTTGGAGTGATTGATAGAAGTTGCGTCTATCAGGTTAAAAAAGTACAAGACAAAAACCATTTTGGAATAGAAAACTTAATTTTTGAGGGCTTTTAATGAGTAAAATGAAATTATTTAAACAAGCAGAGCAAATGTTTTTAAAAGGCTCGACCATTAGTGAAATCTCTCAAGAACTTGGGATTGCAAAAAGAACTTTGTTTTACTGGAAAAAGCAATATGATTGGGATAAAAAGCGCAAAGAATCGATGTATGATAAATCGCAGTTCAAAGAGGACTTGCAAAAGTTTGCCCAAAAACTTATGGATAAAATCACAAACAGTAATAAAACTAACAGCCAGATAAGCCAAGCAGAATACTATTCCCTTGTAAATATTTTAAACTTTCTTCCTGAATTAAAAGAAAACAATACTCAAAACGAAACACCGCAAATAAAAACCGAACTTTCCCTGGACTTCATCCGCCAAATCGAGCGTGAAATTTTAGGTATAGAATAACTCCTGCAAATTTTTGTGCTATCCTTGTAGAAAAGGAGTGAAGTATGACATTTGGACAAAATAATACAAAAGAGTTAAAAGCAATTATTGGGGAGATTAAACTTTCAGAAATATTATCAGCATTTAATTATATAGATAACAATGGCATACCTTCAAAAAGGGGGGCTGATACTTGTTATTTCATACATAACAATATTCAATATCCAGTAAAGTTAGTAACTGAAATTATAAATAATGTTATAAAAAATAATACTAAACAATTATCTCCAGCAGAACATGACCCCTGGCAAGATGCACCATTATATGATGATATTGATTTCCCTGATGACATAATTTTAATAACTCCATATAATAACTCAGGTCGTAAATGCGTTGAACAATTCAGACAAGAGCTTTTAGATAATTTTACTAGTTTAAATATTGTTAATGTTAATACTAATTACACGAAAATAGAAAAAGATAATAAAAATATTGCTGAAATCCATTTTTTAAATAAACGAGACAACCAATTTAAAATTTTAGTAAATTATGATCTATTACCTAAAGAAATGACTACAACACTCAAAAAGTCTATTAAAGGATTTAGAAAAGTCCCTGATAGCCACAAGTGGACATTAAATGGTGAATATTATGTAACAACAAACCCACAAACCGTTAAATTTGCAATAAAGGCAATAAATGCAATTATAGAAAATAATAATAATTTTGATCAAATACCTACTAAATTTTGGCTTTACGCTGCAGGTGCAAAATCTTGTCACTGGAATGAATTTTATAACCAGGGGATTATGGCAGTTGGATGGAACAAATTAGGAAATCTAAAAAAATATTCTTCAAAAGAAGAAATTGCAAAAGAATTACAAAAAGATAGATCAGATAATTCATATCCAATGAATGATTCTAAAACCAATTGGGAATTTGCAAATGAAATGAATATTGGTGATATCGTATATGTAAAAAAAGGGTTAGAACCAATTCTTTTAGGAAGAGGAGTTGTTGAATCTGGTTATATTTATGACGATACCAGAAACGAATACAAAAGCATTAGGAGAGTTAATTGGACACACAATGGCATATATAATGTAGACTTCAATGAACTTGATATAAAACAATGGAATCTAAAAACATTAACTGATATTAGTGAGAATAAATATAAAGATTTTTGCAAGAAAATAGAAAAAATCTTTAACAATAATGCAAAGGAAGATAAAAATATGAATTCTCAGCCT